>NZ_CP061033.1:1471264-2206897 GCF_014490575.1 Corynebacterium zhongnanshanii
AGTGCCCCTCCGGGTCAATATGCCAATCCTTGGTGCCCACCACCACGCCATAGGTGGTTGCACGCAGATGGTCAGTGATCAACGACGCCACCGCCGCGCCCCGCCCCGTTGCCAACGAACCATCCACGAAGTCATTCTGGACGTCAACGACAATGAGGGCTGTTGAGGAGCGCGCTGTGGCGTCGTTCATCTCGGTCATGCTAGGCCAGCTTCCACTCCTCGAGGCCTTCGTACAGCGGGAAGTCCTCAGCGATCTTGGAAACGCGGGCGCGCAGGGCCTCCACGTCAGCGTTGCCAGCCAGGGCGGTGCCGATCACGTCAGCAACCTCGGTGAAGGCGGCAGCATCCAAGCCACGGGATGCCAGTGCGGAGGCACCGATGCGCAGGCCGGAGGTCACCATGGGTGGGCGTGGGTCGAACGGCACGGCGTTGCGGTTAACGGTGATGCCCACCTCGTGCAGCAGATCCTCAGCCTGCTGGCCGTCCAGCTCGGAGTTACGCAGGTCTGCCAGGACCAGGTGCACGTCGGTACCACCGGTCAGCACCTGCACGCCGGCAGCCTTCGTGTCCTCACCGTTCAGGCGCTCAGCGATGATCTGGGCGCCCTCCAGGGTGCGGCGCTGACGGTCGCGGAACTCCTCAGTCTGAGCAACCTTCATCGCCACAGCCTTCGCTGCCACCACGTGCATCAGCGGGCCACCCTGCTGTCCCGGGAAGACAGCGGAGTTCAGCTTCTTGGCGTACTCCTGCTTGGACAGGATCAGACCGGAGCGAGGACCGCCCAGGGTCTTGTGCACGGTGGTGGACACCACGTCTGCATGTGGCACTGGGGATGGGTGCAGGTCCGCAGCCACGAGGCCTGCGAAGTGAGCCATGTCCACCCACAGCTTGGCGCCCACTTCATCCGCGATGGATTTGAAGGCCGCGAAGTCCTGGTGGCGAGGGTAGGCAGACCAACCTGCGATCATCACCTGTGGCTTTTCCTTCAACGCCTGCTCGCGCACCTTGTCCATGTCAATGCGGAAGGTCTCTGGGTCCACTTCGTAGGCAACAACGTCGTAGAGCTTTCCAGAGAAGTTCAGGTGCATGCCGTGGGTCAGGTGGCCACCGTGTGCCAGGGACAGGCCCATGATCTTATCGCCAGGGTTGGCCAGCGCCATCAGGACTGCAGCGTTAGCCTGCGCACCGGCGTGTGGCTGCACGTTCGCGAACTCCGCGCCGAAAACAGCCTTCGCACGGTCACGTGCCAGGTCCTCGATGATGTCTACGTGCTCGCAGCCACCGTAGTAGCGGCGGCCTGGGTAACCTTCTGCGTACTTGTTGGTCAGTACGGAGCCCTGTGCCTGCAGCACTGCGCGGGGGACGAAGTTCTCGGAGGCGATCATCTCCAGGGTGTTGCGCTGGCGGCTCAGCTCGCCGGCGATGGCGTTGTTTACCTCGGGGTCGAACTCGCTGAGTGGGATGTTGTGCTGCAGCTGATTGTTCTGTGGCGTTTCAGTCATCAGACAATGGGCCTTTCGAAGAAGGGAAATGGTTTTCCTGAAAAGTCTAACCTTTATCCTCTACATTGCAATTTTCCCATTGACCCCGTTTAGGTGCACAATTGATGCCATGACGTCCACTGGGTCCTCCCCGCATGCAGCGCAGCCTGCTTTTCCGCAGGAATCACACCACGGCTCCACCTCAGCCGCGCCGAGCCCGTACATCGAGTTCGACCGCACCCAGTGGCGCGGACTCCGCCAAGCGATGCCGCAGGTGCTGTCGGAATGTGAGCTGGAGCGCCTGCGCGGCATCGGTGATGAGATCGACCTGGAAGAAGTCTCCGAGGTCTACCTGCCCCTATCGCGCCTGATCAACCTGCGCGTGGAGGCCCACAAGCAGCTCAATCGCGTCACGGAGGAGTTCCTGGGCAAGACCATGCCGAAGATCCCGTACATCATTGGAGTGTGCGGTTCGGTGGCTGTGGGCAAGTCCACGGTGGCTCGTGTGTTGCAGGTGTTGCTGCAGCGCTGGGAGTCCTCCCCGCGGGTGGATTTGGTGACGACCGATGGTTTCCTCTTCCCCACCGAGGAGCTGGAGCGGCGCCGCTTGCTGCACCGCAAGGGTTTCCCGGAGTCCTACGACCAGGGCGCGCTCCTGCGCTTCGTCACGCAAGTGAAGTCCGGCCGCCGCAATGTGACCGCGCCGGTATATTCCCACGAGGCGTACGACCGTATCCCCGACGAATTCGTGACGGTCGATTGCCCCGATATTTTGATCGTGGAGGGGCTCAATGTGCTGGAGACGGGCCCAACGCTGATGGTCAGTGACCTGTTTGATTTTTCCATTTATGTCGACGCCAAGCGCGAGGACATCGAAGACTGGTACATCAACAGGTTCCTGAAGTTAAAGAACACTGCGTTCCAAGATCCCCAGGCGCACTTCCACCATTTCGCGGAGTTGAGTGATGAGGAGGCGAGCTTCGTCGCCCGCGAGATCTGGCAGACGGTGAACCTCCCCAACTTGATGGAGAACATCCTGCCCACGAGGGTGCGGGCGTCCTTGGTGCTGCGCAAGGGCCCGGATCATCTGGTGCAGAAGGTTCGGATGCGCAAGGTGTAGCGCCTGCCGCTTATTTTCCGAAGCGACGGTGCCGCTGCGAATAATCCCGCAGCGCCCGCAGAAAATCCACGCGCCGAAACGCTGGCCAGTACGTGTCCGTAAACCAAATCTCCGAATACGCAGACTGCCACAGCAAGAATCCGCTGAGGCGTTGCTCACCAGACGTACGAATCACCAGATCCGGATCCGGTTGACCGGACGTGTACATGTGATCCCCCAGAGCCTGCGCGGTAATCTTCTCCGACAGCTCCTCCGGCGCCACCCCATCGGCCACCAGCTCATCCACCAGTTTCTGCACCGCATCCACGATCTCCTGGCGGCCCCCGTAACCCACGGCCACATTCACCCGCACACCGGTATGCTCTGCAGCCTTTTCCTGACTACGCTGCAGGCGGCTGCGCAGCGTATCCGGCAACAAGTCCAGCTGGCCCACGGTACGAAGCCGGAAGCCTGCCGGGTCGCCGGCCAGCTCGTCGGCAACATCACCGATGATGTCGCACAGCAAGCTCAGCTCCTCCGGACTGCGCTGTAGGTTCTCCGTGCTCAGCAGGTACACAGTCACGGTCTCGATGCCCATCTCATCGCACCAGCTGCACATCTCCGCGATCTTCTTCGCACCCACACGGTGACCGTGAGAAACATCGGTGAAGCCATTTTCGCGCGCCCAGCGTCGATTTCCATCGCACATAATCGCCACATGCTGAGGGATCGACTTCCCCTTCAAAGCGCGCACCAGCTGCGCCTCATAGGCTGGATACAAAAGACTGGGAACCTTCACGCCGGGCACCTTCACTGCGGGTATCTTCATGCTGGACGAGGACATGGACACACCTTGAACAACTAGTCGCGGTCCTCTGCGGAACCAGACTTCGACTGGTTGCGCTCGGCGTCGATGGCATCAGGTCCCTTCAGCGTCCCGGACGACGGAAGGAAACGATCATCGGTCTGCGGCACCTCAGTACGGGCGTACATGACCTTGGAGCGGCCCACGGTCTCGTGGAAGCCCTCCTCCTCCATCTTCGCCTCCAGCGCCTCCTTGTCGAACAGGTCAATGCCCCACTTGTCCGCAAACGCCTTACGACGCTCCATACGGCGAATGCGCTTGTTCATGTTGAAGCCCAGCAACAAAATCACCAAGGTCAGCGCCACGATCACAAACAAACCCATCGGGCCGGCCTTGCCGAACTCCGGGCCCATCGGACCCCGATTGCTCTGATCCTGCGCAAAGACCATCAGATCCGTGGCATACAACTGCGCATTGCTCAGCGCGACAACTGCAGAGTTCACTGTGCTACTCCTTCTAGACCCTCAAAAAGGTCATGCTCGTAGGGTTCACTGTACTGTGGCAACTCACCAACGCGCGACCTCGCCAGCTCAAACTCCTCGGTAGGCCACACCTTCCGCTGAATATCCGCAGAGCAGAATAGGAACGCGCCCTCGGGATCGATCTGGGTTCCGTGGGCACGCAACGCGTCATCGCGTCGTTCAAACCAATCCCCCACCGGCACCTGCGTGGTGACCCTCTGCATAATGTCAGGCGCAGACTGCCACAGGCGCAGATGCTCCTGCACCGTCTCAGACAGCTCCACGCCTTGATTCTGCAGGTAATCCGTCAGCAGCTCAAAACGCGTCCGGACAAAACCGTGGGTGTAATACAGCTTGGACACCTCCCACGCCTCGCCCAGCTCAGGATGATAGGTGGGATCAGCGGCGGCGTTCCAGGCTTCCATGCTCACCGCATGCACCATCAAGTGATCTGGGTGAGGATAGCCGCCGTTTTCGTCGTAGGTAATAATCACATGAGGCCGGAACGTGCGGATCACCTTCACCACATCCTGCGTGATAACTTGCGGATCCTGCAACGCAAAGCAGCCCTCCGGCAGTGGTGGCAGCGGATCCCCCTCCGGCAAACCGGAATCAACATAGCCCAGCCACTCGTGCTCCACGCCCAACACGTCCACGGCATCGGCCATCTCACGCTGGCGCAGAATGCGCATCTGCATCAAAGGATCCAGGTCGGAAAACAGGCTCAAGCCTTCGAAATCGTCGTAGCCGCCCAGCTGGCCATCCGTGGAATAGTACGGGTTCAAAATGTCCCCACGCTCACCGCCCGTGCAGGTCAGAACCTTGACACGGTGGCCCTCGTCGACATAGCGCGCCATGGTGGCCGCCCCTTTGCTGGATTCATCATCCGGGTGGGCGTGAATCGCCAAGACACGATACTTCTGGCCGGCGGGCTGCTCGGAATGAGGAGAATGCACGATAACTGGAACCTTCAGAATCTCACAGGGGTCAGTGTTGCTTGTGTGTTGCTGTTATAGCGTTGCTCTTACTGTCCATCCAATTTACTTGGTCTGGGCTAGTGGATCGAAACCTGCGTGATATAAACTCGGACACATCATGAATGCATCAGGCACCGCAGGCACATCAGGCACTGCTCCTCAGGCAGGCTCCCCGTCCACTCCGAAAGCGCGCTACGGGAAGCGCTCCGGTGGAACCTTCACCGGCAAGATCCTGGCCGTGGTTTTTGCTGCGATGATGCTGGCGGCCGTGGTGTACATCGTGGCGATGCTTCGCAACCAGTCCACGGTGGATGTCACTGCAGTGGAGACGGGCGGCTCGGTGGTCTCCGATCACGAAATCAAGGCAAGCATCGACATCACGCGCGATGACCCGTCCAAACCCGCCTACTGCATTATTTACGCGTTGGATTACGAGAAGAACGACGTCGGCCGTCGCGAAATCGCCCTGCCCGCCGGAGGCGACAAGACTGTCCGCGTAGAAACCACCATGCCAACGCGCGAGCGCGCCCACGCCGCGAAGGTCTACGGCTGCTCCTCCGACCTGCCGCCATATTTGACTCCGGAGACACAGAACTAGCGGCAAGCCGGGGCGGCGCTGCACGAAGCAGAACTAGTCGCGACCCCGCGCGACCTTGCATGTTAGACTTTTGATCATGTCTGAGAACCAAACAACCTGGCTTACCCAGGAATCCTACGACCGCCTGCACAGTGAGCTGACCGCCCTGCGTGAGAACCGCCCGGTGCTGGCCGCCGAGATTAACGAACGCCGCGAAGAGGGCGACCTGAAGGAAAACGGTGGCTACCACGCCGCACGTGAGCAGCAGGGCCAGGAAGAGGCTCGCATCGCGTACCTGGAGGAGCTGCTGGACAACGCCACCATCGGTGAGGCTCCGATGGAGTCCGGCGTGGCCCTGGTCGGAACCGTAGTGCACGTGTACTACGACGGCGACGAGGACGACAAGGAGACCTTCCTGATCGGTACTCGCGGTTTGGAATCCTCCAACCCTGACCTGGAAACCTACTCCACCGACGCCCCTCTGGGCGCCGCGATCGTTGGCGCCAAGGAAGGCGAAACCCGCACCTACTCCACCCCGAGTGGCGAAGAGGTGCAGGTGACGCTGGTCAAGGCCGAGCCATACGACGCCGACCGCGATATTCCCCGCTCCCAGCAGTAATTCGCGCTCTCGTGGATCGACGGTACCTGCGCGCGCGTACGGTGGCGGCGCGCGCGTACGGTGGCGGCACACACGCATGCGGTGCGCCGCGCGCAATGCGTACAACGGTGCCTGCGAGTACTTGCGGTGCCTGTGCACAATGCGTACCAACGGTGCCTGCGCACGTAACGGGAGTTCGAGATGAGTAACGCAAGCACCCCGTCCGACAACCCGACCTCCACGCCGTTCACCAGCACGAACTCCGCGCCGTTCGATCTGGAGAGCATCGGCGCAGGACTCCCGGTCTTTCAATCCCTCGGAGAACTCTGGGACATCCTGGATAACAGCACCACTGCTGTTATCCAGGCACCGCCGGGCACAGGAAAGACCACCCTGATACCACCGGCGGTATCACACTGGCTCCACGCGAACCATATCGACGGCACCGTCATCGTGACCGCCCCGCGGCGCGTGGCGGTCCGCGCCGCCGCGCGCCGCCTCGGCCACCTCAGCGGCCCCTCAACCCTCGGCACGCACGTGGGCTATTCCATCAAAGGCGAACACACCCCCGGCGACCTGGTGGAATTCGTCACCCCGGGTGTGCTGCTGCGCCGCCTCCTCGCAGACCCATCCCTCGACGGCGTGGCGGCCGTCATCATCGACGAAGTGCACGAACGGCAGCTAGACACCGACCTGGTCCTGGCCATGTGCATCGAATTGGCTCAATTGCGCGAGGACTTCCGCCTCCTCGCGATGTCGGCCACACTGAACTCCCACGCTTTCGCGTCCCTCCTGGCCACTGGCACTACCCGTAGTACTAGTCCGATCCTCAGCACCCCCGCCGTCACACATCCGCTGGACATCACCTACCAACCGCACCCAGGCCGCGCAGAATGCACCCGCGAGTTCCTCCACTTCCTCGCCGACCAAGCCATCCAGGCCGTGGAGCAACACCACCGGCAACACTCAGCGCTGGTCTTCGTCCCAGGTCAGCGCGAAATCGAGATCGTCGCACGCCATATCGAAGAACGCTCCACGATTGAGGTGCGCCGCCTGCACGGAGGGTTGGCGTCGAAGGAACAGGACAACGCGTTACGCAACACCCGCAACGCACGCATCATCGTCAGCACCTCCATCGCGGAATCATCGCTAACCGTGCCCGGCGTGCGGATCGTGGTGGATTCGGGGCTGTCGCGCGTCCCGCGGCGCGACAACACGCGGCAGATGACCGGGCTGGTGACGCTCGGCTGCGCGCAATCCACCGCCGACCAACGCGCCGGTCGCGCAGGCCGCGAAGGGCCCGGCACCGTCATCCGCGCCTACAGCGCCGCCGACTACTCCAACGCCGCGCCGGACATCACCGCCGAAATCCTGACGTCCGACCTATCCGACGCCGCCCTCGTCATGCTCAGCTGGGGAGCCGGAGCAGACTTCCCCTTACCGGACGCACCCGCTGACGCGGCGATGACGGACGCCATCGCGACGCTCACGAGCCTCGGGGCTGTGGAGGGTGCCGAGGTCGCGGCTGGCCGAGTGAGTGCAGGTAGCGGAGTAGGCGGAGTGGGCAGAGGGTCCGCGGCAGATGGCCACGACGCGCCTGGCGGAAGTGGCGCGGGATTTTCGAAGCCTCCATCGAGCCCAGGCGGTGCAACTCCTGCGCTCGCGCGCGCAGGCGGTGCGATGGAAAAGCTGCATGAACTGCGCATCACTAACCTGGGGCGCGCCCTGGCGCTATTGCCGGTTGACCCTCGTCTGGGCAGGGCGTTGCTCATGTGCGGACCCGCTGCCGCGGATGTTGTCGCTTCTTTGGCGGACTCGCCGCGAGGTGACCTGGGGCAGCTTGCCGCTGGGGTCACGAAGCACGCGAACCGCAGGAAGGCCCATGCGCAGGAGGCTCGGAGGCTTCGAGCGATGCTGGCCTCCCTCAACGCCAACTCCCCCGCCGAGACACAATCTACCTCTCCATCCAACGAGCGTCCCGATGGTTCGCACGGCTCCCATGCCGCTAGTTCCCACACCGACGAGACCTCCGCCTCTCATGCTGGCGCGACGTACAGCCCCCAGTCGGGCGAGTTCTGGGGTGAACGTGAGCCCGGCGTCGTCACGGCTCTCGCGTATCCCCAACGGATCGCCCGGCGCGTCGGCACCACGGACGAGTACCTGCTCGCGCAGGGGACACGCGCAACCCTACCCGCTGACCTGGGGCTTTCGGGCGCGCCATGGCTCGCCATCGCCGACGTATCCCGAAGCCGTGCGCGCACCCACTCCGCGTCAGCCACCATCCGAGCCGCCGCGCGACTCAGCGAACGCGACGCCCTGCGCATCCTGCCGGTGCGCGAAACCCTCGAAGCCACGGTGGAAGGCGGGGCGCTACGCGGGCGAAAAATACGCACCGCCGGCGCCATTGAACTGTCCTCCACGCCCTGTGCACTACCTAAGGACGACGCCGTGGACGCGCTCGCGCAACACATCAGACAACACGGGCTCACAGACTTCCCGATGTTCGAACTGTCCGCGCAAGCCCGCCAGCTTCGGGATCGTGTGAACTTCCTGCACGCGCAATTGGGAGCGCCGTGGCCTGATTTGGGGAAAGACTTCTCCACCCTGGAACCCCTGGAGTGGCTGGGGCCAGAGCTTGAGGCTATCGCCGGCGGATCCCGGGCGGCCGTCGACATGCATGCGGCACTCCAACGCGTGCTGCCGTGGCCGGAGGCCCTTGAGCTGGATAGCTTGGCGCCCGCCAATGTGGAGGTGCCGTCCGGTTCGCACCCCGCGGTGGACTATTCGACGGGGCGACCTGTGCTGAAAGTGAAGCTTCAGGAATGCTTTGGGCTGGTGGAATCGCCAGAATATGCAGGTATGAAGGTACAGTTTCACTTACTCTCCCCAGCTGGACGCCCACTAGCAGTGACCGATGATTTAGCAAGCTTCTGGTCCGGGGCATACCGCGGCGTGCGCGCAGATATGCGCGGGCGCTACCCGAAGCATCCTTGGCCGGAAGATCCGTGGAACGCAGTGGCGACGTCGAAGACGAAGAAGCGGCTTTGATGGGCTGGGGTGCGATGAGATGCGGTGTGCTGGGCTGAGCTGAGCTTTCTTCCCAGTAGCACACCGCAGCTCACTACACTGCACTACTTGCCCAGCACTGCGGTGACCCACACCGCGCTGCACTACTTGTCCAGCTTCCCTCACCCAACACTGCGCTGCCCCACATCACGCCGCTTCTCTTCTTGCCCCAGCACCGCTCGGAATAGCATCACGCTGCGCTTTTTACCCGGCACTGCTCCACACAGCACCGCACTCCACTTCTTGCCTAGCACCGCGCCGAACAACATCACGCTGCCCCACTTCCACGGTTCACCCCCGCTCCGAATAGGACACCGCGGTTGGTGGGGCAGGAAATGCGCCAAAACTGCAGTGATTTTGGCGAAATCACTGCAGTTTCACCGCATCTGCTGCCTCAGCAGTTGCGCTCACATTGCACCACCCTTTTCGCAATCCCGTGACCTTTGGTTTTGCAAAGTCACTGGCTCTAGCCTCACAAAACTCACGCCACATCGAAGCGTGCTGCTCAAGGGCCCAGCAAGCTTCCGTGCTAGAGCTCAGCAAGCTAGAGTCCACCAAGCTCTCACAGTATCGAAGTCTCTGCGCCAGAGCTCCCGTGCTAGAGCTCAGCAAGCTCCCGCACTAAAACTCAGCAAGCTAGAGCAACCCAAGCTTTCGCACGATCACAGCCTTCAGCTCATCTTCACGCAGCAAACCGACTGTCACACGCTGCACCTTTACGCCGAACTCATCGCACACCACTCCAACAGCTGTATCAAAATCACGCTGAGATCTATCGAGGTGATGCACCCCGTCGTATTGAAGTCCAACATGCCGAGAACGTGCCCACATCTGGGCATTTCCCACTAGCTCGACGCTCTTCGAAGTCTGCAGATGCGCCCACAGGCGGCTTCCTACTTCCACAACCAGCAGGTCAAGGGCCGTGATCCGCCTCCCATGCTTCAGAAGCTCCACCTGAGGAATCACTTCAAATCTAGGCACACCGCTCTTGCCAGCAGCGCTCTTGCCACCACCAGCATCACCCTTGCCACCAGCACCCGCACTCACGCTCACCCCATTCCGCGCCATGGCGTTCATGATGCTCTGCACCATCAGCCTCATGATGGTTTCTTGCGGCGAGTCCGCCTCCGCACTCGAAACCTCCCACACCTGAGCAAACAGCTTCCCATTCACCAAACCTTTCGCTTCGGCGCAGGCCATATCTTTGCGCATCTGCGGCACCAAAAACCGACGCACCGCGTCCATGACCTGCACACTCCTCACGAAGTCCTGGCTGAGCTCAGCCGTGTACGGCACTCTCCATGGTTCGACGTGCACGCGGCCGTGGCTCAAGGCGTCTATCACTCCAGCGCACGCCGCCATGGGTCGCAGGACGTACATGCCGGGCAGCTGCGCGTCCGGCGCATGGGTGGGCAGTGGCGCGGCATCGGCGCTTCTGCGCCTCAGCACTAGTCGGTTGTCCGCAGGAATCGCGTGCCCAGAGTCTGCCTTCTTGCCGAAGGGTACGCGCCTCACAATCTCACCGCTCGCGCCATTCCCACCCACACCTCTCTCGCGCACTTTCACAAGCGCTCTGACCGCATTGTCGCTGTGTGTCACGAAACTGGTCGGCTGCTCATCCACCCAAAGCGTCAGCCCGCTGCATGCTAGCGCCGAGAAATGCGTCGCGACGGAGCTCGGATTACTGAGGTGGTACGCGCGCGTGCGCGTGACCTGCGTAAGCCCGTGGGCCGCTTCATTCGCAGGCACCAGCACTCCGTGGCTGATGGCCGTGTACTTTTTCTGTGCTTCCCATCGGGACACGCTGGTCGCGGCGATGGGCATGAGGTGATCCCTTCCCATGTGCCTTACTCTGCCAGCGCGCAGCGCCGCGCCGCAATGGGCTCCGCGAAACCTGTGGATAACTCGCGGGCGTGGCAGGGTCCGTGTGACGTTGTGGATAACTCCGCGTGCCCCTTTTTATATTCGACGCCCAGCTTCCCTCCCCCAAACCTCCCCCAGAAGAGATGGCGTGCTGAGCACAGGTCGCTGACGCGCTGGGCAAAAGTGATCAGCAACAGTGATGGCGCGAAAAACCCGTTGGTGGGGTTCCACCAACGGGTTTAGTGCGCACGCGTTAGTGCGCGAGCTGGGCTGCGTAAGCTAGCCTGCGCGGGCGTTGCTGCAGGAGCGAGAATGCGCGTGCGTTGCTGCACAGCACGTTATGGTGCGCAGCTTGCAGCGAGCGCAGCGCGCTGCGCTCCCTGCTAGTTCCTGTTCAGCATCGACAGGAAGCGCAGGATCTCGGTGTACAACCACACCAGCGTGACAGCCAGCCCCAAGGCAACGCCCCAGGCCATCTTGGATGGAGCGCCAGCGCGTACCAGCTTGTCAGCCTGGTCGAAGTCCAGCAGGAAGCTCATCGCTGCCAAGCCGATGCACACCAGGGAGAACAGGATAGCCAGCGGGCCTCCGTCACGCAGTGGGCCGGCGGAGCCGGTGAACAGTCCGAACACCAGGTTTCCAAGGGCGAGAACCAGAACACCAATCAGCGCGCCCACCATGAAGCGCGTGAACTTCGGGGTCACCCGGATTGCCCCGGTTTTGTACACAAAGAGCATTCCCACGAACACTCCCAAGGTTCCGAGGACAGCCTGGGCGATGAGGGCCCCGGCGTCGGCACCTCCTACGTTCATGCCCGTGACCATAAAGCTGAAGCCGCCGACGAACAATCCCTCGAACGCCGCGTATGCCAAGGTGACAGGTGCCGAGCCGTACTTCTTACCGAAGCTGGAGATCAGCACGGCGACCAGGCCACCGATCATGCCCACGAAGGTCAGGATCATGCCGAGGCCTGGGTTGGAGAGGTTAATGAAGTAGTTCACCGCAGCCAGCGCGACGATCACGGCCACCACAATGCCCGTCTTAGCAACAACATCGTCCACGGTCATGGGGCGGTCGGCGCTTCCGGCGGAGCCGTAGTTAGCGGCGTCCTGTGCTCCGTACTGGTGAGCGGCGGTGGCGACACCCCCACGCGCCGACGTTGCGTAAGGGTTGGTTCCCTGCTGTCCGGCCTGTCCGTTAGATTGTGTGAATGGATTACGCTGGCCGTTATCGTTGGCCAGCGAACTCATGAAGGGGTTTGAGCTTTTCATATAGTCACTTCCGTTGTTGTGCTGGTCATTCAAAGACGCTTCCGGGTGTGAAGCCTCAGAAGCTCGGGTGTATGTCACCGCTCGATATGTACAACGTACGACTTATAGGTTTTGTTCCCTGGTTGCATTGGGGGTAGCTAAAACCATTTCGCACCTTGCCATCACCCAGCCACATCTCAAAGAATTTCCCTCTTGCAACCAAAAGCGCCACAGCAGCACGCATGTTTCGGTACGCTCCCTAACTATGAACCTGAAGCGACTCCCCCTTGGCCCCTTGCCGTCTGATGTTGAAGAAGAACTGCGTGACCTGTCCGCGAACGCCCGCGTGTCCACCAGCACGCCGAAGCTGGACCCCAATGGCTCGATCCTGACCGTCGAGATCCCCTTCACCGGCGAGACGCTGGGCTGGGTGGCCTCCGGTACCGAAGATGATGTGACTGAGGCGTTCCGCATCGCGCGTCGCGCGCAGCGTTCCTGGCGCCACGTTCCGTTCTCTGAGCGTAAGAAGATTTTCAGCCGTTTCCACGATTCTGTGTTGAAGCAGCGCGAGCTGCTGGCTGATCTGGTCCAGCTGGAGACGGGTAAAAACCGCGCCACGGCGATGGATGAAGTTCTGGATATTGCGAATAATGCCCGTTATTACGCGAATAATGCGGAGAAGTTTATGCGCGAGCGCTCCCGGTCGACGGCTCTTCCTGTGCTCATTAAGTCCCGTGAGCAGCGCGAACCTTTGGGTGTGGTGGGTCAGATTTCCCCGTGGAATTACCCGTTGTCTCTGTCGATTGGCGATGCCATTCCCGCCCTGTTGGCTGGAAATGCGGTGGTCGCGAAACCTGATTCCAATACTCCATTCACTGCCCTGCTCGCCTTTAAATTATTATTCGACGCCGGCCTCCCTCGCGACCTAGCCCAACTTGTCACGGGAAGTGGCCGTGTGGTCGGTACCGCCATCGCGGAACAGTGTGACTACCTGATGTTCACCGGCTCCACCAAGACCGGCAAGATTCTGGGCGAGACTGTGGGACGGCGCCTGGTGGGCTACTCGGCGGAGTTGGGCGGCAAGAACCCTCTCATCGTCGCGAATGATGCTGACATGGATTACGCCGTGCGCAATATCGTGATTGGTTGTTTCTCCAACTCGGGTCAGCTGTGCGTTTCCATCGAGCGTATTTATGTGGAGCGCGGATCCTATGACGAATTCGTGGCGAAGTTCTCAGACGCTGTGAAGGCAATGAGCATTGGTCCCGGTTTCAATCCGGAGGTTCAGATGGGAAGCTTGGCGTCGAAGGATCAATTGGATACGGTGACGGAGTACGTGGAGGATGCGCGGGCGAAGGGCGCGACTATCATCGCGGGTGGTCGCGCGCGGCCGGATTTGGGCCCGTACTTCTACGAGCCGACCGTGATGGTTGATGTGCCGGAGGATGCGCGGCTGCGCACGGAGGAAGTGTTTGGGCCGGTGGTGTACATCGAGCCTGTGTCCGATCTTCAGGATGCGGTCGAGAAGGCGAATGACACTGCATATGGTCTCAACGCGTCGGTGTTTGCGCAGTCGGAGACCGCGTGGCGGATCGGATCGCAGATCCAGGCCGGCTCGGTGTCCCTGAACGACGGGTACATGGCGGCGTGGGCGTCCATCGACAACCCGATGGGCGGCATGAAGGAATCCGGCATGTCCCACCGCCACGGCGAGGAAGGCCTGATCAAGTACACGGCCAGCCGCAATGTCTCTGAGCAGCGCTTCATGAGCATCCGCGGCCCGGAGGCTCTGAGCCGGAAGGCGTACAGCACCATCATGGCCCAGGCGATGCTTGTGGGTAAGAAGCTGCGGGTTCTGCCGTAGTTGCTGTGATGCGGTGGCTAGGGCCTGAGCATAGCGGCTAGGGCCTCAGCGCAGCGGGTCTGTAGACTCTTCGCAGTGGGGCTGTAGACTTGCGCCATTATGACTGTTGATGGCCAGATCGCCCGTGCCCATTGGGATTCCGACGCCCAGCGCTATGTCGCCGAACATTCCGACTATCTCTCGGAGTTTTATTGGTGCCCGGAGCGCCTTCACGAGCGTGAGGCGCAGCTGCTCGGAGATGTCTCTGGCCAGACGGTTGTGGAGATCGGAGCCGGAACGGCTGCGTGCTCCCGCTGGTTAGCGGAGCGCTTCCCCACGGCGCGGGTGCTCGCTACAGACATTAGCGCTGGCATGCTGTGGCAAGGGATGGACCGAGCTGCCGTGGCAGGCACTGGAGCAGCTCCAGCCGCAAAGGCCGGCGGCGGAACGGCTTCCGGCAACTCTCGGCTGCACCGCGCACAGCCCACTGTGCTGCACCGCGCGCAAGCCGATGTGCTGGCCTTGCCGGTCGCCACCGGCAAGGCTGATGTGGCGTTTTCCTCCTTTGGCGCCTTCGCGTTCGTGAGGGATCTTGCCGCTGCTCTTCGGGAAAGCGCTCGGATCCTGCGCCCCGGAGGTCGACTGGTCATTGCAGCGAACAACCCGTTCGCGTGGGTATTCCTCGACGACCCAGGCCCGGAAGGCCTGATGGCCTGCGTTCCCTATTGGCAGCGGGAGTACCGGGAGCAGGAGGCGCCAGGCGAGTCAGGCCACGCCGCGCAGCACGAGCAGAGCGCGCAGGAGCCGGACTCCGCGCAGACCACGACCTACGTGGAATACCATCACACCTTCGGTGACTGGGTGCGCGGTTTTGCGTCGGCGGGCCTGGCGCTTCACGACGTCGTGGAACCGGAATGGACCGACGGCGCCGAGGTGTGGGGCCAATGGTCACCACTACGCGGGGCGATCTTCCCCGGAACGCAGATCTTTGTCACCACCAAGCAGTAGCGGCTGCGCCGTGGCGGCCTCGCGTGCCCTACCCCACCGTTGCGACGGCGCAGTCGCAACTACGACGCCACTACTTCCCGTTGATCGGGCGTATCGTCAGATTCTCCACCATCGCGTCCTGCGGCGTATCCAACGCGAAGCGCACCGCCTGCGCAATGGAAGCCGGGTCCACGAACTCGGACCGCTCATACGCATTGCCGCGCAGATCCTGAATCTCACGCTGCATATCGGAATGGGTCTTTCCTGGGTGAATGGAGATGACGCGGAGCTTTCCGCGGTACTCCTCACGCAACGCATCCGTGTAGGCACGCAACGCAAACTTCGTGCTGGCATACGGCCCATACCCCACCGAGGAGTGGAAGCCCGCGCCAGAATTGATGCTCACAACCGCGGGCAACGTGCCACTACCCGTAGTTGCAGTCGGCGTTGCAGCGGGTGTTGCAGTCAACGCCGGCACCATAAGCCGAGTCAGTTCCGCCACGGCAAAGAAGTTCACATTAAACGCATGCTGCCACTGCGCATGCGTGGTCTCCGTCACGGGAAGGTGAGACACCACGCCGGCGCAGTGAACCAGCACGTCAAGACGGTCCAACTCGAGTTTTTCCACAGCGTGCTGGAGGGATTCAATGTCATCCAGGTCCGCCACGAATGCCTCCGCGCTAGGGAACTCCTTGGCTACCTCAACGGCTGTGTCGTTGGAGCCGCCGATGATGAGGTGGTGGTCGCCGGCAAGAGTCTTGGCTATCTCATATCCGATACCACGCGTCGCTCCGGTAATGAACGCGATTGGGCGACCTTGTTCACGTGCTGTAGCCATTGATCTATTCCTTTCCTAACAATGCCGCGGCTGTCCTAACAATGCCGTGGCTGCCGGAATCGCATTCACAATTCCGCTAGCCGATACCGGGGCTGACCCGAACTCAGTCCGCGCGCCGCATCGCGCCGCAGTGCAATGCACAATGACCGCCGCCACGATGTGCTGCATAAATTGCACATCCTGGGTCGCTTCCACATCCTCCAGCTCCGGGAAAATATCCTGCAGATCCTTCACAATCCCCGGCACCTGGGCGATGTACGCCCCCAGGATTCCGGTGAGGACATCACCGGAACCTGGGGTCGCCGCCCACGAGGACCCAGCATCCACCACCGTGACGGATCCTCCTGGCGTGGCGATCACGCTCGCGCGCCCCTTCAAGATCACATAACACTGCAGCTCAGAAGCCATCTTGACCGTAGCCCCCACCCTGTCCTCCAGGAAGCCCTCCCCTTCTCCCAGAATCTTCGCCAGGCGGAGGAACTCCCCCTCGTGAGGAGTGAGTACCGTCAAACCCTCGCGATCGCGAACCTGCGTCCGGATGTCCTCCTCTTGAGCCAGGATGCTGATGGCGTCGGCATCAATGACAACGGGATCGGGAGTAGACAGCACCGAGCTCAGCTCCAGGATGGACCGCTGCTCCACCCCACGTCCGGGGCCCACCGCGTAGGCATGAGAGCGGAAGCGGTGCACCATATCCGTCACCCGGAGGATCTCCGGCGGCAGGTTATTGGTGGACACGGAGTCCCCCACGAAACGCACCCCGTAGCTGGTGGCCTTCATCGCGGAAATCGCGCACAGCTGGCCGGCGCCGGGGTACTTGTCACTGCCGGCACACACGGTCACCACGCCACCGGAATACTTGTGGGCGCGGGGGCTCGGCTCGGACGCGATGACTGCGCGCAAGGAATCCATCTCCAGGTCGCTCTGCGGCGCATTGTTGGACAATATGCCCGGCACAGAAGAAAAATCAAAGCGGTACGGCGTATCGCTGGGGAGCTGAATGAAGCTCAAGGCCTCCTGTCCCGCCACCTGCTGAGCCCACAGCTCTTCGGACAATGGTCGCACGGGACGCGAAAAACCCAGGTCAACAAGCACAATCTGCCCGCACTCGTGCTGAGCCAAACCATGGGCGCGGCGAAGGCCGCCAAACGTCACAGTCACCGTGGCCTGCACATGGGCAGGCACCCTCTGCACCGCCCACTGGGCATCCAACGCATCAAAGCCCCGGGCGTGCACAATCACGGGATCGGGCACCTGCCCGGTGTCCGCCGCCACGCCACTGGGCAGATCAATAGAGAGGATGGGGATACGGGAACTGTGGGCGTCGGAGAGTAATTCGGCAATGGGTTCGTCAAGGGGACGGCCGCTGCCGAGTCCTGAAATGCCATCGATGATCAGCCGGTAGTCATGTGGAAGTGGTATCTCCTGTAGTACCACGCCGCCGGCATCCGTGAATGCCTCCCGCGCAGGTGCATGGGCGGGTTCGCGGTCGGGTTCGTGGTCGGCAGGCTCCTGCATATCCGCCACAAGAACCGCATGAACATTGCGCACCCCCAGCAGCTCTGCACCGGCATACAGTGCATCCCCACCATTGCCCCCAGGGCCCACTAGCAGCAGCACATCATCGCTCTCCGCGATGAGTGGACGGTCCTCCGCGAGCATCACCCGCGCCACATCCGCCACGCGCGCAGCGGCCAACCGCATCAGCTCGTCCGGCTCCGCTTGCTCGTTGAGAAGTGGCCATTCGGCATCCCGAACCTGCTGCGCTGTGTAGAGGTACATCATGCCAGCAAGTCTAGCGAACACCCCTACAGCCGAATGTGCACTGTGCCCCCAGTCGGACTCGAACCGACACTGAATGGATTTTAAGTCCACTGCCTCTGCCAATTGGGCTATAGGGGCTAGCCTTAACACGTCAATCGTGGTCACACAACCGTGGTGCGAAGACCATGGAACATCTTAGCGCACGGACGCGCAGGCCACAGAAAACGACCCTCTGCTAGCGGCGATCATCGCGCAGCCGATCACCGCGCGCGGTCAATCACCTCAGCCAAAATGCCATCCAAGATGTCCTTCTCGCTGATGGTGATGTCCGTCAGCCCCAGCTCCTCAAATCGCCGAGTGAACGCCTCCACCACCAGCGCACCTCCACCGATCACATCGGCGCGGCCCGGGTGCATCGGCCCAAACTCCATCCGCTGCTGCGGGGTGAGCGGCACTAGGTTCATCGCCACCTCCCTCAGACGCGCCAGGGGTAGCGTGTGCATGTGGATCTTCTCGGGCTCGTAACTCTCCAGCTCCTGGGCCAGGGCGCACAGCGTGGTCATCGTGCCGGCCACTCCCACCACGCGTGTCACGCTAGTCAGATCCACGTACTGCTCTACTTCGGCGAGGAGTTTCGCGACGGTAGCTTGGGCGTCGGATATTTCGGATTCCTTCGGCGGCACCGTCTGAAGGTGGCGTTCGGTGAGGCGCACGCAGCCCATGTCCGCGGAATATGCCTGCGTGCCGCCGACCACAAACTCGGTGGAGCCGCCGCCCAAGTCGATCACGCAAGTGGTATCCAGGGAATCCGCGCTGGTCTGCGGCAGGTCCATCACCGCGCCGCGGAAGGACAGGCGCGCCTCCTGCTCGCCGCTGATAACCTCCGCCACAGCACCCTCGCGGACGCGACCCAACAGCCTGCGGGTGATCTCGAAGAACTCTTCCCTATTGGACGCATCGCGCGTAGCGGAGGTGGCGCCCATCATCACGTCGCGCACGCCATACTCCACCATCCGATCCGCGTAGATCTCCAGCGCATCCTCCACGCGGCCCAAAGCCTCATCCGCGAACCGCCCCGTGGCATCCACCCCTTGCCCCAGGCGCACGATGATGTTGTCGCGGTTCAGCTCCCGCAGCGTGCCGTCCTCGCGCACTTCGCTGATCAGCAGACGAATGCTGTTGGTGCCGCAATCAATGGCCGCGTACCGC
Organism: Corynebacterium zhongnanshanii; assembly: GCF_014490575.1. Classification (NCBI taxonomy): domain Bacteria; kingdom Bacillati; phylum Actinomycetota; class Actinomycetes; order Mycobacteriales; family Corynebacteriaceae; genus Corynebacterium; species Corynebacterium zhongnanshanii. Next base: position 1,490,143 of record NZ_CP061033.1, read on the forward strand.
GGTGCCGTGCCTGTGTTCTGTGGTGCCATGTGCTTGTCCTCCATGCTGCGCTAGTCCGTCTGTCTCGTTTATTGGCGCTACCTTCTAGTCCGTCTCTACCGACGCTTCCTGCATCGACGTCCCCAGCTCCTCACTGGTCGGCCAGTCGGTAGGCAGCGCCGTGCCCACGAGCTTCGGGTTATTCTCCGCAGCCAACGCCACCGCCTCGGTTCCCAACCTCACGCGATCCGGCCCCTCGGCCAGTGCATACGCGATGAGCACGTGCAGGCACTTCACGCGATCGGGCATGCCGCCGCCGGAGAAGTCCGTCCCGAGGGACTCCATGGCATTGCGTTGGGCCAAGAAGTGCTCGTGTGCGCGCTGATAGTCGGCCGCCAGCTCGGGATCGTTGCCCAGGCGCTCCTGCATGGTCTTCATCACGCCGGCGACTTCCAGGCGGGATGCCTCGGCCGTCAGACGCGGATCCGTCAGGTAGTACAGCGTTGGAAAGGGCGTGCCATCAGGCAGCTTAGGCCAGGTCTTCACCACGGCCGGTTGGCCATCGGGGGTGCGGTAGCTGACCTCGACCGCGCCACGGGGGCGCCGGCCCAGCTGCTGCTCCATAATGTCCAGGTCAGCCTCGGTCACGCTGCTTTTGTCATCCGTGTATTCACTCATCGTCCTTTAGCTTAGACGATGCGTCCTACAGCCACTCACCTACTCGCGGCCGGAGCCACCTAGTTCTTCGGCGGCGGTGGCGGATCCCCCGCCTGCGGTACCGTCGGCAGTTTCAGCGCGGGGCCGTCTTCGTCGTTGTCATCAACCACGGATTCGTGTTCCGGCACGCTGATGGAATCCCAGAGCTGCTCGTACCACGGCGCTGGCGCGGTCGGCTCTTCCTCGCCCGGCACGAAATCCGAGCCCTCAGCACCCACCTGACCATTGGCTTTGATCTTCGGCGAGATGATCCTGAACGCAGATTCCCCAGGCTCGATCAAGCCCAGCCGCGTGCGTGCCACTTCCTTGATGTAGTTCTCGTTGCCGTAGCGGTTGATCTCCTCGATCAATTCGGCCTTGTACTGCTCCTGCGAGGTGATCTTGCTCTCCAACTCCGCGATCTGGGAGCGTTGCTCAAAGTAGTTCCGCAGGGGTTGCGCGATGGAGAATGCCAGGAATGCCACCAGCAATGCGGTGAACACCGTGACTCCTGGGTTGATGCGCTGGGGTAACTGCACGAAGTTGCGTGCCAGGCGGGCGGGTGCTTGCCGTGCCTGTGCCCGACGCCGAGCCTGCCGTTCCACAGACCTCGCCTGAGGAAGCGAGCCCCGTGATTCTTGGGGCTGCGCGTCGCGCTCATCCCGCTCGTCTTGCTGCCGCACATCCCGGTCCATCCGCTCCTCACGCCGCGCTGCACGCCGAGCGTCACGCGCAGAGGAACCCCGGCCACGACCGGCGCGTTGGTTCGCGCGGGTTCGTGAGCCGGGGTTCGAGCTCTTGCGTGGTTGTGGAGTCATATGCCTACAGCATACCCGCGATCACGCGGGTCTCCGTGCGCACCACACCGGCCTACCGCCGGAAAGTAGAACGCACTGTGGGAACACTAGCCCTGGAAGCGAGGGAATGCGTCGCGGCCAGCGTAGACAGCTGCGTCCTCCAGGTACTGCTCGATGCGCAGCAGCTGGTTGTACTTCGCCACACGCTCGGAGCGAGCAGGTGCACCGGTCTTGATCTGACCACAGTTCAGTGCCACGGCCAGATCTGCGATGGTGACGTCCTCGGTCTCACCGGAGCGGTGGGACATCATAGTGCGGTAGCCGTTGCGGTGAGCGAGCTCGACGGCGTCGAAGGTCTCGGTCAGGGTACCGATCTGGTTCACCTTCACCAGCAGCGCGTTGGCGGCCTTCTTCTCGATGCCCTCCTTCAGGCGGGCTGGGTTGGTGACGAAGAAGTCATCGCCCACGATCTGCACCTTGTCGCCGATGGCTGCGGTGAGGTTGGTGTAGCCCTCCCAGTCGTCTTCCTGCAGAGGATCCTCGATGGAGACGATCGGGTACTCGTTGATGAGCTCCTCGTAGACCTTCGCCATCTCTTCGGCGGTGTGCTCGCCGCCTTCGAAGTGGTACTTGCCGTCCTTGTAGAACTCGGAGGATGCCACGTCCAGCGCCAGGGCAACGTCGGCGCCCAGCTTGTAGCCCGCACCCTCGATAGCCTCCACGATCAGGTCCAGGGCAGCCTTGGTGGACTCCACGGAGGGGGCGAAGCCACCCTCGTCACCCAGGCCGGTGGACAGGCCCTTGTCCTTGATGACCTTCTTCAGGTTGTGGTACACCTCGGTGCCCATGCGCAGAGCTTCAGAGAAGGTCTCCGCACCGATAGGAGCAATCATGAACTCCTGAACGTCCACGCCGGAATCAGCGTGAGCGCCACCGTTCAAGATATTCATCATAGGAACAGGCAGTACGTGGCCGTTCGGGCCACCGATGTAGCGGAACAGCTGAAGGTCAGCTGCCTCAGCGGCGGCGTGGGCCACTGCCATGGACACACCCAGCAGTGCGTTAGCACCCAGGCGGGACTTGTTGGCGGTGCCGTCCAGGGCGATCATCGCGTTGTCGACCAGGCGCTGGTCATCTGCCTCCAGGCCCACCAGCTCGTCATTGATCTCCTCGATGACGTTGCGGACAGCCTGAGTCACGCCTTTGCCGAGGTAACGGTCGTCACCATCGCGCAGCTCGTGAGCCTCGTGAACACCGGTGGAGGCGCCGGAAGGAACGGCAGCGCGGCCGGTGGAGCCGTCGTCCAGTCCCACCTCAACCTCAACCGTGGGGTTACCGCGGGAGTCCAGAATCTCACGTGCAATGATCTGCATAATTTCAGCCATGTGTGTGCGCCTCCTTGGCAGCAGTTAGGTGATGAACGCCCCTATTATTGCAGGTTTATCCGTGGGCGCGCTGCCCCAGGGCATAGTTCGCCGCCGCGTCGCGGACATTTAGCATGTATTCGTTGCTTTGGTTATACCCCCGAACGGCGGAGGTCCACCCTTCTGGGGTGGATAGGTCGCGCTCGTGCGAGCAGAGCAGGCGTGCGGCGGCCACGGCGGCGTCGTCAATATTCTGGGGATTTCCGGTGTAGTCGCGGATCGGGCTACCCCCGCCCATGTCGGTTCCATACATGCGCCAGGCTTCGGGGATGAATTGCATTGGCCCCACGGCGCGGTCGAAGTCCTTGTCGCCGTCCAGGATGCCGTCATCGGTGTCCCCGACCTCGGCGAAGCCGTCGCCGTTGAGCTGCGGACCCACGATGGTTCCCGAGCCGTCGCCGCGGGACGTGCCGACCACGTTGCCGCGGTCATCCAGTTCCGTGTGGCCGTAACCCTTGCCGTTGTAGGCGCCGTGGTGGGTCTCCACAAAACCGATCGCGGCCAGCGTGTTCCACGTCAGATTGCAGTCGGGGAGGTTGTAGCGCGCGTAGACCTCACCCTGGCCGTACGCCATGAGAGCCTGTACCGGAATACCCAGATCTTCCGACCCCGCCTGCGCCCACGCGTGCAACTGCAGAGCCGTGCGCCCACCGGCAGCCAGGTCCATCTCCGGAGCTGGGGTGGCGGCGCGGGGCGGGACGTCATCGGGGATCGGGAGGCGCTGCGAACGGTTCCAGTCCTGCCCGCCGAGCACGCCCGCGACCAGGTAGCCCACCAGAGCGATCACTCCGACGATCGCGGCGATGGAGACCAGGCTGCCTACGAGGAGGCCCTGGCCACGGCGTTTACTCATCATCACCCTTCACGCCGGCCAGCAGGTCCGGCACCTGGTCAGCCTGCAGGTCCGCCTCTTGCACGCGCCGACACATCACAGCTCCCAAGCTGGAGGATGGCAGCTGGACTCTCGAGTGCACCTGGCCGTCGGCGTCGATAATGGACAATTCCGCCATGTCCGCGAACACCCGGGGCTGCATCTCCACCTGGACACCCGGCTGCACGCCATGCTGGTAGAGGTACTTCAACAGGTCGCCCTCGCGGTCGCTGATGCGGTCGATGTACACGCGCTCGCCCGGCTCCACCTCCCGGAGGCCCAGGGTGGGTGGGGTGCGCAGGTTGCCGTGCGCGTCGGGGATGGGGTCGCCGTGCGGATCGCGGGTGGGATGCCCCATCACGGCGGAGATCTTTTCCAAGAAGCGCTCGGACACGGCGTGCTCCAGGATCTCGGCTTCATCATGGACCTCATCCAAGGAGTAGCCCAATTCCGTGCACAGGTAGGTTTCGATCATGCGATGACGGCGGATCATGGCCAGAGCCATGGTGGTGCCTTGGTCGGTGAGTTGAATATCACCATAGGGGGCGTGCTCCACCAGATCTTGGGCGACGAGGCGCTTAATGGCTTCGCTGGTGGTGGATTTCCGTTGGCCCATGTGTTCCGCCAGAGAGGACAGGGTGGCACCTGGTCCCCATTCCTGCAGGTCGTAGATCTTCTTCAGGTAATCCTGAGTGCGATCTGGCAGGTCATCGATATGCATGGGTGCCAGTGTACTTGCGTGTGAGTGCGCGCGTGCACGCGCTGTGCACGCACGCACCACCGCTACCCGCCGGACTAATCGCCCCACTGAACACCCCACCCCTTATTGACAAACGTTATTGACAAACACTTCTACTAAGGCTAGCCTTCGTGCCAGAGTTCAATGCATTGAACTTTTATGATTTAATGGCAGAACACCTTCGATCACACCAAGGAAAACCATGTCCCTTCGCCACGTCACCCGTGCAGCCGCCGCACTCCTCATCGCGGCCCTCCCCCTAGGCCTCACCGCCTGCTCGGACACCACCAACTCCGCCGACGGCAAGCCCACCATCAGCACCACCTTCACCATCCTCCAAGACATCACCGAAAACATCGCCGGGGACACCGCCACCGTCACCAGCCTCACCAAACCCGGCGACGAAATCCACGGCTTCGAACCCACACCCGCCACCATCAAAGAAGCCGCCCACGCGGACATGATCATCACCAACGGCCTCGGCCTGGAGAACTGGGCCGAACAGCTCTACAAATCCAGCAAGGCCACCCGCGTGACCGCCAGCGATGGCGTGACCCCCATCCCCATCGACGGCAGCGACCTACCCAATCCCCACGCCTGGATGAGCCCCACCGTGGCACAGAAGTACGTCAGCAACATCGAAAAGGCCCTGGCCGAGAAGTACCCAGAACACGCCGAGACCTATCACCGCAACGCTCAGACCTACCGCGATAAGATCCAGAAGGTCCGCGACGACGTTGCCGACGAACTGGCCACCATCCCCAATGCCACCCTGGTCACCTGCGAAGGAGCATTCAGCTACCTCGCCAAGGACTTCCACCTGAAGGAGGGCTACATCTGGCCGGTCAACGCCGACGGCGAGATCACCGCCTCCCAGATCAACGGCGCGGTCGAAACCGTCAAACGCAACAAGGTCCCTGCCACGTTCTGCGAATCCACCGTCAACACCGGGCCGCAACACCAGGTGCTCGCGGCCACCGGAGCCTCCGACGGCGGCACGCTGTTCGTGGACTCCCTCACGGACTCCTCCGGTCCCGCGCCGACCTACCTTGACCTCCTGACCCACGACACAACCACCATCGTCAACGGCCTGAAAAAGAAATAACCCACGTCACCTATGCAGTCCACATCCACGTCCGCGCCCATCCCCGCTCTGACCGCGAAGGGCTTGCGCGTCCGTTATAGCCCGACTTCCTCCCCCGCCCTCTTCGACGCCTCGCTCTCCCTTTATCACGGCCATATCAAAGCCCTGATCGGCCCCAATGGTGCCGGCAAATCCACCCTCTTCAAAGCACTCATGGGCCTAGTGCCCCATGTGCACGGCACCGTGGACATCCCCGGAGGGCGCGGAAAAATCAGCTACGTTCCCCAACACGATGACGTCAACTGGAACTTCCCCATCAGCGTCAAAGAGGTCGTGCAAACCGGCGTGCTCGCCGGGGCGAAAAACAAGTGGATCGGGCGACTCACCGCACAACAACGCCAGCACGTCCGCGACGCCCTTAAAGCCGTGGACCTGGAACACCTCGCCAACCGGCACATCTCCGAACTCTCCGGCGGGCAAAAGAAGCGCGTCTTCGTGGCCCGGGGGCTCGCCCAGCAAGCCACCATCATCCTGCTCGACGAGCCGTTCGCCGGCGTGGACCAGGCCACCGAACACTCGCTCATCGAACTGCTCCACAGCCTGCGCGATCAGGGCGTGGCGATGCTCATCGCCACGCACAACCTGGACCAAGTGCCGCGGCTCGCGGACTCAGTCCTGATGCTCAACCGCACGGTCATCGCTGAAGGCGACGTGGAGGACACCTTGACGAAGGAGAACCTCATGGCAACGTACGGCTGGGCGTCGGCTCATACGATCGAATCAGAAGCACAGGAGGGCTAAAGCGTGACCGCATTGATTGACATGCTCAGCTACCCCTTTATGCACAACGCACTCATCGTGGCGGTAGCGATGGCCATCGCCGCGGGGCTGGTGAGCTGCCTGCTCATCATGGTGGGATGGTCGCTGCTGGGCGACGCCATCTCGCACGCCCTGCTCCCCGGCGTGGTAGTTGCCTACATCGCCGGGCTGCCGTACGCGGTCGGTGCGTTCGTGGCGTCGCTGATTGCGGTGGGTGTGGTCAATGGGCTCAAAACCCGCACCACGCTTAAGGAAGACACCACCATCGGCATCGTGTTCACCGCCTTCTTCGCGCTGGGGCTGGTGCTCATCTCTCGCACGCCGGGCACCGGACATTTGGAGGAGATCCTGTTCGGCAACCTGCTGGGCATCAGCGAATCCGTGAAGTGGCAAGTGGTGGGATTTGGCGCTGCGGCCGTGGCGCTGATCCTCTTCGGGCGCCGGGCTCTCACGATGTGGGCCTTCGACCCGTTGCACGCCGCGATGGCGGGATTCCCCGTGCGGGTTGTGCGCTGGATTCTGCTAACCGCGCTGGTGTTTGTGGTGGTCAGCGCCGCCCAGGCGGTGGGTGCGATCCTGGTGGTGGCGATGCTGGTCACCCCGGGTGCTACGGCCTATCTGCTCACGCGGCGTTTCGGTGTGATGCTGGTGCTCGCACCCAGCATCGCGGTGGTCTGCAGCGTGGCCGGCCTGCTGGGAAGCGTAGGCCTGAACGTCTCCCCTGGTGGAGGCATCATTCTGCTGCAGTTTATGGTCTTTATTCTGGTGTGGCTGTTCGCACCGCGCGAAGGCGTGCTGGTTCGGCGGATCGGCGCGCGGGGCAAGGCACTGAAGGGCACTACGCCGCGGGCGGCAAAGACCGAGGAAGCGCCGCAGGCCTAAGAGTTCTGCTGACGCTCCGCCAGGTGCGCTCGGAAACTCTGCACCGCATCCAGCAGGCGCTTCTCCGCCTGACCCGGCGCGTCCAGCTCCAACCCAACCATGGGGTAACGAATATCAGTGGGGATTTCCATATCGGAGATCCCCATCTCGCGTGCCTCACGAATCACCTTGTCCGCCTCGGCCAGGCCGGACAGTCCCGCGGGCTGTGCATTCTGCGGCTGTGCTGGTTGTGCCGCCTGCGCGTTCTGTGCATTCTGCGCCGGGAACTGCGACGCCTCCGGCTCCTGCCGTCCAACAACAGACTGAGCTGCGGACGAGGACTGCGCGGACGTGGAGCCGGCGTCGGAATTGTTTTTCGCATCCACGAAGGAACGGTAGGACTCGCCGAATTTCTCGACCCGCTTGTCCTTCTCCGCCTTCTTGCCCGCGGCCCACAGGCGGTCCTGCTCGGCCTTGGACACCGCACGCTCCACATCCTCAAACAGGTACGGCGCGCGGGAACGCAGCTTCACCGCCAGCGCACCGGCAACGTGCCCGATGTCGAAGGAGCCGCGCCGGTTAGCGATCTCCGCGTGGAACAGCACCTGCAGCAAAATGTCGGACAGTTCCTCGCACAGCTCCTGCTCCAGCCACTCCGGCTTGGACGCCGCCGGCTTCCCACCCGCGCCGTACTGCGCTGCGATGCTGACAATGCGCTCCAGCTCGTCGGTTTCCTGGCGAAGGTACGTCATCAGCGAGCTGTGGGTTTGCTCCTTCTCCCACGCTCCCTGACGTAGTGCGCGCGCCATCAGCGCCACCGCGTCTTCCAATTCATCCATTACCGACGCCGGCACCTCAGTCCGCGTGGTTCTCCTCAAACCTGCCACTGTGGCTGTGTGCTGGTCCGTCCCGACGATCGATCCGTCCACCACACCTGCGCCGGACTGCTGGATCTGGTCGGTGTTGGGCGCGGGTACCCCTCCGGGCTGAGTGCCGTCTGCGTAGGCGGCAGCGTCTGCATAGGTAGAACCGTCCGCGCGGGCGGGGACGTTGCTGTCGGTACCACCGGTAGTACTAGCCCCCGCGGGACCGGCGAGCAGTTCGCGATCGCCTTCGATCTCCACGAGCAGTGACGGGGCCTTGATGATCTCTTCGCCCTCGTCGAGGTGCTCATGAACCGCTTCGTTGGTGATGTCCGTGGTGACCAGAACATCGGCTTCGTCGACCACATGACCACCCAGATCGGCGATGACCCACCGGACGCGAATGGGCACTTCTTCGGTGTACGCAACATCACCCTGGAGAAGCTTGGCGGCTTCCACAGGGATCATTGCAGGGAATCGGGGGTCTAGAAGTACGACAGCCATAACGGGAATCATACCCCGCCACAGGCGCTACGTGTGGGCAGGCTGGGCGCCTGTCATATCGCGGGCTGGGATTCCCGCCAGCTGAGTGAGCACGTCAGAGCACCACTGCACCAGTTCTACCCCGGCCAGCGGCACCGCCCGCATGCCTTCTCCCTTCTTCGGCAGCGGTATCAACACAATCTTCGTTGTGGCCCGGTACTGCGCCGAACGGAACAGACGCTTGAGGCGAACTTGGCCGGAATCGGCCAGGTCAATGGGGCTGAAGCTGATCTTCTGGCCGGTCAGCACAATGTCGTGAACTTTCAGGTCGCGGCACAGCATCCTCAGCCTGGTCAGAATGGCGAGCAGCTGAATCTGCTCGGGTGGCGTGCCGTAGCGGTCGCGCAGCTCCTCCAGAACCGCGTGGATTCCCTCCTCGTCGGTGATCTCCGCGAACTTGCGGTAGGCCTCCAGGCGCAAGCGCTCCGACGCAATGTATTCGGCCGGGATGTGTGCATCCACCGGAAGGTCCAGCCGGATTTCCTTCTTCTCTTCCTCGGTGCCATCCACGGGCTTGCCGTCAGCGATAGCGCGGAACGCCTCTACGGCCTCCCCGACGAGTCGCACATAGAGGTCGAAGCCCACACCCGCGATGTGACCGGACTGTTCCGCGCCCAGCACGTTACCGGCGCCGCGCATCTCCAGGTCCTTCATCGCCACGGCCATACCGGCGCCCAGATCATTGTTCTGGGCGATCGTGGTCAGGCGGTCATAGCTGGTCTCCGTGAGCGTTTCACCGCGAGGGTAAAGGAAATAGGCATAGCCGCGCTCACGGGAACGGCCCACGCGTCCGCGCAGCTGGTGAAGCTGCGACAGCCCCATGTGGTGGGCATTCTCCACGATCAACGTGTTGGCATTGGCGATGTCCAGTCCGGTCTCCACGATGGTGGTACACACAAGCACGTCGAACTCTCGATCCCAGAAGCCCTGAACCGTGGTCTCCAGTTGCTCCTCAGACATCTGCCCGTGGGCCACCACCACGCGCGCCTCGGGAACCAGACGGCGGATATTCGCCGCGCAGTCCTCGATGCTGCGCACCTTGTTGTGCACATAGAACACCTGGCCGTCGCGCAACAGCTCCCGGCGGATGGCCGCGGCCACGTGCTTATCTTCCTGCGCTCCCACATAGGTGAGCACCGGATGGCGGTCCTCCGGGGGAGTCAAAATGGTGGACATCTCGCGGATGCCTGCCATGGACATCTCCAACGTGCGCGGAATTGGCGTGGCGGACATGGTCAGCACATCCACGTGCGTCCTCAAGGACTTGATGTGTTCCTTGTGCTCCACACCAAAGCGCTGCTCCTCGTCCACCACGATCAGGCCCAGGTTCTTCCAGGTCACGCCCGTCTGAATCAAACGGTGGGTGCCGATCACAATGTCGATCGTCCCATCGGCAAGGCCCGCCAGGATCTCCTTCGATTCCTTCGCGCTAGTGAAACGGGACAGCTCGCGGATTGTGGTGGGGAAATCCTGCATGCGATCCTGGAACGTCTTCAGATGCTGCTGCGCCAGCAACGTGGTGGGAACCAGCACCGCTACCTGCTTGCCAGACTGCACGGCCTTAAACGCCGCGCGCACAGCAACCTCCGTCTTGCCGTAGCCCACATCACCCACGATCACCCGGTCCATCGGAACAGGCTTTTCCATATCCGCCTTCACAGCCTCAATGGCATTCCACTGATCCTCCGTCTCCGTGTAGGGGAAGGCCTCCTCCAGCTCCCGCTGCCACGGCGAATCCGCCGCGAACGCATAGCCCGGAGCTGCCTGCCGCGCGGCGTACAACTGCACCAGCTCGCCAGCGATTTCCCGCACCGCACCGCGGGCCTTACGCTTCGTGTTCTTCCAGTCCGCGCCGCCCATCTTGGACAGGGCAGGCTTCTCACCTCCCACGTAGCGGCTCAGCAGATCCAGCTGATCCATCGGCACGTACAGTTGGTCTCCCGGGCCGCCTCGCTTACTGGGGGCATACTCCAGCACAAGATACTCGCGCCGTGACCCCTCCCCTGGCTTGCCGATCGTGCGTTCCGTCATCTTCACGAACTTGCCAATGCCGTGCGAGTCATGCACCACCAGATCTCCCGGCTCCAAGGCCAACGGATCCACACGGTTGCGCTTCTTCGCAGGCTTGCGCTTACCCGTGGCCTTCGCGTCCACACGGTTACCCGTCAAATCCGTTTCCGTTAAGAACAGCATCGACGCCTGCGCGTCATCCCCCGCGAACGGAAAGTCCACACCCACGTGCGCCACCGCGTGGTAGATCCACACCTTCCCGCCGGCAGGTTCGTCCGCCGTCGTGGCAGTGGGCTTAGAGAGCCGCCCCAACCGTTGGCCCGTGAGATCGACGCCCACTGCTTCGTTCGGGAGGCCGGCGTCGTTTAAACGACGAATCATACGGGCAGCCACAGCAGGCGTGGGCGCGGCGAACACCACCCGGCCCCCGCCCTCCACACGACGACGAATATCGGCCATCACACGGCCAATCGCGTCCAGGTCCCCGTGCGGGGCAGGTGCGGCATCGTAATCCAAGGTCAGGGCATCATCCTGCGCATCATCGGCGTCCAGCCCATCCAGCATGCCCACGGCCGACAACGTCCACCACGGGCGGCGCAGCTTCTCCTGAACCTTTTGGACCGCCAACAAGGACATGTACGCCACGCCCTGCATCGGGGCGTCGCCACCAGCAGCGGCAACCTCCCACCCGGCCTCCATGAACTGGCGACCCGTCTCATCCAAATCCACCGCGCGGCGCTCCACCGCACCCGGAGACACAATCACCGTATGCGTACCCTCCGGCATCAGCTCCGGCAGGGACACCAGCTGCTCGCCACGCAACAGAGGAATCACAGACTCCATGCCCGCGACCTGCATCTTCTGCGAAATTTTGTCCAAAAACTCCGCAAGATCCCCCACCTGGGCGTGCTCCTGAGCGGCCTGCGCGGCACGGGCTGCAAGCTCATCCGTCAGCAGCAACTCGCGGCAGGCATAGACCGTAATATCAAGGTCATCCACGCCATCAATCGTGCGCTGATCCCCCACGGAAAACGCGCGCACCTCGCTAATTTCATCGCCCCAGAAATCCACGCGGACAGGAAGATCCTCCGTGGCCGGATATACATCCACAATTCCACCGCGAATAGCGAAATGACCGCGCTTCGCCACCACATCCACATGCTGATAACCCAGGGCAACAAGCTGGTGTTGAAGATCCTCGAAATCAATCTCCACACCCGGCTTCAGCTGAATAGGCTGCACCTCGCCCAGATCCTTCTGGATGGGCTGGACCAACGCGCGAGTTGGAGCCACCACAACCTTCAAGGAGGAATCCGTAGCCAACCGACGCAACACTCGCATGCGATGGGACACCGTCTCCGTGCCCGGCGACAGGCGCTCATGCGGCAACGTCTCCCAGGCGGGGAAATACTCCACGGAAGAACCGAGCATGTACTTCAACACCGTCGTGAGGTCCTGCGCCTGACGGCCCGACGGAGTGACCACCAGCACCGGGGCGTGCTGCGCCACCGTGCCGACCACAAACGGCCACACTCCGTCCGGGCCCTGAATATGTAAGGAACGCTCCCCCACGTTCGCCACCACGCCCCGCAATTTCGAGTCCCTCGCAGCAGCCTTCAACACACCAGATAACGCCGGTGACGTGGGCTTTTGCGAAGTGTTTACAGTGGCAGTCTGCGCGGATGAACTCATAGCCCACAAGTGTAGCGCCCAGCACCTACAACGGTTCAACCAGAGGTTTTCACAAACCGCAGGACGATGAGGTATTGTGTCCACAGCGTGTGCAAACACGTGGATTCTCCCATGGTGTAATCGGCAACACTACGGTTTTTGGTACCGTCATTCTAGGTTCGAGTCCTGGTGGGAGAGCTTTTTACGCTCTGGGGGCTGGGGGGCGACACCGGGGGCTACGGAGCTGGATCAACATTGAGAAGCAGAGGTCAACGTTGGGGAGCTGTGTCAGCTACTCATCCCGTGAACTTTCATCATATGTTCACCACGATTGATTGAACAGTGGGTTACAAGTATTGACACCGAATGTCACCCTATTGCTAACGTAGAAGTAGGAAGTCGTTAGCTAGTTGAAGGATTTCTCTTATGCGTTCACGATCGATGGCCATCTACGCAACAGTAGCTCTTGTTTCTCTGATTGTTTATGTAATTGCCGCGTTCTCTCAAGGCAATACTCCTGAAGGTTCACAGCAGTGGATCACCTTTTCCTTTATGGGATTGGCGCTAGCGGCCGTTGCGTCAGCAATCATCGGAACACTTGTGATCGCACGAGGTCGCAAGAGAGCACAAGCAGCAGAATCTAACACAGAATCTAAGTAGGAAAACCTCTTCTGAATAGTTCAGAAGTAGACCTAAGGCCTCCTGTCACGTCGGAAAAAAGTGATAGAAAAAATAGTCAATGTGCTTGCTATCATAAATTCAGGAGGAACTTTCCCCGCATGGAAACCGGTGACAATTCTTATGATTCCAAGCACAAACGCTACAAGCGCCAGAATGGCAAATACCCAAGCGACCTGCTGGAAACTATAACTCTTTTTCAAAGGATCCCCCTGATTGTTGCACCTACACTCAAAGAAGACCCTAGCATTTCGTACTGACCGCCGCTAGAAAACCGCTGGAGCCGATCGCCCATAGCGCTAGCGTAAAAGCCCCACAGTACCGAAGCGAAAACCCTAACGTTATAAATAGCCACGTCTACATCTCTTAAGCTTTTCTCATAAATCCACATCAGAAGCAGTTAAAGTCCTCCAAATGGGGGGGGCGAAGAGTTTCTTAGGTCAACCTATTGACGTAGCGCTCTCCTGGGCTCATTATTACAGATGAAAGCCATCTTCACTCACTTACATAACGCTGAGCACCACCCCAACCGAGGAGAATCATGGTTAAGATAAGCGCTCAAAGAATGAAGTTCCCGCAGATCCTTCTGCGTTGGGTCATCATGATCGTGGGAACTCTGGCCTGGGTCGGCCTAGGCTACGTCCTCCATGTCTACGACGACTACTGGAAAGACTGGTCGCAACTAGCCTTCCTGTGCACCTTCCTCATCCTGCTGTTCTGGATCTACGGCTGGCCAACCTTCGATTTCTCAGAAGACTAGCGCGAACCATTCATCACCACCCCCGTTGTAGGACGTACCGAGTAACGTGGATGCCACACAACGACAGACGACCAACTCGGGGGTGCGACTATGGCTCAACAACAGCACAAACAGCCAGATCAAGCACAAGAAAAGCCCGCCGGCATCGGCCACAAAGGCCGACTGTTCGGCGGCGCCTTAGGCTTTCAAAACATCGGCGATCAGCTGGTCAATCCCAAGACCACCCTCCCCTGGTTCATCAACGCCATCGGTGCGCCCGCATGGATCCTCTCCCTCCTAGTTCCCCTCCGGGAATCGCTGGCGATGCTGCCACAGGCAGCGATCCGCCCGTTCCTCCTGAAATCCGGACGCCACCGTCTGCTCCTTCTAACTGGCACAGCCTTCCAGGGAATTGCGTGCCTCCTCATGGTCGTGGCTGTGGTCATCGCCGCAGGCGCTGGGTGGGAACACGGCTCCCCGCATGAGCAGGGAGACTCGCAGGCCTCTGGGCCCATTCTGCTTGCAGGCCTCACTATCCTGGCGGCACTCACGCTGCTTGCTTTAGCGCGCTCCCTCGTGTCTCTCACCAGCAGTGATGTGAAAGGAAAGCTGATCCCAAAAGGCGTGCGCGGGCGCGTCACCGGATTCGCCACCACCATTGCAGGCGCAGTGGCCATCACCGTCGGCGTGCTCGTGCAACTCATCAAGGGAGACCTGAACTCCTGGGGATACGGCATTATCTTTGCGACGGCAGCGGCCGGATGGGCACTCAGCTTTGTGTTATTTGCGGTGTTAACACGGGAACTGTCGGCGTCGAATATAGATAAAGGAATCAGCGACGATGAAGACAGCGAGCCAGAACAGCACACGCGGGTACTCACGGCGCTCAAGGAGGATAAGAAGCTGCTGAAATTCGTGACTGTGCGATCCATGCTGCTGGTCACGGCGCTATCCCCGCCATTTATTGTCACGCTGGCGCACGGAAGTGCGAAAACCCTGCTCACGGGGCTTGGGGCATTCATTATCGCCAGCGGTCTGGCGAGCCTGCTGTCGGGGCAAGTCGCCGGGTATTTCAGTGACATTTCCTCCCGCATCACCATGGCCGGAGCGGCGCTGGCGGCCTCCCTACTGATTGGCATTGCCCTGGCCCTGCACACGTGGATACCCCAGTGGAGCACCGTAGCACTGCCGCTAATTTTCTTTGGGATCTCCCTGGCGCACGCAGTGATTCGCGTGGCGCGCGCCACCTACGTGGTGGACATGGCCGAAGGCGAGCAACGCACCACATATATTTCCGTCGCAAATACAGCCATGGGAGTGATCCTGCTCATCGCCGGTGCGCTGACCTCCGCGCTCAGTGCCATCGGGCCGATGTGGGCGCTGGGGGCACTC
The DNA here is from genome assembly GCF_014490575.1 of Corynebacterium zhongnanshanii. Lineage (NCBI taxonomy): Bacteria > Bacillati > Actinomycetota > Actinomycetes > Mycobacteriales > Corynebacteriaceae > Corynebacterium > Corynebacterium zhongnanshanii. Next base: position 1,505,309 of record NZ_CP061033.1, read on the forward strand.
GGAATCCTAGGGCTGGTCGGCGCCATCAGCTCCTGGCGATTGGAGGAGGTAAGCCTGGGCTAACGCGTACGTCCACGAAAAACAGCACGAAAACGGCTAAAGTACAAAGTACGAAACCGCCCCCAACCCGTCAAAGGAACACTGTGAGCAACAGCAACCCCGTTGCCGTCGTCATACTAGCGGCTGGTGCCGGCACACGAATGAAGTCCGCAACTCAAAAAACCCTGCACGCCATCGGAGGACGCACCCTCCTCTCCCACTCCATTCACGCCGCGGCTGGCATCGACCCACAACACATCGTCACCGTCATCGGCCACGGACGCGACCAAGTAGGCCCCGCGGTGGAAGCCGTTGCCGATGAGCTCGGCCGCCCCGTTGCCACCGCCATCCAGGAAGAGCAAAACGGCACCGGCCACGCCATGCAATGCGCCATGACGCAGCTGGAAGACTTCGAGGGCACCATCATCGTCACCAACGGCGACGTACCACTGCTCACCGCGGACACGCTGGACAAACTCCACCAGGCGCACACCCACAACCCCACCGCCGTGACCGTGCTGACCGTCCGCCAAGACAACCCCACCGGCTACGGGCGCATCATCCGCACCGAAGACGGCGAAGTCACCGCCATCGTGGAGGAAAAGGACGCCACCGACGAGCAGAAGGCGATCACGGAAGTCAACTCGGGCGTTTTTGCCTTCGACGCCGCCATCGTGCGCGAAGCCCTCGGCCAGCTGACCAGCGACAACGCCCAAGGCGAGCTGTACCTCACGGACGTGCTGGGCATCGCCCGTGCCGAAGGCCACCCCGTTCGCGCCTTCATGGCGGCCGACCCCAACGAGCTCGCCGGCGTGAACGACCGCGTGCAGCTGGCCGCCGCCGGCGCGGAACTAAACCGCCGCACCGTCGAAGCCGCCATGCGCGGCGGCGCTACCATCGTGGACCCAGCCAGCACCTGGATCGACGTGGACGTGGTGGTGGGCCAAGACGTCACGATCGAACCCGGCGTGCAACTGCGCGGGCGCACCACCATCGGTGATAACACCACCATCGGACCCGACTGCACACTCACAGACGTCCGCATCGGCACCGGCTGCTCCGTCACCCGCACCCACGGCATCGACGCGGTCGTGGGCAACAACGTCACCATCGGCCCCTTCGCCTACATGCGCCCCGGCACGGTCCTCGGCGACGGCTCGAAGCTCGGCACCTACGTGGAAACCAAGAACGCGGCTGTGGGCCGCGGATCCAAGGTGCCGCACCTGACGTACGTGGGCGACGCCACGATCGGCGAAGACTCCAACATCGGCGCCTCCAGCGTGTTCGTGAACTACGACGGCGTGAACAAGCACCACACCACCATCGGCTCCAACGTCCGCACAGGCTCGGACACGATGTTCATCGCACCCGTCACCGTGGGCGACGGCGCCTACTCCGGCGCCGGCACCGTCATCAAGGACGACGTCCCACCAGGCGCGTTGGCCGTCTCCGGCGGCCAACAGCGCAACATCGAAGGCTGGGTGGAAAAGCGGCGCGAAGGCACCCCCGCTGCGAAGGCCGCGAAGGTTGCCCAACAGCGTATCGCTGATGGCGGTGAGCCGGCGTCGCCGACGAGTCCGGAATGATCGGCTAGTGAGCCGCCGGTCGGGCGGTCGTCGGCCGGCCGGTTGCTAACTGCCCGCCACCTAGTTATTGCAGCACTGGTGGGGTACGCAAGAATGCTGCCTACCCCAGCAGGGTTGTTCAACAAGAATGAACCCCACTAAGCTGGAGAAGACCAACTATTCCAAACCTTTGGAAGGCCTAACCCTGTGTCCACAACTCACTGGATTGACAACCAGAAAAACTTGATGCTGTTTAGCGGCCGCGCGCACCCAGAGCTCGGAGACGCCGTCGCTAAGGAGCTTGGCATCGAGGTCACCCCCACGACCGCCCGCGACTTCGCCAACGGCGAAATCTTCGTTCGCTTCGAGCAGTCCGTGCGCGGTTCGGATGCCTTCGTTTTGCAGTCCCACCCTCAGCCGCTGAACAACTGGCTGATGGAACAGCTCATCATGATCGACGCGCTGAAGCGCGGTTCCGCCAAGCGCATCACCGCGATTCTGCCGTTCTACCCCTACGCCCGTCAGGACAAGAAGCACCGCGGCCGCGAGCCCATCTCCGCCCGCCTGGTGGCTGACCTGCTGAAGACCGCCGGCGCTGACCGCATCGTGTCGGTGGACCTGCACACGGACCAGATTCAGGGATTCTTCGACGGCCCGGTGGATCACATGCACGCCATGCCGATCCTCACCGACTACGTGGCGAAGAACTACAACCTGGACAACATCTGCGTTGTGTCCCCCGACGCCGGACGTGTCAAGGTTGCAGAAAAGTGGGCGAACGTACTGGGCGATGCGCCGTTGGCGTTCATCCACAAGACCCGCGATGTTGATGTGGCCAACAAGGTCACCGCAAACCGCGTGGTGGGTGACGTTGAAGGACGCACCTGTGTGCTGCTGGACGACATGATCGATACCGGTGGAACGATCGCCGGTGCTGTGGGTGTGCTCCGGGAAGCTGGCGCAGGTGACGTGATCATCGCAACCACCCACGGTGTGTTCTCCGGTCCGGCTCGTGAGCGTTTGAGCTCCTGCGGTGCCCGCGAGATCATCACCACGGATACCCTGCCTCAGAACACTGAGGGCTGGGACAACCTGACCGTTCTACCGATCGCGCCTCTGGTAGCGAAGACGATCCACGAGATCTTCGAAAACGGTTCTGTGACCACGCTGTTCGAGTAGTGCGAATAGTGGCTGGCGTCTGACGTCTGGCGCCTGGTCACGAGGCCTCAGGCAGAGACCGTAGCGGGAGCCGGCGTGCTGTTGTACAGCGCGTCGGCTCCCTGCTATGATATGTGCTGATCTCGGCGAGGGCTGGCGCACGCTGGCCGTTATCGGCGCGAAACACTCATCCAATCAGTACTCCCTTTGTGCTGGTGGACGTGATATGCATCGCCGCGAGAGACCGCGGCGTTTTTTGTGTCTGGACTATGCCTTTGGGACAGCCCACGGGCTTGCCCACCGGACTGTCACAGACAACAAGAAACGCACACTTAAACCGCACACACGCACGGGAAAGTAATTCCCGGCCAAGGCTTTTGAAGGAGTACCTATGGCAAAGATGACCCGCCTTGAGGCACAGCCACGCAACGAGTTCGGTAAGGGCGCTTCCCGCCGCCTGCGCCGCGCCGGCCGCATCCCAGCAGTGGTGTACGGCAACGAACAGGAGCCACGCCACATCTCCGTGGACATCCTGGAGTTCCACTCCCTGCTGCGCTACGAGGGCGTTAACGCCGTGTTCGAGCTGGTTGTTGAAGGCGAAGAGCACCTGGTGATGGTGAAGGCCGTTGACCAGAACGTCCTGACCCTTGACGTTGACCACGCTGACCTGATGAACGTCAAGCGCGGCGAAAAGGTCGAGGTTGAAATCCCAGTTGTCTACACCGGCGAGCCTGCACCAGGCGCACTGGTTGCTCAGGACGCAGACGTCATCGCCGTCCTGGCTGACGTTCTGGACATCCCAGAGCAGATCGAGCTGGACGTTGAAGGCCTGGAGATCGGCACCCAGATCACCGCTGGTGAGATCCAGATGCCATCCAACTGTGAGCTGGTTTCTGAGGAAGACACCCTGGTCATCAACATCGTTGAGCCTGAGGAAGAAGAGCTTCCTGAACCAGGTGAGGAAGGCGAAGGCGACGCAGTCGGCGAAGCCGGTGCTGACGAGGAGGAGTCCGAAGAGTCCGAGGACGCTGAGGGCGAGTCCGAGGAGTAATCCTCCCGCAGGAATAGCCTGCCGCGCGCAGCGCAACGCGCTCCGAGCAACCAGCGCAGCGCAGCGCGACGCTCTCCGAGCAATCCGCGCAGCGCCGCCCGAGGCTACCCGCGCGGCATAACCCGCTATCCCACAGGCGCACTGCACATCGACCCCGATGTGCAGTGCGCCTGTCCCATATCGCGCCCCTCCTTTACCCAGGACTTTCCCCACGGGCGGACGTTGACCTAGATCACACGTACACTCGTACGTACATGCTGTCCTGATGAAGGTGGGCCGGCGTCGTCGGTCATCACGTCAGGACAGGCAGACATCACAGATTGACTGTAAGGAGTTGGTTTCCATGTCTACCCAGTACCGAGTCCAGAACCCCGTGACCAACGAGGTCATCGAAACCTTCGATTTCGCCACCGACGCCGACGTCGAAGCAGCCCTGGGCAAAGCCACCACAGCCTTCCGCGAATGGTCCGCCCGCCCCATCTCCGAACGCGCCGCCATCGCCGCCCGCGTGGGAGAGCTGTTCAAGGAACGCAAAGACGAACTCGCCAGAATCGCCGGCGAAGAAATGGGCAAACTCTACTCCGAAGCCGTAGAGGAAGCCGAGTTCTCCGGCGACATCATCGGCTACTACGCCGAACACGGCGAAGAGTTCACCAAAGACCAGGAGATCCCCACCTTCTCCGACGGCACGGCCGCCATCCGCCGCCTCCCCATCGGCCCACTGCTCGGCATCATGCCGTGGAACTTCCCCTACTACCAAATCGCCCGCTTCGCCGGCCCAAACCTGGTGCTCGGCAACACGATCATCCTGAAAGACGCGGAGATCTGCCCCCGTTCCGCCTTGGCCGTGCAGAAGATTATGGACGACGCCGGGGTTCCCGAAGGCGTGTACACCAATCTTTTTGCCAGCCACGAGCAGGTGTCTACCATCATCGCTGACTCACGCATCCAGGGTGTATCCCTGACGGGCTCTGAGCGCGCTGGGTCGATTGTGGGCGCGCAGGCCGGTGAGAACTTGAAGAAGGCGGTGCTGGAGCTCGGTGGATCCGACCCTTACGTCCTGTTGGACACTGACGACGTCGCGGCCGCTGCGAAGCTCGCCTGGGACACCCGCATGTACAACACGGGGCAGGCCTGCAACTCCAACAAGCGCATGATCGTGATGGAAGACATCTACGACGAGTTCGTGGCCGAGCTGGAGAAGCTGGCCGCGGCCGCCGTGCAGACCACCCCGGACAAGGAGGTGGAGGGAGGCTACTCCGCGCTCTCCTCCCGCGAGGCCGCGGAGAAGCTCCGCGATCAGCTGGACCGTGCTGTTGAATCCGGCGCTGACTTGCGAGTGGGCGGCGAGCTGTCCGAGCGTGGGGCGTACATCTCCCCCGCAGTCATCACCGACATTCCCGTGGGCTCCGATATCTACTACGAAGAGTTCTTCGGGCCAGTGGCTGCCGTGTTCAAGGTCTCCTCTGACGAGGAGGCCCTGGACCTGGCCAACAACACACAGTTCGGCCTGGGCGGAACTGTGTTCTCCCAGGACACGGAGCGTGCCGCGGCGATCTCGCGCCGCCTGGAATGCGGCATGGCGAACGTGAACACGCCCGCCGGCGAAGGGCAGGAGCTGCCCTTCGGCGGAATAAAGCGCTCGGGCTTCGGCCGCGAGCTGGGGCCGCTGGGCATGGATGAGTTCGTGAACAAGCAGCTCTATTACGTGGAGAAGTAGCGCGCCGGCCCGCGCCGCGCGCTACTTCACGCGCCGGAACTGCTCCACCACCACCTGCAAAGCCTCCCGCCACAACGCCTCCGGGATCGCCAGCGACGGCAAGAACCGGATCACGTTGTGGTCGAGTCCGCAGGTGAGGATCAGAATCCCCTCGTCCTTTACGGCCGCAGCCAGCTGATGAACCAGCTCTGCATCCGGCTCGCCCTCCGGCGTGACGAACTCCAGAGCCAGCATCGCCCCGCGCCCGCGGAGCTCTGCCACACGCTCGTCCTCCAGGATCTCCGCCAGCTCTTCCCGAGCGATCTCCTCAATTCGAAGCGCCCGCGCCCCGAAGTCCTTCTCCTCGAACTCCTTCAGCGTGGCCAGCGCCGCCGCGCACGCCACCGGGTTGCCGGTGTACGTGCCGCCCAGTCCGCCGGGCTGCGGCGCGTCCATGATCTCGGCCCGGCCGGTCACGGCGGACAGCGGCATGCCGGAGGCCACTCCCTTGGCGATGGTGACCATGTCCGGCACCACGCCTTCGTGTTCGGAGGCGAACCAGGTGCCGGTGCGCATCATGCCGGCTTGGATCTCGTCCACGATGAACACCACGTCGTTGTCGTTGCACCACTTCTGGAGCGCCGGCAGGTAGCCCTCAGCTGGAACCACGAAGCCGCCCTCGCCTTGGATCGGCTCCACGACCACGCAGGCCAGGTTCGCCGCGCCCACTTCCTGCTCGATCATGGTGATGGTCCGCTCGGCGGCTTCCTCGCCACGAAGCCCATCGCGCAGCGGATAGGACATCGGCGCGCGGTAGATTTCGGGCGCGAAGGGCCCGAATCCGCTCTTGTATGGCGACTGCTTGGCGGTCATTCCCATGGTGAGGTTGGTACGCCCGTGGAAGGCCCGGTCCATGACCACTACTGCCCGCTTGCCGGTGTAGTTCCGCGCGATCTTCACGGCGTTTTCAACGGCTTCTGCCCCGGAGTTAAACAGCGCGGTTTTCTTCGCGTGGTCCCCCGGCGTGAGTTCATTGAGCCGCTCCGCCACCTCCACGTAGGACTCGTAGGGCGAGATGGTGAAGGATGTGTGGGTGAAGTGCGCCACGGCGTCTTGCACGGCTTTCACCACGGCGGGGTTAGATGCCCCGGCGGACGTGACGGCGATTCCGGAGGCGAGGTCGATGAAACGATTGCCGTCGGCGTCGACAAGGATTCCACCATCCCCGTCGACCACGTATCCAGGCAGCGCAGGGATCATGCCGGCGGGCAGGGCGTTGGCGCGGCGTTCGTCCAGGGCGGCGCTGACGGGTCCGGGGATCTGCTGGCCGAGGTGGCGGGTTTGCTCGATGCGGTAGTTCAGGTCGGACATGGCCGTTCCTCCTGTTGTGTTGGTGATGTGTGTTCCATTGTGGCGTAGGGCCGTGGTTGCGCGCTAGGTTCCGCGCCCATATTAATCCGACGCCCAGCCTCTCGCCCCACCGCCCCACGCCATGAATCTGGGGTGTATGGGCTGGCGGGTATAGTGTGCGCATACATTTGTCCGGTGAAGGAAAGAAACGGCTGTGAGTGATATTAATGTGCTAGCGTTCGCTCAGCTTCTGTGGGAGCTGCCTCGCGAGGCGCCAATTACGGAGGCTATGGAGGCTGCCTCGGGCGAGAAGGGCTGGTGGGATTCGCAGCAGGACCATATGACGAGCTGGTTTACGGCGCAGAGCACGCACGGCAGTGGATCGTACACTCGTCAGACTCCGAATTTGTCGGCGCGGAAGACGTACAACCGGCTGCAAAGCCCGGAGGGCCTGATGTGGATTGCCGAGGCTCTGGGCGTGGATAAGGATCTCCTCAAGCGGGTGGCGGACGAGGCTTTGACGGTGCCGCGGCGCAGCCAGAGCAAGTTTGTTCGACAGCATATTCCGTGGGAGATGATCGTGGAGCTGGCTCTGAAAGAGATAGCTCAACGGGAGCTTATTGAGCCCGTGGACCCGGTGGAGCCTGAGAAGGCTGAGGATCCCTTGCCTCCCATTCGATCCGGATGGTGGCGTCATCTTGGACGAAGAGTGCGAAGACGGAGACGATGATGAGGACAGGCTGCCGTCCTGAGCTGGGATTGTACCAGCTGGGTCTACATCAGCTTGGTGGACTCCAGCGCGGAGTTCAGCTTCGTGGTGTAGGCAGCCAGCGGCTTACGCAGCACCGTGCCCAGCAGCAGCGCCGGCAGCACGAACGCCAACAGCGCCAACAGGGACAGCCAGTAATCGCCGTGGTAGGTGCCGGCAATGGCCGCGCGGTAAGCGCGGATCGCATACGTTGCCGGCAGCCAGGGGCTGATGTTCTGGAACCACTCGGGCAGCAGCTGCAACGGATAGGCGCCGCCGGAACTGGAAATCTGGATCACCAGCAACAGCACCGCCAGGGCTTTGCCGGCGTTCGCCAGCGCCGCGACCAGCGCATAGACCAGGAACATGAACACCGCAGAAACCACCCAGGAGGCCAACAGCAAAAGCACGGGGTGCGCCGGCTCAATCTGGACGAAGAACAGCAGCCCAAGGCTGACCAGGGTGGACTGCGCGGCGCCCAACAGCGCGAAGATGCCGAAGCGTCCGAAGTAGGTAGCGATGGGGCGCTCGGCTCCCACGGAGGCATCCGTGCGCAAGAACACCGCGCACAGCAGCGCCCCCACCCACAGCGCCAGGGTGGTGTACAGCGGCGCCATGCCCGCGCCGAAGCTCGGCACCGGATACACGGCCTGCCGGTCCACACCCACCGGCGCCGCCAAGGCCGTGGCCAGGGCCTCCGGATCCGCACCGGCCAGTTGGCTCAGCTTCGAGAAATCGCCGGTGTTCCGGGCGCGGGAAATCTCCCGCCGCAGGTCACCCAAGGTGTTCGCATGGCCTTCCAGGGTCTCCGCCAAGTTGGCGGCGCTATCTTGAGCGCGCCGCAGGCCGTCCGTGTTCAGGTCCACGCTGGTATCCAGGCCGCTCAACGTACCGCGCAAGTTCCCCAGGGAATCCTGCAGCTGCTGCACCTTCGCACGCAGATCGGACTCGCGCAGCGCCGTGATCGAATCACGCGCGCTGTCCAGGCTGTCCAGCTCCGGCTTGCTGATCTCACCGCGAGGCACCGCCGCGCGCAGCCGCGCCTCCACGGCCTCCTGCGCAGCGATCGCCCTATCCAGTTCGCCGATGATCTGCCCCGCGGGCTGTCCGTTCGTGAGGTTGAGGGCGGCGTCGAGGGAATCACGGACACGCCGGAACGCGTCAACGTTGTCACGCACCTGATCGGCGACGACGGTCAGCGCCTCGCCGCGTGTCTGGCGGGCGGAATCGGCAGTACGCTGCAGGTCAGCGACGCGATCGCGCACGGCGGAGTAGCTCTCGGCGGTGCGGGTGAGGGCGGCATCGAGGGCATCGGTAGGCACATTGATCGGGTCGGCGGCGGGCGGAATCTCCGGGGTCGGCCGGTTCAGGATCGCCTGCGCACTATCCAGCAGAGGCGCCGTCGAGCCGACCAAGTCAGACAGGGAGCGGGCCGTGCGGGCGCTGCTGGCCAACTGCTGTTGAGTCGACGCCGTCCGCTGCTCCACCCGATCCAGCGCCTGCTGGGTGTCCCCAGATTGCACAAACTCGTTCAGATTGGACACGAGGCTCAACGAAACCTCACCAAGGGTGTGGCTGAAGGACTCCGCGATCTGGGACGACACGCCCTCGGCCCCCTGATCGGTGATCTTCGGCGCGAGCGGATTCTTCTTCTCGTTGGTGTAGAGCGTGATGTCCGTCGAGTGGGAGCCGCCGGTGTAAAAGGTCATCATGTCCGAGCTGAAGGACTCCGGCAGGATAATCGCAGCGTAATACTCGCCGGAGTGTGCGCCATCGAGGGCATCCTCGGGGTCTGTGACAACCCAATCCAGACGATCGTTCGCGCGGAGCGTGGAGAGGACCTTCTCGCCGACGTTCAGCGGGATCGGGACAATGTCGCTGGTGTAGCCAGTGTCCTTGCTGGCCACAGCCACTTTGAGGTGGCTGGTGTTATCGAAAGGGTTGAGCGTGGCGAGCACGTTGAACCACGTGAACAACAGCGGAATGACCACCAGGCCGAACAGAACGATGGAGGCCATCACGCTGTTGCGCGCGTGACGCAGGTCCGTGCGGAACACCTCTAGTGCGTGCTTCATGCGTTGGGTCCTTCCGTGTGAATACCTTCACCGCGCGCCATCACAGAGTGCTGCAGCGAATCCTGATCCCGATGCACCAGCTCCGTGGACTGCGCCACGGACTGGCGGATGTACTCCAACACCAAAGTCACGGCAATGAGCAGCATCGACCATGCGGTCCAGATGCCCAGCAGCAACGGCTTCTGAGTCGGCACCGCCCACGCCACAAACCCGAGCACCACCATGCCCGCGAGACCCAGCCACGCGATGTACCGGATCCAGCGCCGGTAGTTGTGGTGGCGCCGCTCCAGGTCGGCGGCCAGGGCCTCCGGCCCTTGGAGCGCGCGCAGGACGTCGGCGATGCGGTAGCCATCGCCGACGATTTGCACGCGCTCAGCGTTGATGAACTCGGTGCGCGCCAGATCCCGGTTAAACAACAAGTTGAAATGCGACAGCCCGCGCCGGCCCAACACACCCACAGCAAAGGCCGCAACGAACATCAGCGCCAGCACACCCAAGTACTGCATATAGTGGTAGCTATAGAAGCCGCCGATGGTCTCGCGCATCGCATCAATTCCATAGGAGAACGGCAGCAGCGGGTACAGCGCGCGGAAGAAGTCCGGCATCATCTCGATGGGATACAGACCTGACGCACCGGGGATCTGCAGGATCACCAGCATGATCGCCAGCCCGCGCCCCAGGTGCCCCAGCGCAGACGACAGCGCATAAATAATGCTCAAGTACGCCAGCCCCACGAGCACTCCAGTCAGCACAAACATCGGCGCGTTGACCGTATTCACCCCGATCACCAGCGACCCGACCGTCACCACGACCGCCTGCGCGATCACAATCATCGCCAGCAGCAAAAAGCGTCCAAGGTACGCCTGTCCCACGCTGATCCGGTCGAAGCCCTCCCGGTCCACCTCCACGCGGAAAATCACCATGAGCATGAACGCTCCAATCCACAACGACAAGTTGATGAACAACGCCGCCATCGCCGATCCGTACGACCCCACGGGGTACACCGCCTCGCTCTTCACCTCCACAGGATCCGCGAAGAAATGCCCGATCTCCTGCGAGTTCAACCCCGTGATCGTGCTCAATACATCCGGAGTGGTGCCTGCAGTCAGGGTCACCAGATCCCGCCGTGTCCCTTCGACGCCCGCGCGCAGCCCCTCAAGGTCCTCACCGAAGCTCGCCAACGTGCGATCCGCCGCATCCATCTGCGCGCCGATGCCCTTGAGCAGTTGCCTGCCCTCCTCCACCTGGGCCTTCCGGGTGTCCAGAGTGGCGGCGAAGGCGCCAGCCCGCGCACTCACGGCAGACATCGCGCGGTTCAGCTGAGGAACCGCGGAGCTGACCGTGCCCTGCAGTGCCTTCGCGAGGTCGTGAGTGTCCTGACCAGCAGTGGCGACGGCGTCCGCTGCGGAATCCAACTCCTTGGCAGCCTGCTGAGTATCGGCCGCCAGAGAATCCAACTGATTCACAAGACTGCGGCTGCGACCATTCGCCGCCTCCACACCGGCCAAAGCATCGCGCAGCGTACCGGCAACGCCAGGGCTTAAACCATCGGAATTGAGAAGCCCGCGCAACTGACGCAGAGACTCCTCGCCGGCATCCACGGCCGCGGACGCGCGGCCGTGGAGCCGCTCGGCCTGGCCACCGGCAGCACCCAGGGCGGCGCTCAGCTCCGCGGCCGTGCCGCGGGCCTGAGCGGTGCCCTGGGCCAACGCCGCAGTGCCATCCACAATAGAACTAGCCGACGCCTCGCTATACTCCCCCGTCAACGCCTGCGCCTCCTCCGCAAGCTGTTGAACCTCACTCAAGACGGCCTTGGCGTCATCCACAACGGCGGAGGCATCGAGAAGCCCGGCGTCGACACGATCGATAGAACCCCGCGACCCCGCCAACGCAGAACGAGCAGAATCCACCCGCGTACGTGCCTCGGCCAGCGCATGAGCCGTATTACCCAACGAACGCTCACTACGATCGCGGGCGTGAGACAAGCGCGCATCAATGTCCTTGCCCTCCCCACGCACAGCAGACGTCGCCGCAGTGGCGACCTGCTCCTTAAACGACGCATCAATCTGCTCAGTCAGCTTATTCGCGCCCGTATCCGTAATCTTCGGGCCAATGGCACTGATCTTCTCATTCACCCGGTACACCAGCTGGGGCTGCGAAAACTTACCATCCAGGATGCCCACAAGATCCGAACTAAAATCCTTAGGAATAGTGATACTGGCGAACACATCCCCACGCTCCAAGGCGCGCTCAGCCTGACGGGAACTCACAAACTGCCAGCCCAGCTGATCATTATCCTGCAGCTGGCGAACCACCTGCGCGCCCACATTCACCCGGCCCGTGACATCCGTCTGCGCGCCGGCATCCTCATTCACCACCGCCACGGCAATATTCGACGTAGCGCCGTACGGATCCCAAAAAGCCTTGATATTCACCCAGGAGTACAAAGCGGGTGTAATCAAGACGCCAATGATGATGATCCACGCCTTCGCAGTACGGCCAAGGCGAGCAATATCACGAGTAAATATTCTCCAACTGGTGCGCACCGCAATTACTATACTCCCGGGTGCTCAAGGGCGATAACCAGCGTGTTTCGAGGCGAATATGGTGAGGGTCACAAAGGTGTTTGGGGGTGTGTGAGGTTGTGGGTTTGTGCAGGCTTGGCGGGCTCGAGCTTTGTGCCCGCGCAAGCTTTGTGCGCAAGCTTTGTGCGCCCTCATTCGGAAACTTCACAAAACCGCAGGTCACAAGCTTGAGAGATAGGGGCGCAATATGAGCGCAACTGCTGCGACAGCATGTGCGGTGAAACAGCAGTGATTTCGGCGAAATCACTGCAGTTTGAGCGCACTTCCTGCCTCACGAAATGCGGTGCCCCGTTCAGAGAGGTGGTGGGCCGTCTAAATGGGCAGCGTAGAGCTACGCAGAGAAAGCTGGGAAGAAAGATGCGGCGTGGTGCTGGGCAAGAAGCGGAGTGCGGTGCTGGGCGGGAAGCGGAGTGCGGTGCTAGGCAGGAAGAAAGCGCGGTGGCTACAAGCGCACGCGCGACCAGAATTGCCGCGCGGTTAGAACTGACGCGCTGCCGCGGAGAAAGAGAAGTCTAGTGCTGGGAAGAAAGCCATGCGCACGCACAGCTAGAACTGCAGCGCGGCTAGAACTGCAGCACAGCTAGAACTGCAGCGCGGCTAGAACTGCCGCGCGGCCACATCGGCACGCTGGGAGGCGTCAAGCACGCCCTGCAGCTCGTCCGCGGTAACTACCCGACCCGGATCTTCCCAAAAGTTCTCCGCGAAGCCTTCCTTATCCGCAGCATAAGTCTGGGTATATCCACCAGACTCCGGCTCGGCCTTCCAGGACTCCCCCAGACCTCCGCCGTTGACGGTGTCGAAGCCAAGAGCCTGGACAAGGTGGGAGGTTTTCTGATGCGCGGCGGCGTCGTCGGAAAAAAGGGGCAACGCGGTGCGCGGCGTGGAATGGGCGAGCGCAGAAATATGGTGCGCGAGGATGTTATTGAACGCCTTGACGATCGTCACACCTGGCAGCAACGATTTTTCATGCTCGGCGGTGGTCTGCTCCAGGGAGTCGAGCGCGGCGATGCGCCCGTCGCGGTGCGGGTAGTAGTTGCCCGTCGACACCACCAGCTTGCCCCGCAGCGCCTCCACCGGCAGTGCCTCATACGCAGACAGCGGCACGGCGAGAACAACCAGGTCAGAGTAGCCGGCGGCGTCCTCGACGGTGCCGGCGTGCGCATTCTCGCCGAGCTCTTGAACCAGCTCCCGCAGAGACTCCGGGCCGCGCGAGTTGGCGATCGTCACGGAAATGCCGGCCTGCACGGCCAGCCGCGCGACTGCCTCGCCGATTGCTCCGCTGCCGATGATTCCGATGTTCTGCATGGGTTTCCTTCCTGTGTGTTGTGTTGTTTCGCGTGCAGGGCTTCATGAATGTCTATCCGACGCCGGCCCCCGTTCAACTGCAGCCTTCTCACGATGGTCAAGCTCTGGGGTCAGGCGCCAGTCAAGCGCGAGTCAAGTACTAGTCCGGCGCTGGTCAGGCGCTGTCCAGGCGTGAGCTATGCATTGACCAAGTACAGTCAAGCGCTGGTCAGGTACTAGTCAAGCGCCCACTCAGAGCAACGCACGTCAGCATGAACTATTCCACGTGTCAGCTTTACGAGCCCTCGCGCAGCACACTTCGACAATGCGAAGGCGTGGCGTGCCCTAGCTTTCTGCCCGCGCGAGCTTTGTGCACCCTCAATCAACTACTTCACAAAACCGCAGGTCAAAGGCTTGAGAGATGGGTGGTGCAATAGGAGCGCAACTGCTGCGGCAGCAGGTGCGGTGAAACTGTAGTGATTTCGACGAAATCACTGCAGTTTGAGCGCACTTCCTGCCTCACCAAATGCGGTGCCCCGTTCAGAGAAGCGGTGCCCCGTTCAAAGAGGTGGTGCCCCGTTCAGAGAGGTGGTGCCCCGTTCTATTGGAGTGGCTTGGCACTAGGCAAGAAAGCTGGACAAGAAAGCGATGCAAGGAAGCTGGACAAGAAGCACCGCGTATGTCGCTACCAGCACTGCAACGAAGGCAAGCACTCACCCGGACTTTGAGGGACTTCCCACCCCAAGCTTCCCGTGGATACCGCTGCTCGGCGGTCTGCTGGCGATCGCGGTGTCCGTGCTGATCGTCGCGCGCGATTGGGACACCATCCCGGACACCGTCCCCACGCACTGGGGCACGTCGATGAGGCCGGACTCGTGGGGTGCGAAGTCGGTCGGCCACGAATATCGCGTCGGGCTGGCTGGGCGTTGGGCTGGCTGGGCGTTGGGTTGATCGCCGCCGTGGCCGTCCTGCAGGTTGTGACCGTATTACCTGGATTCGACGCCTGGCTTCCCACCGCCTTCACCTCCCTCATTGTGGTGAGCCTGGTGAGCGTGGTGGCGCTGATCGCCGCGGACCCCGCGGTCTTTGTGGATAAGCGCTTTGGCACTGGTGTGGATTTCAACTACGCCAGCTGGCAGGGCAAGGTGTTTTTAGGCCTCATTGTGCTGGTGGTGGCCGCTTCGATTGCGCTACCGCTGCTGATCTAGCCCGGCCTTCAGGCCCGCGATGATGAACTGGAGTTTGCGGTCCAGCCAGCCGCGGTCAAGCCAGGAGTCTTCCGGGGTGAAGAACTCGGTGCTCTGGCCGGCGGCAGCCTTCATGCTATCGAAGTTTCTGCGCACAGCCACCAGCTGGTAGTGCGTGGAGATGGTGGTGTCCAGGATGAAGTCCAGCGCGAACTCGATCCGGTCATGATCGCCGGGGAAACCACCGTAGACCAGGCGTGATGCTTGCTTCTGGAAGAAGTCTTGGAAGTGTAGGGCTGCGCCGGGTGAGTTGATGAGCGTGTGGTCCAGCCCAGGGTACTGCTCCATCAGATCCCAGATGCTGTCCGACGCCTCGAGGAGCTGCCTGTCCCAGGCAGCGACCTCGGGGCTCCACTGCATATGGTCGATGATGTGCCGGAGGCACATCGTCACCAGATCCTCGCGGGAGGAAATCACCCGATACAACGAGGACGTGCCCACGTTCAAACGCCTCGCAACACTCGCCAGCGTGAACGTGTCCAGGCCCAGCTCCAGTGCTGCGTGGACGGCGTCGCTTTCACCAAAGCGAGGCTTCGGGCCCGTGCGGTTTCCGGCTGGTGTCATAGGAGCCATGGTAGCTACATGAGCGCCCAACCGCGGGCGGCCTCGCGGCGCTTCCAGAAGTGCTGGTATACGCCCGGCGCGCCATAGAGCTCATCGTGGGTGCCGGCTTGGGTGACGTGACCTTCGGCGTCGAGGACAATAATTCGATCAGCGGTGCGGATGGTATCCAGCTTGTGGGCGATCACGATAAAGGTGGACTGCGCGCGCAGGGCCTCCATGGAGGCGAGCACGTTGGCTTCGTTTTCGGCATCCAGTGCGGAGGTGGCTTCGTCGAACAGCACGATCGGCGCTTGCTTGAGCAGCGCGCGGGCGACGGAAACGCGCTGGCGTTCGCCGCCGGACAGCAGGCGGCCGCCTTCGCCGACGGGTGTCTCCCACCCAAGGCGCTCGGCAATGGAGGTCACGCCGGCAAGGTCGGCGGCGCGGTAGACGTCCGCGTCCGAGGCGCCCGGCCGGCCGACGCGGATGTTGGCAATCAGCGTGTCATCAAACAGGTACACATCCTGGAACACCATGGACAACCTGGACATGAGCTGCTCGGTGCCGAGCTGGCGAATGTCCACCCCATCGACCAGCACCGCGCCCGAATCCACATCCCAGAAGCGGGAAATCAGCCGCGCGATGGTGGTCTTGCCGGACCCGGACGGTCCCACAATCGCGGTGACGGTGCTGGGGCGGGCGGTAAAACTCACGTCGCGCAACACTGGCGTATCAGAGTAGCCGAACGTCACATCACGCAGCTCCACGCTGCCAGAGCCGTCGCCACGCACCGGCTCGGCCGGCTCCGGCAAGAACTCGGCGCCAGTGATCGCCGTAGTTTCCGCGATCACCACGCGGCCCACATCCAAGCCCACATAAGCCGAACCAACCTGCTCCAGCGAGCGAGTAAAGCGCAAGCTAATACCAATGATCGCCAGAGTCTCCAGCGGAGAGAGCGTCCCGTCGACCGCAAGGTTTGCAGCAGCCGTAATCAGCGCCACCACGAACGCCTGCACCACTACCCCATTGAGCAGCAGCGCGAACGTGGACTGCCACAGCTCGCGCACACGCGCCGCGTGGTCGGCGGCCAGCGCCCGCTGCAGCGGCTCGAAGCCCTCGGATCGCCCGGCGGCCCGAAGCGCCGGCTGGTGGCTAGCAAACTCGACAATCCGGTTGGACAGCTCCTTGGAGCTCGGCAACGCACGGTCGGAAGCCTTCTCGCGAATCCACCTCGCCAGGTGCATCACGCCCAGCGCCACGGGCGCAATAACCAGGAACACAAGACCCAGCCGCGGATTCCAGATCCACGCGCCGACCAGCAGCGTCAGCAGCGCAGCGCCATCGCGGAAGATGGTCCCCTGCATGTGGGACACCACCTCAGCCGCAGCCATAAACCGGTCCGAGACCAGCCGGGACAGCCCGCCGGTCTGCGTGGGGCCGAACCACCCCAGCGGCAGGGTCGCCAGCTTGTCCCCCACCACGCGATGCGCCGTCCGGATGAAGTCCAGGGCCGTGTGATAGGACGCCATCGTCGCGAAAAACCGCAGCACGAACGCCACCACGGCGATCCCTGCCAGCGCCCACAGCCACGCAGCGATGGGCTGATGCTCTACCAACGCGCTGGTCAGCGGCACCAGGGTGAGCACCGCCAGGCCGTCGAGCAGCCCGACCAGCAGCGATAGCGCCATGAAGCGCCGGCTGAGGCGATGCCCCGCAGGGCTCTGCAGCGTGGCCAGGCTGCGAATCAGGAAGGGGTCGCGTAGACGTGTTGTATTCGACGCCGAGGCGTGCGTTGTCTTAGACATTGGTGGACTCCTTTGGGGCGCGTGGGTTGGGGGCACTGGAGCTGCTGGTACCGGAGGTGGGGGCACAGGAGCTTTGAGCACCGGCGCTCGCAGCGCCGGTGCTCATGGGCTCCAGCTCGATGACCTGGTCCGCACCCTTGATGGACTCTGGCTTGTGGGCAATGACCAGCACCGTTTTCCCGGCCACGAGTCTGGTCAGTGCGGCCTGGATCTCCGCTTCGCTATCGGGGTCCGTGGCGGCGGTGGCCTCGTCGAGTATCAGGATCGGGGTATCCGCCACAATCGCCCGCGCGATGGAGATGCGCTGCTGCTGCCCACCGGACAGGGACGTGCCCTCGCCCACCACTGTGTCCAGGCCGGCGGGCAGAGCGCGGATGTCGTCCGCGATGCGGGCGGCATCCGCGGCGGCCCAGACCTCGTCATCGGAGGCGTCCGGCCTATTCAAGCGGATGTTGTCCCGGATGCTCATGCGCACCAGATGCGGGTCTTGCAGCACAAACGCCACGGTGCGGTACAGGCTGGCAAAAGACAGCTCGCGGATATCCACGCCATCGATGGTGATGTGTCCCGAGTCCGGGTCCTGGAAGCGCGCCAGCATCGTGGCGGCGGTAGACTTTCCGGAGCCGGACGGCCCAATCAACGCGGTGACGGTGCCGGGCCGCAGTATGGCGGTGAAGTTGCGCAGGACGGGCGAGTTGGCGTCGTAGGAAAAGGAGACATCGTGGAAGGCAACGGTGACGTCGCGGTTGCGTGGGTCGAGCTCGCGGGTTCCCTCCACGACCGGGGTGAGGTTCATAACTTCGTCGAGGCGCAGGGCCGCGTTGCCGGCGAGTTGGTAGGACCACATCATCATGCCGATGGTCTGGATGGTTCCGGGGATGACCAGGGCAATCAGCGTGGTGGCGATGACCTCGGCCACCGTGACCGTGCCCGCGGCCACCAGCAGGGAGCCTGCGCCGACGTTGATGAGCAGTAGGACGGGGACGGCGATGACGGACTCGGACAGGGCGCTGACGCGCAACAGTGGCTTGACCCACTCGTAGTAGAAGTCGGCGAAGCGGGCGGCGGCGTCCCGGTAGCGGCCATGGGCCTTGCCCACAGTGCCGAAGGCTTTGACCACGGAGATGCCCTCGGCGAACTCAACCGCCGTGGCCGAAACCTTGCCCAGGTAGTTGTCCATCTCCGCGGTCTTGGTGCCCATGTCCTTCATGGAATAGGCCTGAATGGCCAGGTAGATAGGCACAGTAGCGATGGCGAGCAGCCCCAGGCGCCAATCCAGGATGAAGGCGTAGGCCACCAGAGACAGTGGGGTGACGATCGCGGCGACCTGCTCCACGGGCGCGTGCGCGGTGAGGGTGTGCAGCGTGAGCGTGTCATCTTCCACGGCCTTGCGCACCCTGCCGGAGTTCGTCTGCCCAAACCAGGACAGCGGTGCCTGGGACCGCGCCGCCACAATGCGGCGCCGATTGATGCCCACCAGCTTCACATCCGCAAGATGCGTGATGAGCAGCGCCAGGAAGTACAGGAACAGCTGGCCTAAGAACGCGGTGATGACCCATTGGGCTATGGTTCGGATGCGGTCGGTGTCGCCATCGAATAGCGCACTGCCCAGCGCAACCAGCGCAACGTAGGGTGCGACGGCCAGCACCGAGGAGATCAGCGCCAGGAACTGCGCACAATAGATGATCGGCTGCACGGGAGCGAGCAGCTTTTTCAGCGCGGCCTGCCCGGCCTTCAGCTTCGCGCGGGAGTCTTCGGCGCGTGCTGGGTCTTGTGTGACTTGTGATTCTCGCGGGGCTTGTGATTCTTCTAGTTCTTCTGTGGTGTGAGACAAGGTTTTCTCGATTCTCTTGTGTCTGTGGGCTGACAACCCCGGGCTTGGTTGCTTCGCTACTGGTTCGCCGCCAACTGCCTTATTCACCGCGGCCATGTCGACAATCCGGGTGGCCGCTTCCCTGATGAACTCGTGGTCGTGCGTGATGACGATGACCACCGCCCCGGCCTCCGCCAGCGTGCGCAGCAGCGCGGAGATGGATTGCAGGTGCCGCCAGCCCACACCGGAGGTGGGTTCATCGAACACGTACACCTGCGCTTTCTCCGCCTGAGCCGTGGCGATGGCCAGCCGCTGCCGTTGCCCGCCGGACAGCGACTGCGGGTGGCGCGTCGCCACGTGGTCCAGCTCCAACGCGCGCAGGATTGCGGGCACATCGACCTGCTCGCGCGCCTGTGTGTCTAGTCCCAGCGTGACCTCCTCCGTGACTGTCGCCGCGAAGAGTTGGCGTCCGACGTCCTGCATGACCATGCAGGATGTCCGACGCCGCTCCCCCGCCGCCCTACCTCGCCCATCCAGGCGGATCTCGCCGCCGCGCTGGGGTGAGGCGAGGCCGCAGATGAGCCGGGCCAGCGTGGTCTTTCCGGAGCCGTTGGGCCCGATGAGTGCGGTGACCTCGCCGCGGGGAAAGTGCGCGTGGTCGATGGTGATGACTTCGTGCGTGCCGTAGGCAAAGCGCACGTTGTGCAGCTCGAGGCCACGAGCGGTACTCGGGCTGTGAGGCTTTGCGCCCGGCTGCTCCTGCGCAGGAATCTCGGGGTGCGCGTGAGCTGGAGGGCCGGGAGACTCGAGAGGCGCGTGAGCTGGAGGGCCGGGAGGCTCGGGGTGCGCGTGAGCTGGAGGCCCGGGAGACGCAGGGTGCGCTGGTGCTGGGAGCTCGGGGACTGGTTCGCGGTGCAGGCTGCGCAAGCCGAGCTGCTGGCGCTGTGGCTCGTCCAGGGCGAAGAACTCGGCTGCTGTGAATCGGCGCGCAACTTTTCCGTTGTGCAAGTACAGGACATGGTCGGCGATGCCGTGCACAAAGAACAGGCGATGCTCGGCAATCACGATGGTCTTGCCCAATTGTTTCAGGCGCTTGATGACGTTGGCTAGCGTGTCGATGCTGTCTGCGGAGAGGTTGGAGGTGGGTTCGTCGAAGAGGATCAGACCACCGGGTGCTACCAGCGCGCAGGCGCAGGCCACTGTCTGCAACTGGCCGCCGGAGAGGTGTGCCAATCTGCGGCCGCGCAGATGCTCGATGCCGAGCACACGGACGGCTTCCTGGACCCTGCGCTCGATGTGCTCGGGATCCATGCCGAGGTTCTCGAGTCCGAAGGCGAGTTCCGCATCCACGCTCTCGGTGAAGAATTGAGTGCGTGGGTTCTGGAACACGGAGGCGCTGACTTCGATGGCCCGTGAGAGTGGCTGCTGCGACGGCGCGAAGCTCACACTGCCCTGGGTGATGGTGAGTTCCCCGGACAGCTCGCCGGGGTGAAAGTGCGGGATGAGACCGTTCAAGAGCTTCACCAGGGTGGATTTGCCTGAGCCGGAATCCCCCGTGACCAGCAGGCACTGGCCAGATTCCACGCTGAAGGTCAGGTCCTGGACTCCACAGTCGCCGCGGCGCGTGCCGAGTGAATAGGTATAGGTGAGGTCGCGGGCCTCGATGCTGGTCTGGGTCTCGCTGTGTGGGCCGTGCACTTCGGTCATCAGTGCCACACCCCCATGGGCACGCACACCGACAGGAGGATGAGGAGCAGGGCGAGGAGAGAGGCGGCGTCGGATAATTTAAAGGACAAGGGGACGGCGGTGGACGGGTGCGCGGGCCCGCCGAGGCCGCGGATGAGGGCGGAGGAGGCGAGCTCGTCGCCGGCGCGGACCACGGCGGCGAGCAGAGGGATGATGAGCATCGCTGAGGAGTGCGCGGGGCGCGTGACCCAGCGGAGGAGGCCGGGTTGGAGGCCGCGCAGGCACATCGCGTCGCGGATGGCGCGGGCTTCGGTGGCGATGATGGGTAGGACGCGCAGGAAGACGACTGGTGGGATGGTTGCCCAGGCGGGCAGGCGCATGCGGCGCAGGGCGGAGTTCAGGGTGGACGGGGTGAGGGTGAGCAGGGCGAAGGCGCCGATGGACATGCTGATGGTGAAGCGGGCGAACCAGAGGAACATCGCGGCGGTGAAGGCGAAGAGTTGCGATGGTGGTAGGTGGAGCAGGGCCCAATAGCCCAGGTAGAAGAAGAAAAATGTGGCGAGGGCGAGGAGGCCATAGCGGGGTGTGATCGTTGCGAGGGCGAGGGCGCTGAAGGTGATGCAGAGGAGCAGAGTGGGCAGGCGGCCGTAGCTCAGGGCGGTGGCGTTGATGAGGAGGACGGCCAGGAGGGTGGTGCGGGGGTCTAGGTGGGTGCGGGCGGGTGTTGGCGTGGGCTGGTGTGCAGGTGAATGGGTGCGCTGGCGCGTGCCCGCATGGGTGGTCGTCACAGCAGGCCAGCACTTTCGAAGTGCGTGCGGCTGACTTTGACGCCGATGATTCCACCAATGAAGCCGACGACCAGCGCGCCGATCGCGAGAGCACCGATGGTCCATGGTTGGAAGATGTTCGACATGGCGTCTGCGTACTGCTGCCCCATCTGGTCTGCGATGTCTGTGTAGTAGGAGGTGGTGTCCAGGATCAGCGGGATGAAGGGCATGGCGACCCAGGTGCAGAACACGGCGTATGCGAGTGGGAATGCTTTGTTGATGGCGAGGGTGGTCTTGGTGATGATGAGGTCGGCGATGAGGCCGAGGAGGAGGCAGCCCAGGAACGTCCAGACATAGTGGCCGGTGAGCATGAACCCCAGGCCATTGATGCCGCCGACGAGGGCGAGCGCGCCAAACTTTGGTGTGCGTGCGACGTAGAGTGCGAGCACGATGCCGTTGGCGATGGCGCCGATGATCCAGCCCACGAACATGAACTGCGGGCCGGCGAAGCCGACCATGCCCGTGGCGAAGGTGACCACGAAGTAGAGGGCCGAGAAGATGCCGGCGTTGATGAGGTCGCGGGTGGTGAGGCGGGAGTTGGCAGCTTGCTGATGAGACACGTGATTCCTCGATGAGATTGACGGTGACTAATGAACATGAGTTCAGCCTAGCCTAACTCCGAATAGTGTTCGTTGTTAAGTGTGAGGGGTAAGTGGGGGTAGGTCAGGTAGGGTTAAGGCGTAGGTCATGACGCGCCTGAGCCATAGGCGCCTGACGCAGAAGGAAGTGCACTAATGAAGGCTTTTCTAGACCCCAATGCCACGCCGGTAGAGAAGGCAGTTCAGTTCATTGAGTTGAAGTATGTTCACGGACTCAAGCGGACTCCCACGGACGAAGACATTGAAGAAGTGTTGACTGGCCTGAAGGCCAAGACGGAAGAAAACAAGAAGCGCGTGAAGGAAGAGCTCGGACTTTAGTTCGCGGTGCCCCAATCGCAGCTCAGCTGGGCCAAAAAATTAGAATAGCTCAGCGTCCAAGTAGCCCAAAAAGCTCATCTAATAGGTGTGGAACAGCACTAGCTGTCGATTTACCAACCTGGTTAAACTCCATGACCTCAATGTTCTTTCGGGCTTTCTCATGTTCGGCAACTGGGAACTTCGGGTCGATATTCTTCCCCTTTGTCCCCCAAAGAACGCCAAGCCTCTTGAGTTTTTCCAACACTGAACGCCTCGAGATCGCCCTCCCTCGAAGATCTTCGAAGTGTGCGAGAAGCCACGCGTCAAAAGCCTCGTTAGAAACTACGAAGCTGCAAGCAGTTTCCCCAGTCGATGCCTGTCGCGCCTTCTTAAATCCTTGATTAAACTGAGCTTCTGAAGAGTCATCAACATCCACGACATAGAAGACTCGAGCAAACGGAGCGTTCTTATCATTTTGACGCACCCAGTTTGTCGCAGAAACAATCTTTTCCGGTGAAGAATCCGATTCACCGATAATGTGAATTGACCCCATGCGATAATGACGTTTCAACTGCTTGAAATACTCAGTTTCAGTTACATTTTTATTCCCCTGACACACAATAAGCACCGTGGGCTTCATCGAACGAGACGCTTGAGGTCTTCTCCTCCGCGATCTTTTGCTGGCCATCTTCTATCGCCCCTGCGCTATTGATTTCCTGAGCTCGTCGATGACATTCGCCATGGATATAGTCTGTGCAATTGGCACCGCACCGAATGCTCCTTGCAGATATTGCTTCTCCAAATTGTGGTTTTGCCGGGTGGGAAATTCATCGAGCGCGATCAGTTCGGACTCCGAATCTGTCTTTTCGATGATCCACAATTCACTACGCTCCATTGGCTCCTCCGGATGGCGGCCCAACAACGTCGAATCATGGGTACTAAACAGCAACTGTGCGCCATGAGGATTCAGCTCTGCATCAGCAAACAAGCCGATAATTTCGCGGACCAAAAAGGGATGTAGGGAACTATCAAGCTCATCCACGGATAGAATGCCGCCAATAGCAAGGGCAAACAACGCCGGTGTAGCCAGGTCTATCCACGCACGTGTTCCCGCCGACTCCTCCGATTCAGGAAGCTCGAAACTACCCTGACGGCCCGAATGGTGAAATACAAAGTACTTAAATAGCTCCTCAACGTCATCAGGATCAAGGCGCTCCACCAGTGCCACCTGTTCAGGTTCCACCCCAAAGTCCACAACGAACTTCGCCACAGCATCCGGCGCCTGCTCGTGAATGCTAAGCTGCTGGACACCCACGTCAGCTGCACGAATGGTCTGGCTTAGAGTTTTCAGCAGTGATGGAAATTTTTGCGAAAGCTCAATGGTCCACTGGTGCCTATGGGCCTGATCCATGTCATTGCTCTCAATAAGCGGAAGGACCTTTGCCCACCACTCCAGCGCACCCGAGAGCTGCCCCTTATCTTTGATAGTTGTCCACGCACTGAGAACTAGGGCGGTGGGGCGCATGAAAGCACGGATATTCTCTTTCGACGCACTCGGAATCTTCATGCTCTGACCAAACTCAACGTCGCTACCGTTCCTACGGAAAGCCTTTGACCAGCGAGAGCTGACCACGGCATCAAGTTCCTCTCGGAGAATGCCCGTGGCGTCCAATTCTAAGAACCACAGATAGCGAATGCCATCTTGGACGAACTCAACGTGAAAAGACGCCGGTGCTCCCATGTGTTGCTTGTGCGGATCATAGAGCGCCTTGAGAGTCTCGGGATTACTTAATGAATGCTGGACTGCACGCTTCAAGAGGTGAAGTGGTTTCAAAGCATTGGACTTGCCTGCTGCGTTGGGCCCCAGCAGTGCTGCTCGTCGTAGCGTCTGAGATTGCCATGACTCACCCTTGCTAGGACGAAGCGTCTTGAACTCACGCCTTTGCATGTCCAGGACGAATTCTTCTCCGAATGAGCGGTAGTTCTCCACCGCAAGTGAAAGCAACATAGGCCAATACTAGACAGGTAACGTTCGATTCTGCACATTTTGTGCAGAATTACCCCCGAGAGGCTCAACCTGGAGCGTCGAATGCCCGCAGCTTTGGAGTAGTGCGTGATCCGCAGGACACGGGTACCCAAGCCCAGACTGTCGCGCAGCATCTCCAGGGAATCTAGGCGGCTAAGGCTTTGATAGACGTCGTTACCTAACGAGACGATCACGGGATCATGCGCGCCCAACTGACTGACTTCATCAGCTAGACCGCGAATCTGCATGAGGCGGAACACCCCATCATTGAGCATCTTCTTGATTGGGGCTGACTTAGAGTTCCTCACTGCGGTGAGTTGGTCATCCACGAACTTCACTAGGTCTGTAAGGTATCCGCCCCACAGTGGAGTGCCACAGCAGGCATCGCGCAGTCTCTGATCCGAAGTTGACGATGTCTCCTCATGGAATGCATGAAAAGGCGCATCCGCTGTTGCTGATTGTGTGTGTTCATCGCGTTCCGCAAAGTTCAATGCCACCAACACTACATTCGGATTGAGCTTCCACCCCAACGCATCGAGATCCGATTGTGAGGTTAGCCTCGAGTAGTGGACACCCGATTAGTACGGATTTTTGTGTCCGTAGGAGAGGATGTTCATTGTGAGTAAGCAGCAGAGGAAGAAGTACACTCCGGGATACCGGAGAAAGGCAGCTCGACTTGTCATCGAGTCTGAAAGGCCGATAGCCCGTGTTGCTGAAGAACTCGGTGTTCCGGCCGGATTGCTTGGTAGGTGGGTCAAAGTCGAGCGAGAACACATAGGCTCGGATTTTTATCGAAAGCCACCACCTTCTTCGCTGCGAAGCAACGCGAGCAGAAAAGTTCGAACTAATGTGGCAGGAGAAGGCGACCTACAGCATCAAGCCAATGGCACGCCTTTTGGGTGTATCCCGATCTGGGTACTACAAGTGGGCTACAGTGCAAGCAGCCAAACGTGCAGGTAAAAATCGGCGTGCCAGCTTCCTCACCGACCTTGACCAGCAGATCTAGTCCATCTGGAAAGATTCCGATGAAGTTTATGGGTCCCCACGAATCACTGCTGAGCTGCATGATCGTGGTGTGACGGTGAACCGTAAGACCGTGGCAAAGCGTATGCGTGCGATGGGGATTGAAGAGATTTCACCGAGGGCCTTTGTTCCGGTTACAACCATTCAGTCAGCTCGTAAATCTTCGTTGCCTGACCTGGTAAAACATGAGTTTGATCCAGGGGAGCTCAATCGGGTGTGGAATTCGGATATCACCTATCTTCGCCCCCCATGAGGGTTGGTTGTAATTATGTGTTCTTCGTGATGGCCATTCCCGCAGGGTCATCGGCTGGGCAATGGATTGTGTTCAAGATACTCATCTGGCCGAACGTGCCCTGCGTATGGCTTATACGCTGCGTGGAGAGGTGCCTGACGGATTGGTGTTCTATGCTGATCGTGGCACTTAAGTTCACCAGTGATCAGCTGTGGAAAGTGTGTCAGGAGTTCGGGATTGCCCTGTCGGTAGGCCGTACTGGGGTGTGTTTCGATAACGCGATGGCAGAGTCATTCTGGTCGACCCTAAAAACTTCAGTTCTATGACCAGAGAAAATGGGCCAGCCACGACGAAGCTCGTAAGGCTGTGACCCGATGGATCGAGGTGGTCTACAACCACAATAGACGGCACTCCAAGATCGGGATGATTAGCCCCGTAGAATTCGAAAGCCGGATCACCAACGAAAAGCAGCAGCTTAACCAACAAGCCGCTTAACAACGTGTCCACAATTTGCGGGCAACCCCAGTTAGTCGAAATCAACCTGAAGATTCTTGACAGATTCATCGAAGTGCACGTTGAGGGCGTCGCGACGTTCCTGGGTCAGACTATGGCCGCAGGACAGGCACTCATCTAGTTCTTCGTGAAGACGCATGCCCTCCTGCACCCATCTGGAGCGTTCAGTGCTTCCCATCAGCTGTTCGATCATCCGGTTAGTTACGACGCTTTCCGCGAGCAGCCGCCGTGCTTCGGGGAGAATATTCTCGACCAGCATCGATGGGCTGCATTGCCTCGCTGAGGGCACGCTTACGGTCCAAAACAGGTTCCTCTGAAGCGTCTTGCAGAACTGTCGAATCCGTTTCATGCTTCTCCAGGCGAGGCAATAGTTAGTTCGGTTATAGCCACGTAAAGGCATACCTGGAGCACCCTGGAGTTGCTTGAGCATGTCTGTCGCGAGATCCCTACCAAGACGATTGATATTTTCCTTCGCTACATCACGAGCCACTTCAGCCTTACTGAGCTTTTCTCGTACTCCACCGAGTTGAGACTCCAGTTCCGCAATCTTCTCCTCAGCATCGGCTAGCTTCTTGCCGACAGTCAGGAGCGCTTCGGACTTCAGACCATCAGCTTCCTCAAATCGGAGGCTCTGGCGGATTAAGTCCTTGTTGAAAACCTTGACGCGTGCCCAGAAGTCAGCATCTTCCAAACTGATCGACGAGCTTCCGGACATGGTTGTACCGGAGGTATCACTTACCTCGAGTTGCAGGCTTGGCCCAAGTCGCCATCGACTTCCTCGCAGACCCAACCCTTCGCGAGCAGGCCCATGCTGAGTTTGCGCGCGATGGACGGGTTACGGTGGAGGAGCTGCTTGAGCGGGCGGCTCACTTCAGTTCCTGAGGTGAGGGGGAATTGGCGGGGCGGGAAACAAGATGTCGCCCCCGATCTTGACTTTTCCATCTTCCTCGAAATATTCGGCGTGTGCGATCGGCACACGTTTTAACCCGGTGACTACAGCCAACAGCCCTTCAAACCAGACCACATATTCTCGGTCATCGAACTTTTTGGCGAGTAGTGGCAAATCTTGAAGGATGATATCTGCAGCTTCATCAGGAGTTGTTGCCGTGGTCACGTATCCATTCCCTACTCGAGCGCCAGCAACAGTGTTGTATCTCAGCGCAGGGGCTTCCCAGTCGGGAACAAATTCGTTTTCGCTGGAGTACCTAGGTTTAAAGTGCTCTCGAGGTTTAAAATACTCTTGAGACGTAATCAACAATTGCCAATTAAGACCAGTAGGTCTCATCCCCGGGTAAATGCGTACTCCTTCAAATCCCCGTTGATGGAGAACAGCGACACCTTGTAGTAAACGAAGCCACGTTAACCGACCAAGCTGGCGTTCCAGTTTCGAGTGGTTAAACTGATCCTGCGTGACGATCCTTATTTCTTTGACGTTGCTAGCGTTGGTGGACAGCACTTCTACTGCCACATTAAGCGCATCTTCCACCGGCCAGCCGTAAAGTCCGGGGCCAATCAAAGGAAAAGCGATGGACTCGACCCCGAGCTTATCTGCAAGAGCTAAACAACCCCGATAAACAGATTCAAGCAAAGTGCGGTCTGTTTGCCCAGCCTGATAGCTTGGCACTGAAGTATGTATCACGAAGCGGGCTGGAAGATTGTAACCTGAAGTCCAGCCAGCATTTCCAGAATCTTTCCCGTCAGGAAAGTGAATTTTGCACTCTTCGAGCGAACCAGGGCCTGCAACTTGATAAGTGGCCCCCACTCCGCCGTCATAGTGCATCCGATGATCCGATGCATTCACGATTGCATCTACATCTTGGGTGGTGATGTCCCCTAGAATCGCCTTCAGAACTGTCATGTAGCAATTATCCCACATTGTGACGACTCAGAAGTGCTGGTCGTCTTGACAGTACTACACCATCCATGGCGCGCCGCAGGAGTCGGAGGAGGTCCGGCAGTAAACAGCGGCGAGCTCTGCGGATGTTCAAGGCCGCAGGGCTCCATCCCGCCTAAGAATATGAACTGCCTTCGAGCCCATAGGCACTGCTACTCCACGCCGTCCTCCAACCCACCCACAATCGCCACGGTCTCCACCGCCACGCGCACGACCTTGCCCACCAGGTCCACGATGTAGCGCGGGTTGCCCACCTCATCGGCCCAGTCGTTCGGGTCGTTGACAATCCCGGAGGCCTTATCGGTCTTGACCTGGTAACGGTCAATCAGCCACGCCACCGCCGAGCGCGCGCCAAGCATGTACCGGTCCGCCTCCTCCGGAATATCACTGATGGTCACCCGCTTGTTGTACTTCAACGCAGTCACATCATTGACAGACTTGCCGGTGGCAGGATCTTTCTTCTTCGCCCACGCCATCTTGGTCACGCGCCAGGTCTCCCGGTCGTCCTCATCACCGCGCACATCCACTGTCAACGGCCATGGCTCAGCATCTTCATATCCCACATGCAGGGCCATGAACTTGGCGCCCGCAGACGCGAACTTGTCGAACTCCTCACGCGTAGCCGGGGTCTCAATGTGCGGCAGCATCTTCTTCAAATCCGCCGCATACGTCTCCCGGTAAGCCGGCTCATGCAGCTTGCCGTAGACGTAATGAAAGATGTCATCGCCAGTAATATCGACGCCGAGCGCTTCCCGGTACAGCCCCTTAATCTCCTGAGTGATGTTGTCCACGCGCACGTAGCCGTCCACCACCTCACCAATCTCACCATAGGCACTGGCCTCACCTGCACCTAGCGTGCCGATGCCCTGCCCAAACAACGCACCATCATCCCCACCCTCGGCAGGAGCCCAGGTGAACCGCGGAAAGAACTGGCCACCAGATCCGGCACCTGTAACGTGGAGATTCGGCAGCAAGTCCGTTGCGATAACGGAGAACGGTACGGCAGACCCCATTCCCACCTGATAGAACCCGATGTTGGAGTGCCGCGGAGTCGGGAACATCGACGGCAGCTGGTAACGCTCGTGGTTGAGCAGCTTGTCAAAGTAGACATATTGTGAGGTGAATGGGCGATAGAGGCTGGGAACAATCCGCGTGGAAACAAATTCAAATGGTTCGTTCTTATAAGCCGAATTGCGTAGCGAACGGCTCCACTTAACCTTGGCTGTATCAGCGAAATGTGGGTTTTCCTTGAGGAAATCGTTGACTATTGCCTCACCCTTGGTTCCGCTGTGTGGCCGCTCAACATCCTGGAATGCATTACGGGCGAGGTTGTAGTTTTCGCCTAGTAGTGTCACGTGTTCTTCAACGACGGATGGAGAATAAGAATAGACCCAGCTATCCCGACCGGTCTCTAGTCCACGAGCAAATTCAGAGAAGAATGTAGTGGAGTCGCCCTTCTTCTCCCCGATGACGGGCCAGGTGGCGAAGTCAGCGGTGCGTTGGTTTAGCCAATCACCCTGCTCATTCGGGGTAATGGTCTGCCAGTCGATGGAGTCAATGGTGGAGTTGTCCACGATGCTGAGCTTTTCCTCGGCGCTTAGATAGTCACCGATGTCGCGGTAGTGCAGCTCAAACCCGGTCTTAGCAGGGTCCTTAATGCCGATGGTTACCGTAACGTTAGTACGAGTTCCAGCTCCGAAAACGTTGCCGGCCTCCTTCTGACGTTGCGTACCTGCGGTGCGAGCGTTTCCGCGGAGATTGAACACATAGACATCGGTGAAGTCTTCTGCCATGGACAGGCGCACACCATCACCGGTGTTAGCATCAATCCACCCGCCGTTGGATACAAAGGCCACGATTCCTTGGGTTTGGATGCGGTCAGTAGCCCAGCGGAACGCACGCAGGTAGGAATCGTAGAGGGAGTTCTTGTTCGTCGCGGTGGACTTCGCCGCATACGTCTGCGCAATGCGCCCATCCAGGGTGGGGTACTTCATATTCGCGTTCAGATCATTGGCACTGGACTGGCCCGCGGAATATGGTGGGTTGCCGATGATGACGTTGATGGGGGCGGCTTTTTGGCGCTTGATGCGCTCATTATTGTTCTTAAACACCGTCAGATCCAGAATGTCACCGTCTTCATGAATCTGGAACGTATCCGCCAAGGCAATGCCACCAAAGGGTACATATTCTGGTTCGGGCTCACCGTTGCGCTGGGCTTCCTCCACCCGCAACGCGTTATAGGTAGTCTCAATATTAACGGCAGAGACGTAGTACGCCAGCAGCATAATCTCGGTGGCGAATAACTCCCCGGCATACTTACGTGCAATGTCCTCCGGCCGAATCAACCCCGACTGCAACAAACGCACCATGAACGTTGATGTCCCGGCAAAGGGGTCGAGGATGCACACGCCCTCATCGGTCAAGCCTTTGCCAAAGTGCTTGAGGGATAGGTCGTTGGCGGCGCGCAGGATGAAGTCGACGATTTCGACAGGGGTGTAGACAATGCCGAGGGCATCGGCCTGCTTCTTAAACGCCTTCTGGAAAAACCGCTCATACAGGTCCTTAATCACCTGCTGCTTACCCGCAGCACTCGTCACCGCCTGGGCGCGTTTGCGTACCGTGGCATAAAACTCCTCCAACGGCTCGGTCTCAGACTCCAAGTTCGCATCCGCCAGGGCATCAGCCATGCGTTGCATCACCTGAGCCACCGGGTTATGCGTGGCAAAGTCATTATCACTAAACAGCGCGTTGAACACCGGTGCAGTAATCAAATGCTGGGAGAGCATGCTGATGGCTTCATCATCAGTAATCGAATCATTCAAATTACCCCGAAGCCCCTTCACAAACGCATCAAACTCACGACGAAGCTTCGGGGAAGCGTTCTCCACCAGGGCGGTAATGCGGGTGATTTGGGCCTGGGCGATGGAGGCGACATCATCAGCCCAATCCTCCCAGTACGTGCGGGTGCCGACCTTGTCCACCAGCTTGGTGTAGATAGCCTCCTGCCACTTCTCCAACGAGAACAGGGCGATCTGCTCGGCCAAGTCCTGACGATTACCTGGTTCACTATCCGGAGTCTGGTCTAACCGGTCTAGCTGCTTACGCGGGTCGGTGATGTGGTCAACCTCAATGGCGAGAGTGTCCCGATTATTATCATTCAGCGCAAGAGCATTCACCGTGGCGTTAAAACGGTCATCATGGGCGCGCAGGGCGTTGAGGATCTGCCAGACCACTTTAAACCGTGCATTATCTTGCAGTGCTTCTGAGGGGGAGACGTTCGGCGGCACAGCCACCGGCAAAATAATGTAACCGTAGTCCTTGCCTTCAGACTTGCGCATCACACGCCCCACAGACTGGACCACATCGACCATGGAATTACGGGGGTTGAAGAAGATGACTGCATCTAGTGCTGGGACGTCTACGCCTTCGGATAGGCAGCGGGCGTTGGTCAGGATGCGGGTTTGTTCACCGGTGATGTCGGATTCGAGCCAGGAGATTTTTCCATTGCGCTCCATGGCGTTCATCCCACCGTCAACATGCTGACAGGACGTCTCCAAGTCAACATTGAGCAAGCTGACGTCGGTCAGAGCCGCCGCCTTCTGCAGAGAATGCTGATAAGCACTGATCAACGCTGGATAACGGTTGGCGATCTCCTTCGAGGTCTTGATGTCCTTGGCAAAGGCCACACTGCGTCGCATCGGTAGCGCGTCTACCTCAAACCCAGATTTGGTGCCTTGTTCTTTGCCTGAACGCTTGGCCAGGCCATTCCATGCCCCAATCATGGCTGAGGCCAGTGAGAGGTTGAGGCTGTGGTCTTTCATCTCTGCCATGGCCCCGGCGGTGACGTCCTCATCCACCGTCATCACCAACACCTTGTAATCAGTCAGCAGACCAGACTCCACGGCCTCGCCAAAGCCCAGGCGGTGGAACTCAGGACCATAGATGGCTTCATCATCCATCGACGCAATCTCCGCCGAATGCTGCTCCGCCTTCGACTTCACCGTCTCGTCGTACAACCGTGGCGTCGCAGTCATATACAGTCGCCGCGCCGCCCGGATGTAGTCAGCGTCGTGAACACGCACAAAGTTCGACGCATCCCCACCATCTAGGGTCACACCCGTGGTGCGGTGCGCCTCATCACAAATCACCACATCAAACTCATCCAGGCCAGCAGCTTGGGCGTCATGGACCGCGGGCAGGGACTGGTAGGTGGAAAACACCACATGCAGCCCCTTAAAGCGCTTCCCGCCCTGGTTCATGCGCTCGGCAATATCAGCACCTGTGGTGGACACCGGGACTTCCAGGTCATAGGAGGCAATATCCTCGGCCTTCTTGCCTACCTTCGTATCCGAACACACCGCATAGGCACGAAGGTCCACCTGGGTCTGGGCAGTCCACTCCTTGAGTGTTTGGGATAGCAACGCGATAGACGGCACGAGGAACAGCACACGGGCACGGCCCTGATTCGACTGCGCGATCTTCTCCGCCAACCGCAGCGCGGTGAAGGTCTTGCCCGTACCACAGGCCATAATCAGCTTGCCGCGGTCATGGGTCTCAAAACCTTTCATTGCGGCATCAATCGCGGCCTGCTGATGCGGGCGAGGGCTAAATGTTTCCCGCTTCGAGAGATTGATCTGGATCTCGGAGCCGGGGAAGGCCACATCCCAGTTAATGGGAGACTCCGCAATAGAAGCCAGCCCAATGCGATTGGTAGGAATGATCTGATCAGCCAGTGCGGCTTCAGCGTTGGCCGACCAGCGATCCGTTGTGGAAATCACCAGACGGTGCGCGAAATGCTGGGTGCCTTCCTCGGTATCGAAGGAGTGGCCGGAGGCTTCGAAGAAGGAATCCAGGTGGGACTTCTGGATAGAGGTGGTCGGTTGGTAGAACTTGCACTGGATCGCCGTCCAGGACTGGTCCTCGGCGCGGCGGGCTACCAGATCAATGCCGGTATCCGCGCGGCCGCCGTTATACGGCCAATCCGTCCACCGGAACACCTGGTCATACTCAGACGCGAGCGTGGGGTCCGTTCTGAAGTAATTGACCATCAACTTCTCAAAGGCAATACCGTACTTGCCTTGGGGCTGGTTGTCACGGAGCTGGTCAAGGACCTCAGAGAACTTAGACATAAGAAGTATTCTGCACTATCCGTATGCCGCTGGGAACGATTTGGGAACCACAATGCACACATACGTTGTCGGCCGGGACCGAAGTATCCCCTTTGAGGGGTGATGGTGTTCTAGATAGGGACAGGGGCTTCCTGAATCGAGGGCAAACTGCTGTGATTTGGCGGAAATCACTACACTTTGCCCTCGATCCGGGAAAGGGTTTGCGCGGGTTGCGCTGAGAAGAGCTGCGAGCTGTGGGGTGCACACCCTGGGGTTGTGCAGGCGCTGCACCCCTTCCCCAGTAGGATCGTGTGACATGAGCCCTGCAGCACAGCAGAAAAAGAATCCCCGCCAAGGGAAGGCTGGGAGCACAGCGAACCAAGGGAAGTCGGCCGGCCAAGCGAGCTCGGGAAATGAGTCCAGCTCCTCGGGCCCATGGCTGGTGATTGGCCTCGGGAACCCCGGCGACAAGTATGCGGGCACGCGCCACAACATTGGCCGGATGGCTCTGGACGAGATCGCAGATCGCCAGATCCCTGCAGCGAACTTCTCCACTAACAAGCGCGCCAACGCGGACGTCGCGCAGATCACCCAGCCTCCCCTGCCCACCCTGATCCTGGCGCGACCTCGCACCTTCATGAACTTGAGCGGCGGCCCCACGAAGGCTCTGGCCAACTTCTACAAGGTTCCTGCCGAGCGCATCATCGTGGTTCACGACGAGCTGGAACTGGACTCCGGCCACGTCACCCTGCGCCAGGGCGGTGGCGATAAGGGACACAATGGCCTGAAAGACATCTCCAAGGCCTTGGGTACCAAGGACTATTGGCGCGTGAGCTGCGGCATCGGACGCCCTCCGGGCCGCATGGATCCCGCAGCCTACGTGCTCAAACCGTTTCCTCGCGGTGATGCTGCGGATGTGGCCATCATGTGCGCGGACGCCGCCGATCATATTGAACGCCTGATTCGTGGCCTCTAAGGTTGAGACTCGTGAGTTTTTTCTCTTCTCTTTTCCGCCGCCTCCGCCCATCCACTGACTCTTCTGCTGAGGCATTAAGCAGTGGTGCGACCAGCGGTGCAGCCGGCACTGACCGCGCTGCTGCTCCGAAGCACCCCAGCCAGCTGACACTGGAACAGCTGAAGGACCTCAAGCCTGAGTGGGTCATCATCGGCCTGGGCAACCCCGGCTCCAAGTACGCCGGCACCCGCCACAATATCGGCTACTGGCCGGTCGACGAGCTGCTGCAGGAGCACGGCGCGCAGTGGATTCCGCTGCACGGCGTGCCCGCCCAGGTGGCGCCGGTGACGATGGCCTCCGGAAAAGCCAGCTCGAGGTTCAGCGAGACGCCCGGCGCGAAATCTGGCAACGCAGACGAGAAGAGCACTGAAAGAGCTGGCGAGAAGCCCGCTACCTCTGTGTTGCTGGTCCGCTCCACCACCTACATGAACGACTCTGGCAAGGCCGTGGGCCCCATTGCCAAGACACTGGATCTGCCCTCGGAACGGGTGATCGTCCTACACGACGAGCTGGACATCGCCGCTGGTCAGGTGCGCATCAAGGCCAAGGGCGGCGAGGGCGGACACAATGGTCTGCGCTCCATGACGGAGCACCTGGGTACTCAGCTCTACGTCCGCGTGCGCATCGGCATTGGCCGCCCACCGAAGGGCACCCCGGTGATTGACTATGTGCTGACCGCATTCGAGCCACGGGACACCGACCCCGAGCACGGCTGGATGGACACGGCCCTGACGGATGCGGCGGATGCCGCGCGCCTGATCGTGGCGCATGGCCCGGACATCGCGCGCAACGATATTCACACGCGACACAAGAACTCGTAGGCAGGCTCACGGCAGGAGCACGCGTGTAGGTTCGCTCCGAGGGACACTACACGCACGCGTGCCACACGCTGCGGCAAGAACGCGTAAAGCACCGCACGTGAAACCCCTCATGGCCTGTTAAGATAGCGGGGTTATGAATTCCCCCGCTGTTGCATCCGAGGCCAATCGCCGCCGCACCTTCGCTGTCATCGCCCACCCAGACGCCGGTAAGTCCACCCTCACCGAGGCGTTAGCTCTGCACGCCCACGTCATCAACGAGGCCGGCGCCGTGCACGGCAAGGGAAACCGCAAGTCCACGGTGTCCGACTGGATGGAGATGGAAAAGGACCGCGGTATTTCCATCGCGTCCTCGGCCCTCCAGTTCGAGTACGCCCCGGAGGGGCACACGGGCGAGCCGTACATGATCAACCTGGTGGATACCCCTGGTCACGCGGACTTTTCCGAGGACACGTACCGCGTGCTCTCCGCGGTGGATGCCGCCGTGATGCTCATCGACGGCGCGAAGGGCCTGGAGCCACAAACGCTCAAGCTCTTCCGCGTGTGCAAAGCCCGCGGCCTTCCCATCGTGACCGTGGTGAACAAATGGGACCGCGTGGGCCGCACCCCACTGGAGCTGGTGGATGAGATCGTCAACGAGATCCAGCTGCAGCCCACTCCCCTGTTCTGGCCCGTCGGCGAGGCCGGGGACTTCCGCGGCCTGGCCCGCATCAACGACGATGGCGAAGCCGAAGAATACATCCACTTCCTGCGCACCGCGGGCGGCTCCACCATCGCGCCCGAGGAGCACTACACCCCAGAGCAGGCAGAAGAGAAGGAAGAAGAGGCCTGGACCACCGCCGCCGAAGAGGTGGAGCTCCTGGCGATGGACGGGGCGCTGCACGACCAGGAGCTGTTCCTGAACTGCACCACCTCCCCCATGATCTTCGCCTCAGCGATGCTGAACTTCGGCGTGCACCAGATCCTGGACACCCTGTGCGCGCTGGCTCCGAAGCCCTCCGGCCGCGACTCGGACCCGGCCGTCGTAGAGGCCGCAGCCGGTGGCAACACCGCGGCCGTGGACGAGCACCGCGAACCGAGTGATGAGTTCTCCGGCGTGGTGTTCAAGGTGCAGGCCGGCATGGACCGCAACCACCGCGACTCTCTGGCATTCATGCGCGTGGTCTCCGGCACCTTCGAGCGCGGCATGCAGGTCACCCACGCCCAGTCCGGTCGCTCCTTCTCCACGAAGTACGCCCTGACCGTGTTCGGCCGCACGCGCTCCACCGTGGACGCGGCCTACCCGGGCGACATCGTGGGACTGGTGAACGCGGGCTCCCTGGCTCCGGGCGACACCATCTACGCGGGCAAGAAGGTCCAGTTCCCACCGATGCCTCAGTTCGCCCCCGAGCACTTCCGCACCCTGCGCGCCAAGTCCCTGGGCAAGTACAAGCAGTTCCGCAAGGCCCTGGACCAGTTGGCCAGCGAGGGCGTGGTCCAGATCCTGCGCAATGACGCCCGTGGCGACGCCGCCCCCGTCATGGCCGCCGTGGGCCCCATGCAGTTCGAGGTGATGATGGCTCGCATGGATGTGGAATACAACGTGGAGACCGTGGCTGAGCCGGTTCCGTACTCGGTGGCTCGCCGCACCACCCCGGAGACCGCCCCGGAGCTGGCCAAGCAACGCGGTGT
Organism: Corynebacterium zhongnanshanii; assembly: GCF_014490575.1. Classification (NCBI taxonomy): domain Bacteria; kingdom Bacillati; phylum Actinomycetota; class Actinomycetes; order Mycobacteriales; family Corynebacteriaceae; genus Corynebacterium; species Corynebacterium zhongnanshanii. The sequence continues at coordinate 1,541,980 of NZ_CP061033.1, forward strand.
GGAGATCTTCACGCGCACCGACGGCGAGCTGATCGCGCTGTTCGGCGATAAGTGGAAGCTGGCGTTCATTGAAAAGGAGCACCCGGAGTTCGAGCTGTTCACGCTAGTCGCGGACTAATGCGCGGTGCACTAGCACGCTGCACACTAGCACCGCGCAGCGCGGGTACGCCTGCGTGGGCTCCTCAGCCCGCGAGCACCCACGCACACGCACCCAGGGCCGGCCTCACCGCCGGCCCTTTAGTGCGCGCGGCGGGGAGGCACACGCTGGGCGTCGAAATAAAAAATATTGCAGAGGTTGCGCAAAATTACAGCGCGTCGGTAAACTTGCGCGGGTCAAGCATAAACCTACGATCCCACAAGGACACTCATGGCACAGTTCCTCTACCGCCTCGGCAGAAGCGCCTACGCACATAAATGGCGCTTCCTGGCCGCGTGGCTGATCCTCATCATTGGAGTCGGCACCGCTGCGGCCACACTCCAGAAACCCACCGACGACAACTTCACCATCCCCGGCCTGGAATCCGTGGACACCATGGAACGCCTGCAAGAGGAGTTCCCGAACGCCCAAGGGCAATCCCTGGACGCGCCCACCGGCACGCTGGTGGTGCGCGCCCCCGACGGCAAAACCCTGGCCGATGAGTCCGTGGCCAGCACCGTGAACCACCTGCTGGAACAGCTGAAAACCAAGGACTACCTGGCCAACACAGACGAGCTAGTCTCCCCCGTCATGGCCGCCCAGGGCATGACGCAACAGCTGACCGAAGCCAAAAAAGCCCAAGGGATGCCGGAGGAGCAGATCGCCCAGGACATCGCGGCGCTGTCCCCGCTCTCCAAAGACCAGCGCATCGGCACCATCTCCGTGACGTTCAACGCGGACAGCAGCGCGGACGTGCCACTGGCGGATAAGGAAGACTTCGCCGCCACCGTGGAGGCGAACCAGGGCGCCCTCACCGCGGGTTGGTCCGGCAACGCCTTCCAGAACGCAGAGATGGACATGACCTCCGAGCTGATCGGTCTGGCCGTGGCGGCCATCGTGCTGATCGCCACGTTCGGCGCGTTCGTGGCCGCGGGGCTGCCGCTCGTCACTGCGGTGATCGGCGTGGCGATGGGCACGGGACTGGTGTTCGCCTCCACCGCGTTCATCGACAGCGTATCCTCCATGACCCCCACCCTGGCCTCCATGATCGGCCTGGCCGTGGGCATCGACTACGCCCTGTTCATCCTGGCGCGCTTCCGCAACGAGCTGGTCGCGCACGTGGGCGGGCAGGACTTGAGCCCGAAGGAGCTGGCCGCCAAGCTGAAAACCATCCCCGCGGCCACCCGCGCGCACCTGGCCGGCCTGGCCGTGGGCAAGGCAGGCTCCGCGGTGGTGTTCGCCGGTCTAACCGTGCTGATCGCGCTGTCCGCGCTGTCCATCATCGGCATCCCGTTCCTGACCACCATGGCGCTGTCCGCCGCGGTGACCGTGGCGCTGGCCGTGATCATCTCCGTGTCCCTGCTGCCAGCCATCATGAGCTTGCTAGGCACGAAGCTGTTCGCGGGACGCGCGCCGATCGTGAAGGCACCGGACCCGGAGAACGAAGCGCCCACCATGGGCTTGAAGTGGGTGCGTATGATCCGCGCACGCCCCTGGATCTTCGCCATCGCCTCCGTGGCTCTGCTGGCCGTGCTAGCCATCCCCGCCACGAACCTGCGCTTGGCCATGCCCACCGACGGCACCATGACCAAGGGCTCCCCGAACCGCGTGGCCTACGAGATGACCGAAGAGGGCTTCGGCGCCGGACGCAACGCGCCGATGATCGCGCTGGTGGAGTACGGAGACGCCGAGCAGGCCCAAGCCAAACAAGCCGTCCTCACCAAGGCCCTGGAAACCTTCCAGTCCACCGACGGCATCGCCAACGCCCAACTAGCCGCCACCAACGGCGACCCCAAGAACCCCCAGGACCTGGGCACCGCCGCGCAGATCATGATCACCCCGAAGTACGGCGCTACCGACGAGCGCGCCGCCGACGTCCTGGACAACCTCCGCGCCCACGAGGCCTCCTTCGAAACAAAAACCGGCGGCACCTTCGCCATCACCGGCATCACGCCAATGTTCGAGGACATCTCCCAGCAGCTGCAGGACGCTCTGATCCCGTACATCTCCATCGTGCTGGTCCTAGCCTTCCTGCTGCTCATGGTTGTGTTCCGCTCCATCTGGGTCCCACTGCTGGCAGCCCTGGGCTTCGGCCTGTCCGTCGCCGCGACCTTCGGCGTGACCGTGGGCCTGTGGCAAGAGGGCATGCTGGGGCTGATCAACGATCCTCAGCCGCTCGTCTCCTTCCTGCCCATCATGCTGATCGGCATTGTCTTCGGCCTGGCGATGGACTACCAGGTGTTCCTGGTAACCCGCATGCGCGAGGGCTGGGCGCACGGCAAGACCGCCGAAAACGCCACCGCCAACGGCTTCAAGCACGGCGCCCGCGTGGTCACCGCCGCAGCGCTCATCATGATCAGCGTGTTCGCCGCGTTCACCACCCTGGACCAGCCGTTCATCAAGGTGATGGGATTTGCGCTGGCTGTGGCCGTGTTCTTCGACGCCTTCATCGTCCGCATGGTCCTCATCCCCGCCACCATGTTCCTGCTGGGTGAGCGCGCCTGGGCGATCCCCCGCTGGCTGGATAAAATCATTCCATCCGTGGACGTGGAAGGTGAGTCCCTGCAGGGATTATCTGAATCCGACGCCCAGCCTGCCACCCCCGCAGCCCGCCCTGAAAGCTAAGGTGTTGTGATGGATTCGCCCTCTCAGCCCCAGCCCACCGTGGGCCTTCGGGAACGCAAAAAGGCAGAGACGAAGGATCGGATCGCGCGCGCGGCCGTGGAGAAGTTCGTCACCCTCGGCTCCGAGGGTGCCACCATCGGAGCCATCGCAGAGGCGGCCACTGTCTCCCCGCGCACGTTCCACAACTATTTCCACCACCGCGAGGATGCCCTGATTCACTTCTGCGTGAACTACGTGGCCCAGGTGACGGACGCGATCCGCGCCATGCCCGCGGACCACGATCCGATCATGGCCCTGGAGTCCTATATCGAGGAGTTCATGGCCCGGCCCGCCGATGATCTGCGCGGCTGGTCCACGCTCTCCCGGGTGGGAAACCATCTGGCCTCCTACTATCAGGGGTTGATGGAATCCCCCGCAGGGGCGTCGGGCTCCATGACGGAATCGGAGCACCCACAGGGACTCGCCATGCTACGTCCCCTCGTGGCGGCGCTGCAGGAACGCAGCAACGGTACGCTGCCCGAGTTCCAGGGATACCTGCTGCTGACCTTCGCCATGAGCATCACGGACACGGTGCAGGGCATGCGCTACCTGGACCCCAGCATTGACGCTGCCGCCACCGCGCGTTTCATTCACGACGGATTCAATAGCCTCCGCGAGGGCTTTCACTTTAGGAAATAGCCTTTCACGCCTGTGATGCACCTGTCCCCCGGGAGTTGCCCGATTTCCACAATCGGCAGCCCCCGGGGGACAATGTGTGAGTTATGGAGACAGACTCACTCTTCCTCACGCTGCTCAACGCCACCGCCTACGTGGGTGGGGTGCCCATCCTGTGGCGCGAGATCATCGGCAACGCCTTCGGCCTCGCCTCCGCGATCGGCGGCATGCGGCGCGTGGTGTGGGCCTGGCCCGTGGGCATCGTGGGCAACATCCTGCTGTTCACGGTCTTCATGGGCGGGCTGTTCCACACGCCCCAGGACCTTGACCTTTACGGGCAGGCCGGGCGGCAGGTGATGTTCCTGATCGTCTCCGTGTACGGATGGTGGCGCTGGTCCAGCGCGAAACGGCGCGGCATGCGGGAATCACACACCACGGACCCCAGCCGCTCGATTGTCTCCGAACCCGCGGAATCCACCGCCGCCGTGCAGCCCCGGTGGGCCAGCACGTCCCAGCGCATCGGGATGCTGGTCTTCGCGGTGGTGTGCACATGCGTGTGCGCGGTGGTGTTCCAGGCGTTGGGAAGCTGGGGGCCGTGGGCCGACGCCTGGATTTTCACCGGCTCCATCCTCGCCACCTACGGCATGGCGCGCGGCTGGACGGAGTTCTGGCTGGTGTGGATCGCGGTGGACATTGTGGGAGTGCCGCTGCTGCTCACGGCCGGCTACTACCCGTCCGCGGCGCTGTATGTGGTCTACGGGGCCTTCGTGGTGTGGGGGTTTGTGGTGTGGTTGCGGGTGCAGAAGCGCGCGCCCGAGGCGGCCGGCGCTTAGGCTGCGTGGCCCGGCGGCGCTTAGGCTAGCACGTCAGTCCAGTAGCTCCCGCCACGCCGCAGCATCCACCGCTGAGGACTCCGCCGGATCAAACGTCGCGGTCCGGTCCTTGTCCACCAGCACAGCCCGCACGCCCTCGGCGAAGTTCGGCTGGTGCCGCAGCGCGGTCCCCACGGTTAGCTCGTTGCGCAGCGCCGTATCCACATCCACGGCCGCCGCGCGCTCAAACATCTCAAAGCCCGCCACCTGGCTGGTCGGGTTCGCCGAGTCCAGCTGGTCCTTCAGCGCGCTGCGGAACTCCTCGCTCAGCTCAGTGTTGCTTACGCCGTCGCGCAGCGCGGCTTCCACGTCCACCCACGAGTCATGAGACAACGCTTCCCGGATAAAGTCCGCGTGGCTCGCCAACTGACTCTCGCCCGCCTCCTCCACCGGCAGGGTTCGGCGTTGCAGCACCTGCTCAATGTCGTCCTCGCGAAGCTCCTCCACAATCGACGCCGGGTTCTCCACCAAATGAGTTCCCAACCCCGTCCACAGCATGTCCGCGGGGCTCAAACGCCATCCGGTCAGCCCGATGAACTCCCCGATTTCCTTGCCCACGGGCAGGTGCGTCAGCACGTGCGACATCCCGACGTCGGGCACAAATCCAATTGCTGCCTCCGGCATCGCACCCAGCGTGGTGCTGGTGACCAGGCGGTGGGATCCGTGCGCGGAGATTCCGAAGCCGCCGCCCATCACCACCCCATTGAGCAGGGCAACCAGGGGCTTCGGGAAGGACGCCATGCGGGAGTTCAGACGGTACTCTTCCTCAAAGAAGGTATTGCCGGCCTCGAAGTCGCCGTCCAGGTCCCGCTCCCGGACCCAACGGACGTCCCCTCCCGCGCAGAAGGCGCGCTCCGTGCTGGAGGCGATGACGATCACGTCGACGGAGCTGTCCTGTTCGAAAAGATCCAACGCCTGATCAATACCACGGATCATGTCTACCGTCAGACTGTTGAGGGCCTTGCTCCTGTTGAGTTCAATAACGCCACACCGGCCCTGTGTGAATGCCCTGAAGTCATCGTGAGTAATCATGCCTTCCATGGTGGCACACTCACGATGTTCGGGCAGCAAAAATAGACTATTTCTGCTCGGACTTCTTGGCCTTCTTGGACTTCTTAGAGCTCTTAGTCTTCTTAGACTTCTTCGGCTTCTTCTCTAGCGCCGCGGCGGCATCCGGAACATAACGGAAGCTGGTGCGCGCTGGACGCTCATACTTATCGTCCTTGTTCTCCGGGCGCTCGGGGATCGACGGAACATTCTTCTCCACGTATTCCCACGGGATGGTGTTCAACAGGTGGTTGATCACGTTGATGCGGGAGCGCTTCTTGTCCTCGGACTCCACCGTGTACCACGGGGCGGACGGGATGTCCGTGTGCACGAACATCTCGTCCTTCGCACGCGAGTAGTCCTCCCACCGGGTGATGGACTGCAGGTCCATGGGGGACAGCTTCCACTGGCGCAGCGGATCGGATTGGCGGGACTTGAAGCGCTTGATCTGCTCCTCGTCGGACACGGAGAACCAGTACTTCCGCAGGATGATGCCATCTTCCACCAGCAAACGCTCGAAGATGGGAGCCTGGTGAAGGAAACGGCGGTATTCCTGGGTGGTGCAGAAGCCCATCACACGCTCCACACCAGCGCGGTTGTACCAGGAGCGGTCGAAGATCACGATCTCGCCCGCAGTTGGAAGCTTTTCAATGTAGCGCTGGAAGTACCACTGCCCCTGCTCCCGAGAGTTCGGGGCGGGCAGCGCTTCCACGCGGCAGGTTCGTGGGTTGAGGTATTGGGTGATGCGCTTGATGGCGGATCCCTTACCCGCAGCGTCGCGGCCCTCCATCACGATGACCACACGCGCTCCGGTCTTCACGACCCACTGCTGGAGTTCTACAAGCTCGGCTTGAAGGCGTTCAAGCTCTTTTTCATACTTTGCTTTGTCTAGTTTCGCAGGCTTGCTCATACTTCTCACTGTATTCCACCCGGGGATTCTCTCCAATCCGGTCGGCCTCGCGTATTCTCAATCCGGCTCACCTCGCGTATTCTTTTTAGCGATGAACCTTTCCCTCCTCGGTGCGGTAGCCCCCTTCGCACTCATCGATTCCCTCAACCTTCTGCTGTTTGCCTTCATATTCCTGCTGAGGGTGACTCATGGAGACCAACGGAATAGGTTTGTGGGGCAAGCCTCGCTGGTTCTCTGCGCCGACTACCTGGGCATACTTGCGGCGTGCGGGGTGATCCTCTCACTTCTTCACGTCAGTGCGATTGATCCCGCAGTGGTTTTGGAATCTGCTTTCTTTGGCCTGGCTTTTATCGCATTGGGGCTTGTGGCGTTGTACGGAACCTGGAAAGGGAAATCCATCCTGGCCGGCGCGCGAAAGCTTTTGGGGTCCTTTTCCCGCAATATTGTCGCGCTTCTTGGCCTCGGGTTTCTTACCGGACTGATCCAATCCTTGACGTCCCTGCCTTTCTGGGGCGGCATCATGTATGCGCTGGGCAACGAGGAGGAGTTGCAGGCCCACTACTTCTCGCTGGCGTATTCAAGCCTGGCGATCTCAACCCCACTCGTCCTATTTATTGCGGTGGCAGCGATGAAGCCGCTGCCTGAACGTGTGCTCCAACGCCACGAGCGCACGTGCAATTGGGCCATCGCCATTCTTCTCACGCTCTTGGGCGTGATGCACCTGTAAGTCAGCGTTCGCCGGCTTACAGGTAAGGCAGACAGTGCTTAGACCTGGAACTCCGCCATGCGGTCCCACTCGGTCTTTCCTTCGATGGTGGTGTTGATGATCTCCGGGGTCTCCAGAAGAAGCTTCGGCAGATCCACGCACGCCTTCTTGAAGTGGTCCGATTCCACGTGGGCTACGTCGTGACCGTCCTTGAAAGCCTCAGACAGCAGGTACTCGTTAGGGTTTTCCTCCGAGCGGTACCAGTTAAACCACAGGCATCCCTCTTCGGCGCGAGTTGCCTCAGTGAACTCGGTGACCTGCTGGCGGAAAGTATCGACGAACTCGGGCTTGGGCAGGAACTTCACGTTAATCAAAATCATGCGTCCCAGCCTAACGATCCTCCAGCTCGGCTGCCAGCATGCGTGAGACGCACGCTGGCTATGGCTGCTTCACACCCACTTCTTTTTCCGGCCCCTGGTGAGCCATCGCAGCGTTGAGCTCCGCCTCCAGGCGATCCCGGCGCGCTTCAGTAAAGCCCTCGCCACCCACCAGAGCCATGAGCCCCGACAGCACCGAGTTTCCATAGTTGTGCCCGTGCCCGTTCGGCACATTGGCCGCCACAGGCAGGTCCAGGGTGACCTGCCAGAAGGTCACGAACGGCATCCAGTGCATGGACGCGGAGCGGTCAAACCCAGGGGGTTCCTTCAGCCAATCCGGCTCCTCAAACAGCAGCCGCGGCGACCACCACACCACCGGATCCGAGGGGTGCTGGATAAACAGCACGCGCGGGAAGCGCCACCCATGTGGGCTCTCTAGCGCTGGGTCTTCCTTCGGCCACTGCCAGATCTCGTCCTCATTCTGGGCAAAGCGCACGCTCAAACCGCCGGCATATTCCGGGCTCACCTCTGGCGAACCGGGATCCCTGCGGTCCACGAAGTCCCGCCATAGCGTGTTGGAGTTCGGCGGGCCCAGCCACAGCACCCCGTCCACGGAGGAGACGATGTCCCGCAAGCCCGAAAACGCGCCGGCCCCCGCCGAGGTGCCCAGGGACTCGCCATAGACATACAACTTCGGGCGGTCATTCTCTGGGAGCGTTTGCCACCAGTCCACCACTGCCGTCACCAAGGCGGCGCCGGCTTCCTCCACGCGCTCCCGGTCGGCGAGCAACTGCACCACGCTGGGAAGGTAGGAGTACTGGGCAGAGGCAATGGCGGAGTCACCATCGAAAAGGAGCTCGAAGGCCTGCGCTGCCGTGGGGTTCACCCAGCCCGTTCCCGTGGCAGGGGCAACCATCAAGGCCTTGCGGTGTGCCGCCCCCGTGCGTTCCAGTTCCCGGACCACGGACTGGGCCCGTTCCTCGTCGTCCTTGCCGGCCTTCAGGCCCGCGTACACCCGGATGGGTTCTTTCGAGGGCCGTCCGGTGAGCTCCTCCAGTTCATCCTTATACAGGCCCAGAGATGTAAACCGGGTGCCGTAACCGCCCAGGTCCTCCCACGCATTTTCCGACGCTGTGCTGCCCGAACGCTCCGGAACCGTCGGCCGCTCCAGATCCTCCCGGATCTGTTGATCCTTGAGGGAAAACACGCGCTCAGCACCGCCCACAATCGCACCGGGCAGCACGGAATCCACCAGGACCAACACCAGCACGAACGCCACGATCCAGGCGTAGATCTGGCTTCCCTTCTCCCCCAGCTTGGAACCCACGCGGCTGCGCTGCAGGCGATCCACCAGCTTCAAGAATCCCTTGCCCACCAGCACCAGCAGAGCCCACAGGCCTAGTCCTACCGGTAGTATCAACAGGAACTGCCCGGCGCTATAGGCCTCGGCATCCGTCAGTGCCGCGACCTCCTGTTGCCAGTGCACGGCAAACAGCGACCACAGAATCAGGGCTACAACTACCAGTAGTACTAAAACCGCCTCGGCGATGGTCTTCAGTTTTGTGACGGCCTCGTCGGACGGGCGCTTCGGCGTCGAATATCGGGACAACCACGCAGCACCCGCATCAAATCCCCGCTCAGCCACACCCTTGAACTCCTCCAGGCGGGGTTCCATGCGACGCTCCAGCCAAGAGTTCCACACCCAATGCACAAACACACCCACGGCATAGCCCGTCCCCGCGGACAAGCCCGCGCACACCCCCTGGAACAGCCAATCACGCGGCAGAATAGACGGGGTCAGCGACAGGGCAAACATCAGCGCACCGACCAGCAGGCCCACAGAATCGACGTGCGCCTCCCACTTATCACGCGCCATCGCTAGCCCTCGAGCTTCTCGCCGAACTCAAGCCACTGCATCTCCAGCTCCTCGCGCTCGGCGGTGGCGGCCTGCAGCTGCACATCCAGGGAGCTCAGCAACTCGGCATCGACGGCCCCGCCCGTGGAGACGTCAGCGGCCTCCGCCATCTGGGCATGGATGTCCTCGATCTTCTGCTCCGTCTTGGCGAGCTTGCGCTCCAGCGCCTTCATGTCCTTGTGCAGCTGGCGTTCCTCTTGGCTGCTCAGGCCGTTGTTGGACTGGCTGGTGGCGGAGGTCGAAGAGCTGGAGGAGCTGGTGGCGGAGGTCGACGAGGTAGCCGCGGTCGCAGAGCCCTGGCGGTCCGCGCCGATGTCCAGCACGTTATCGTTGCGCCCCGCCGCAGCCTGCAACTCCGCACGGCGCTGCAGGTACTGCTCAATCCCGCCGGGGAGATTGGTGAGCGCCCCATCTCCAAACAGAGCCCACGTGCTATCGCACACACGTTCAATTAGGTAACGGTCGTGGGAAATCACCACCATGGTGCCAGGCCAACCGTCCAGGAGGGACTCCAGCTCCTGGAGGGTATCGATGTCCAGGTCATTGGTGGGCTCGTCCAGCAGCAACACGTTCGGCTCGGCCATGAGCACGCGCGTGAGCTGCAGACGCCGGCGCTCACCACCGGACAGGTCCCCCACCGGAGTGCGCTGACGCTTCGCGGAAAAGCCCAGCCGCTCCGCCAGCTGGGAAGCGGACAGTTCCTTATCGCCGAACATCACATAGCTCGCCACGTCCTGCACCGCGTCCAGCAGGCGCCGGGTGGGATCCAGATCATCCAACTCCTGCCGCAGCCAGCCCAGGCGCACGGTCCGACCCTCGATGCGCTTACCGGAGTCCAAAGCTGCTTCCCCGGCCAGGGCGCGCAGTAGCGTGGTCTTGCCGGAGCCGTTCACGCCCACCAGGCCGATGCGCTCGCCGGGGCCGAGGCGCCACGTGACGTCCTGGATCAGCACGCGACCATCCGGGGTGGACAGCGTGGCGTCCTCCAGCTCGATGACCTTCTTTCCCTGGCGGCGCGCCGAAAAAGCCATGAGCTCCACCGAGTCACGCACCGGCGGCACGTCCGAGATCAAGGCCTCGGCAGCCTCGATGCGGTAGCGCGGCTTGGAGGTGCGCGCCGGCGCCCCGCGGCGCAGCCACGCCAGCTCCTTGCGCGCCAAGTTCTGCCGGCGTTGCTCCGCCGCATCGGCCTGCCGGGCGCGCTCGGCACGGGCGAACGTCCAATCGTTATACCCGCCCTCGTAAATGTCCACCGTGCCGTCGTGCACTTCCCACGTGGTGGTGGCGACGGTATCCAGGAACCAACGATCGTGCGTGACCACCACCAGCGCGGTGTTCCGCCCCAACAGATGATCAGCGAGCCACTGCACACCCTCCACGTCCAGGTGGTTGGTGGGCTCGTCCAGGATCAGCAGGTCCAGGTCCTGCACTAGCGCGGCCGCCAGGCCCGTCCTGCGCCGCTCGCCACCAGACAGATCCCGCACTCGCGTGTCCAGCCCCAGCTCCGGAATGCCCAGCCCATTCAACACGGCGCGCACTTTCGAGTTCCCCGCCCACTCGTAGACCTCCAGCCCCAGCGGCGCCAGAATCGCGTCCGCCACAGTCATGTGCGCGTGCGCCTCATCCACCACGGCTTCGCGCAGCACGTCTTGGGTGACCATCGCCATGCGCAGGTCATTGTTGTGGGACACGCGGCCGGAATCCGGGGTGTCCGACTGCGCCAGGATCTTCAGCAGCGTGGACTTGCCGCCGCCGTTGAGACCCACCACGCCCACACGATCGCCCGTGTTCACGCCCAGGCTGACCTGCGACAACAGGGTTTTGAGCCCGTAGGACTTGTCGACGTTTTCGAGGTTGATGAGGTTTGCCACCGTGGCATGTCTCCTAACGCTGGGGTTGTTGGGAAGGGTGTTGGGAAGGTTTTAAACTGCGCCGAACGTGCACGCGCCTTAGATCAGATGCGCGCCCACACCCGGCGAGCTGGTCACGGCCGTAGTGCTGGCGGTGCCGGACACGGCCACCGCCGTGGCGACGTCCACCGCGTGTTCCTCGGAGTCGCACAGCATGGCGATGGTGGGGCCGGAGCCGCTGACAATCGCCGCGATTGCGCCCGCCTCCGCCGCCTGCGCCAGCGTCTCCCTCAAACTAGGCATGAGGCTGATCGCAGGGGCCTGCAGATCGTTCGCGAGCAGCGCCCCAAGCCGATGCGGATCCCCGCTGAGCAGCGCCTGCATCACACCATCAGGCGCCCCGGCCCGCGGCATGTCCTTCGCCGCGCGCTGCTCGTCGAGCTTCGCAAACACCGTCGGCGTGGACAGCCCCCGCTTATCCGTTGCGATGGCCCAGTGATACTGCCCGCGGGTGGGCACATTCACCAGCTCCTCCCCCTTTCCAGTACCAAGGGCGGTACCACCCAGCAGACAGAATGGAACGTCCGCCCCGAGCGTTGCGGCCAATCCCATCAACTCGCGCTGGTCAATATCCATCCCAAAATATTCGACGCCGGCCCGCAACGCCGCCGCCGCATCCGCCGAACCACCGGCCATCCCACCTGCGACGGGAACTTCCTTCGTGATGTGGATGTGTGGGAATGCGGGAGCATCCTCGGCGTGGTACTGCCCGCGGTACTGCTCTCTGTGCTGCGCCAGAAGCTCCACCGCGCGCCACGCGAGGTTGGAGCTATCCGTCGGCACGAGGTGCGCGCTGTGCCCCTCCACTGTCAGCTGCGGTTCTTCGCCCGGCTCCGGGGCGGACAGCCGCACCTGCTCGCGCAGGTTCAGCGATTGAAAGATGGTGGTGAGCTCGTGATAGCCATCGGGCCGTACATCCCCCACGCTCAGGTGGAGGTTCACCTTGCCATGTGCCACGGCAGTAACACTCATCGGGTTCGCTCCTTCCCACCAGAACCAGCAGCTGAACGGTCGCCAGAGCCGTCTACGGAACCGGCAGCCTGATCCTTCGCGATCACAGCCTGCGCCAGCCGCACAAAGTCCGCGGTGGAGAGCTTCTCTCCCCGCTCCTTTGGGTCGATGCCTGCGGCCACCAGCATGTCCTCCGCTACCTGGGCGCCACCGAAGTAGCTAGACAACGCCGCCCTCAAGGTCTTGCGCCGCTGCAGGAACGCAGCATCCGCCAGCGCAAACACGGTCTTCTTCAGGTGCTGATCGTCCACATCCCACGGAGCGTCCTGGGGATCGAAACGGTCCATGCGGACCAGGCCCGAGTCAATCTTCGGGGCGGGCCAGAACACATTCTTGCCGATGGTGGCGGCCCGGGTCACCGACCCGTAGAACCCAGCCTTCACGCTCGGCACACCATAGATCTTGCTTCCCGGCGAGGCTGCCAGCCGGTCGGCAACCTCCAACTGCACCATCACCAGCACCCGGTGGATCGTGGGAAACTCGTCCAACAGGTGCAGCAGCACCGGCACAGAGACGTTGTAAGGAAGGTTCGCCACCAGCGCGGTCGGCATCGGTTGGTCTGCCGCCTCAAAGTCCGCCTTCGTGACGGCCAACGCGTCCTGGTGCAGCACACTTAGGGTATCCGCCACGGCGGGGGCCCTGTCCGCGCAGGTGAGAGGCAGTTGGTGAGCAAGCCGGGCGTCGATCTCCACGGCGGTCACGCCCTGCACCACGTCCATCAAGGCCAGGGTGAGGGAGCCCAGCCCCGGCCCGACTTCAACCACATGATCGGCCGGGCCCACTTCTGCAGCGGCGACGATTTTGCGCACCGTGTTGGGGTCGTGCACAAAGTTCTGACCTAGCTTTTTGGTCGGCGAGACATCCAGCTGCTCGGCGAGTTCCCGCACCTGCGGGGGGCCAAGCAGCTGGACGCGCGAGGAGGATGATTCTTCTGCAGAAGGCATAACCCTCATTATGCTTCACACGGCATGAAAAGCGCTATTAGCGCAGACCCAGCTTCGAGGTGCAGGACGGCCAGGCGCCCCAGCCCTGGGACGCACGCACACGCTCAGCCACAGCGATCTGCTGCTCGCGCGTGGCCATGTGAGCGGCCGGAGCGTACTCCGTACCACCGAAGCCAGCCCAGGTGGATGGGGAGAACTGCAGGCCACCCTGGTAGCCGTTGCCGGTATTGATGGCCCAGTTTCCACCGGACTCACACTGAGCGATGGCATCCCACACGGAGCCGTTCGCCACCGATGGTGCGGCGGCGCCGGTGTTCGAAGCGGCCACCGTGGCAACCTTCTTGGTGCCGCGCTTAACCACGGACTCCTTTGGCTCCGTCAGGGTTTCCTTGTTCAGGACATCGCGCTTCGTTTCCTGATCGTTTTCACGACGGACGTTGAAGGTGACCTTCTCGCGGCCTGGGGTGCCTGGGTCGAGGACCTTCTCTTCGCCCTCGTTCATCTCCGGATCGTCTTCGTAACGCACGGGTGCTGGGATGTCCTGCTCCACGGTCTCCTCGCCCTCGGTGACGCGGAAGACATCGATGTGCATGCCCTCGGTCAGCGGGGTGTCCGCCGGTGGCTCCACCACGTCCTCAGGTCCCAGAGGCTTGCCGTGCATCGCCAGGGCCTCGCCCACGGTGCGGGCTGGCAGGCTCAAGGTGCCTGGCTTTCCGCCGTTGTTCAGCGTGAACTTCTTGGACGTGGTGATGTCCAGATTCATGCCATCCACTGGAATCTTGCTGGAGGCACCGGAGGAGAGGAGACTTTCGGCGTCGTTGTGTCCCAGCTGCTTCAGCAGATCACGGATGTTATCCGCGGTGGTGTTCACGGTCTGCGTCTGGCCGTCGATGACCAGGGAGACCTGGCGGGAGGAACGAACCTTGATGTGAGAGTTATCGGAAATGGACTCGGACAGCGCCGGGGTGACCAGATCCTGATCGTCGATCTCCACGCCAGCGGCCTGGAGGGCGCCCTTCACGTCACCGGACATGGTGGAGGCGTTGATGATCTTGCCGTCCACGTCCAGGACAACATTCTTGTGGGCCGCGACGGCCACGCCACCACCAACAACCAGGGTGGCCAACATGCCGCCGGTAGCCACGCGCATGGGGGTGTTGCTGGTCTTATTGATGCGGTGCAGGCGTGACTTCTTCTTTGGTGACACGATGTGTTGGACCTTCCGGTGATTCGCTTACTGTGGTGTTTCTCCAGGCTGGGTGCGTGAGGGTGCAGCCAGGAACAAGTGAACTAAGGTAACAATACGGTAACAAAACCTGAACGCCAAACCTTAAAACATAATTATGGGTCAATTCACATCAGGGTGCGTCACGCGCGAAAACTGCAGTCACAGGAATGTTCACGGACCCCGTTTGCCCCAGGATCCGCTCCCCCAGGAAGGTGTGAGGATATAAGTATCAAGCTAGACCGGGCACTCAGGCTAGGCCGAACTCACGCCAGGCCGAACACCCGGCGCGCCGTCTCCGACGACTGCAGCGCCACCTCCTCCGGAGCACACCCGCGCGCCTCGGCCACCACGCGCGCCGTGTAGCCCACATACGCCGACTCGTTGCGCGCACCCCGGAACGGCTCCGGAGTCATGAACGGCGCATCCGTCTCCACCAGGAACTGACCTTGCGGCGCCTCGGCCGCCGCCTGGCGCAGCTCCTCGTTGCGCTTGAACGTGGTGTTGCCACAGAAGGACAGCACATAGCCGCGCTCCAGGAACTCCCGCGCCACATCCAGCGGTGAACTGAAGCAGTGCATGATGACCGTCTCGGGCTTTGGAGCATAGTCCAGCACGCGCAGGAGGTTCTGGTCTGCCTCCCTGTTGTGGATCATCAGCGCCTTGCCCGTGCGCACGGCCAGGTCGATGTGCCAGCGGAAGATCTCCTCTTGCACCTCTAACGGGGCGGTATCCTCATCTTTTCCGATCCAGTACTCGTCCAGGCCCGTCTCCCCGATCGCCACGCAGCGCGGGTGGGCCGCCAAGTCTTCCAGCTGAGTTTTTACGTGGTCCGTGACGGTGTGGGCCAGCGTCGGATGAACGGCAACGGCAGCATAGACACGCGGATCCATCTCCGCGGCGCGCACGGCAGCGACGGTTTCCTCCAGGCCATCGCCCACCGTGCAGGCGTGTGTCACGCCCACGGCCTGCGCACGGTCCATGATCTCCTGCACCCCGGTGGCGTATTCCTCATCCGTGAGCGTCCGGCCCTTGATCTCCACGCCGCGGCTGGCGACGATCTTACGCACGGTGGAATACAGGTGCGTGTGCGCGTCGAACAGGGGGTGCAGCGGCTCGGGAGGAACGGGCGTGGGGCGGGACTTCTTCTTGGCCATGCGTCCCAGCGTAACAACAACTATTTTTTACACGCATGTTTCGCCGGGGCATCGGCGCTATTACATGGGGTGCGCTTCTGTGAATTGCTGATAAAACACAGCCGTTTTTTACCCCGACAAGGCCTTACCCGGGGAAGAATGTATATCAACAGAACAATCTTGCCTGACAGTGAGGAGACCTTATGCCCTGGTACGAATTCAGCTGCTCCGAAGGACACGTGACAGAACGGCCGTTTTCCATCGCAGAGAACAAGCGGAGCATCGAGTGCCCGACGTGCACGCTTCCCGCCTCGCGGATCATCAGCGCGCCGTCCACGCCACGGTCCAACCCGGTCCACTCCGCGCTGATCACAGCCACCAAGGAGACCGCGCACACACCCGATGTGGTGAGTTCCGTGCCTGCATCCGGGAATCGGCGCCCCACCCCCGTCAGCACCAATCCTCTCCACCGCACGCTTCCCCGCGCATAAGGACATCACATGCCACAGAACATCTTCCCCCTCGACAGCACCAAGCCCTTTACCGACCAAGAAAAGCTGGGCCACAACCGGTGGCACCCAGACATCCCGCCCGTGGCGTGCGTGAACCCCGGCGATAGCTTCCGCGTGGACTGCCGCGAATGGTTCGACGGCGCCATCAACAACGACGACTGCGCCGACGACATCCGCGACGCTCCCCTCTCCACAGTCCACGCCCTCTCCGGCCCCTTCCACGTGACCGGGGCGAAACCCGGCGATCTGCTGATCGTGGACATCCTCGACGTAGGCCCCATCCCCCAGGAGGAAGGACCACTGGCGGGCCAAGGGTGGGGATACACCGGCATCTTCGCCAAGAAAAACGGCGGCAGCTTCCTCACCGACCAGTTCCCGGATGCATACAAGGCCGTGTGGGACTTCAGCGGGCAGAAGGCCACGTCACGCCACATCCCCGGCGTGGAGTTCTCCGGCATCATCCACCCCGGCCTCATGGGAACAGCCCCCAGCCACGATCTGCTGCAGCGGTGGAATCAGCGCGAAGCCGCGCTGATTGCCACCGACCCGGAGCGCGAGCCACCCCTGGCACTGCCGCCAGAGCCGGACAACGCCATCCTGGGAGGCCTGACCGGCGAGCGCTACACCAGCGCCGCACGAGAAGCAGCACGCACCGCTCCCCCACGAGAAAACGGCGGGAACCAGGACATCAAAAACCTCTCCAAGGGAACCCGCGTGTTCTACCCGGTCTATGTGGATGGGGCGAACTTCTCCGTGGGTGACCTGCACTTCTCCCAAGGAGACGGCGAGATTACCTTCTGCGGCGGCATCGAAATGAGCGGCTACATCGATCTGCACGTGGACATCATCAAGGACGGAATGGCTAAATACAACGTCACGGAAAACGCCATTTTCATGCCGGGAAATCTGGAGCCGCAGCATTCGCAATGGCTCGCTTTCTCGGGAACGTCCGTCACGCTCGATGGTGAGCAGCGCTATCTGGATTCCCACTTGGCGTATCAGCGCGCCTGCCTGCACGCCATCGAATACCTCACCACATTTGGCTGGACTCCCGAGCAGGCCTACCTCCTGCTGGGCGCCGCCCCCATCGAGGGCCGCTTCTCCGGCGTGGTGGATATTCCCAATGCCTGCGCCACCGTGTATCTTCCGGTGGACATTTTCAGCATTGATATTCGGCCGGGAGCGGGACCACAACCCACCATCGATCCGGGTATCGGCGCCCCACGCTCCTCGTTTGACTAACGCAGCCTAGCCGTCCACCCGGGCCCACTCCGGCCCGGTCTGGGCCAGCTCCGGATCCAGCTTCGCGAACAGCGGCTTCGGCTTGGACAGCGGCACGCCCGGCTTCAGGTCGATGCGCTTCCACACCGCCTGCTGCTGGGTGTAGTCACCCATAATCACGGGGTAGCTGCGGCCTTCCTCCGGCACGCCTGCACCCACGGGCTTCAGTGGGGAATCATCCACGACCTCTACCACGTCCGGCTGCGCCGCCCACTGGCCCTCGCCGCCCAGGGTCTCGAAGACCTTCTGCGCGGAAAATGGCAGGTACGGGGTCATCAGCGTATTGATGTCGGCGACCACCTGCAACGCCGTGTACAGCACGGTCGCAAGGCGCTGCTCGGCTGCGGCGTCGCCCTCCTTGGCTAGCTTGGCCAGCTTCCAGGGCTCGGTGGCCGCGATGTACTGGTTGGCCTTGCCGGCGATGCGCATTGCCTCGGTGATGCCGGCCTTGAACTTGGAGCGGGACAGCGCCGCGGCCACGGTATCGTACGCGGCCTGCGCCTCGTCCAGCAGCGCCTGATCCTCCTGTTGGAACTCACCCGGCTGCGGGATCTCCCCGAAGTTCTTGTGCGCCATGGACACCGTGCGGCTGATCAGGTTGCCCCACTCGTTGGCCAGTTCGGAGTTGATGCGGCGCACGAACTCGTCCCACGTGAAGTCCGTGTCCATGGTCTCCGGGCCGGCCACGGCAATGAAGTAGCGCAGCGCATCCGGGCCGAACTCCTTCAGGAAGTCGCGGACGTAAATCACCACGCCCTTGGAGGAGGAGAACTTGGAGCCGGACATGGTGAGGAACTCAGAGGAGACCACCTCCGTGGGCAGGTTCAGCTCCTTCAGCTCACCAACCGTGCCGCCCTTGCTGCCCTTGCCGGCGTACCCCAGCAGCTCAGCGGGCCAAATCTGGGAGTGGAACGTGATGTTGTCCTTGCCCATGAAGTAGTAGGACACGGCCTCGGGGTCGTTCCACCATGTGCGCCATGCTTCCGGATTGCCCGTGCGATGTGCCCATTCAATCGACGCCGACAGGTAGCCCACGACAGCGTCGAACCAGACATACAGCTTCTTGGCGTTGTTATCCTGCCAGCCCTCAATCGGGATCGGCACACCCCAGTCGATGTCGCGACTCATCGCGCGGGGGCGGATGTCCTCCAGCAGGTTCAGGGAGAACTTCAGGACATTCGGGCGCCAGTCCTTGCGCTCCTTCAACCACGCGGTGAGCTCCTCGGCGACCGCGGGAAGGTCCAGCATGAAGTGCTCGGTATCCACGAACTCAGGGGTTTCCCCGTTGATCTTGGAGCGTGGGTCGATCAGGTCCTCGGGGTCCAGTTGGTTTCCGCAGTTATCGCACTGGTCGCCGCGGGCATCGGTGGCCCCACAGATGGGGCAGGTTCCCTCGATGTAGCGGTCAGGCAGGGTGCGGCCGGTGGTGGGGCTGATGGCACCGCGGGTGGTTTGGGTGACCATGTAGCCGTTTTCGTAGAGGCCCCGGAACAGTTCCTGCACCACGGCGTAGTGGTTGCGGGTGGTGGTGCGGGTGAACAGGTCGTAGGACAGGCCCAGGCCGGCCAAGTCCTCGACGATGATGCGGTTGTAGCGGTCGGCGAGTTCCTGGACGGTCACGCCTTCCTTCTCCGCCTGGACGAGCAGTGGGGTTCCGTGCTCGTCGGTTCCGGAGACCATCAGAACCTCGTTGCCGCACATTCGCTGGAAGCGAGCGAAAACATCGGAGGGAACACCAAATCCGGCGACGTGTCCGATGTGGCGGGGGCCGTTTGCATACGGCCATGCAACAGAGATCAAATAGCTTTGGGACATGCTGTCTAGGATATTAGATCTGCTCAAGCAATGTACAAACAGCCCCCACCGGCGGTAACGCTGATCGCGTTTTCCGGAGGGGGCTGTGTGTACTGTTTCCGCTACTTCTTCTCAGAGTCGGAAGAGGGGTTCGGGTCGATGTCGTGAGTCTCGGCGTACTCGATGTACGCATCGGAGGCCTCCTGAGCATCGCGGGCTGCCTGCTGGGCTGCCTCCACGATGTGCTCAATATCGGAAACCTTCACCACCTCGACCACTTCGTTGCCGTCGAAGACCTCGTGCTTGTTGGACGCGGCCTCGGCGGTGGCGGCGGCAACGGCTGCAGAGCCGTTGCCTTCGCCCGGCGCGGCCGATGGGCCGTGCTGCTTGCCCAGGCGCTTGCGGGTGTTCTGGCGGCGCTGCTCGTTGACGCGACGCTCCTTGGCCACGCGCAGGGCGAACTGGCGCTGCGCCTTCTGGTCCAGGTACAGCGGGTCGTCGGACAGGGCCTTCGGGATCGCGAACATCAGCGCGATGATGATCAGGGTGAACGGCGAGGCCGCCACGATCGTGATGGTCTGCAGGTTGCTCAGGGAGTCATCACCACCGGTGGTGAGCAGCACCACGGCAATGAGGGCGGTCAGCGCTCCCCACAGCACGGACACCACTGGGGATGCTACCTCGCGGCCATGCTGGGACATGGTGCCCATCACGGTGGAGGCGGAGTCCGCCGAGGTGATGAAGAAGGTTGCCAGCAGGATCATCGCAATGATGGAGCTGATCTGTCCCAGAGGCATGGTGTCCAGCAGGGAGAACAGCTGCTTGGTTGGGTCGCCGTCGCCCCAGATGGACTGGCCGATCTCCTCCAGGTGCATCGCGGATCCACCGAAGATGGAGAACCACACGATGGTCACCAAGGTGGGAACGGTCAGCACCACGATCACAAACTCACGGATGGTGCGTCCGCGGGAGATGCGGGCCAGGAACATGCCCACGAAGGGGGACCAGGAGGTCCACCATGCCCAGTAGAAGATCGTCCAGGAGGACAACCAGGAGGACGCGTCGTGGGAGGAGTTCGCGGTGCGGGAGGCGTTCACGAAGAAGTTCTGCAGGTAGGAGCCCAGGGTGGTGGGAACCAGGTTCAGGATCACCACGGTGGGGCCCACGATCAACACGAACAGCGCCAGGATCGCGGCGGTGACCATGTTGAAGTTGGAGACGTACTGAATGCCCTTACCCACACCGGAGGCGGCGGAGGCCAGGAAGAACACAGACAGCACAACAATGATGCCCACCAGTGTCCAGATGCCGGGGTTGTGCAGGAGTCCCACGGAGTCCATACCGGACGCGATCTGGGTAGCGCCCACACCAAGCGATGCGGCGGTACCGAACACCGTGGCGAAGATAGCCAGCACGTCGATGGCCTTACCGATGGCGCCGGTGGCGCGCTTCTCACCGATCAGGGGCGCGAAGGCGGCACTGAGCAGCTGCTTACGGCCCAGGCGGTAGGTGGTGTAGGCGATGGCCAGACCCACGATGGCGTACAGGGACCATGGGTGCAGACCCCAGTGGAACAAGGTGGTGGACAGTGCGGTGGACACGTCCTCGGTCTCGGATCCGGGCACTCCGTCGCGGTAGAAGGTCAGCGGCTCGGTCACACCGTAGAACATCAGACCAATGCCCATACCGGCGGCGAACATCATAGCCACCCAGGACGGAGTGGAGAACTCAGGCGACTCGTTGTCCTTACCCAGGCGGATGTGGCCGAAGCGGCTAAAGGCAATGAACAGAATGAAGGCCACGAACAGGGAGCCCACCAGCACGAAGAGCCAACCCCAGTCAGAGACCAGGTAGTCCAGTGCCGCACTGGAGAAGCTGGAGAAGCTGTCCTTGGAGAACAATGCCCACAGCAGAACGGCCAGGATGAGGCCTGCGGCGGGGATGGTCACGGACATGTTGATGCTGGCGTTTTCGTCCAGCTGTACCGTGTCATCCGTATCGACGTCCTGCCCCTGCGGATTCACATCCGGGGTGCCGGACTCCGTGTGATCGAGTTTTTTCGGGCTCGACGAACCCTTCTCTTGAGAAACAGTCATTCCTCCAGGGTGCTGATTTTTCTGCAGCTTTTCAACGAAAGAGCACGTGAAAGCCCCTGACAACACGGTTGTGCGGTACCTGCCCAACACCCAAGTCCCAGCGTTTTCACAGGTTGGGTGGTTGTTCGCCTCCCTATCACCCCAAAAACTGAGAAGTTACTGAGAATTTTGCTCGGGCTATTGCTTTAGCGCCACCACTGCGTCATACAGCGCCTTTTTACTCACCCCGTGGGCCGCAGCAACCTCTCCCGCCGCAGCCTTGAGCCGCTCCCCCGCAGCCACCCGACGCTGCACCTCGCTCACCAGGTCCTCCACGGCAACATCGCCCGACGCATCGGCGGCGGCGTCGATCACCACACAGATCTCACCCTTAACCCCGCCGGCGGCCCACTCGGCCAGCTCGCCCAGCGTGCCACGGCGCACCTCCTCGAAGGTCTTCGTCAGTTCACGGCACACCGCGGCCCGGCGCTGCTCCCCCAGCACCTGCGCGCCCGCCGCCAACGTATCGGCGATGCGATGCGGCGATTCGAAGAAGCACACCGCCCGCGGCTCCTGCGCGAAGCTTTCAAAGAACGTCCTGCGCTGCCCGTTCTTCCGGGGCGCGAAACCCAAAAACGTGAAGTGCCCCACGCCCAGGCCGGACAGGGCCAACGCGGTCGGCACCGCAGACGGGCCCGGCAGGCAGGTCACGGCCACGCCGGCTTCGTGCGCGGCGACTACCACGGGAAAGCCGGGGTCGGACACGGCCGGCATCCCGGCATCGGTCACCACCAGCACACGCTTGCCCAGCTGAGCCTGCTCCACCAGCCACCCGGCGCGCTCGGACTCATTGTGGTCGAAGTTGGACACCACCTGGCCCGTGATCTCCACACCCAGGGCGTCCGCCAAGCTCCGGGTCCGGCGGGTATCCTCCGCAGCGATGATGTCCGCGCTGCGCAGGGCATCTATCAGCCGGATCGACGCATCCAACGGATCCCCCAGCGGCGTGGCGGCGATCATAATCCCGCCGGATTCCACGGGCCGCTTGGCGCGGGCACGATCCAACAGACCTTCGATTTCTCCCATGGGTACAGCTTGCCACACAATGGCCACCGGATATATTGAAGAGCGTGCCCATCACGAAGATCGCCTCGCTCGCCACGCGCCAGCCTCACAACCCCCGCACCTGGCGGCTCACGCTGCTGACCCTGGCGATCTTCGGGTTCCTCACCCGGCTCATCGGCCTGAACCACCCCACCGATAGCCACACCCCCATCTTCGACGAGAAGCACTACGTCCCCCAGGCCTGGCAGATCGCTCGCAGCTGGACCAATCCCTTCCTGCCTGGCATGGAGGATAACCCCGGGTTCGGCCTGGTGGTGCATCCGCCGCTGGCCAAGCAGATCATGGCCGTGTTCATGCACATCTTCGGCTATAACCCGTGGGGTTGGCGCGTCGCCAGCGCGCTGGCTGGTGTGGCGGTGATTCTGCTCATCGCGGGTATTGCCCGGCG
Source organism: Corynebacterium zhongnanshanii (assembly GCF_014490575.1). Taxonomy (NCBI): domain Bacteria; kingdom Bacillati; phylum Actinomycetota; class Actinomycetes; order Mycobacteriales; family Corynebacteriaceae; genus Corynebacterium; species Corynebacterium zhongnanshanii. The sequence continues at coordinate 1,564,623 of NZ_CP061033.1, forward strand.
CCTGTCCGGCAGTCACCTGGTGGGTCTGCTGGCGGGTGTGTTTGCCCTGTGCGATGGCATTTTGTTCGTCACCGCACGCAGCGGCATGCTGGATCACCTGCAGACTCTCGCCGTGATGGCGGCCGCCTACTTCGCCGTCCGCGACGCCCACCAGACCACCGCCCGCTTCCGCCGCGTGCACGCCGAGGGGCGCGTGCACGATCACCCGTTCGGCCCGCGGATGGGCTTTCGCTGGTGGCGTTTTGGCGTGGCCGTGGCACTGGGGTGCGCCCTGTCTATCAAGTGGTCTGGGCTGTACTACATGGCCTTTTTCGGCGTGACCGTGGTGATCGTCGATTATCTCCGACGCCGCCGGTTCGGCGTATCCAAGCCACTGGTGGGCACCGCGGTGCTCGATGTGCCCCCTCACTTCTGTGCGGCCGTCATCTATCCCGTGGTGATCTATGTGCTGTCCTGGCGCTCCTGGTTTGCCTCCGAATCCGGGGTGTTCCGCCACGCGGTGGAGTCCGGCCGCTATGAGAGGACAGATGGGTGGGCATGGAGTTTCCTGCCGGACACGGTGCAGAACTTCATCTACTACCACGTCTCTGTCCTGAAGTTTCACAGTGAGCTGACCAACTCCAACGGCCACCACCACTCCTGGGAGTCCAAGCCGTGGTCCTGGCTGGCCACCACACGGTCGCTCATGTACTACAACCCGGATAGTTCCCAGGGCAAGCACACCGTGGTGCTGCTGGTCGGCACGCCCGCGATCTGGTGGCTGTGTGTGCCAGCGATCCTGTGGGCCCTGTGGTGCCTGGTTATTCGCAGGCAGCCCATGTGGCTTGTTCCCGTCATCGGTTTTGCCGCCGGTTTTCTTCCGTGGCTACCGCAAATGGACCGGCAAATGTACCTGTTTTATGCCACGAATCTTGCGCCATTTGTGGTGATGACCTTGGCGATGATCATGGGTCAGGTGTGGAATTCTCCGCGCTTAAGTCTGCGCTGGCGCCAGATCATTGTGATTGGATATTCCACCGTGGTGGTGTGGAACTTCCTGTTCTTCCTTCCGATTTATGCGGCCCTGCCGCTGAGTGACCTGGAATATGAGCTTCGGCTGTGGCTCCCCAGCTGGAGTTAGAGCAGAATTAACGCCCCGTGATGTCACTATTGGAGAAACTCAGCGGCTGAGCTGTGGCTGTTTTCCAGGATTGGCTGAGCGGCGTGAACAGGTGATGCCGGCCCAGCCAGCACACCACCAGAGCCACCACCGCGGCGAGGTTGAGGGCCAGTCCCCACAGTGGGTTGGCGCCACTATCCTCCGGTGCTAATCCGAACACCAAGTTCCTGGTAGCAAAGCCGGCACCAAAGGCCCACAGGGCAAGATAGATCGGGAGCATCGAGCTGGCCATCGCAGGCCGCACACCCGCGCACAGCAGCCCCACGGCAAGAGCGAAGCGGTACGTGGCGGCGTCGAACACATAACGGGCAAACTCCGGATTCTCCACAACAGGCCCGGCTACCTGGCCAAACAGCAGCGTCCCGGCCCAGCCGATGTTCACCACGGCCAGCAGCACCAGAACGATGCGGGCGATGAGCAAGGGGTACTGCCGGCTGCGGAAGGATCCGGTGGGAACGGCGTGGGTGGCCAAGAGTTGATCGGCCAAGGCTTCGCCCGACTGCTGGGGCTCGTCCTGCTGGCCCGCCACACCGATGTATAGGTCACGTCCCAGCGCCGTCACCGTGGCGTACCAGGACTGGCACTCGCGACAGGCGTCCAGGTGAGCGTCCACCACATCATCCGGCGCTGAGGTCGGCTCGCCATCCAGGCGTGCCGAAAGAGCCGCACGGACATCCTGACAATCCATTATTCACCGCCGAAAAATATAGAGCTTTAAGAAAAGCGCGAGAGCGCCTTATCCAGGCTCGCACGGCCCGGACCGAACACCACCAGAATAAGGCAGGTGACAATAATCAACAGCACAAACTCAAAACCACCATGGTCCACAAATAGACCGTGGCTGATGTGCACAATGTACATCACTGCTGCGAAATAAAAGACAGCCACCAGCGCCACGGCGGTTGTGAGCAGCCCCACCACCAGCATGGCGCCGGCCAGCATTTCAAAAATGGAGCCACCCCACGCGCTGAGGCGGGGCTGCACCACACCCATCTGTTGGAATTGAGCGATGGTGCCGTTGGGGCCCTCCATGCCCTGGAGGAAAATCTTCTGCCAACCGTGGCCAATCAGAATGAGGCCAAGGACCAGGCGCAGCACGAGCAGTGCAGCGTCGCGGACTGCTGGGTGATTCATGAGGGTATCTTAACGGGATTCACACGCGGGCCGCACGTGGGGTTACATCGCACGGACGGAGTGATCGTAGTAGGTGTTGTCGCGATCGTCGTTGTCGTAGAAGTAGCCGCCGTCGATGTAGCTCAGGTGCTGGAACTCTGGGTCCATATCGTCGGCCTCGACAATGATCGCGCCTGGGCGGCGCAGGCGATCCGGGATACCCAGCTCCTCGTCCTCGGCGTTGCGCACGCCCAGGCGTGCACGGCGCATGCGAGTCAGGCGGCGCTGGCGCAGGCGAGCCTCCTCCACGGCAGTGCGGCGCAGGGCCACCAGGTAGAACACCGTGAAGCCCAGCACAGCCGCGAACAGCAGCCAGGTGACGTGTCCCACGGTGACACCCAGGATGCCGGTGAGGACCGTCAGTACAGCCAAGCCCATGAGCACCTGAGCACGGCGCTTCTGGCGCTGCTTCACCAGGCGCTGCGACGCCACGGGATCGTACACCCCGCGTCCCTTGCGGGAGTTTGCATAGGCGATGTCCTCGTCCGTGATCTCATCGGAGTCATCCACCACGATCGCCTGGGCCTGGGTCAGGTAGTCCGCGTGCTCATCGGCCACGCGTGGCTCCTCCAGGTCATCGGCAGTGTCCACGGCCGTGTTCACATCGCCGCCACGGAGGTAGGCCTCCGGCAGGACGATGCGGTCGTCGGAGTCGTCGAGTGCCTCTGCATTGTCCTCAGCATCGTTGTCATCTGCGGCGCTGTCGTCGACGAGAACCTCGGCGTCGGTCTCATCCTCGGTATCGGCAGCATCCGCAGCATCAGCCTCGGCATCGGAATCAGAGTCGGCGTTGTGCTCAGTGTCCAGCTCAGCATCCACAACGTCCGGCTCGGCAGACTCGGCCTGCTCCGTGTCCACGATCTCTCCGTCGACGATCTCAGGCTCCACAACGTCCGCGTCCAGAACCTCGGACTCCGCTGGCTCGGACTCCGCCTTCCTCTCAGCGCGGGACGCACCCCAACGCGCAGCGATCTGCGCAAAGCGGCCCGCCGGACGTGCCGAGGTATCCTCGTCATCGAAGACGATGTACTCCGGCTCCGCGTCCACCAGCTCCAGATCCTCATCGTCGGAGGCCTTGTACAGGCTCTCGGACGGCTTCAGCTTCCGCAGCGTGGGCATCCGGCGGCCCGACTGCGCAGACTCACCCTCCTGCTCATCCTTCTGGGCACCCCCCGAAAGAATCACGCGCGTTTCATTCAGCGCCTGTGCTGTACGGCGCACAGGACGCTGGTTACGCAGCAGCAACGGGGCCAGCAGCACCAGCCAGACAACAGCAATAAGCAGAAGAGAGCCAGACATGATTTCTACGGTATCGAGTCCATCTTTCTCACGCTGCCTGCCACGCCGAACCCCGGCCAATTGCGCTGTGCGATTACGTCATGGCGCTGTGCTATTGCGCCATGGCGGCAACCTTTAGCCCATACCCGGCCGCAATCTCCCCGTATTAATCAATCGATGAACCACACCGCCCGGCGTGCTTTCCTCCACCGTCTGCGCCACCAACAGGTGATCCTGCCAGTGGCCATCAATGTGAAGATTGCGCTGCAGGCGGCCCTCCACCCGAAAACCCGTGTTGCGCAGCACAGCAATGCTGGCGGAATTATTCTCCAGGACGGTGGCTTCCACCCGGTGCAGTTTCAGCATCTTCATCGCGAAATCCGTGCCCAGCGCGGTGGCCGCCGTGGCAATTCCTCGGCCGGAATATTCCTTCGCCACCCAATAGCCAATCCAACAATTGGACAGACTTCCGCGTTGAATTGTGCCGAGCGTTAATTGCCCCACAAACTGCCCGTCGGCCTCAATCACCAACGGAAAAACACTGCCGTGACGCCGCGCATCTTGAAGATACAGATAGGTATCCCGCCACCGCCCCGGCGTATGCGCCTCCTGCCAGGTCCCCTCCACGGTGGGCTCCACGGGCCGCAGCTGCTTTTCGTTACTCAGCCGCAGCTCACGCCAGCGCTGCCCATCGCCGCGCCGCAGGTCACGCAGGCGCACCAGCGCCGGATCCTGGCCCGTCGTGCGGACATACGGGGTGGACACCCGTTGCCGCCTGCCGCTCAGCTCGGCGACAATGTCACCCAACCAGTGGACCATCGCTTCTAGCTCTGATTACTCAAAAACATCACATCGACGACGTGCCCTGGGGGAATCGGGCCGGCGTCGGACGGCACAACGATCAGGCAATTTGCCTGGCCATGACTGCCCAGCAGGTGCGTCGGCTCGCCCGGATGTACCGCGCCCAGCGGGTCCACCAGGAACTCCATCGTGTCCCGATCGCGCATCAACTGGCCCCGAATAAATCCCCGACGCCCAGGCGCCGATTCAATCGGAGCAATCGTCCGAGCCTGAACCACCCGTCGGGTCGCTTGCCTCTGGCCGCGAATCAGCTGGATCAACGGCCGGACCAGCACCTCGAACACCACCAGCGCCGCCGAGGGGTTGGACGGCAGCAGGAACGTGGGCACCGCGTCCGGGCCCAGCCGGCCGAAGCCCAACACGGACCCAGGGTGCATCGCGATGCGGGAGACGTCCATCTCACCCAGCTCGCCCACGACCTCCCGCAGGCGGTCGCTCGCGGCGCCACCCACGCCACCGGCGATGACCACAACCTCCGAGCGCATGAGCTGTCCCTCGATGAGGTCCTTCAGCTTCCGCGGCTCGCCGTTGATCACGCCAATGCGGTTGACCTCGGCGCCCGCCTCACGGCCCGCCGCTGCCAGCGAATAGGAGTTGATGTCATAAACATGACCCAGGCCCGCGTCACGGTCGATGTCCACCAGCTCCTGGCCGAAGGACATCACAGACATGCGCGGCTTGGGGTAGACCAGTACCTTGGAGCGGCCGGCAGCGGCCAACAGACCCACCTGAGCAGCGCCAATGACGGTTCCCTGCTCCACCACCACATCGCCGGGCTGCACATCGGAGCCCTCGCGGTGGACGAACTCGCCACTATTCACCGGGTGTAGCGGGCGGATCCACCGCCGATTGGACTCGGCCCAATCCAGCGGCAGCACCGCATCAGCCAAGTTCGGGAGCGGGGCACCCGTTTCCACCCGCACAGCCTGACGCGGCTGCAGGCGCACCGGCCGCTGAGAGCCCGCGGAGATATCACCCACCACAGGGAACTCCTCCACCGCGCGGGGCGGCTGGCCCTCCTCCTCAGCCTGAATCCCCTGCTGAAGCCCCTGGAGGAAGTTGCGCACATCCACCGCGCGCACAGCAAAACCGTCAATGGCAGCCTGGTTGAAGCTGGGCAGGCTCTGCGTGCCCTCCACGCGCTCCGCACACCGCAGACCCAGCGCATCAGAAATGGCAATGCGCACCGGCTCCGGGGTGCTCGCCGCAGCAGTGATAATTGCTAACTGCTCTTCAACAGTCCGCATAAAGCTCTACTTCCTAGAATCCAAGAGGTTACGCAGCCACTTATCCAACGATGGCCCGTAGGTAGGATCATCCAACGCGAAATCAACACACGCGCGAATATAACCGCCCGGGTTACCCAGATCATGGCGCTTTCCATGGTGAACCAGAATATGCACCGGATGCCCCTCGGTAATCATCAACTCAATCGCATCCGTAATCTGGATTTCGCCCCCCTTGCCTGGTTTGGTACGACGCAGGGCGTCGAATACCTGACGATCCAACAAGTAACGACCCGTCGCAACAAAATTGGACGGAGCATCCTCCACGGCCGGCTTCTCCACCATGCCACGAACGCATTTCACGTCCTCGCGGCCGCCGTCGACCTCGTCAATGTCAAACACGCCGTAATTGGAGACATCCTCCTGCGGCACCTCGAAAGCGCACAGCACGGAGCCGCCGAACTCCTCGCGGATGGCCAGCATCTTGTCCATCACGCCGAACGGCAGAACCAAGTCATCTGGGAGCATGACGGCAAAGCAGTCCTCATCCTCGTCCAGAGCCTCTTCGGCCAGGCTGATCGCGTGGCCCAGACCCAGCGGCTTGTCCTGAACCACGGCTTGTGGGTGAATCAGACCGTTGACGGCCTGCACCTTCTCCAGCAGGTCCAGCTTCCCGCGGGCCTCCAGGGTCTCCTCCAGCTGCTGGTCTTGGTCGAAGTGCCCCATCACGCCGGCCTTCTTCGGGGCGGTAATCACCGCCAGACGCTGTGCACCAGCCTCCGCAGCCTCCCGGGCGATCAGCTCGATTCCCGGGGTTCCCACCACTGGCAGGAGCTCCTTCGGCACCGTCTTCGTGGCAGGCAGGAAACGGGTTCCCAAGCCGGCCGCAGGAACAACAACGGTTTTTAAGCGCACAGAATCACTCATGTTTATCGATAATACCTTTGAAGAAGGGTTCAGTGGCCGCGCACACGCTGGCTCGCTGGGGTTTTTCACACAGTGTGCTACTGCAGGGTCAGGCATAGGGCTTAGGCAGTAGGTGCGGTCGGCCGGCACCTACAATGGCCGTCATGGACAACCCCACGGACATCTCACAGGCCAAGCGCGACCTGCGCGCCTCCACCCGAGCCCGCCGCGAGAGCGTCAGCCCCGAGCAGCGCGCAGCGCGCGACCAGATGATCCAGGCACATCTGGTTGACTACCTGCGGCGACACCAGGCAGAGACGAAGCGAGAGACGCAGACGGACAGCGCCAACGCAGGACGTTCAGACGCTCCCCTGACGGTCACCGCCTTCGTCCCCATGGACTCCGAGCCCGGTGGCCGCTGGCTGCCTGACGTCCTCCGCGCGGCGGGATTTCGCGTGATTTTGCCCCGTGTGGCCCAGAAAAATCTGGAATGGGTGCCCTACACCGGGGATTTGGAACGCAGTTCCTGGGGATTAATGGAGCCCACTGATGAAAAAATTTCTCAACCCCTCCCAGAGGTAGTTGACGTGGCCATCATCCCAGCTATTGGGCTAGATTCCGCAGGGCACAGGCTTGGCCAGGGTGGAGGTTTCTACGATCGTCAACTTGCACAAGGCAACCTGAATGTAACAAGATTAGGAATTGTTGATCAGTGGGAATTCCATACGCATGTCCCTCATGCCTCGCACGACCTCACTGTGAATACCGTCATCACCGAACACAGCGTGTTCGAAATGTGAAAAGCACCACATTTTTCTTTTTATTTACTCTCCTGAAAGGGACTATTTTTCCATGCTTAAGGGATTCAAGGACTTCATCCTACGCGGCAACGTGATCGAGCTCGGCGTTGCCGTGGTCATGGCATCCGCATTCGGTGCAGTTGTCACCTCCTTCACCGAAGGCATCATCGACCCACTGCTGGCCGCTGTGGGTGGCCCAGAATCCATCGGTCTTGGCTTCCACCTGCGCCCAGGTAACGACGCCACCTTCATCAACTTGGGCTCCATCATCACCGCCACGATCACCTTCCTGATCACCGCCGCTGTGATCTACTTCGTGCTGATCCTGCCGATGAACAAGGCCACCGAGCTGGCAGCTCGCCGCAAGGGCATCGACGCTGAAGAGGTTTCCGAGGCCAGCGAAGTTGAGTTGCTGGTGGAGATCCGCGACCTGCTGCGTGCCCAGCAGGGCCTGGAGACCGACGGTTTCCGTCCACTGGACGACGACCAGCCTAAGGCTGGCGAGCAGGGCGGCAAGCACTCCATCTAAGTGCGAGTGGATCCTCCCCAGTGGGGAGGCCGCTGCTCCTCCCAAAACTCAGCATCAAAGCCCCCGCCCTCGGTGCGGGGGCTTTTCGCATATCCGGTGGGCTCAGAAGCATGCTGCTTGCCTAGGACCCCGAAGCGCCGGCGCCTGGTCCTCGGCCGGTCCCCCTGCGCTGCGTCACCCCGGCTCCGGTCCCCCTCCGCCCTGTCGCCCGCAGCGCCGCGTGAGCCTCCCGTCATCAGGAGGACCGATTCATGTCCGCCACCACGTGACGCACCAACGGCCCCAAGGCCGCCATGCCATCACGGATCGCGGAACGGGTACTGGCGATGTTCACCACCACCGTGGAGCCTGCCACCCCGGACACTCCGCGGGACAGCCCTGCCTCCAGGGAGTTCGCCGCCAGGCCGGAGGAACGCAGCGCTTCACTGATTCCCGGGATCTTCCGATCCAGCTCCGCACGGGTAGCTTCCGGGGTTTTATCGCGGGGCCCATGCCCGGTTCCACCGACCGTCACCACCAGGTCCGTTCCGCCAACCACGGCCGTTTGGATCGCCTGGCGGATCGCCGGTTTGCGGGAGGGAACCGTCACGACGGCGTCGACACGAAAATCATCTTCAGCCAGCAACTCCGCAACCAGTTCCCCCGCACCGGTTTCGTCAGTTTGTTTGTCGGTAACGATCACGACCATCGCATGCAGCAACATCCGCTGATTATCGGAGCGGGTGCGCTGCTGGGCGTCGAGCGTATGAAACAGACTATCGTCCGGCTCCGGAATGTCGTCGACGTGGCTCTCCTGCAGGTTCGCCCGCAGGTTCTCCATGTCTTCCAGGCTTTGGAGTTCTGACCTGCCCTTATTTCTATGTGGCACTGTGCTTCAAATCTCTTTCTTCACAGAAGGTGGACGGTGTGTTGGTATCTCTACCTATGATCACACCGTAACGTGTCCCGCGCATAGTTTATAGCCAAAAAAGTGGGATTCCCGGTGGGATCCCGCGTGGGGTTACTCCGCGGCCAGGGTCACCTCCACGGTCCGCTCGTCCCCGCCGCCCTTCGGGCGCAGCGTGAGCGTCACCGTGTCGCCCACGTTGTAGGAACGGATCGCGGCAATCAGGCCCACACCACTTTCCACAATCCGGTCGTTGACCTTGGTGACCACGTCGCCGTCTTTCACGCCGGCCTTCTCGGCCGGGCTGCCGCTCATCACCTGGGCGATCTCCGCGCCCGCCATGTCGCTCACGGTATTGACCTGGGCACCGATGACCGGCTTCGTCACCTTGCCCTCGTCGATGAGCTGCCGGGAAATCTTCTGCGCCTGGTTCGACGGAATCGCAAAGCCCAGGCCGATCGAGCCTGCGGTATCGCTGGATCCGGAGCCAAGGCTGGCGATGACCGACGGGATGCCCACCAGCTCGCCATTCATGTTGACCAGCGCGCCACCGGAGTTACCCGGGTTGATGGCGGCATCCGTCTGAATGGCATCGATCAGGGAACCCTCGCCGCCGCGCTCACCCGCGGCCTGCACGGGGCGATTCTTCGCGGAGACGATACCGCTGGTCACCGTGGCGCTTAAGCCCAGCGGCGAGCCCACGGCCACGACCGCCTGCCCCACCTGCACGTCATCGGAGTTGCCGATGGCGATGGGCTGCAGATCGTTGGCGCCGTCTGCCTTAATCACCGCAATGTCCGACGCCGGGTCCGTCGCCACCACCGTCGCCGGGAGGGTGCGGCCGTCGTTGGTGAGCACCTCGATCTTGGAGCGACCCCGCTCCGCCCCGTCCACCACGTGGTTGTTGGTCATGATGAGGCCGTCGTTGCTGATGATCGAGCCGGAGCCCTCCCCCTCCGACCGCGGCGTGGCCACGCGAATGGACACCACCGACGGCAGCACCTTCTGCGCCACGGCCTCGACCGTGCCGTCTGCCACCTCACGCGGGGTGGTGTGGCTTGCGTTTTCCGTGCGGTTCAGGCTGGTGTTGCTGCTGGAGAAACTGCTGGTGTTCCCCGTTTCCTTCAGCACGACCGCCGTTGTTCCCGACGCCAACACCGCGCCTGCCAACAGCATCGCCGCCAAGGCACCGGTGGACCAGCGCTTGGGTTCCTTGGTGGCCGCCTGTGAAGGCTGGATGTGCGGGGCGGCCGGCTGGCCGTGCTGGCCGGCAGCTTGGGCTTGCTGGCCTTGAGGATAGCCAGGCTCGGCACCCAGGTTCATGCTCTGGGTCTGTGCGTTGGCTCGCTGAGTGCTGCCCATGGAAAAATCGGGTGCCCCTTTCATCGGACCCCCGGAGGATTCTTGTCCTGATTCTGGATTGAAAGACGGTTGATTATCCATAATTCACAGCCTTCGTGTGTGTACTAATCTTTTGAACGTTCACTAGGATGCGCCCCGAACCTGGGAGGAGCCCACATTCGGTGCTGGCAGGTCATTCTTTACTTCTTTGAAATTTCCTGTGAGCTTTCTCAATCCTCATAACGGTAGATTGACAGCTTGGACCATTTACCCCCCCCCCCGGAGCATCCGGGTCCTCGCGGGAGTCACAGGGGTGCGCTGGCAACAATACGCGCATCAGGGCGCCGCCGTCATCCGACTCGTCAGCGATAATCATTCCCCCGTGCTTATCGATGACTTGCTTCACGATGGCCAGGCCCAGGCCGGAACCGGGTTGGGAGCGCGCTTCGATGGAGCGGTAGAAGCGGTCAAAGACGTGGATGCGATCTGCCTCGGCAATGCCAGGACCCGAGTCCGCGATGCGGATTTCCAGTGTTCGGGCGCAGTCTTGATCCTTAGCGGTAGCCTCGAGTGGTTGCGGCACTTCTTCCATCCACACCCGCACCACGCCATCGTGTGGGCTCCATTTTGCGGCGTTATCCATCAAATTGGTGAACGCGCGGCTTAAGGAAAAGTGATCTCCCGTCATGCACCACGGCAACAAATGCATATGGAATTCCACGTCCGGACGGCGGCGTTGAATGCGTTCCAACACGGAGAAGAAAATCTCGTCGAGTTCGACTTCCTCCATTGAGGAATGCTCGGCGCTTCCGCTATCTTCGCGGGCCAGGTCCACCAGATCGCCAATGAGGGAGCTCATTTCATTAATCTGGCCGATCACATCTTTTTCCAGAGAGCGAACTTCTTCTTCGTCCAGCTTTGGAGCGCCCGGTTTCGACAATTGCATGAGCAATTCCATGTTGGTCCGCAAGGAAGTCAGCGGTGTTTTGAGCTCATGCGAGGCATCGGCAACAAGGTTTTTCTGCTTGCTTTCCGCAGATTGCAACGCATTCATCATGCGGTTATAGGACACGGTCAGCGCGCCCAGCTCGTCGTGGGTGTGCACGGGAATCTCCCGCAGCTCACCGGTCTCTGTCACGCGGTCCACGGCTCGCCGCAAGCGGTTGATCGGCTGAACGCCCGCGGAGGCCACCACCACGCCGGTGATGATGGCGCCCACGGCACCCGTGATCGCCAGCAACACCAGCACCAGAGCCAAGGAATCCAGCGGGTCCTTCACCATCGAGGTGGGCTGGGACACCACGATCACCGTGCCGGTCCCCTGACGCAGGGTGTACATCCGCTCACCCTCGAAGTCCTCGAAGGAAAATGGCTTGTCGCCCTGGAGCACGGAAATGGCCCCTGGACCCACAAGATCGTAAAATGTGGACGGCTCAATGCCTGAAGCGGTGACGGTGCCCGGAACCACCATCACCTTGAAGTTATTGACTTCCTCGTCAAAGCTGGGGGTGAAAACGCCAGCGGTGTCCTCCGCGCGGCGAACCAGACTACCGGGCGAATCGTCCTCCGCCAGCGCGTGCGCCTGCGTTTGCAGACTGCGATCCTGGCTCTGGTACATCACGGTACTCACGCTGGTGTAGGCAGCCACCGTGATGATTGCGATGGACGCGATCACCACGATTGCGGTCAACGCCGTCAATCGTCCGCGCAAGGACATGCCTTGGAACAGCGAGGGGCGGTCATCCTCGCTGAAAACGCCTCTATCATCCGGGGAGTCGGACAGCCTACGCAGAATCACGGCGTTTCCCGCAGGACATAACCCACGCCACGGACAGTATGGATCAGGCGTGGCTCGCCATCCCGTTCCGTCTTACGACGCAGGTAACCGATGTACACCTCCAGCGCGTTGCCGGAGGTAGGGAAATCGTAGCCCCACACCTCTTCCAAAATGGTTGTACGGGACATCACCTTATTGGGATGCAGCAACAGCAGCTCCAACAAAGCGAACTCCGTGCGAGTGAGGCTAATCGAGCGGCCGCCACGACGAACATCGCGGGTCTCCGGGTTCAACACCAAATCGGCGAACTCCAAAGGCCCTCGAGTTTTGACCGCCTCATGGACACGAGAAGAGCGTCGGATTAATGAACGGGTACGCGCAAGCAGTTCCTCTAACGCAAACGGTTTAGGAAGATAATCGTCAGCTCCGGCGTCCAGGCCGGCCACGCGTTCGGACACGGCGTCGCGGGCAGTCAACAATAAAATAGGGAGATCATCACCATCACTACGCAGCTCGCGGCAGACCTGAAGCCCATCCAGCTTCGGCATCATCACATCCAAGATGGCGAGGTCAGGATGCTCTTCCTCGATCATGGCCAGAGCCTCTTCACCATCCGTGGCCAGCACCACGTCATAACCATTAAAGCTGAGCGACCGGCGAAGAGAGTCGCGTACCGCCTGATCGTCATCAACAACAAGTATTTTCATAAGGGCTATTGTGCCTGCCTTTCGGACAATAAAAAAGGGAGACACCCTCACAGGGGCATCTCCCTCGTACGCTGTGTCGCAACCGAGCCGCGACGGACAGGAAATTAATCCAGCTCAACAAGGCCGAGCTGTGCGGCCTTCACCAGACGACGTGGGATCTGAACGTCCTGGCCGTTGATCTTTACATTCTGCAGAGCAACGTTGTCGGACTTCCACTGGGAACGACGGGAGTGGGTGTTCGCACGGGACATGCGACGCTTTGGAACTGCCATGGCTTCTTGCCTCCTCTAAGAGTGCGGTGTTGGGGTTTTAAGAGTTGATTAGCGCTTACGACGCGCCAGGTTTCCGTAACGACGCTGGAACTTCTCCACGCGACCTGCGGTGTCCATCACACGCTGAGCGCCGGTCCAGAATGGGTGGGACTCGCTGGTGACGTCCACCACGATCAGTGGGTACTCCTTGCCGTCTTCCCACTCAACAGTGCGGTCAGAGGTAGCGGTAGAACGGGTCAGGAACTGGTGACCAGTGCTGGCGTCCTTGAAGACGACGTAGTGGTAATCCGGGTGGATATCCTTCTTCATTGTTATTCCCTAAAGGTTTGTCAACGGGTCGGTCCTTGGAACGTGTGTCAGAGGTACTGCACTGCGTACCAGGTGCTGTATGCCAGGTACTGTGCGAGAGCCCCGCCGCAGTCCAAGGTCGTGCCCGAGTTGGGGTGAAAACATGTACAAGCGGGATATTCTAGCGGATCCGGGGGCGTTTAGGAAATCCTTCCAGGAGTGGCGCTCAACGGTTCTGGCGGAGTTCCACGAACGAACGACGCAAAAAATGCGCCGCAATTAGGACTTTGGTGGGCTCCTAAGGTAGTGTTGTCCTCTGCTGTTGTCTAGTAAACGTCATTGCCAGGCACACACGCAGGTCGAGCATGTTTTCTAGCGGACTGTCTACCCGTCTACGAAACACTCGCTGGCGTGAGTATGTATTACGCGTGCAGGGCAGAAGGAGAAAACCCATGTCGGCATATTGCCAGGTCACGGGACGCAAGCCAGGTTTTGGCAAGACTGTGTCTCACTCGCACCGCCGCACGAGCCGTCGCTGGAACCCTAATATCCAGCGTCGTTCGTTCTACCTGCCTTCCGAGGGACGCACGATCACCTTGAACGTGTCCACGAAGGGCCTGAAGACCATCGACCGTGATGGCATCGAATCCGTCGTTGCCAAGATCCGAGCCCGTGGGGAGAAGATCTAAAAAATGGCACGTAACGATATTCGCCCAATTATCAAGCTGAAGTCTACGGCTGGCACCGGTTACACCTACGTCACCCGTAAGAACAAGCGCAATAACCCGGACCGTATGACCCTGAAGAAGTACGATCCGATTGCCCGCAAGCACGTCGAATTCCGCGAGGAGCGATAATTTATGGCTAAGAAGTCCATGATCGCTAAGAACGAGCAGCGCAAGGAAATTGTCGCCCGTTACGCGGAGCGTCGCGCTGAGCTCAAGAAGATCATCAAGAACCCGAACACCTCCGACGAGGACCGCATGGAGGCACAGTGGGAGCTGAACCGTCAGCCTCGCAACGCTTCCCCAGTCCGCGTTCGTAACCGTGACGCTGCCGATGGCCGCCCACGCGGTTACCTGCGTAAGTTCGGTCTATCCCGCGTTCGCGTCCGTCAGATGGCTCACCGTGGTGAGCTGCCGGGCGTCCGCAAGTCCAGCTGGTAAAGGGAGGCTCACACAATGAAGCGCACCAACATCAAGAAGGCGCGGATCGAGCAGTCCCGTCGCCCCAAGAAGAACCCTCTCAAGGCCGAAGGCATTGAGACGGTTGACTACAAGAACTACGCTCTGCTGCGTAAGTTCATCTCCGACCGCGGCAAGATCCGTTCCCGCCGCGTCACCGGTCTCACCCCAAAGCAGCAGCGTGAGGTTGCTACCGCAATCAAGAACGCACGTGAGATGGCTCTGCTGCCATTCCACAGCCGCTGATAGGCTCGAGGCCTTCATACCGGGCATCTCCCCGGTAGACGTTTAACAGACACGGAAAACCCACCTTCTTTTGTCTAAAGAAGGTGGGTTTTTTGTATGCAAAATAGTGTGAGAGATGATACAAATAAGTAAAGGCTCACCTCAACATAGAAAAATATAACTTATGACCACCCCGAATGGCTCCACGCCATCCAATCCCTACGGAGATTTTTCCGACTCCTCCCCGCAGTACCCGAATGGGGCACAAAACCAAGACGGAGCACAGTCCCCTGATGGTGGGCAGTACTCCTCCTACGGTTCCTTCGGTGCCTTCCCCCAAGGCAATGAAGATCCAGCCATGGCCCCTCAATACGCCGGCCTAGGCATCCGTTTCCTCAGCCAACTTGTTGATGGCCTGATCAGCATGGTCATCATGGCTATCTGCTTTGCAGCCATCGGCCTTAAGCCATTCATGGACTGGATGGACAAGTTGGCGCTTGCTCAAGAGATCGAAGATCGCACGGGCATCCAGCAGCAAATCCCGGAGCTGTCTCTCACCCCCTTTTACATCGCCGGCATTCTCTCCACCCTCATCTGGTTCGCCTACCGTGTGTTCATGGAGCACCAGTGGGGCGGCTCGCTGGGCCGCATGGCGACAAGCACTCGTGTTCAAGACCAGGCCTCTGGAACCAACCCATCCCTGCGGTCCTCCGCCATCCGTAACTCCTGGATCCTGGGAGCTATGGTGATTGGCTGGATCCCCCTCGTGGGAACCTGGCTGGTCTTTGCGATCTATATCGTTATTGCAGTGACCATCAGCAAGTCCACGGCCGGCCAGTCCTTCACTGATCAGTGGGCTCACACCCAGGTGGTGCGCAAGTAGTCTTCGCACAACCCCCACGCGCTATACTTAGCGCATTATGCCCAATGTGATCTCAGGATTTGCCGTTGTTATCGTGATCATCGCATTGGGCTATTGTGTTGGGCGCAAACAGTTGCTGGGTCCGAACGCGGTGTACACCCTGAACATGTTCGTGTACTGGATCGCCCTTCCGCCCATGCTCATCATGTTCATGATGGATGCGGACCTGGAACTGCTCTTCGGCTCCGGGCTTGCCATCGCCATCCTCTCCGGCTGCGGGGCAGGACTACTGGGCTTCCTGGGATCCCGATTCCTCGCGAAGCGCGGCACCAGCGACTCCCTTATCGCCATGCTGGCGAGCTCCTACAACAACAGCACCCACCTGGGCATCCCCCTGGCCGCGCATATCCTGGGCAACCCCACCGCAACGCTTCCCATCATCCTGTTCCAGGTGGGCCTTTACGCCCCCGTGGCCACGCTCGCCCTGGACATCGCCACACAACCATCCGGCAGCACCCGCATCCGTGGGGCCGAACGTCTCCGTAACGTCCTTGGCGCAATAGTGCGCAACCCCATGATCATCGGCGCAGTCATCGGCGTGACCCTAAGCCTGCTGCACTCTCGCTACGATATTCAGCTTCCCTTCCTCATCACCGAGCCCCTCGACACACTGGCCCGGGCAACCGTGGGCGTGGCCCTCATCGGGTTCGGCATGTCTCTGGCCGGCACGGGCGTAATGGAAAAGGGTGTGAGCCCCCGCCGCAGCGTCCTGGCCGCCACGGCCATTAAGACCGTCATCCACCCTGCACTGGCCGTGGCCCTGGGGCACTTCCTCTTCGGCATGGACCAGCACACGCTCCTGATCCTCGCGGTCATCGCTGGACTTCCCACCGGCCAGAACGTCTTTACCTACGCCCAGCGCTACCAGGTAGGAACGATCCTGGCCAGGGACACCGCCGTGGTCTCCACCATCGTGTCCGTCCCCACCCTGTGTGCAATCTTCTTCCTACTGGGGTAGATGTCGCGGGCTAAACCCGCAGGGCTAAATGCAGGCTACACCCCCTCCCTCTCATTCGACTCCGCCGTCATCTGCTCCAACACCCCAGAAACATCCGGCGAGACCACCGGGTGCTCATAGGGATCCTTCGACGCCAAGTCTCCAATAATCCGGCGCACATAATCCACATCCTTATCCCCACGGCCGGACAAGTTCACCAGAATGTTCATCTCCTCGCCCGTCTTCTCACACTCCTCCGCCAGCTTCAGCGCATACGCCACCGCGTGCGCAGACTCCAGCGCCGGAATGATGCCCTCATACCGAGACAGGATCCGGAACGCCTGCAACGCTTCAGCATCCGTCACCGCCGGGTACTCCGCACGGCCCGTGTCCTTCAAATGAGAGTGCTCCGGTCCAATCCCCGGATAATCCAACCCAGCGGACACCGAATGGGAGTGCATGATCTCCTCGTCCTTCAGCAGAGCGTAAGAGCGGGAACCGTGCAGGATACCCACCACTCCCCTATTGAGCGGGGCGCCATGCTTGTCCGTGTCCAAGCCTTCACCGGCAGGTTCTACGCCGATGAGACGCACGCTGGCGTCGTCGTTTTCCAAATATGCAGAAAACGCACCAATCGCATTCGATCCCCCTCCCGCACACGCCACGACCGCATCCGGAACACCACCGATGATCTGCTGCATCTGCGGACGCGACTCGCGGGAAATGACCGCCTGGAACTCGTGCACCAACGTGGGGAACGGGTGCGGGCCACACGCCGAGCCCAGCACATAGTGCGTGTTGTCCACGTTCTCCACCCAGTCACCCAGCGCCACGTCGATCGCATCCGCCATCGCGTCGCCATGCTCATTCGTCACCGGCACCACCGTGGCCCCCATCAGGCGCATCCGGAACACATTCGGCTGCTGACGCGCCACATCCTTGGCACCCATGTAGATCGTGCAGTCCATGCCCATCAGAGATGCCACCATCGCCGTAGCCGTGCCATGCTGGCCCGCGCCCGTCTCCGCGATGAGACGAGTCTTGCCCAAACGCTTCGCCATCAGCGCCTGCGCCAGCACCTGGTTTCCCTTATGTGCGCCACCGTGGCACAGGTCCTCGCGCTTCAAAAAGATGCGCGCCTTCCCACGGCCGCGGCCCTCCAGCGGAAGGTTGGAGCACTCCGTAATAGGCGTGGGACGGCCCAAGTATTCCTTACGCAGTGCATCCAGCTCCTCGGCAAAGGTGGGATCGTTCAGCGCGTCCACGTAGGCCTGCTCCAGCTGATCCAGCACCGGCAGCAGCACCTCCGGGACGTACTGGCCGCCGTATTCGCCGAAGTAGGCATTCAAGAGGGTCTGGCGGGCTTCACTCATGATTGTTCTTCCTCTCACCTGAAGATAGGGGTGGATGGTGTGGATATGCTCATGAGTCTAAGCCCTAGCCCTCACACACAAAGGGGGACGCACCATGGCGTCCCCCATAAGGGCTGGTTTTCAGCGCTGTGTTCTGATCAGCACTGGCTTCCGCTTAGCGGAACAGCAGCAGAGCGTCGCCCTGTCCACCGCCACCACACAGCGACACAGCAGCCTTGCCCTCGCCGCGGGACGCCAGCTCGTGCACCGCGTGCACCACCAGACGCGCACCGGAGCAACCAATCGGGTGGCCCAGCGCAATCGCACCGCCGTGGATGTTGGTCTTCTCCAGCGGGTAATCCAGATCCTTCAGGGACTGCGCCACCACCGCGCCGAATGCCTCGTTGATCTCCACGAAATCCAAATCCGACGCCGACCAGCCAGCCTTGTCCAGCGCCGCGGAGATAGCTTGCGATGGCTGGGACAGCAGCGAGGTGGTTGGTCCTGCGGTCTGGCCGTACTCGCCCAGCGTGGCGAGTACGGTCCAGCCCTGCGCCTCAGCGTTTTCACGGGTGGTGAGGATCAGTGCGGACGCACCATCGGAGATAGGGGACGAGGATGCGGCGGTGATGGTGCCGTCCTTGATGAAGGCCGGACGCAGCTTCGCCAAAGACTCCGCGGTGGTTCCCGGGCGGATGCCCTCGTCCGTGTCCACCACGGTGCTTCCCTTGCGGCCCTGGATCTCGATCGGCAGGATCTCTGCAGCGAACTTGCCCTCTGCCACGGCAGCTTCTGCACGCTGGTGGGACAGTGCGGCAATGTTGTCCTGCTCCTCGCGGGTCAGGCCGGCCTCCTGTGCGTGCTCGTCGGTTTCCTTACCCATGGAGGTGCCCTCGTTCGGGTCGGACAATCCGTCGCGCTCCAGGGCGTCCAGCAGCTCCATCGCGCCGTACTTGTGTCCGGCGCGAACACCCGGCGCTACGAACGGTGCGTTGGACATGGACTCCTGGCCGCCAGCGATGACTACCTGGGCATCGCCGAGGCGGATGAGCCGGGAGGCGGACACGACGGCGTCGAGTCCCGACAGGCAGACCTTGTTGATCGTCACAGCAGGAACATTGATGGACACGCCGGCCTTCACGGCAGCCTGCTTGGCGGGGTTCTGGCCGGAGCCAGCCTGAACAACCTGACCCATCAGCACGTAATCAATGCTGTCTGCGGAGATGCCGGAGCGGTCCAGCACGCCCTTGATGGCCTCCGAACCCAGGTCCACGGCAGACAGGGAGGACAAGCCACCCAGCATGCGGCCTTGGGCGGTACGTGCCGCGCCAACGACAACAACGTCCTGTGGTCCTTGAGCCTTCGATACTTCACTCATATGTAACTAAAACCTTTCTGCACATGGATTTATAAGGGGTGTGCTCTCTTTAGTGTCTATCACAGTTTTTCATGACTGTGGATCTGCACGGATTGTGGTTGCCCACGGTGCCTTAGAGGGCGACGCGGTACGGGGCTTGAGTTTTGGAGCGAACAAGCTCCTCCGTCACGCCCGGCGCCAGCTCGACCAGTGCCAGGCCATCGTCCTCCACATCAAAGACGCACAGATCGGTGATGATTCGGTTGACCACGCCGGTGCCCGTTAGTGGCAGCTGAATCTCGGAGAGGATCTTCGACTCCCCGTGCTTATTGCAGTGTTCCATCAGCACCACCACGCGGCGCGCGCCTACCACAAGGTCCATCGCGCCACCCATTCCCTTCACCATCTTTCCGGGAATCATCCAGTTGGCGATGTCTCCCTGGGCGTTGACCTCCATCGCGCCCAGAATCGCCACGTCAATCTTGCCGGCGCGGATCATCCCGAAGCTCAAGGCGGAGTCAAAGAAGCTGGAGCCGGGAAGGGTGGTGACGGTCTCCTTGCCTGCGTTAATCAGGTCCGGGTCCGCGTGGCCTCGCTCCGGGTAGGGGCCGATGCCCAGCAGTCCATTTTCGGATTGGAGGGTGACGTTCACTCCCTCCGGGACGTAGTTCGGCACCAGGGTGGGCAGGCCGATGCCGAGGTTCACGTACTGACCGTCGCGAAGTTCCAGGGCTGCGCGGGCCGCCATGGCTTGACGATCCCATCCCACGGTGTTAGTGGCTGTACTGTTGTGTGCGGCGGTGCTGTTGTTCTGCGTCATCGTACGGTCTCCTTCTCGATCTTCTTGTCTGCGGCCTGCTCCGGTGTGAGTTCGACGAGGCGGTGCACGTACACACTCGGCAGATGAATATCGTCTGGGGCCAGCTCCCCCACGGGCACGACCTTTTCAGCTTCGACGATGCACACCCGGCCGCTCATCGCCGCCAGTGGGTTGAAGTTCCGGGCGGTCTCGTGGAAGCGCAGGTTGCCGGCTTCATCGGCGACTGCAGCCCTAACCAGAGCGAAGTCAGCCTCGATCGCATGCTCCAGCACATAGGTCTCGCCGCGGATCTCCCGAGTTTCCTTCGGAGGAGAGCTGATCTCCACGGCCCCGTCCTTCGTGTACTTCCACGGCATGCCGCCATCTGCCACCACGGTGCCCACGCCCGTGCGGGTGAAGAATGCGCCGATGCCCGAGCCCCCGGCGCGCAAGCGTTCGGCAAGTGTTCCCTGAGGAGTCAGCTCTACTTCCAGCTCCCCTTCCAGGTATTGGCGGGCGAACTCCTTGTTTTCCCCGACGTAGCTGGCGATGATGCGCCGGAGCTGACCATTGCCGAGAAGCAATCCCAGCCCGCGATCATCCAGACCGGCGTTGTTGGACACTGCTTCGAGTTCCGACGTCCCAGCGGCCGCCAGTTCTGTGAGCAGGACATTCGGAATACCGCAGATTCCGAATCCGCCCACTGCCAGCGTGGCACCGTGAGGTATGTCGGCGATGGCATCCTTCGCGCTCATTAGTGTGCTCATGGTGGGGATAAGCTCCTCCCGTTGAAGGTGATGTGGTTCGGTTGACGCAGCGGTACAAGCAGCCAGCCGCACAGCAGTGCGCGAGGCAGCGTGCTTGGCACTGTGCACAGCAGTGCGCATGCGCAGTCAACGACAGCCATATGTATTTTGGCTACAGAAATCATAGCGCCCCACTCATACATCGGAAGCAGTTCGCGAGAATCCGCATCTCAGCAACAAGGAAAGCCCTTTAATCACCCCCGGCAGCCCACCCCACACAGCTCAACCTATCGAGATAAATATATACAAAAGAGCCCACAAGTAGAGGGTTTACCTTTAAATAATTACACTTTCTTATATTAATCTCTACATAGGTACTCAAAACTACCCCCACGTAAACCACCCGCCACAACCCAAAGTTGCAGGTAGTGCAACAATTTACTAATGCAAACAATAACCATTAAGATCAGTTAGCACATGTTGTGTAGTAATTTCGTTTACAAAATGACCATCATGCATTAGATTCACTTCCCGTGATGTGATTGAGATCACCAATAGTGCTTCACATTTTACATCGCCTCAGTAATTGACCTCCCTAGTTAGGAGATTCGACCATGATAATAGCAATTATGCAGCCACTGCGGGGGAAGGAGAATGCAGATGGACAATCTCATTAACATCGACAATGGCGGTACTCTGACCGACATCTGCGTGGTCACGAAAGACGGCATCGCCTTCACGAAAACCCTCACCACCCCAACCGATCTCTCGGAATGCTTCTTCAAGGGCATCACCAAGGCATCCGGTGAGGTTTTCGATGAACCCGACCTGCCAGCTCTTCTGAACTCCACTCGCATCATTCGATACTCCTCCACTCAGGGAACCAACGCACTCGTCGAACGAAAGGGCCCAGGACTGGGCCTGATCGTCGAAGACGAGGCACTCATCGAACAGCTGAGCTACGACGAGCAATCCACCGGCCTCTTCAAGGACCTGGTGGGCGAACGCACGGTGGTGCTCACCAAGGACTCCGGCCAGGACGAGCTGGAACTGCTCAACGCAGTCAACACGCTCACCACCGCCGGCGCCGAACGCCTCATCATCGCCGCGAATGACCCGGCCACCGAGCGCTCCTACATGAAAATCCTGCTGAAGCGCTTCCCACGCCACCTGCTGGGATCCGTGCCCGTGCTGTTCTCCTGGGAGTTTGCCGACGACCGCAACCACGTGCGCCGCATCTGGTCCGCCGTCCTCAACAGCTTCTTGCACCCCACCGTGGAGCGCTTCCTGTACTCTTCCGAGCACCGCCTGCGCGCACACAAGGTCAAGAACCCACTGCTGATCTACCGCAACGACGGCGCCTCCTCCCGCGTGGCAAAGTCCGTGGCGCTGCGCACCTACTCCTCCGGACCTCGCGGAGGCCTGGAAGGCACCCGCGCACTCGCCGAGCAATACGGACTCCAGCACGTGCTCATGATCGACGTCGGCGGCACCACCACCGACGTCGGATCCATCGAAGATCTCCAGATCAAAACGGACCGGTACGGACGCGTGGAAGGCATCGAGTCCTCCTACTCCCTGTCCGACGTCCGCTCCGCCGGCGTAGGCGGAAGCTCCATCATCGAGGTCAAGGACGGAAAGATCACGGTAGGCCCGGAGTCCGTTGGCGCTGCCCCTGGACCAGCCTGCTTCGGATTCGGTGGTGAAAAGGCCACCATCACGGACGTGAACCTGCTGCTCGGCATCCTGGACCCCAGCACCTACCTCAACGGTGAACTGAACCTGGACCCCGAGCGCTCTAAAGCCGTCATCACCGCCACCGTGGCAGAGCCCCTGGGAATCAGCCTGGACGAAGCCCTGCTGGAGATGGAAAAGGCCTACGCCCAGGCCGTGGCGAGCGCCTTCACCCCTCACATCAAGGACAAGGACTCCACCGCACTCGCCGCATTCGGCGGCGGTGGCCCCATGAGCGCATGCCTGGCCGCACGCATCGCGGGTGTGAAGAAGGTCCTGATCCCGCGCCTGGCCGCGATCTTCTCTGCCTACGGCATCAGCTTCTCCGACGTGTCCCAGACCGTCCGCGTGGACGTCACGGGACAGTCTCAGGACTCCCTGGACTCCGCCCGGGAAGAATTGCTGGAGCTGGCGGCGCGAGCAATGTTCCAAGAGGGATACTCCCTGGCCGACTGCGAGTTGGACTGGCGCACCATCACCGACAACGCAGACGGCACCACCACGGAAAACCAGGAGGCCGGCCTCTCCGGCACCGAGGGTGCCTCCCGTGTGCTCCTGGAGCTCACCGCCACCTATGTGCTGGAACACCCAGTGCTTGAGGGAGATTTCAGGTCCGACGGGCCGGACGCCCAGGCGTCGTCCCATCGGTCCATCCTCAGCGCACCGGAACAGCGCGACGACGTCCCCGTGTACGACCTCGATGCCCAACAAGCCCAAGCCCACGCGCACGGGCCAGCCATCATCGAAGGGCCATTCTTCACCGCACGCGTCCCCGAAGGATGGACGTTCACAGTTTCCGATGCCGGTGACCTGCTACTCGAAGATGTGACGACCTAACGACCAGCAGGACACACACGCATCGTGGGTTTTGCCGAACCCATGAAACATCTCAACCCCTTACGACTTCAGACACGAAGGAGATCATCATGAGAGTTCCAATGACAGAATACCTGTTAATTGATCTCGACACCGAGCGCTGGATGTGCCGCGTCTGCGGCCACGACATTGCCGACGCCCGAGGAAACTACAAAGAAGGCACCCTGGTCTACGACCGCAACCCAGAGGAGATCCACCCGTCCATCCTGGACAAGGAACGCTACGAATACACGTTCTCCCCCGACCCGAAATTCTGCCGCATCCTCGAATACTACTGCCCAGGGTGCGCCACCCAGATCGAGGCAGAGTACCTGCCACCGGGGCACCCACCAGCCATTGACATGGTCTTCGACCTGGACTGGCTGCGGGAACACTGGGGCAACTCCGGAAAGGATCCCGAGAAGGTTCTGAACTACGGCCCTGGCGAAAACGCGGAAGCTGACTTGAGCGCCCGCTTTGAGCAGGAAGGGAAATAAGATGCGCAGAATCTCCGTTGACATCGGCGGTACCTTCACCGACTGCTTCTTCGTATGGGATGACACCTACATCGAATCCAAGGCACTCACCACGCACCACAACCTGGCCTTGGGCTTCAACGCGGCACTGGACAACGCCTGCACCCGCGCCGGACTGTCCCGCGAAGAAGTGCTCAAGGGCGTGGACTCCGTCCGCTACGCCACCACCCTGGGCACCAACGCCCTGATCGAAGGCAAGGGCCCCAAGGTGGGCGTGCTGGTCACCCACGGATTTGAGGACACCATCCACATCTCCCGCTCCAAGGGCTACGGAGCTGGCCTGGACCCACTCAAGCAGGGTGATATGGCCGACGCCGAGCGTCCCGAACCCCTGGTGCCGCGCAACCTGGTGCGCTCCATCAAGGAACGCGTAGACTCCGTGGGCGAAATCCTAGTTCCGATGATGGACGACGACGTGCGCCAGCAAGTACGCGAGCTCGTGGACGAGGGCGCCGAAGCGCTGGTCATTGCCCTGACCAACGCCACGGAAAACTCCACGCACGAAGAGCGGATCCTGGAAATCATCCTGGAGGACTTCCCATCCCACGAGCTGGGCTCCATCCCCGTGCTGCTGTCCAGCCAGGTCTCGGGACGTAAGGGCGAGTACGTGCGTGCCTCCTCCACCATCATTGATGGCTTCCTGCACGAGACCATGTTCCACGCCCTGAACCAGCTGTCCCAGAACCTGCGAGCCTCCGGATACGAAAAACCCATGCTCGTGGTGCACAACTCCGGCGGTATGGCGCAGCCGAACTCCACCGATGCTCTGCAAACCATCCACTCCGGCCCGATCGCCGGTGTGGGTGGCGCGCAGCACCTGTCGGAAGTCACCGGCCTGGGCGACGTGGTGTCCATGGACATGGGTGGTACCTCCTTCGACATCGGCCTGGTCCCCGAAGGCGGAATCCAACACTACGACTTCCAGCCGACCATCGGCCGCTGGCTGGTGTCCGTGCCCATGATCCACCTGAACACCCTGGGATCCGGCGGTGGCTCCATCGCCTCCTACGACCGCGTTCACCACGCGGTGAAGGTGGGGCCCGAGTCTGCAGGATCGGACCCGGGCCCTGCGGCCTACGACCGTGGTGGCCTTCGCCCCACCGTCACCGATGCGGACCTGCTGCTGGGGTACCTAGATCCGGACAACTACGCCAACGGCTTCATCAAGCTCAACCCGAAGCGATCCCTGTTCGCGATGGAAGAGCACATCGGCGACTACCTGGACCTGGACCCCATCGAGTCCGCGAAGGTGGTCAAGCGCACCGTGGACGAGCAGATGGCCATCGGCATCGAGATGGAGCTACGCTCCCACGGTGGTGTGGTGGATGACTACACCATGCTGGCCTACGGTGGCAACGGACCGCTGCACGCCTGCGGTATCGCCGAGAAGGCAGGCATTAAGCGCATCCTGTTCCCACCGTTCTCCTCCGTGTTCTCCGCCCTAGGCGCAGGAAACATGAAGCCGCTGCACATCCACGAGCGCTCCTCCTACATCGTGCTCTACGACCCCATCACGCGGGACCTCTTCGATGACTACGAGCGCTTCAACGGGTACGTGGAGGAGCTCGAGCAGCGCGGCCGGGAGGACCTGATCCGCCAGGGCTACGACGTCTCCAAGGTGGAGCACCGCCTGGAAATGGACATGCGCTACGGCAACCAACTGGTCACCACCGCCGTGTCCTTCGACATCAACCGCCTGAACAACGTGGGCGACGTGCTGAAGGTCATCCGCACGTTCTCCGACATCTATGGCGACCGCTACGGCGAAGGCACCCAGGCCCCTGAAGCGGGCGTGCGCGTCCAGACCGTGCGCGTGGCCTCCTACATCAACGGCGATGTGGTGAACTTCGAATCCCTGTTCTTCGACGCCGAACGCTCCACGCCTGAGAAGGTCAGCAGCCGCAAGGTTCACTTCGTGGGCCACGACGAGCCGCTGGAGACCCCGGTCTACGACCAGACCGCCCTCAACGAAAAGTACGTGGTGGAAGGGCCGGCGATCATCACCACCGAAAGCACCACCTACCTCATCGAACCAGGGTGGCGCACAGAACCTACTCCTCAAGGAGCGGTGTGGCTGCTCAAGGGGGACACCCGTCCCCGAGG
This sequence comes from Corynebacterium zhongnanshanii, assembly GCF_014490575.1. NCBI lineage: Bacteria > Bacillati > Actinomycetota > Actinomycetes > Mycobacteriales > Corynebacteriaceae > Corynebacterium > Corynebacterium zhongnanshanii. The sequence continues at coordinate 1,590,576 of NZ_CP061033.1, forward strand.
AAAGCACAACGCCCAACCATCTGACGCAAGCGCAGATGCCTAAACCACCGTCGCGTGAAAGGAACACACCATGACCACACCGGAAAAAGCAAAGGGACATGCGGGTCACTCCCACATGAGCCACGAAGAGATGGCACGTCAGCTCACCCCTGAGGAGCAGCAGTGGGTTGACGATTTCATGAATGACACCACGCTGTTCCTGGGCCCCGACCCAGAAATCATGCGTAACCACTCCATCAGCGAGCGCAGTGACCTCGAGGAGAGGATCCTTGCCCAGGAACATGACCCCCTGTTGGCGGATCGTATTCGCCGCCGCCTGTCGGGATCCCTGGACGAGGCCTTCGAAATGTGCGAATCCATGGGTGCCGCACCCGGCGCGAAGTGGGCGGACCTCTCCGTGGCGGTCTACACCGCCGCCGGCGACGTGTGCTACATGTCCAACCGCGGCGTGATCGCCTTCTCCGCCGTGCTGCACCACCCCATCCGCTACATCATGAAGTACTGGAAGGACGAACCCACCGTGGGCATCAACCCCGGCGATGGTTTCTTCCATAACGACGCCCGCTTCGGCATGGTGCACAACACCGACCAATCCATGCTGGTCCCCGTCATGCGCGAGGGAGAGATCATCGCGTGGGTGGGCGCGACCATCCACGAGGGTGAGAACGGCGCCTGCGAGCCGGGCGGCATGCCCTCCGGTTCCGAAACGCCGTTCGACGACGGCCTGCGCGGCTCCCCCATGAAGATTGTGGAGCGCGGCCACCTGCGCCGTGATCTGCTGACCTTCCTGCAGCACTCTACGCGCGACCCGAAGCTGATGCTGGCCGACATCAAGGTGAAGATGGGCGCTGTCCGCCGCGTGATGGACATCGTGGACCGCACTATCGAAGAGTTTGGTGTGGAGCCGTTCGTGGCGGCTATTCGCATGACGGTGGAGGATGTAGAGCAGGAAGTGCGGCGCCGTATTGCAGAAATGCCCGACGGCACGGTCCGCATTAATCAGTTTGTGGATTCCACGCTGAAAGAAAACATTCTGATTAAATTCGCCTGCACCATTACGGTCAAGGGCGAGCGATTAATTGTTGACCTTCGAGGAACCGGTCCGGAAATCCTCAATAGGGCCATTAATTCGCCCTATTCTTCGACGAAGGCCTTCATGGCTCAGGCTATTTTGTCCTATTGGTGGCCTGATCTTCCCCGGTCGACGGGCGCCCTATCCCCCATCGAGATCATCTCTGACGAGGGCTCCTGGGCGGACTGCTCCTACGACGCCCCGACGGGTCAGAACCTGCAGGCCTCCTTCCGCGGATTCACGTGCTTGCAGGCGGCCTACGCCAAGCTGCAGTTCTCTGTGGAGGAGAAGTACGCCAACGTCATCGCCCCGTGGTTCAACCAGATCAACGACTTCCTGTGGGGTGGCGAAACCCAGCACGGCGAGCAGGTCGGAAACCTGTGTGCAGACCTTAACGGCATGGGCGGCGGCGCGAAGGCCTTCCAGGACGGCGAGGATGCCGTGGCACCCCTGTTCTGTGCAATGGCGGATACCGGTGAGCAGGAAGTGATGGAGGAGGAAGTTCCTTTCCTCCAGCTGGTCTCCAAGCGTGTGGTGCAGGACAACCAGGCCTTCGGAAAGTACCGCGGCGGCATGGGCTACGAGATGATTGTAGCCGCCCGCAACACCCCAAGCTGGGGATTCATGACAGTGACGTCCGGCGCGAAGTTCTCCTCCGTGCCCGGCCTGTTCGGCGGCTACGGCTGCCCCACCTACCCGCTGGCGATGGTGAAGGGCATCAACATCTTCGACATCGTCAAGAAGGATCCGTCACAGTTCGACCTGTCCATGAAGCGGGTCATGAACGAGCAGCCATTCGAGGGTGGAAAATACACCACCTACCACATGGGCCTTCAGTTCGATCACTCCCAGGAGGGTGAGCTGTACATGATCGCCCAGGGTGCCGGCGGCGGATACGGAGACGTGCTGGAGCGCGACCCTGAGCTGGTGATGCAGGACATCAAGTTCGGCCGCATTTCCGACTGGGTGGCCAAGAACATCTACCAGGTGGAGTGGAACCGGGACACCCTGGTGGTGGACAAGGACGGCACCGAGGAGCTGCGGAAGAAGGAGCGCGAGGCGCGCTTGAAGCGTGGCACTCCGTACAACGAATTCGTGAAGCAGTTCGTCACGGAAGAGCCGGCGGAGGATCTTCTGTACTTCGGCAGCTGGGGCGACGACACGGAGGACGTCACCGCCACCGTGTGGGATGCCCAGGGACCGAAGCGCGTGAAGGGCAAGCTGGGCGAGATTCCTTTGATCTTCGTTCCGAACCGCCACGTTCTCAAGATCGAGAAGCTGGAAAACCGGATCAAGGAATTGGAGGAGAAGTACGGGGAGGTCACGCACACCAAGGCCTAGGAATCCGGGAAATCCGGCCTAGGCTGCAGGTCTCTGTAGCTGGCCTCAGTAACGGATAGCGCGAGGGCTCGTCGGCAATGAGCCCTCGACCACGCGTCCGGTGACTCCGCGTCCGGCACGGGCGTCCCCCCACTTCCCTTCCCTCTTTTCTTCCCCATCGCGCTTCGGCACACCGCGCCGGCATCGGCGTCGGTCGGCATTGATCGGCAGCAGTTGACGGCAGCGGCATTGAAGCGCACGAGACACGACAAGGATAGACAATTATGAGTTCGGACATCTCTCAGATTTTGCAGGGCCAGGGTTCATCCCAGCCCGGTGTGATCATTGATTCGTGGGCATATGCCCAGAAGGTGCTCCTTCAGGGCAAGCCGATCCCCTATGACGATCCCACGGCGCTGGCCAACCACGCTCAACAGGCACAACGGCTGCTGAACTCCGCTGTGACTATCCTTCCGCTCAATGCCGTGCGCACGTGGTCGATGAACAACGTAGATGAGCTGAAAGAGGCCATGGGCGAGAAATCCCGGCCCGGCTACGCCGCGCGTGTGGCAGCCACGAACGAGGAGCTCCGCTCGCGGCTCGACGCGATCGTCTCCGCGTTCACCACGATCGTGGGCGGCCCCATTCTGTTGCAGGTGTCCTGCCCGAAGGCGCTGGCCTACGAGGCGGATGCGATTGTCGGGGGCGGCAACGAGTTCGACGACGATGACGCCGAGCGCGTGTCCATGTACCTGTCCGACAATCTGCGCTCCTTTGCCGCCACGGGCATCTCCGGGATCATCATGGACGAGCGCAAGCACAGCACCACCGAGGAGGCCTACCAGCCGGTCATTAATGTGGCCGCCCACTACGACTGGGTGATGGGCTACCGGCGTGGAGACTCCCTGGACTTCCCTGGGATCGACGTCCACCTGCCGGTCATTGAGTCGGACGTGTGGGTGACGGATCAGCCGCTTCCCCAGGACGCTCCTCTGGCACTCACCACCATCCCGGCTGAGGCAGTGCCTGAAACGGTGCTGGGCAAGCTGAAGGAGTTCCGGGCGTAAACGGCGCACAACACCGGTACAACAACAGCACACACAACGAGCGCTCCTTATCTAGGAGCGCTCGTTGTTCGTGTGCTCTAGTTCTTGTCGTTCTTGTCGTACATTCCCAGAATCTCAATGGCCATTTCACGCATTTCCACCTTGCGTACCTTTCCTGACAAGGTCATGGGGTAGGAATCCACCACATGCACATAGCGAGGGATCTTGTGGCGGGCCAGGTTTCCGTCGGCGAACTTCTTCAGGTCCTCCGCGGTGAGGGGCTCTGCCCCGTCGTTCATGATGATCCACGCCATCAATTCCTCGCCGTACTTTTCATCGGGCACGCCGATAATCTGCACGTCGGAAATGTCCGGGTGCGAGTAATAAAACTCTTCAATCTCGCGCGGATACAGGTTCTCTCCACCACGGATCACCATGTCCTTAATGCGGCCGGTGATCTGCACGTATCCCTCGTCGTCCATGAGGCCCAGGTCGCCCGAATGCATCCACCCGTCGTCATCAATGGCTTCCTCGGTTTTCACAGGCATGTCCCAATAGCCCTTCATCACCGAATATCCACGGACCAGGATTTCGCCCTGCTGGCCGCGGGGAAGGATATCGCCGTTGGCGTCGACGATTTTCACCTCGATATGAGGACCCGGCCGTCCCACGGTTTCCACGCGCTTTTCCACGGCGTCGTCCGGGGTGGTTTGGTGGTTCACGGGGCTGGTTTCGGTCATGCCGTAGCAAATGGACACTTCCGTCATGCCCATAATGTCCATCACTTCGCGCATGGTCTTTGTGGGGCAGGACGTTCCAGCCATGATTCCGGTGCGCAGGTTGGATAAATCATATTTACCCGACGCCAAGCTCAATTCATGCAACTCCGCGATAAACATGGTCGGCACACCGTACAGGGAGGTCGCCTGCCCCAAATGCGCAGCTTCCAACGCCGACTGTGGCGTGAACACAGGCCCCGGGATGATGGTAGTCGCGCCGTGAGACAACGCGGCGATGTTTCCCATCACCATTCCGAAGCAGTGGAAAAACGGCACGGGAATGACCACGCGGTCCTTATCCGTGTAGTTGATAACCTCACCCACGAAGTAGCCGTTGTTCAGGATATTGCGGTGGGACAGGGTGGCCCCCTTGGCCATTCCCGTGGTGCCGGAGGTGTACTGAATATTGATCGGGTCATGCGGGCTTAATTGCTCGCGGATGGGATTCAGATCCAAGATCGCGTGGTTAGACAGTTCATTCCAACGCTCGGATCCGAAGAAGATGGTCTCCTTGTAATTGCGGTCAAACTGGTGTTCCGCGGTGTGGATCATGGCCCGGTAGTTCGAGTCCTTGAAGCGGCCCGCGGAAAACAGCGCCTTAATGCCCGCCTGATTCATCACATAGTTGAGTTCTTTGATGCGGTAGGTGGGGTTAATGCACACCAAAATGCAGCCGATTTCTGCGGTGGCATACTGCACGATCGTCCATTCCCAGCGGTTGGGCGCCCAGATGCCGATGCGGTCGCCGGGGCGGTAGCCCTCGGCGTACAGACCGGAGGCCAGGCGCTGCACCTTGCGGTAGAACTCCGTGTACGTCATGTGGATGTCGCCGTACAGGTCCACGATCGCTTCATTGTCTGGATACAAAGACACCATGCGGGCGAGGTTCGCACCGAGGGTTTCCTCCAGGAGGGGAACGTCCGTGGTGCCTTTGCCGTAGCTGAGCTTCTCGATGCCCTCGATGGTGGAGGGGTCGCTCAGCTCGCGGGCTGCGGGTGGTTCAAACAGTGGTTGTACATGTGGTGTCATTGTTCTTCCTTTTGAGAGAGAGGTGTGTTGCCTAGTGAAGATGCGTGTTGCCTAGCGAGAGGGGTGTGTTGCTTGTGCGCGGGCCAGGATGACCTGGGCTTGGCGTCGGAGAGGAAGGTCGATCATCTTCCCATCCACGGCGAAGGCGCCGCTGTTGCTGCGGGCGCCCTCCTCCACGCGCCGGGCCCAATCCACCTGCTCCTCCGTGGGGCTGTACGCCTTCCGGATCGCGGGGACCAATCCTGGGTGGATGGAGACGGTGGCGGCGAAGCCACTGGCTGCGGCGTCCACGGCCTCCGCATACGCCCCAGTACTATCCGTAGTGTCAGCGTGGATGGAGTCCAGAGCCACGATGCCCACCGCCGCGGCATGAAGCAGCACCAGGGAGCGCGTGAGGCGAGGAACCTCCCGGTAGCCACCGGGGTGCCCCGAGACTCCTCCTCCCGGGGTGGGCACCTCGTCCCGCCCATAGCGGGAGGACGTTCCTCCCAACGCCGCGGTTAAGTCCTCCGCGCCCCAGAACAGGGCCACCACCTGGGGGTGTGCGGCAATCTCTGCGGCGTTTAGCACGCCCCGCGGAGTTTCGATCAGCGCGATGACGTCCCATTGTTCGGGAAGGTCCACCGCGGTCAGGTCTTCCGCCTTGGGGATCATCACCTGCGTGAAGGGGCTGCGCGCCACAGCCTCCACATCCTCGGCGAACTCGTCACTTTCCGGCGGGTTGATGCGCACGATGGTGGTGGCCGGGTTGAGCGAGGACTCTGTGATGGTGCGCCGGGCGTCGGTTCGATTTTCGGCGCGGCACCCGTCCTCCAGGTCCACGATCACCATGTCCGAGCGTTGCTCAGCCTTGGCGAATCTGTCCGGCCGGTCCGCAGGGGCGAACAACAGCGCGGGACCTGCGGGAATCCAGGTGCGCGGAGCGTGTGGTGTATCCATGTCTGCCTCTTTAGGGGGTCTCTTACGGTCTCTTAAGGTCTAGTTCTGCGGCCGGCACTGCATCATCGTGGAGCGGGTTGCCTCGCACACGATGTCGCCATGCTGGTTCCGCCCAATGTGGTGCAGCTCCACGATCCCCTGGCCCGGCCGCGAGGAGCTGAGGCGCTTACCCACGCACACGGTCTCCGCGTACAGCGTGTCCCCGTGGAACAGCGGATGTGGAAAGGACACGTCCTTGAAGCCAAGGTTCGCCACGATCGTGCCCAGGGACAGCTGGCTGACGGACAACCCCACCACCGTGGAGAGGGTGAACAGGGAGTTGACCAGCCGCTCCCCGTTGAATCCTGGTTGCGTAGCCGCCCAGGCTGCATCCAGGTGCAGGGGCTGCGTGTTCATCGTCTGGGTGGTGAACAGGGTGTTGTCCGCTTCGGTGACGGTCCTGCCGGGGCGGTGCAGGTAGGTCACGCCTTCTTCAAATTCCTCGAACCACAGTCCGCGCTGCTCGACGGTTCTGCCTTCCTGGGGCCGTTCGGTTGATGGGTTTTCTGCCATGGACGTTCTCCTTCGGTGGTCACTGTGTGCTGCGATGTTGCTGCGTTATTGTTCGCTGGGCTGCTGGCGGTGGGCCGGGTCTGTGGGATGGAATGACCCGACGCCACCCGGCCGTCACAGCCCTAACGATCGTGCGATGAGCATCTGCTGGACTTCGGTGGTGCCCTCGCCAATCTCGAGGATCTTCGAGTCCCGGTAGTGGCGGGCCACGCGGTACTCGTTCATGAATCCGTAGCCGCCGTGGATTTGGGTGGCGTCCCGCGCGTTGTCCATGGCCGCTTCGGAGCTGACCATCTTGGCGATGGAGGCTTCCTTGGTGAAGTCCTGCCCGGAGAGCATCTTCGCCGCCGCCGAGTGCCATGCCTGGCGGGCGGACCAGGCGCGGGCTTCCATGCGGGCGATCTTGAAGGAGATGGCCTGGTATTCGGAGATGGCCCGTCCCATGGAGGTGCGCTCCTTGGCATAGGCGATGGACTCATCCACGCAGCCTTGGGCCGCGCCGGTGGCCAGTGCGGCGATCGCGATGCGGCCCTCGTTCAGGATGGAGAGGAACTGGGCGAAGCCTCGGCCGCGCTCGCCCAACAGGTTCTCCTCGGGAACGCGGACGTCGCTGAAGGTCAGGGGGTGGGTATCGGAGGCGTTCCATCCCACCTTGTTGTACTGGGCTTCCGCGGTGAATCCCGGGGTTCCGGTGGGGATGATGATGGCGGAGATTTCCTTGGAGCCGTTGTCCCGCGTGCCGGTGACGGCGGTGGCGGTGACCAGGGAGGTGATGTCCGTGCCGGAGTTGGTGATGAACTGCTTCGAGCCGTTCACAACCCACTGGTCGCCGTCTAGCTTGGCGGTGGTTTTGGTTCCGCCGGCGTCCGAGCCGCAGTCAGGCTCAGTCAGTCCAAAGCCGGCGAGCGCGCGGCCGGCAACCAGGTCCGGAAGGTAGGTGTTCTTCTGCTCCTCGGTGCCGAACTTGTAGATGGGCATGATGCCCAGGGACACGGCTGCCTCCAGGGTAATGGCCACGGATTGGTCCACGCGGCCGAGCTCTTCCAGCGCGATGCCGAGGGCGAAGTAGTCGCCACCCATGCCTCCGTATTCTTCGCTGATGGGCAGGCCGAACAGCCCCATCTCGCCCATGGCGCGGACCACGTCGTAGGGGAAGGTGTGCTCCCGGTCGTGTTGCGTGGCAACGGGATCCACCACGTTGTTCGCAAAATCTTCAACGGAGCGGCGGAGTTCTTCGTGTTCTGGGGTGAGCATAGACATAATCGTGATTCCTGTTCTGTACGTTGTGAGTTCTTGTCTTGTCGAGCTTGTTGGTCAGCTGGTTGGTGCGGGTGTGCTGTGTGCGGGCCGGGAGTCCTTAGGCATCCTCCCCGTCCGCGTGCACCTCGGCCAGGACCTGTCCGGTGGTGACCTTGTCGCCTACCGCCACGGCAATGCTGACCTCGCCCGCCACCTGTGCCGCGATGGTGTGCTCCATCTTCATTGCCTCGATGACCAGCACCGTTTGTCCTTCATTGACCGACGCCCCGCTCTCCACCTCCACGGCAATCACCGTGCCGGGCATGGGGCTGGTGAGGGCACCCGTACTGTCCTGAGCGGAGCTATCCGCCGCCGTGCCGGTCAGGTGCGTGACGCACACAGTGCCCTGCGGACCCGTGACGTAGTACCGCCCGCAGGTGGAGGTGGCTCCGACAATCCAGTGCTCGGCGGGGCCGCCATCAATAGCGAGGTGGTACGGGGTGGCGGCCTGCCCAGCGGCGTCTGAAGCGCTCGAACGGTTGCCCGCCGGGCGCTCCAGCAGCTGCAGCTCGCACTGCTCCACCACGGCAGCCTCGGAATCATCCACCAGAGTTTCCGACGTAAGCGTCCACGTCCTCGGAGACCCAGCACCGTTGTCCTTTTCAGTGAGGCTGATGGTGCGCGCGCTGTGGGCGTCGTCGGGATTATCGGTCAGCAGCAACCGGATCGGCGCGGCATCTCGCCCACCCCGCCACGCATCCGCCAACGTCCAGGCACCACTCAACGTCCGGGACGCCTGACGGCCCGCATTACGCGCGTGATGCAGCGCGACCAGGCCAAGCGTTGCCAGCGGCGTGGACGGGTTGGCGAAATCACCGCACAGCTCGTCCACCAGACCCGTGTGCAGATCCCCCGCCAACACGTCCGGATGGGTGATGAGGAAGCGGTTGAAGTTCACGTTGGTGACCACCCCGTCGATCACTGTGGCGGCCAGAGCGTCATCCAGGCCCTTCAGCGCGCGGGTACGATCGGAACCCCACGTGATGACCTTGGCCAGCATCGGGTCGTAATCCGAGCCAATGGTCTGGCCCTCAGCCACACCGGAATCCACGCGCACCCCGGGGCCCACCGGCCAGGACAAAGCACTGATCGTGCCGCCCGTGGGCAGGAACCCAGCCGCCGCATCCTCGGCATACACGCGCGCCTCCACCGCATGGCCGGTGAGCTCCACCTGATCCTGGCGCAGAGGCAGCTGCTCCCCGCGCGCCACGCGGATCTGCCACTCCACCAGATCCACGCCCGTGACCAGCTCTGTGACCGGATGCTCCACCTGCAGGCGGGTATTCATCTCCATGAAGAAGAAACGATCCGGCTGGGAGGCCGAAACAATGAACTCCACCGTGCCCGCGCCGCGATAGCCACACGCCCGGGCGGCATCGCACGCTGCCTGGCCAATGTCCTCGCGGGTCGCGGCATCCAGCAGCGCCGAGGGAGCCTCCTCAATCACCTTCTGGTGGCGGCGCTGCAAGGAACACTCCCGCTCCCCCAGGTGGATCACATTGCCGTGAGAATCCGCTACGATCTGCACCTCAATGTGCCGCGGGGTGTCCACGAAATGCTCCAAAAACAGGGTGCTATCACCGAAGGAGCTCGCGGCCTCGCGCCGGGCGGTGACCAGAGCCTGCGGCAGGTCCTCGATGTTCTCCACCCGGTGCATGCCCTTGCCCCCACCGCCGGCGGACGGCTTGATGAGCACGGGGAATCCGATGTCCGGGGCGGCATCGATGATCTCTTGGTCGCTCAAGCCCGGGCGGGAAATGCCGGGGACCGTGGGCACGCCGCGGGATTCCACCGTGGCGCGGGCCGTGATCTTGTCGCCCATCGTGTCGATGGCCTCGGCCGGCGGGCCGATGAATACGATGCCCTCCTCCTCGCAGCGGCGCGCGAAGGCGGCGTTTTCCGAGAGGAACCCATAGCCGGGGTGAATGGCGTCCGCGCCCGAGGCTCGCGCTGCCTCGATGACCTTGTCGATGTCCAAATAAGAGTGCGCGGCAGCAGCCGGCCCCACATGGACGGCCTTATCGGCTAAGTGGACGTGTGGGGCCGAGCGGTCGGCGTCGGAATAAATCGCTACGGCCTTCAGCCCCATGGAATGGACGGTGTTAATGACGCGACAGGCGATCTCACCGCGATTGGCGATAAGAACGGTATCGATTGTTGTGCGTGTCACGGGTGGCGCTCCTTGTGTGAAAAATAATCAGCAATATGGTTCAGTGCGTTTACATGCGGAATACGCCAAAGCCCTGAGGTGCGCGCTCGGATTGAGCGCAAATATCAAGAGCCATGGCCAGCGTGCGCCGTGTCTCCGCGGGATCAATGACCCCGTCATCCCACAAGCGCGCGGTGGAATACCAGCAGCTGGACTTCTCCTCGAACATCTCCCGAATGGGGGCTTCGAATGCTTCTTGTTCCTCCGCGGACCACTCACCGCCGGAACGCTCGATCTGGGCACGTCGGACCGTGGACAGGGTCATCGCCGCCTGCGGTCCGCCCATCACGGAAATGCGGGCATTCGGCCACATCCACAAAAAGCGCGGGCTGTAGGCGCGGCCACACATCGAGTAATTACCCGCACCAAAAGCGCCGCCAATAACCACCGTGAGTTTCGGCACCGAGGCCGTGGCCACGGCGTTGACCATTTTGGCGCCGTGCTTGGCTATGCCGCCTTCTTCGTACTGGCGGCCCACCATAAATCCCGTGGTGTTCTGCAGGAAAATCAGTGGGATATTGCGCTGCTCGCACAGCTCGATGAAATGCGCGCCCTTCACGGCTGCTTCGGCGAAAATCACACCGTTATTTGCAATGATTCCCACGCTGTGCCCTTCCAAGCGGGCGAAACAGGTCACGATGGACGTGCCGTATTCGGCCTTGAACTCGGAGATGGAGCCCGCATCGGCGAGAACTTCGATCACATCGTGGACGTCGTAGGGGATCTTCGCGTCCGTCGGGACGATGTCATACAGGTCTGTTTGCGGTCGTGGGGCCTGCTTCGGCTCCTGCCTCAGCCACGGGGTGGGCTTGTTGTCCGGCAAAGTGGCGACGATGTCGCGCATGCGCCGCAGAGCATCCTTATCGTCGCTGGCCAAGTGGTCGGACACGCCAGAGATGCGCGAGTGCATCGCTCCACCGCCAAGCTCCTCCGGGGTGACGTCCTCTCCCGTGGCAGCTTTCACCAGGGGCGGGCCGGCCAGGAAGATGGTGCCCTGATTTTCCACGATGATGGTCTCATCGGACATGGCCGGGACGTAGGCCCCACCGGCGGTGCAGGAGCCCATCACGGCGGAGAGCTGCGGAATGCCCTTAGCGGACATGTTCGCCTGGTTGAAGAAGATGCGGCCGAAGTGGTTGCGGTCGGGGAACACCTCATCCTGCTGGAGCAGCATCGCCCCGCCGGAGTCCACCAGATAGATGCACGGCAGGCGGTTTTCCTCCGCGATCTCCTGGGCGCGCAGGTGCTTCTTCACGGTCATGGGGTAATACGTTCCGCCGGAGACGGTGGCATCGTTGGCGGCAATCATGCACAGCCGCCCCTCGACCAGGCCCACGCCAGCGATGAGTCCCGCGGCCGGTGCTTTGCCGTCGTACATCTCCTCGGCGGCCAGAGGCGCGATCTCCAGGAAGGGGCTTCCCGGGTCCAGCAGGGTGAGAATGCGGTCGCGCGGGAGAAGCTTGCCTCGGGATTCATGCCGCGCGCGTGCGGCGTCACCTCCACCCTGCGCGGCGCGCTCGAGCCGCTCGCGCAGCTCCTGCACAAGGTCCTGATGGCTGGCCTGGTGATCGCTTGTACTCAACGCACCCACTCCATTTCAGTTAATGAGAATTAACAGTATCTGTGACTCAGCACACTATCTTGTATGCAAAGCAAAATGTTCATTCTGTACAGAATGATTGCCAGATCACCCCCGGACGTTCCAAAACCCCAGCTCTTGAGGTCCACTCGCACACAACCCCTCCCCCATCGCATCCCCCATCCCCTCTCGACCGCCACTCGTTTTGCTATAGAAACAGCATCACTTGTGAACTAGCTCCCCGCCGTCTGCCCGCGCTAGGCTAAAGAACCAATGAATGCACCAGACACTTCCACGCCGCTGAGCACCACTCTCCAAGGCCGCCACTTCCTACTCCCCGTCGAACGTCGCGCCGAAGAATTCGCCGAATCTCTCGCCCGCCATGGCGCCCGCACCACCATCGCCGCGCCGCTCACCGTTATCCCCACCACCAACGACGCCGAGCTTCTCCACACTACCGGCACACTCGCAAACGGCGGCGTCGATTATGTCATTGTGACCACCGCCATCGGATTCACCAGCTGGCTTGAGGCCCTGGACGCCTACCCCGAGCTGCAGGCAGCACTCCACCGAACCCTCGGGTCCGCCACGATCCTGGCACGCGGCGCCAAACCCACCGGCGCGATCGTCAACGCCGGCTACCGCCCCGACTTCATCGCCAAGTCCGAAACCACCGCCGACATCCTGGAGCACCTCTTGGCCCGCGACCTCACCGGCGCGCGCATCGCCATCCAGCATCACGGCGCCGGCGACGAGAACCTGGAACACCAGCTTAAGGCCGCCGGCGCCACCATCCACTCCATCGTCACCTACCGCTGGGATGAGCCCCGAGATCCCGAGGCGCTAGAACGCTCCCTCCGGCAGACCGCCAATGCAGAGTTCGACGGCGTGCTGTTCACCTCAGCCCCGGCGGTGCGCCACTGGATCGCTACCGCGCAACGCCTCCAGGTGTGGGAGGTCATCCGGCAGCTCGCAGTGGAAGGCTCGGTGCTATTCGCCGCGGTGGGGCCCGTCACCGCAGAACCGTTGCAGGCAGAAGGGATCACTCCTTTAACTCCGGAACGGTACCGCCTCGGCGCGCTGGTCAAAACGGTGCTGGCCTACTACTCCCCCGAGAAGTAGATCCTCTATGTGCTCAGGCCAGCAACCGCGCGTGCAGACTCGGACATCTGGCGGCGCACCACCGACCGGGGCACGTTCAGGCGAAGATACTCCACCGAGTTAATCAGACCAATGATCAACTGCGCCTTCACCTTCGCCCCATCGTCATCCAACGCCGGATCCAACAGCTGCAAGCACTGCGCCCACAGCTGCAGGTACTGGCCCTGCGCATGACGCACCTGGGCATGGCCATCCATGCCCAGGCGAAAAAGCTCCCTGTTGTGCAGACGAATCAGCTCCGGCTGATGGAGGGCAAAGGAGATGTGGAAATCGATCAGGGTACTCACACGCTCGTGGGGCGTGGCCGCACCGTCAATAACCTCGCGCGCCTGGCTATTCAAATGCGTGGAAATACCCAGCAACAACTCCCGAAGAATCTGCTCCTTGCTGGAAAAATGCCGATACACCGCCGGACCTGAAATCCCCACGGCCTCCCCCAGGTCCTCCAGACGCATCGCGTGAAAGCCCGTATCCGCCATGATCTTGGCGCTGGCGCGCAACAAGTCCACACGCCGGCGCGCCTTCGCCGCCGCCCGAGGGGCCAGCCCCTCAATATCGGGCTCCGCCAAGAATGTGGATCTCACAGCTCTACAGCCTACCGCTTAACGATCCCCCGGAGGCACACACGCCGACGGTGCCAGGCGGTCCTTGAGGACGTTCAGCCTATCCGCCATCTCATTGAGGATCTCCTGGGCCGAGCCTTCCGTGCCGTCCTCAGCCGTGGCAGATAGCGCCACGGGCGCCCAGCCCCCGGGCACGGGAATCACGCCAAACTGGCGGGCAGTGTACACGCCCGTCTCATCATCGGGCCCCCAGCCGCCCTTGAAGCGGGCACCGTCGATCCTGCCGAGGCCCCAGCGGTGCTCCTCGGCGATGTTGCCCATGGACTCTAGCACCGGCTCGGCCTCCGGGACGCACCACATCTGGTTGGCGAAGCTCACCTGCTCCGACAGGGACCAGTTCACCGCACCAAAAGCCTGCGCGTCAGTGAAGTGAGCGGGGATCTTGTCTAGGTCAGCCGCCGATTCCGTGGTGTGCAGCAGCTCCTCCACGGCTTCCCCGGCCTGCGTTTGATTACCCATGGAGAACCACAGGGCTTCCGCATCCTCGTTGCTGGACCACTCGATCGTGGGCTGAACGCGATCAATTGTGGCGGGATCATGCTGCAAAGCAGCGATGGCGATGGGCACCTTGATGGTGGACCAGGCAGGCCCATCGTCCTGGCCATACACCAGGGTGCGATCGTGGCTCACCAAGGCGATCGATCCCCCATCAACCGCCACGTCAGCGAGCTTCACATCAGGCTGATCCGCACCGTGGTTGCCGGAGTGGTTCTTGCCCACGGGCTTGGCGGCCTGGGAATGAGTTGGCTGGCTGGACGAGTCCGTGGCGGAGCTATACAGCACCGTGCCAGAGACCACAGCCACTGCGCATCCCAGCGCCAGAAGCACACGGGATGTGCCCGATGTTCGTCCGTGGGAGTGTTGAGAGCCAGTCATCGTGGACTACTATAGTCCAACCCGCGCGACGAACTAGTAGATGGACACCAAAGCGTTCTTACCACCGGTGCAGCGCACGGCGCTGCCGCTGGGGTAGCAGCTCATGCGATAGGTATAGCCGGTGTACGGCGAATAGACAGAGAGTGTAGCGTACTTGTTGCCCGTGGCGCTGTAGTTGTTCTTCCAGGCCCAGTACACATTGTTCGCAAAGCCAGACGAGGTCACACCGTTGTAATCGTAGTGATTGTAGCCCGAGGAAATGACTGGAGCCTCCGCCTGCGGAGCAGGTGCCGGCTGCGCCTCCTGAGCTGGTGCACTATTGGAAGACTGAGACGACGTCGACGGCGCGGGAGCCGAGGAGGTCTGCACCGCCATCTGCCCCTGGTTCGTGGTGTTGTTGATGTTCTTGTTGGACAAGGCGTTGTAGCCCACCACTCCACCAATCACCAGCAAGGCGGTCACAGCGATGGCTGCCACGACCCACGCGATGGTCGTACCATTGCCCTGGTTCCCCTGAGGCTGGCCATAGTAGCCACCGGGAGGACCATACACCGGCTGCTGAGAACCCCATTGGCCTTGGTTTGGATCGTACGTCATAACTTACTCTCCCACTTGTAGGAATTAGCAGGCACTCGCCTGCAGTGAACCCAGGTGACGCTGGACGATGGACGCCATCTGGTTGAGGATTTCTTGTCCCGACTCATAGCTACCGTCAGGTGCGGCCGCGGCGATCGCCACGCCAATGTAGCCGTCGCCTGCCGGCACCAGGCCGAACTGACGGACCTTGTACATGCCTGACTCATCGGGGCCCCATCCGCCCTTAAACAGCGCGCCGGGAATCCGGCCCAGGCCATAGGACTGGTCGGCGGACACGCGCCCCATGTTGGCCACCACCTGCTCGGAGCCGTTAATGCAGCGCAGCTTGGTGGCGAATTGGGCTTGCTGATCCAACGGCCACTGGGTCTGCCCGAAGGAACTAAAACCGGGCCGGACCACGGAGGTTTGAACGGTGGCGGAGCTTCCGCCTTCGGCAAGGACCGCACCAGTCAGCTGACCTGCGGTACCCGGGTCCCCCATGGAGGACCACAGAGCTTCAGCGTCGGCGTTACTCGACTGCTGAATAGCAGGCGCAACGAACGAGGCAACGGACGGGTCGTGACGCAGAGCAGCAATCGCGACCGGGACTTTCATGGTGGACCACGCGGGCATGTCCACGGAACCTGCCGTGGCTACCTCTCCCGCTGCTGCGATGGCGATGGCACCGCCCGCAGCCGCAGCGGCCTCCGCCACTGCGGTGACATCGCCCGGCGCGACATCACTATCGGGCGTGCTCTCGGGCGTAGCTTCGCTGTCCGTCGAGGGGGACGGCGTTGCCACGGTCGAGCCCGGATCGTCAAACGTGGGCTGCGCGCTCTCCAGCTCCTCTTGGCGCTGTTTAGCCAGGTCGCCACCGTTGATGGTGCAGGCGCTCAAGGCTGCGCAGCTCACCAAGGCAACCAGGCCGCGGCAGAGTTTCGCGTTCAGGTTTCGGGACGGGTGTGTGGTCACGGCTTTATTATATACCTAGCACTAGTGCCACCAACGCATCTGCAGCCGTCGTGGCGCGGCACTCGGGTCGCACTCTTAGTGAGCGAAGTGACGCTCGCCGGTCAGGTACATCGTCACACCGGCCTTCGTGGCCGCCTCGATCACCTCGGCATCACGCACGGAGCCACCCGGTTGAACAACCGCGCGCACGCCGGCGTTCGCCAGCACCTCAAAGCCATCCGCGAAGGGGAAGAACGCATCGGAGGCAGCCACGGAGCCCTGGGCACGCTCGTCATCCCCAGCCAGGGAGTTAGCGCGCTCCACAGCCAGCTTCGCCGCATCCACGCGGTTCACCTGACCCATACCCACGCCTACGGTTGCGCCGTCCTTGGCCAGCAGGATCGCGTTGGACTTCACTGCACGCACCGAGCGCCACGCGAACTCCAGCTCCTTCAGGGTCTCCTCATCGGCAGGCTCACCGGCAGCCAGGGTCCAGTTATCCGTGGAGTCACCCTGCGCGTCAATCTTGTCGCGCTGCTGAACCAGCAAACCGCCGGAGATCTCTCGGCGCTCCAGCTCTGGAGCTGCGGCATCGTCGGAACGCGTAGGCTCCTGCACCTGCAGAATGCGGATGTTCTTCTTCTGCGACAGGATCTCCACGGCACCCTCCTCGTAGGATGGCGCCACAATAACCTCGGTGAACACCTCGGCAACCTGCTTCGCCATCTCCACGCTCACCTCACGGTTGGTGGCGATCACGCCGCCGAAGGCGGATACCGGGTCGCAGGCCAGAGCAAGCTTGTGCGCCTCCGCAATGGAGGCGTCCGAGACCGCAATGCCACACGGGTTGGCGTGCTTGATGATCGCTACCGCCGGACGCTCGTGATCCCACGCGGCACGCCACGCTGCATCCGAGTCCGTGTAGTTGTTGTAGGACATCTCCTTGCCGTGGAACTGCTTCGCCCCCGCCAGGCCGCCCTCACCCTGGGTGACGTACAGCGCCGCAGCCTGGTGAGGATTCTCGCCATAACGCAGCACGCTGGCACGCTCATAGGTAGCACCAGTCCACTCGGGGAAGACCTCCCCTTCCTCTGCGATCTGCTCGGACAGCCAGGTAGATACCGCAACGTCATAGGAGGCCGTGTGGCGGAAAGCCTCGGTAGCCAGCTTGGTGCGTTGCTCCAGGGTGAAACCACCCTCCTTCGCGGCGTGAACCACGGCGTCGTAATGATTAGGATTCGTCACCACCGCAACGGACGGATGATTCTTCGCCGCCGCACGCACCATCGACGGTCCCCCGATGTCGATCTGCTCCACGCACTCATCGAAGGACGCACCCGACGCCACAGTCTGCGTGAACGGGTACAGGTTCACCACCACCAGCTCGAAGGCCTCCACATCCAGGTCCTCCAGCTGCTTCAGGTGATCCTCCTTGCGGGTATCCGCCAGGATTCCCGCGTGAACGCGAGGATGCAGGGTCTTCACACGGCCCTCCAGTACCTCCGGGAAGCCCGTGAGCTGCTCGACTTCCGTCACCGGCACGCCAGCCGCTGCGATCTTCGACGCCGTGGACCCGGTGGACACCAAAGCCACTCCCGCGTCATGAAGCCCCTTGGCCAGCTCCTCCAATCCAGTCTTGTCGTACACACTGATCAACGCGCGCTTGATTGGCTTCTGGTTAGTCATTGCTGGTCGTCCTAGCCTTTCGTCCATTAATGCTGAGACCGTTATCGCTGATGGCATGGAGCACATCGATAAGAAGTTGGCGTTCTGCTACTTTGATTCTCTCATGCAACGTAGCCTCCGTGTCACTCGGCTCCACTACCACAGCCTGTTGAGCGATAATCGGGCCGGTGTCCACACCCGAATCCACCACGTGAACCGTGGTGCCCGTCACCTTCACACCGTAGTCAAGAGCGTCCCGTACACCATGGGCGCCCGGGAACGCCGGCAGCAGCGCAGGGTGGGTATTAATAATCTGCCCGGCAAACGCATCCACCACGGTCTTGCCGAGGATGCGCATGAAACCCGCGCTGACCACGATGTCTGGTTCATACGACGCAATCTGCTCGGCCAATGCGACATTCCATTGCTCGCGGTCCGTCTCGCCCGGGGTGTACTCCACGGTGAACGTGGGGATGTCCGCCCGCTGCGCACGGGATAGAGCCTCACAGTCGCGATCGCTGCCGACCGCCAGGATGTGTACCTTTGAGCGATCGACGTGATCAATCACGCTCTGGAGAAGCGTCCCTGTCCCGGACGCTAGAAGAACTATCTTCATCCTGTGCCTCGTGTTCCTGTGTCGATTTGTCACCCTCGGGGGCTTCTGCCTCGGGGGCTTCTGCCTCGGCCTCGGAGTCTTCAGCCTCCGCCTCGAGATCCTCAGCCTCGAGATCCTCAGCCTCGCGGTCTTCGGGTTGTTCGTCTTCAGATTCTACGTCCTGGCCCGCCGAGTCTTCATCATCGGCAGCATCGTCAGACCCTGCAACGTCGGCGTCGGCACTATCGACAGTATCCTCCACCACGCTCTGCCCCGCGCGCTGCGCCCACAGCATCAGGATCAGGGTGGGGACCAGCACCCAGCCCGCAGCCTCCACGGCGAAGAGCCACTCCAGCGGGCCCGTGTGGCCATACACGCCCAGCTCGCCGCCGCCCAGCCAGCTCAGGCAAAAGCCCACAAACGCAGCCACCACCCCGGCACCCACGGCCGTGGCCAGCGGGGCCTCGATGTAGTCGCGCTGCGCCACGTGGCGGTAAGCCAGCCAGATCGCCAGGGCCACCGGAACGATCAGCAACACGGCCGCGTGCGGGATCGTGCCGTGAGGAATCGTGGCAGAAATCGGCGTGGGTGGCACGTTCACATTCGTGACGCTAAACAGGCTCACCATCCCATGGCCGATGTGGAACTCGCCACCCATCAGCACACCGGCTGCACCCACGGCGATGTTCGGCAGGTACAGCAGCGACAGCAGCACCAGGCCGAGTCCTCCCGTGGTGTCCTGCGTAATCTCGAAAGACTCCTTGACCGCCTGAAAGTTATACAGCGCGTACAGCGCCGCCGCCGCGCCGCCGGCGAGCACGATGTATTTCAGGAAGCGCCCGGCCACGATGAACGCATCGACCGGCCACGTTCCGATCCCCTTGCGCAGCAGCAACGCGCGCCACACGCGGGGGCGCATGCCGATCACTACAGACGCACCGTTGACGAGCAGGGCGGACAGCAGGGCCACGCCCAGGTTCGGCGGAGCGAGATCGAACACCCGGGAGGCGTCCCAGAGCATCAGCCACGCCACGATCGTCATGACCCACGCGATGCCGATATTCATGGCCGCGTAGAGCCGCAGGCCGCGCACGGACACGGAATTGCCGAGGGCCTTGGTGGTGCGTCGCGCATGCCACCACACGATTCCCAACGCGGGGAGCAGCGGCGCGAACCCAAGCGTCACGCCGCCCATGTGCAGCGGGGCGAGGTTCACGTGCATCCACAGGGAGCCAATCACCGCGGGCACGTAGGCGAAGCCGGGACCCACGCCCACCACCACAGCGATGGAGATGATCACGGCAAGGGTCACCGCGTGATTAATAAGGAGTGATGGCCCGAACCGCTTCACGTGGGGCCGCCACAGCTGCCAGAGCTGCTGCATCCGCCCGTCGGGCCGTGTCCGCGCCGTGGTTGTTGCCGAGGAGGAAGACGACGCCGACGTTGCAGCCGCTCGCGCTGAGCGTGCCTGGGTGGGCGTATCCACGAATCCCTCGGAGCGCCCACGGCCGTGTTCGGGGTGCGCGCCCTTGGCTGCGGAGGAACGGGACGTTGGCTGGTGGGGTTGCTGGGTCCGTGGACGGCTTCTGCGTGCCGCCGATGACCCGCGTCGGGTTCGCCCGCTGGGTCGGCGGTCTGGTCGGCTGTCTTCGGATCGCTTAGTCACCTATCCCATTGTGCCCAATGATGTGGCTGTGGTGGGGTACTGACTCGCGTGCGCTTCATGCGCCGGTAGCCCCACCAGCCACTTGTGTCACAAAGCCTCAAGGTTACGTCGAGACATCCCCTCTATGGGGTAACACTTTTTACCCGCTTGTTGAAGTGTCAACCATATCTCTACCCCCTTGTGCGTGCAGCGCCGTGACCTGCAGGATCTTTAGTCTGCGCATTTACAGCTCACGAGCCGACCAGATCACAGACCGTGATCTTCGTGACACTTTCGTTACTTTTTTAGCAAAACCGGTTGATAACTGTTTGATAAAGCAATAATGTTACAACTCGTTGATAACGAAGTGGTTAAGAAATAGCCACGATACACCGACGTTGCCTCAAGACTTTAAGGATCCTATCGTGCAGAAGAACGCAGCCCGCACCGGAGGTGCTCACCGCAAGCAGGACACCACCGCCAAGCGTCGCGTCACCATGGTTGCCGTTGCGGCTACCGCCGTCACCTCCGCGGGCGCTGCTGGCGCTGCCGCCGGCTCCACCACCAAGGCCGACAAGGACATCGTCCTGGCCGCCGACTCCCAGACCCTGGCGCAGGGCAACGGCACCGGCGCCGGCGAGGCCGCAGCCCAGACCCCACAGATCCTCGAAGTCCCACAGGCCAAGGAAGTCTCCGACCTCTCCTCCCAGCTGGATTCCGCACTCCACTTCGCTCAGGAGCGCACCAACGCCGACCTGGCCAACCGCCTCTCCTCCGCTGACCTGTCCGCCGCAATCCAAAACGGCGACCCAAATGCCGCCGGCCTCGCGAAGCTGATCGGCGGATTCGCCAAGCCAGCCGAGGGCATCTTCACCTCCCCCTTCGGTCCACGCTGGGGCACCTTCCACAAGGGCATTGACATCGCCAACGCCGTGGGCACCCCCATCCTGGCCGTCATGGATGGCACCGTCATTGACTCCGGCCCAGCCTCCGGCTTCGGCCAGTGGATCCGCATCAAGCACGACGACGGAACCATCACCGTCTACGGCCACATGGCAACCCTGGACGTGACCGTGGGACAGCGCGTCTCCGCAGGCCAGAAGATCGCCGGCATGGGATCCCTGGGCTTCTCCACCGGTTCCCACCTGCACTTCGAGGTTCACCCTAACGGTGGCGAGGCTATCGACCCAGCTGCGTGGCTGGCAGCCCGCGGCATCAACGTCTAACACTTTTTGACTTCCTTAAAGTCCACGCAACCCCCTCGAGCAGATCAGCTCGAGGGGGTTGTCTGATGCCTGAGGAGGCGCTGGCGCTGTGGAGGCTTACATCTTCTCCATCGGCAGCCCCGGCGTGAGCATCATGCGCACCGTGCCCTGGCGCCCAAAATCGATCATCGCGGTGGCGTGCGCACCGATTCGATCGACCGCCTTGACCGTACCCAATCCATATTTGTCGTGATTGACCACGTCCCCGACCTCCAGTGCCAACGCGGGCTTCCCCGCAGCAGAGGACTTCCGAGGGGTGGACGGTGACGACGT
Source organism: Corynebacterium zhongnanshanii (assembly GCF_014490575.1). Classification (NCBI taxonomy): domain Bacteria; kingdom Bacillati; phylum Actinomycetota; class Actinomycetes; order Mycobacteriales; family Corynebacteriaceae; genus Corynebacterium; species Corynebacterium zhongnanshanii. The sequence goes on from NZ_CP061033.1 coordinate 1,612,030, forward strand.
ATATGTGGTCGACGCCGGCGCGCTCGCCCCCGCGGACCTCTTTCCAAAACCACTCGAATAGCCGCCCGAATAACCGCTCGTGTAGCTCGTCCCCCACTGGGGTTCCTCACGAATCCAGTGCAGGCATTCCTCCGGCACTTCCTTCAAGAACCGCGACGGCGGATTGTTCACCGGCGTTCCAAAACCAGAGCGCGTCACAGCCCGCGTCAAGAACAGCCTCTTTTTGGCGCGGGTTATTCCGACGTAGGCCAGGCGTCGTTCTTCAGATAATTGCGTGGGATCCCCCAGCGAACGCATGTGCGGGAACTGCCCGTCCTCCCACCCAGTCAGGAACACCACGGGAAACTCCAAGCCCTTCGCGGTGTGCAGGGTCATCAACGTGACCATGTCGTGCTCCTCGGCGGGGATCTGATCGGCATCGGCCACCAGGCTCACCCGCTCCAAAAACGCCTGCAGGGAGCCCGCCGGCGCCTCACCCTCGCTCAGCAGATCATCCTGCTCCGCCTGATACGACGCCAGGTTTGCCGCCTCCGCAGAATACTCATGCCCCACGGCTACGAGCTCGTTGAGGTTATCCAGGCGCGTCCCGTCCTGCGGATCGTTGGACTTCTCCAGCTCCGCCTTGTAGCCGGTGGCATCGAGCACGCGGGACACAACCTCGCCGAGATCCGGAAAGTCCTGGGCTTCGGTATTGTCTGGCTCTGCTTCGGAGACCACTTCGGCGCGCAGGTTATCCATCAGGTCGATAAACCCGGCGATGGCGTTCTTTCCTCGAGAGCTGAGCATCGCCACATGACCGGCCGCGGCATCCTCGAGGGCCTGGCGGAAACCCAGGCCGTGCGTCTGCGCGTGGACGCTGACCTGAGCCAGGGCACGATCGCCAATTCCTCGGCGTGGTGTGTTAATAATGCGCCGCAGCGCGGTTTCATCGTGGGGGTTATCTAGCGCTTTTAGGTAGGCCACAATATCGCGCACTTCGCGGCGCTCATAAAAGCGAGTGCCGCCCACGACCTTATAGGGAAGCCCTGCGCGCAACAGCACTTCTTCCACGGCACGGGAGGCGTTATTCGTGCGATACATGACGGCAATATCGGAATAGGAAAACTCGCCATTATCCACCAGGTCGTCGATCTGCTGGACGATGAAGTTGGCCTCGTCGTGCTCATTATCGGCCACATATGCGCCGATGCGCTCGCCGTCGCCGAGATCCGTCCAGAGATTCTTGGCACGGCGGCCTTCGTTTTGAGCGATCACAGAATTTGCAGCGCTCAGAATTGTTTGTGTGGAGCGGTAATTCTGCTCCAGCAGAATAGTCCGCGCGTTTGGGAAATCGCGTTCAAACTCTTCGATATTGCGGATCGTCGCGCCACGGAAGGCGTAAATGGACTGGTCAGCGTCACCCACCACGCACAATTCTGCCGAGTCACCCACAAGGGTTTTCACCAACACGTATTGGGCATGGTTGGTGTCCTGATACTCGTCCACCAGCACGTGGCGGAAACGCGAACGGTAGTGGTCCAGCACCTCCGGGTGGCGCTGAAGAACGGCGACCACTTCCCCGATCAGGTCGTCGAAATCCACAGCATTGGCAGCGCGCAGGCGCTTCTGATAGGTCCCGTAGCACTCGGCCACGGCGCTCTTCCAGGGGTTCGTGTCCTGCTCCGCCTCCGTGAGAGCCTCAGCGGGGCCCATCAGTTCGTTCTTCCACTTGGAGATGGTGGACAGCACGCCCCGGGGCGCGAACTCCTTAAGGTCCATGCCGCGATCCTTCAGGATCATGGTGATCAGGCGCTTCGAGTCATCCGAATCATAGATGGTGAAGTTCGTATTCAGACCCGGGACGAGGGCGGCATTCGCGCGCAGGATGCGCACACACGTGGAGTGGAAGGTGGAGACCCACATGCGTTCGGCCGTGGGGCCAATCAGATCCATGACGCGCTCGCGCATCTCCGCGGCGGCCTTGTTAGTGAAGGTGATGGCGAGGACCTGCCAGGGGGCCACTCCGTTGTCCAACAGGTAGGCAATGCGCCGGGTGAGCACAGAGGTTTTACCCGAACCAGCACCCGCCACAATCAACAGGGGCACGCCGCGGTGTTCGACAGCCTGGCGCTGCTGGGGGTTTAGGCCTTCCAGCAATGCAGCGGGGTTGGCTGGTGTGGAGCTGGCTGGAGTGCGGTGGGTGGGTGCAGGGTTGGTCGGCGCAGAGGCAGCCGGCGCGCTCAAGACGTCTTCATAGCCCTCCGGGGGAAGCTCGTCCTCTGGCGGTGGTGCGTCGAACACAGGCTCGTCGGGAAGAGGAACGTCCGTGAGCGGTATATCAAGATATTCCTGGCGGGGGTCGTTACTCATCTCTTCCTTCTTCACCTGCGTTGGTTGTTACCTGCGTTGGTTATTGCCGCGTCATGCGCCGACATGTACACCATTGACGGCGCTTGCCAGTATGATAACGAACATGACTGACACTCCATTCCGTGTGCGCATGCCGTCGGGCACCGACGATCCTTTATCGGACGCAGAAATCCAATCCTACCGCGAGGAAATTAACCGGATGGATGAGCTGATCATCGACGCCATTCGTCGCCGCACGGAAGTGTCTCGCGCGATCGGCAAGACCCGCTTGGGTTCCGGTGGAACCAAGTTGGTTCACACCCGTGAGGTCGCCATTATCAACCAGTTCCACGACGAGTTCGGCCGTGAGGGCGTGGACATCGCCAAGGCTCTCCTGCAACTCGGCCGCGGCCGCCTGGGCTAGGCCGCAGCCCTGGGCACACTGCCTGAAATGCTACTAGCATCGATACTTACACGAGGTTCACTATTTGAGTATCGAAAAGATACGTTTCGCGCCACTCGTGTACCAGTGAAATGCAGGTGAAAGTCATGAATAAATCCAGCAATAGACACAATTGGCTGATTCTGTTGGCGATCGCGGCGGTGATGGCGCTTCTTGCAGCCGTAGATGTAATCAACTGGAACCAGGCCCGCTGGTCCATGGGAACTCTGGTGCTTGCCTCGGCACTCACACTAGCCCTGAGCTACTGCCGGCAAATGCACTCACCGCAACACAACAGCCAGCGCTAGTTCGCCGGGCGGAAGCCTGCTCCCACTCCCCCGCGATTGAGATCCGCGGAGATCTTAGCCCAGGGGGTGCCCACCGTCGGGGCATGCACTGGCCCTTGGAGCGGGGTGGTGCATGCAGGCAATCCAGCCAATCCACCATTGAGCACCGCCAGCAGACGATTACCCGCGTAGATCGGCGCTCCGGAGTCGCCAAACGAGCCACACAGGTGCGCCAGCAGCCGGTCATTCGTGGCGTTGATCGTCGCACCACACGACGTTCCCGTCGCCACACCCGTCTTGCAGACCTCCTGGAGCGCCGCTGGAGACGGGCCGCCAACCTGATTAATGGCGACGTTGTTGTAGTGCGCAGCCACTCGTGCGTGGTCGTTCAGTTCAATGACAGCCACATCCCCGGCAACCACTCGTGCCACCTTTCCGATTACGCCGGCGGCAGGTGCATCCATGGCACGAACCTCAGCTCCGACGCCACCACAGTGCCCCGCCGTCAAGGCAACCGCACGACCCGCTTCATCCGTTCCCGCCACGGCGATGGTGCACACGTTGTCCCCCATAGTGATGGGAGTGGATGGCCCCACAATCGCCACGCCAGGTTGAGCCTTCTGCTCAGCAGGAGCTGTAGGGGACGTGAAGTAGTTCCCCTCCACGCGATGCGGTCCCGGCTGACCCGCAGCAAGCACGTTGTCCAGGCTTCCGCTCACGCTGGATTGCGCGGAGGCAACAGGAGCCGCGAGGCATCCGGTGGCAATGATCGCTGCTACGGCGATGCGCTGTATGTGCCGGGTGAAAGTATGTGGTCGCATGAGGGTCCTCGAAAGTGAGATAAGTGTTGGCCAGGAACGTAGTCCCCCTTCAGGATAGCGCGCCTGAACCCGATTCTCTAAACAACACAGAAAACATGCGCACCATTCGTCACATTATCCTGGGTTTTTATGGGTTGATCGTAAGACTACCGTCCTCATTCACCGTCGCGTCAGCCGCCATCGCTGCAGCCAGATTAATCCGCTGCCAAGAGCCTGCAGGGCCCTGATCGCCCAAGGGATAGCCCGCGGGTAATGCCGTACGCCGGAGGATCTCCGCCCGCTGTTCATAGCTCAGATCCGGATACGTAGGAAGCAGAAGATCCGGCGCCGCTTGAGGAACAATCATCGGCGCATCCGTAGCCCCCACCGGCGCGAACCCGTGGGTCATATATGTTGTATAGGTATCGACGGCGGCGTCGGTCGGTCGATAAGGCCTCTGCTGCGCCGCAACATCGGCAACGTCCTTGCCGGTGCGCCACGCCAGCTCCGCGCGGATTTCGTCCCGCACCTGTCCCAAGGCCTCGCGCATGCGCGGATCATTCCAGCGATCAGCCGCTGCCGCAGTTCCCGTCATGCGACCACCAATCACATCCAGTGGGTAATGCACGCCCATCACCAAGCGGTGATACCCAGCCTCAGCACCGCGCAGCAGCAACTGCGGGCCCACCTCCGGCAACGCCATCGCCAGCAGCGTGGTCACCCACGTCGCCTGGTTCGTGTGACCCGAAGGGAAGGACTTGGAAGTCTTATAGAAATCCCGCTCGGGGCTCTCATAACGATGAATCCGATCCGGTGCGACCACAAAAGGGCGATCAAACCCAAACAATTCCTTTTCAATGAGCGTGGAGCTCGCCACACCACCGGCACGGGCCAGGTACCCATTGCCCAGAAGATACTGAGTCTTCGGGAGGCGATTATCCTTCAGCGCATCCCGGAACGCCTGCCCAAGCTCATCCCCCAACGCATCAGAAAACGCCATCAGCAGGCCGCCCTGATCCACAGCCGCATCACGCTGCGCCCGCTCAATTGCCGCAGGGTCATTCGCCGCAGCATTATTAGCCTGGACCGTGAGATCCAGGTTCTTCTGCATCAGCTCCTTATTCCCCCGAAGATCCTGAAAGCTCTTCACCACATCGGCATAAATGCCGCCACAATAGGAGCTCACGTCCGAGATATAACCACCCAAATATTCCGGCGGGAAAGGCCGCGGGGTGGGAGCGTCGTCGTAATACACCGGCGCTGGATAACCAGGCAGAGTCTCTAGCCCGGCCAGGGGCGGCATCCGCAGGCTGTCGATCGAGCCTTCCGCCTGAGCTGGGGCGGCGAGCTCCAAGGAAAGGCCGAGCGCGGCAATGACGGCGGAGACTGCTCGGACGGGCTTATGTGCTGGGCTGTGTGCACGCAGGCGTGCGGGCTTGCGCTGCGAGTGATTGAACGGGCGAGGAGTCAACATAGCTACAACGTACAACCCCGCGCACGAACTCGCAGCGCAACTCTTAGTACGTGCTGGCGCCAGCGCCTACTGACGCTAGTGCTTACTGGACAACCCCGGGAACAGGTTCCAGCCCAGGTAGTGATTCAACGTATCCTTGGAAATCCACGTGATCGCCACCACCACCAGAACTACCAGCAGGGCGTACACCAGCCACCCCAGCATCTTCATTCCAGGCGCGGCCTCACGATGATCGACCACAACACCCTGGGCATCCCGAATGGCATCCCCAGTCATGCAGCGCATACCCAAAGCGAAAAGCAGCGGCACTCCAGCGCCAAAAGCTAACGCCAACCCGGCAACTCGAAGAATCGAAGAGAACGTTTCTGCAAAATCCATGCGATTATTCCTGCTGTTCCTATAGTGCTTCTTGTACTAGCGCTGTCCGCATTAATGCTTCTGGGCCACAGGACCAGCAACGGCGGGTTCGGCGCGGCGGATGGAGGAATCGACGCTTTCGGCGTCGGCATCCCATTGCTCGTTGACGTTGCTGGCGTCGATGGGGTTCACGCGGGAACGGAAGAAGATCAGGGCGGCCATGGCGATCAACAAAATGAAGTCCACAACCACGCCCACGGTGATGGAGGACACGCTCGTCACGCCCGTGGCCAGCCACCAGGACAGGAAGCCCACGATCGCCGCGCACGGAATGGTAATCAGCCACGCTGCGGCCATGCGCATCGCCACGCCCCAACGAACCTCGGCGCCGCGCTTGCCCAGACCCGTACCCAGAATCGAACCCGTGGATACGTGCGTGGTGGACAGGGCCATGCCGCCCGCCGCGGAGGTCAAGATGATTGCCGCCGACGACGCCTCGGCTGCCATTCCCTGAGGCGATTCGATCTCCACCAAACCCTTGCCCAGGGTACGGATCACGCGCCAACCACCGGACAAGGTTCCCAACGCAATCGCCACGGCACAGGCCACGATGACCCAGGTGGGGATACGTTCGGCGGCGTTTGCCTCACCGGCGGCCACCAAGGCGAGGAAGATCACGCCCATGGTCTTCTGAGCGTCGCCGGCGCCGTGAGCCAGGGAGACCAAAGACGCGGTGGCAATCTGTCCGTGACGGAAGTGCTCGTTCTTGACCTTGCTGGGAATCGTGTTGCTGATCCAGTACACCACGAAGGTGCCCGTGGCCGAGACGAGCGCGGCAATGATCGGAGACGCCACGGCAGGAATCAGAATCTTGCCAACGATCGACGACCACGCCACACCCGCAGTGCCCATGGCGGCCAACGCGGCACCGATAAGGCCACCGAACAACGCATGGGACGAGGAGGACGGCATGCCCAGAAGCCACGTGAAGAGGTTCCAGATAATGCCACCGATCAGGCCCGTGAACACCACCAACAGCAGTGCCTGGCCGTCCAGGGGAACGCCGTTGGCGCCGGAAGATAAGTCATAAGAATCCAAGTTCACAATGCCCTTGGCCACCGTCGCGGCAACATGCACGGACAAAAAGGCACCGATCAGGTTCAACACTGCGGACAGTGCCACTGCAGTGAAAGGCTTCAGGGCGCCCGTGGCGATGGAGGTCGCCATGGCGTTGGCCGTATCGTGAAAACCATTCGTGAAGTCGAACGCCAAGGCGGTAACCACGACAATGGCCAAGATGAGTAAAGTCGCTGTCACGACCGAACACCTTTCTAGGGAGTGAAGCCCTGGGATGAATCAAGAAATGCAGTCTAACGGTGTGTGAACTTGCAGGCGCAAGATTCCCTCGCAATACTCACGTTATAACCAACAACGCTATCACACAACATCCCCAAAAAGATATGCTGAACTGCACAAACAGAGGGGGTCTTTACCCCCTTGCCAGCATAGCCCCTACTCAGTCACCACTCGTAATGCTAATGGTTAGCAGTTAGTCACCAAGAGTTCACTTTCTGTTCACCAAATCTCGATGCTGCAGGCAGCGCTCTATTGTTTTACTCACCTCAATAGGGGTAAAGAACCTTCGAGAGGGTCAAGGATTACTTGAGGGCTGCGGCTGCGGGCTAGAATCTCGCCAGCAGTTCGCGAGTGCGCGTGGAGAAGCGTGCGCGGAGGCGTGCAGAAGCGCGTGCGTGCGTGAGCATGTCGTGCGCGCACGAACCCGCGAGCTCGTGAAGACCACAGATCCGTCCCGTGATGCAGGAGCGTCCCATGTCCCCAGAATCACACACCGCTGAACAGTCAAAGTTCACAGCGATGTTTGAGGTATTAGCCTTCCCCGCCTTCATCCTGATCGGCTCCGCCCTGGCGTTCCTCTTCCCTACCCCATTCCTTCCGCTCACAGACCTCATCACGTACTTCCTGATGATCATCATGTTCGGAATGGGATTGACACTCACGATCCCCGATTTCCAGCAGGTCGCAAAGCGCCCGCTAGCGATCCTCTTAGGCGTGCTGGCACAGTTCACGATCATGCCGCTGCTGGCGATCCTCGTAGCCAACGCACTGAACCTTAACCCCGCCCTCGCGGTCGGTCTGCTGATGCTGGGATCCGTGCCGGGAGGCACGTCCTCCAATGTGATTGCCTACCTTGCCCGTGGCGACGTTGCCTTCTCTGTGGCAATGACCAGTGTGTCCACCCTGGTGTCCCCCATCGTCACGCCCCTACTGATGCTGTTCCTGGCGGACACGCACACGGAAATCAACGCCTGGGGAATGACCTGGACCCTGTGCCAAACCGTTCTGCTTCCAGTGGTGGGTGGCCTTGTGATCCGCGTGGTGGCAGATTCCTTCATCAATAAGATTCTGCCGATCTTGCCCTGGGTATCTATTTTCGGCATTGGCGGCGTGGTCTTCGGCGCGGTGGCCAAGAACGCGCACAGCCTAGCAATCGTGGGAGGCATTGCTATTGCCGCGGTGGTAATTCACAACATCCTGGGCTACGTGCTGGGATACTTCGTTGGAAAGCTCGTCAGCATGCCTGTTGCCAGCAAGCGAACCCTAGCCATCGAGGTGGGAACTCAATCGGCCGGCCTGTCCTCCGGTATGTCCGCCAAGTTCTTCAGCCCCGAAGCCGCCCTGCCGGGAGCTATTGCCGCAGTGGTCCACAACATCACCGGCGCGATCTACGTTGCGATCTGCCGGAGACCCGATGCGCGGAAGGTGCCTGTAGAGAACCCGGCTGAGCAAAGCTAAGGCCCCCTCCACTCACAAATTGTTCGCCCATATCGCCAGATTTCGGCCAAAATCTGGCGATATGGGCGAACATTTTTCTTCTAGGTCGGCTGTGCCGCAACGTCACCGGCCCGGCTAGCACGCCTAGCTAAGTCACGGGGTGATACGGCTAGAGGATCTCTCTCACACACTCATCGAGTAGCACTGCACGCCGAAGAAACCCAGCCCATACAGCCAACTCCTTGGCCTCCTTGTCAGACTTCTTCGATCTGGTCCAGATTTTCTATCTACTTACACGGAACGAAACCTGGGACACTTCACAGAAATTGAAGTAATGTTCACTGTCCAGCCGAACCATGAAATCGTGATTTTTCATTGCGTGAAAGCTCGCGACAAGATCAAAGCCCTATGCAACAAGGAGAACTAAACAATGACCGACCGCACCGACTTTGACGATCTATCAGCTTGGGCTGAGTCAGATGCAGCAGTAGCCGCGGTGGAGGATGCCGTGCAGACACGAGGGCTCGAATATCGCACAGAAGAATCCGACACTATCGAACAAGAATTCGCCAGAGCTGGCCGCCCTTCACTCAATGCCAACCCCATGGGCAACGGAGCATCGCCACGCAGGCAGGTAAGACTACCCCATGATCTCAATGACGCACTCGATAGATACGCAGCAGAGACTGGCACATCAGCAAGTCATATTATGCGTCTGGCTTTAGAGCGATTCCTGAGTAACCCTGCTGCCTAGACATTGATCCAAGCTCTGGAGCAGGGCTGCTCCGAGCGTTGGATTGCAGTTACAGACAGACTGACACCGTCTGAGTCTGTTGACGATGCCCGAATCCCGGTTTGTTCCCAAATCTCAATCAGCCTACTCGCCACCCGTAAAGTCCTACCCACACGTTAAAAAGTTGCGAGGCGAGGATTGGAAAGAACCTTATGATATAACCGCCTCCCATCTACGCAAGCGGAACACAACCTAGGACACTCCAATGCGTCTATCGACATCTAATGCCCCCTTCGTGGCGTGGTTACTGTCGACCATCCTCACGCGTCTAACCGTGACCTCGCTGCCGATGGTCAGCATCGTAGGCATTTCAGCAGCCGGTGGTTCTTATATCCTCGGTGGGGTTGCCTCCGGCGCCTACGCAATCGGGGAATCCGTAGGAGCCATTTTCCTTACTCCCTTGTTTTCCCAGCACAAGGTGAAAATGCGTCTCATGCAAGGTTGTGCACTGTGTGCGTCTTTGCTGTTCCTGTGCAGTTTCTTGGCACTTGGTGGAACGTCCTACCTGGCGGCAATCCCATTTTTGGTGTTCCTCACCGGTGCTCTCTCGGCTCCGATTCCTGGAGTTCTTCGCTCTTCGATAAGCCAGTTCTCCAGGAACCCAGATCGCGCCATGAGCCTGGATAACGTGATCAATCAAAGCAGCTGGGTCATTGGCCCAGTTCTAGGCGTGGCCATGGTGCATAGTTGTGGAACCACCGCGGGATTCTGCTTACTGGGAGCTTTCTTGACCATGTCCATGATCACCACCCCGAAAGCCATTGCAGACGGTTACGAACAATCAAGCGGCGCAACCGCTAAACCTCAGTTCACTCTTGTCATTATCCCGGTTGTTGCCTCGGCAATAATTATGGCCGTCACGGCCTCCTTCGATACGTTGGTTCCCATTCTGCTCACCGAATGGGAAAGAACGGACTCACGCGCCGGATGGGTGCTGGCCGTCCTGGCTGGTGCCAGCGTCGTGGCGTCGGCACTACTTGGGATAAAGTCACGCTGGAAGCGCAAAGAACACAAGGCGTCCGCGTGTACATTACTGGTGGTTGTGGTTCTGGGTATTACGGGACTTACCTACTCCTACTCCAGCCTCCTAGTCATTGCTGCCATTCTGGGAATTGCACAGGCCCCTGCCATGATCTTCAGGCAGCAGATCATCGCGGACAAAGTGCCGAAAAGCCAACAGGCCACCGCCTTTTCCTACCTCTATGCAGCAGGAGGAATCGGCTATTCACTCACCGCTGGCCTCACCCCCGCTGTGTCGAAAGCTTCCTCCCCGGCTGTCGCCTCGCTCACCGTCGCCGCCCTGTGCCTCCTAGTGCTTGTGGGCAGTTACCTATGCACCAGGAGGCTAGACCGATGTAGAGCGGGTTAGGCGGGCTAGACTCCCACCGTGAGTCCCAACCGCGATGTGCGGTGGAAAAATGAAGAACCCCTGACCAGTATTTCTACTGGTCAGGGGTTTTCCTTTGTAGCGGGGGCAGGATTCGAACCTACGACCTCTGGGTTATGAGCCCAGCGAGCTACCGAGCTGCTCCACCCCGCGTCGGGTGCGTGACTCAAACTATTGTCTGTGTCAGCGACTCCACTACTCTAACGCATCTCACCCGAGAAGTGAAATCGCCTGCGCACAGGCGGTTTCACGCACCGGTAATTACGATCTTATTGGCCAGACTGGAGCTCACTCACTGCCTTATCCAACTCATCCAAGGCCTTACCGAACTCCTCAAAGCTTCCGCTCTCGCGCGTACGGTTCACCTTGTCCATCGCGTCACGGACCTTCTTAGACGCCTGAGAGGCTGAACCAGATCCCTGCGAGTTGTTCTTCTGAGCCTCACTCTGCTGACCGGATTCGTTCTTCTTCTCCTCCGACTTCTCGGAGTCACTCTGGGACGAACCACTCACCACGGAGCCGTCAACTTCCTTGAGGTCCTGCACCGCAGAAGCATCCAGTCCCACCTGTTCCAAGGCCTCAGCAATGGTTGGCGCGTAGCCCACCTGGTTGTTGTAGCTCACCAGCACACGCAGCAGCTTCGGGAATGCAGAGTCCTGGCCGGCACGCTTGGAATACACCGGCTCCACGTACAGGATCTTGCCGTCACCGATAGGCAGGGTCAGCAGATTACCGTTGATCAGCTCATTGGAGCCCTTCAACAGCGTGCGCTCTCGAGCGATCTCGTCAGAGGACATCATGGTGTCTTGAGCCTGTGCAGGGCCCTGCGTCTGGGTACTCGTTGGCAGCGCTCGAATGTGAATCTGCCCGTAGGTTTCCGGATCGGAAGACACAGACATGTGCGCAGCCAGGAACTGACGGGACAGACCACGGAACGGGGTGATCAGCTGGAAGCTAGACTTCTTCGTCTCCGGGTCGGCAGCAACCACGTAGTACGGAGGCTGCGGCAAGTTCTGGCGCCGCTCCTCGGCCGTCGGGTCGGTAGGCACAGACCAGAAGGAGTCGTTCTGGAAGAAGATACCCGGATCGGACACGTGGTACTTCGCAATCAGTTCACGCTGCACCTTGAAAATGTCCGACGGGTAGCGAAGGTGATTATTCAGATCCTCACTGATCTCCGCCTTAGGCTTCACCACATCCGGGAAAGCGCCCATCCAGGCCTTCAGGACAGGATCCTTCTCATCAAACTGGTACAGGTCCACGGAACCGTCGTAGGAATCCACCACGGCCTTCACCGAATTGCGGATGTAGGACACATCGTTGGTCACAATCTGATTCTGATTCACGCCCTCTGGGTTCAAGGCATCCGCCGTGGTGTCCGTCAGGGACGTGCGCTCGGAGTATGGGAGATTGTCCAACGTGGTGTAGCCATCCACGACCCACTTAATGCGCCCGTCAAGGACCACGGGGTAGGTGGTGGAATCCGTGGTCAGCCACGGAGCAACCTTGTGGACTCGCTCGCGAGGATCACGCTCGTGCAGGATGCGCGATCCCTCACCAATGCGGTCCGTCAGCAGCATATTCATGGACTGGAAATGCGCAGAGAACATCAACCGGTTGAAGTAATTGGACACATCCACACCACCGTTTCCGGTGTAGGTGTAGTTATTGGCATCCGTGTCGTACTCCTGAGGAGTAGAGGCAGACTGATTACCCACAATCGCGTAATCCGCGTTAGGCGCATCATTGGACGCAATGAGCGGACCGAAGTAAATGCGCGGCTGCTTCAGATCCAGCTTCAGCTCGCCGCCCTGATTCTTCGACTCCAAAGACTGCAAATCCGCCACGGTGTACACCGGGTATCCACCACGGGCACTACCCACATCGCGAGCCACCTCATCGACCTTGTTCGCCGGAGCCGCAATCAGACCATTTCCATGGGTATAGACCGTGTGGCGGTTAATCCAATCCTGCTGGTTGCCATCCAACGCATTGGGGTCGAGCTCGCGGGCAGCCACCACGAAATCGCGCATTTCCCCATCGACGTCATAGCGGTCAATAGCCAGCTTGTCGGGGAAACCGTAGAAATTCTTCAGCTGTTGCTGCTGCGTGAACGTTGGGCTTAGGACCTGCGGATCCAGCAGGCGAATATTGTTCAAGGTGTTATTGTCCACCTTGTCATCGTGAGGCTTGGCGTCGGCTCCCCAATTACGTTCGTACGTCACATGGTCGTCGCCCAGGTTATAGGCGAAACGGGTGGCTTCGATATTCCGGGCAATGTAATCCCTTTCCTTTTCCGCACGGTTCGGGTTCACGGAGAATTGCTCCAGCACCGCCGGCCAACCCACAGACAGAGTCACCACGGATCCCACCATCAAGGCCACTGCCAGGGCAGGAATACGCAGGTCCTTCAGAACAATCGTGCCGAAGAACATCGCCGCCACGAAAATGGAAATCACCAACAGGGCGATCTTTGCCGGAAGCACAGCATTAATATCCGTGTAGCCAGCACCCGTAAACGTAGCATTGGAACTATTCAGCAATTCGTAACGCGCGAACCAATAATCCAGTGCCTTCACTAGCATCCACGCACCCGCAATCACGGCAAGCTGGCGCAACGCCACATCGGAGACGTGTGCCTTCTCCCCCACCCGGGCATTACCCGTGGTGATCGAACCCAAAAAATAATGCGTGATCAGATTCAGAAGAAAAGCCACCACCAGGATGAAAGACAGGGAGGTGACAATCAGGGTCAGCATCGGGAGGTTGAAGGCGTAGAAACCCAGATCCTTGTTGAATTGGGCGTCCGTCTGACCGAACTCGCTACCATTTAAAAACAGCAGCACCGTGCGCCAATTGCTCTGGGCAATTATTCCGGCTACGGCACCCACAGCGAAGGGAATGCCCACAAGGAATGGCCGCAAATTCTTCTTAATAAGCGGGCGCAATTCCTGAAGCGGCGAGCTGCTGCCCATCTGCTGGAATTCATCCGGACGGGCTCGATACGCCACAAAGATGGCCAGCCATGTCAGCACAGCGGCAACCAAACCAAAGACAACAAACATGGCCACGCGGACCAGCAGGACATTCACAAACACGCCCTGGTAGTCCACGCTTCTAAACCACGCGAAATCCGTGTACATGCCCACAAAAATGGGGACGATGAAAAAGAAGACAACAGCCACACCGGCACCAATTCCGATGAGGCGGCCTGTCAGGGATGCCCCCTTGCCGGGGGACTTCGAGCGGGAACTAGAACCAAAATTCGGGATACTCAACGCTTCTCGGGCTCCTCTACACAATGCTATTGAAGCCAGCTTACGTACAATATGAGCTCATGGCACCTTCCTCATCTGATTCCCCCCACTCCTCCGATCACACCTCCGATCACACCGCCGATCTGGACCTCCACGACGACCGCATCCTCAACGCTGCCCTAAGGGAAGCGGTGGACTTTGTGCACGCCGAGGGGTGGGACCGCCCCGCCACCCTGTTTGCCCTGGTCCCGCACGCATTCATCGCCGATGTTGTGGATGCGGACGCCCAGGAAAACCCGCTCGCCCTGGTTGTTCAGGAGGACCTCCCGGAGCACATCCGCCCGGGCTCGGAGGAACTCGGCGAGTTCATTGCCACGATCCGTTGGCCTGAGCAGGTGGTGGGTGCGATCCTCGCTCAAGAAATCACCTTTGTGAATACTGCCGAGGGGACCGACGCCGAGCCTCGCGCCGCCCGACTGTATTCCGGAATCTTGTCCGGCCCGCAGCAGGACGGCGCTGAGCGCACCCTCATCCAGCTACGCCCCACCGAGGAGGAGCTGGACGCGGATCCTTTCGCGCAAGATAAGCCGCAACTTCTGGGTGGCGAAGACATCGCCCCGGGCGTCATCGCGACGCTTCGCGCGACCTTCGAGGACTAGGAAGCCCAGCCCCTAAACCAGGAGCACACCCCCTATCCGCAGGTCTGCACATCCTTGCCAGCCGCGTAGTCCTTCAGCTGCTTCACCGCAGTATCCAGGCTATCCACCTTCAGTAGCGTGGGCTTATTCTTCGCGGTCATGGCCTCGGTGCAATTGCCCTCGGGCACCAGGAACACCTCCGCACCGGCCTCCTTGGCCGCGGCAATCTTGTGGGTAATGCCACCGATCGGCCCCACCGAACCATCCGCGCTGATGGTTCCCGTGCCGGCCACGAACTTCCCGCCCGTGAGTTCCCCCGGGGACAGCTTATCCACCACGGCCAGCGAGAACATCAGTCCCGCAGAGGGGCCGCCCACATCACTGAGGTTATAGTTCACCGTGATGTCCCCGGCAGGTTGAGCCAGCGTCGTCACACCCAAAAACGTCACCGCATCACCGTCGACCTTCCGCTCGCCCAGGGTCACGGGGATACGTTCGTCCTTGGCCTGGCGGGTGACAGTCAGGGTGACGGTATCGCCCGGATTCTTGTGCTGGATGATCTCGGCCAGGTCGGACGGGGTGGCAACCTTCTCGTCATCCACGGCCGTCACGATGTCATTGACTTTCAGGGCCTTATCCGCGGGTGAGTCTGGGGTGACGTCCACCACCACGGATTCAATGGGCTTGTTCAGGTAATTCATGGCGCTGATGGTGGCGTTAGAGGCCGAGGACGTAAACGCCACAGCGTTGCGCTCCTCCACTTCCTCCTGGGACACCCCCGTGGGGAAGATGTTTTCCAGCGGCACCATCGTGTCGTCCGTGGTCGCCCAGCGCGTCAGGGCTTGGGCCAGGGTCATGTGGGTGCGCACCGCCACGGTGGTCATGTTCAGGTTGCCGGAGGTCTTGTCCACCTCGGCTCCCTTAATTTCCACCACTTCTTTGCCGTCTACCTCGCCCAAGGTGTTAAAGGTAGGCCCTTTCCCTTCGGCTGCGTAGGGCACAGTCAGGTCGATATCCGTTCCGGGCACTTTGGGCAGGCCAAGGAGGGACAACAGAACCACGACTGGTAGCGCGCCTACGATGACGGTGCGGTTTCGTCGATTCCACAAGTTCACCTCAAAAACCCTACCAGCCCACCCGAGCTATGCCACTGTTCGCTGTGGGCACACAAAATATCTTCGGGGCACAGCCACCTGGCCTGTTTTCATCTGTACGGTGGAGGACATGTACAACTTTGGCTTTGGTTTCTGGGGTCCAGACGATGACAACTCCGATGATGGGCGCCGCAAGAACAACCCCGGCGGGGGCAACCTTGGCGACTTCCTGAATCAGTTCGGGGCCATGCTGTCTGGCTTCGGCACCGATATGAATTCCCCCGACGCCCAAGGCCCCGTCAATTACAGCCTTGCGGAAAGGATCGCGCGTCAGCACATCGGCCGCGCGAAGCGCCCCACCCAGCAGGACTCGCAGGCGGTGGCGGAATCCATTCGTCTGGTGGAGTTGTGGCTGGATGAGGCGACGGTCCTTCCCGCTGGGGCGACAAGCTCCGTGGCATTCGGCCCAGAGCAGTGGCTGGAGGAGACCTTCGCCACGTGGAAGCGGATTATCACTCCCCTGGCAGACAAGCTGGGCGATGCTGCGATGGGTGGGGTTCCCGAGGAGATGCGCGAGCAGATGGGCCCGATGTCCGGCATGATGAAGCAGATCAATGGCATGAACTTCGGCATGCAGCTGGGCGGCACCTTGGGTGAGATGGCGAAGACTGTGGTCACGTCCACCCAATGGGGCGTCCCGCTGGCCGAGGGCAACACTGCCGCGATTGCCACCTACCATTTGGAGGACATGGCGAAGAAGCTGGGCTGCGAGCGCCAGGAAGCGCTCGTGTACCTCGCGGCTCGTGAGGCGGCGCATCACCGCCTGTTTAAGCACGTCCCGTGGCTGCGGGAGCGCCTGATCCTGGATGTAGAGGAGTTCGCGGCGGGACTGACCCTCGATTATTCGGGCATTGAGGAAGCCACTCGCAATTTCAATCCGGAGATGCTCAACGATCCTTCCAAGATCCAGGAGATGATGAACTCCCTGCAGGGTGAGGACATGTCTCCAAAGGTTGTGTCCTCCAACGATCACGCGCGCGAGCGCCTGGAGACCAGCCTGTCCCTGGTTGAGGGTTGGGTGGACTTCGTGGTTGGCAACGCCTTGGCCGAACGCTTCCCCCAGGCTGCTCTGATTGGTGCCGCGTGGTCGTCCTTCCGTCAGAATGAGAATCCGATGATGGATGCGATGACCAGCGCAATGGGCATTAGCTTCAACGCGCCACGCGCCGATGAGGCCGCCGAACTGTGGCGCAAGCTCCACCAAGCTGTGGGAGCGGAGAAACGCGACGCGGTGTGGGATCACCCGGACTTCCTGCCCGTCACCTCGGATCTGGATAATCCTTCTGCGTTCATTGGCCACGTCACGCTGGACTCCGATGATCTGAAGGACTTCAACCCCATCTCCGAGATCGAGAAGCTGGAGGAGGAGCTCCGCAAGCAACAGGAGGACTCCGACGGCGACAACGACGGCGGGGCCGACGGCGACGGCGCAGAGAACCCGAAGGACTCCTAGCTCCTCAGCTCGGCACTTGCTACAGTCGGTACGAAAAGACACTGCACCAATTTCGGGGGATCTTCGTGCCGACTATTTTCATGCCTGCTTCTGTCACCATGCTCCTGCGTCCCCGCACGGGCATCCAATTCGGGGTGCTGCCACAGCATGCCGTCATCCTTCCTCTCCCGCAGGACGTCACCTTGGGGCAGGTGGCCCAGGTGTTTGGCCTGGCCCGGCAGCCCATCAGCGCCGAGGACCTGGTCAAAGGGCTTGGGCACTGCGGGCTCCAGCAGGGCTTTGCGGAAGAGGTCATTAAAGAGCTCCTGCAGGCCCGCGTACTGTTGGCGCACTCGCGCCGATACACGCCCACCTATGTGTTGGAAAATGGTGCATCCTCCAAGCACACCGTCCAGGCACTGGATCGCATGGGGATTCCCCACCGCCTCATTGACGATCCGTCCATCGCCGGCAACAGCCTGGTGCTGACCGGGGGTGAGATCTTCGTTCCCAACGACATCCACTACGCGCTCATGACCCACCGCATCGCTCACTTCCCTCATGGCCTGGTGGACGGGAAGCTGGTTATGGGGCCGCTTATCATTCCCGGGGTCACGCCATGCCTGACCTGCTTCGATAGCCTCTACACCGCCGGGGATGCCCAGTGGAATGCGATGCGGGTTCAGGCCAGCGCTAAGCCCGCGCACCGTGATCGCTACGACCTTGACTTCGCAGCCCTGGCCATCGCCACCCTGGTCCGCGATGAGTTAGCCCCCTGGGCCATGCAGCATCGTGCCGCGTGGAACAACGGAACGCCGGAAGACGCCCCCGCCGTTCCGCGCTCCGTAACCCACCGCCGGGTCATCACCATCGGCAGCTTCGACGTTCACGAGGAAACCACGGTGGACACCTACCAACCCGCCTGCCCCGTGTGCAGCATCGCCCGCATGGATGGTGCCGTTCGACGCGTGCGTCACGTGAGCTGAAGCCTTCGATGACGATCTAGCTGACGACCTAGCTGAAGTTATCGACGATGGCGAGCACGTCGTCGCCGAACTCCTCCACCTTCACCGGGCCAATCCCCGGTACGCCCACCAGTTCCTCCCGGGTGCTGGGTAGGGTCTGGGCGATGGCCTTCAGCGTGGCATCCGTGAACACCACATACGCAGGCACTCCACGGTCCGACGCCACACTGGTACGCCAGTGGCGCAGCTCCGTCACCAGCACATGATCCAGCTCGCTGACGTGCTCCCCGCACCGCCCCAGAATCTTAAACTCGGGGGTGGCCAGACGAGTGCCGCACACCGTGCACGCGTTCTTCGGGGCTCCCTTCGTGCCATGAGCCGACCTCCCACGGGCCGAACGCTCCCCAGATTCACTCTGCTCCCCCGGGACAAGACCATCCAGGAAACGGGTACGCCGACGATTGGCCTTCCCACCGGCAGCCCGCGCCGAGGCCCACGAGAGGTACAGGTGCTCACGAGCTCGAGTGACACCCACGTAGAACAGGCGCCGCTCCTCTTCGATCGCCTCTTCACTCTTCTTGCCCTTCAGAGCGTAACGAATCGGCAGCATGCCCTCCACAAGCCCGATCAGGAACACAGCATCCCATTCCAAGCCCTTCGCCGTGTGAATGCTGGACAGGGTCACTCCCTGGACCTTCGGCGGATTCTTGGACTCAGCGCGCTCCCTCAGCATGGAGACCACCGTCGCAAAGGATAGCTCCGTCGTCGATTCCTGAATGATGTCACGAACCAACAGGTACAGCGCATTCAGCGAGTTCCACCGACGCCGCTCCTGCGCCCCGGACGGTTCCTGCGTGCCCAGGCCCAGCGGCTGCAATGCATGCTGCACCGCGGGAAGGATGTCATGGTACTCGGGCTGGAAACGCTGCGCCGCGCGCGTGAGAGCACGCATCGCCTCCTTGATCTCCGTGCGCTGAAAGAAGCCCTCCCCGCCTTTGACCTCGTAACCAATCCCCGCCTGGTCCAGCGCGTATTCCAGCGCAGCGGATTGGTCATTGACGCGGTACAGCACTGCGATGGAGCCTGGATCCACGCCCTTGCTGATCAGCGCCTGGATACGCTGCGCCACGCCTTCGGCCTCGGCGGCGTCGTCCGTGTATTCCGTGAACTCCGGATCTGGACCTGGCGGGCGCTGCCCCTCCAACTCCAGGCGGGTGCCCGCAGCCCTGCCGGATGCCTTCTCGATCACTCTATTGGCCAAGCCGACCACATTCGGTGTGGAACGATAGTCGCGGTGCAGGCGCACCACCGTGGCCTCCGGGTACTTCCGGGAAAAGTCCAACAAGAACTCAGGGCTCGCACCATTGAAGCTATAGATGGTCTGGTTGGCGTCCCCCACCACTGTCAGGTCGTCCCGATCGCCCAACCACGCGTCCAACAGGCGCTGCTGAAGGGGCGTGACGTCCTGATACTCGTCCACCACGAACGTGCGATAGCGTTCCCGAAACTCCTGGGCGATCCCCGGATGGGACTCAATCGCCCCGGTCATGTGGAGCAGCAGATCATTGAAGTCACAGATAATACCCTGGTCCGTGACCTTGAACTGCTCATATGCGCGAAACACCTTCACGAAACGCTCCGGTTCCACCGGGCAATCCCTGCGCTGAGGCACCACGTGGCGAGGGTAGTCCTCCGGCACAATCAGGCTCGATTTCGCCCAGGAGATCTCCTCATTGAGGTCCTTCACCGTTTCCGTGGACGGCTCCACGCCCACCTTCCGCGCCGCCGCGTGGACGAGCCGATACGTGGAGTTCTCTAAACGCCACTGCACATCCCCCGCGTAAGCCGGCCAGAAATACTGCAGTTGTCGCATGGTGGCCGAGTGGAACGTCTTCGCCTGCACCTTCGGCACGTTCATCAACGTCAGGCGCTCACGAAGCTCGGACGCGGCACGCTTGGTAAACGTCACCGCCAGCACGTGATCTGGGTTCACAAAGCCGCCCTCCACAAGGTGGGCAATGCGATGGGTGATCGTGCGAGTTTTACCGGTACCCGCACCTGCGATAATGCACACCGGCCCACGCGGGGCGGTCACTGCCTGAAGCTGTTCGGGATCCAGTTGTAGCACTAGGACAAAATCTCCTCTGGTCCCGTGTTGGAACGGACATACAGGATACGGTCACCCGGCTCGATGGCCTCCGCCTCTGCCGCATCAATGCGGTACAGCTCACCGGAACGCACCACGCCGAGCACCACGTCCTCCAGCACACGCGGGTTGGCTCCCACCTCTTCTTCCACAACCAGGCGCTCCGCGATCGAGAAGCCCTCGTCGGGACTCAACAGGTCCTCCATCATTTCCGTCACGGACGGGGTGACCGTCGCCAAGCCCATCAGGCGGCCTGCGGTCTCCGAGGACACCACCACAGAGTCCGCACCCGACTGGCGCAGCAGGTGGGAGTTATCGGATTCGCGCACGCTGGCGACGATGGTGGCCGACGGGGCAATCTCTCGAACGGACAATGTAATCAGCACGGCGGCGTCGTCCTGATTCGGGGCAACAACCACGGCGCGGGCACGGGTCACGCCAGCCAGCTTCAGGACATCGGAACGGGTGGCGGAACCCTGGACCGTCACCAGGCCCTGGGCGCTGGCGTGATCCAGCATGTCGCGGTCCACGTCGATCACAACGATCTGCGACGGGGAGACGCCGTCTGCAAGCAGCGCGGCAATGGCCGAACGGCCCTTCGTGCCGTAGCCAACAACAATGGTGTGATTACGCAAGTGCTTCCTCCAGCGGCGTAGTTGCAGCGTTTTCCGAGATTCTTCCGTCAACACGCTCAGCGTGGTTCCGACCAGAAGGATCAGGAACACAATGCGCATCGGTGTGATGACCAAGATGTTGATGAGGCGCGCGTGTTGAGAGATCGGCGCAATATCACCATAACCCGTAGTAGATAGCGATACTGCTGCATAGTACGTGGCGTCCACAAACGTGTACAGCCCCGAGTAGCCCGCACGATCCCAATACGCGATACCGGCCGTCGCGAACAGCAGAATCAGCGCATAGAAGAATCGGCGTGCGATCAACCACCACGGACTCTGGGCCACGGTATCCGGAATCCGGACGATACTCAGCAGCGCATGCGGCGGCAGCGAGTCCATCTCAGGATCCACCCGGAAGCGGTTCCTTAAGCTATCCCTCATCAGATCTCCGAGTCCTCGTGACAGGTAGTGGCGGTTGCAGGTATGGGTGCGTGGCTCATGTTACTTCTCCCGCAGGACAGAGGTGAAGTTCAGGTGCTCGTGCAGCTCGTCGGCGGTGGGCAGGTACTCCGGCTCGAAGGTCTCGTTGGTGCGCACATAGTGGAACGCCGCGCGGACATTCTCCGGGTCCACCGTCACGCCCAGCTGGGCGCTCAGCACCTTCGCCCACGCCAGCCGGTAGACCGCCAGCTGTGTGACCGCCGCAGCCATGTTCTCTGCCGTGGGTTTGCGACCCGTCTTCCAGTCCACGACCATCCAACCGGTGGTGGGATCCTCCCCATCCTTGAAGATGGCGTCGATCCGACCTTCGTACACGTGGCCTGCCAGCGTGACCGAGTAGGCGCCCTCCACCGCGTGTGGCGTGCGGTCCTTCCATTCCGAGCGCAGGAAAGCCTCTTTGAGTTTCTCCAGCTCCGGATCATTGAGCGTGGCATCGGCCGCCCCGGGCAGCTGGTCCTCATCGAGCAGACTGGTGGTGCCGTAGTAATTCTCCAACCACGTGTGGAAGGCCGTTCCCCGCTTGGCGTAAGGCTGCGGCTCCATCGGAACCGGCCGGCGGCGCCTGCGGGCGAACTCCTCCGGGTCGCGCTTGAGCGCCACCGCTTCTGTGGCGGTCAAGCGAATATCCAGAGGGATAGACACCGTGGTGCGGGCGGACTGTTGGAACTCCTCGATGAGCAGGTCCGTCTCGCTGTTCCACGCACGGATCTGATCCGTGTCCGCGCCTGTATCTGTACCCTGTGATTCCTGAGGGCTGCGGGTGACCTGCTCGTAGAAGGCCGCGGCGTTGATCCTTTTCTCCGACGCCGGGCGCGGCCACGTCAACTCTTCCACCGACCCCTCGGGCTCCGGACCCAGCAGTCCTTCTTTCCTCCTCTCCTGATAGTCTTTGCGGTATTCGTTGAGCGCATCAGAGGGCCACATGAGTTCGGTTTCTCGGGAGTGCACCTGCTCCTTCTCGTAAGCCTTGATCGCCGAAGCACTCACCACTCCGCCCAGCGACGACCAGTGATCAATCTCCGGCACCTGCTCGAAGCTTCCCAGCCCCTCTTCCCCGGTGGGGACACCGTGCTTCGCGGCAAGGTGGTTACGCAGCAAGGTCATGGCGACAGAGGGGTCAGAGCCGGTGTCGTTAGGGCCGTAGGCGGCACCCGAGACATACAGCACCCGTTCCGTACGTGTGATGCCCACGTAAAACAGGCGGTCCCGCTCTTTAGCCTCGAAGCAGCCCACGGCTTGTTTGAACTGCACAACATCCTTGTTGTGATGTGCCCGGGTACGCTGCCCGTTTTTCCCTTCGTTTTCTTCCAACAGCACCGGCATGGTCTCCATACGGGGATCAGGGGTGGCATCCCCACGGAGGCTGGAGGGGATGCGGGAGGCCTGAGACACCCAGGTACTGACCGAGGGGCGCTTCTCCGCGTCACCGAAGTTGGCGCGCTCAGCGTGGGGTACTGCAACGATGTCCCACTCCAAGCCCTTGGCCTTGTGGATGGTGAGAATCTGTACGGTATCGCTTTTCTTCTGCACTTCCCCAGGTTCCAGTCCACCCTCTTCGTCGCGGGCGGCCAGCAGGTAGCTCACCAGATCGGACGCGTTCCCAGAGGTCACCTCAGAGAAACTGCGGACGATGTCCGCAAAGTGGTCCAGGTGGCTTGTTCCAATGGAGGTCTCCCGGTCGGAATGCCACCTGGTCAGCACCTCGGTGCGCACACCCAGAGACTGCTCCACATCTGTCACGAGGTCCACGAGTGACTTGGGCAGGGAGTACTGCCGAAGCTCCCTCAATTCAGCGGCCAGCTCCGTCAGGCGCGTCGCGCCTTCCTGCGACATACCAAACTCCGTGGCCTGCCCAAGATCAGCCAAAGCGTCCGCCAGGCACACTCCTGATTCCGTGGGGTCGGGTACGTGATGAATGACCTCCTGCACCAGGGATTCAGGCAGGTGACGTAGTTCGTCAGGGATCTCTTCGTCGTCCGTGCCGTTGTCCGCGTGCTGTCCCAGCCCCTGCGCGTTGGCGTGCCTGTGGAGTTGCTTAGCCCGGCGCTGCAACGCACGGATATCGGCTGCTCCGATGTTCCACCGTGGGCTGGTGAGAATCCTCAACATGGCCACGTCGTCTTCCGGGTCCACCAGGACGCGCAGCGTGGCAAAGACATCCGCAACCTCGGGGATATACAGCAGCCCCACTCCAGCAGTCATTTCGGCGGGCACGCCACGTTCCACCAGCTTGGTGTAGATCGGCACGGCGTCCCGATTCTTCGTCACCAGTACCGCGGCACTGAAGGAGCGCTCTGCCGCACCGTGTCCGGCCGCCGCCCTGTCCTTCCACTGGCGCTCGAGGTTATCCGCCAGCCACTCCAACTCCTGTTCTCGTTCGTCGAAAAACGCCAGGTGAATATCGCCCTCGTCCGCACCGTCCCGAGGCTGGAGCGCAGACACCAGACGCGTGCGTCCCCCATCTTCCATCGACCAGCTCGACGTCACGTTGGCCAGGTCCAGCACTCCCTTGGGATTACGCCAGCTGGTGGTGAGCTCCAGCTTCTGTGCCGGCCCCCCTTGTGCATCGGGGAAGTCCTCACGGAACTTCTCCAAGTTGGATGCGGTCGCGCCACGGAACATGTAGATCGATTGCATGGGGTCACCCACAGCGGTCACGGACAACTGTTCATCGAGCCCATTGCCAAACAGGTTGCGCAGCAGGATTCTCTGCGCGTGCCCCGTATCTTGATATTCGTCCAGCATGATGACGCGAAAGCGCCGGCGTTGTTCCTCCCCCACGATGGTGTTGTTCTCCACCACGCGCGCCGCCAAGGACATCTGCTGACCGAAGGTCATCACGTTGAGCTCCGTGAGCCTGCGCCGGCAGGCCTCCACCAGGGGAAGAATCGCCAAGCGTTTCTCCTGGGCCTTAAGGAACTTCTGATTGTCACCGCTGAAGTACTCCGGCTTGTCCTTCTTCGATGAGTCCAGGTTCACCAGGTTGTCAATGGCCGCACGGGTTTCCTCTGCAGCCTCGTGAATATCAACGAGGTGGTTATCCAATTCATCACTGAGTTGGTGGATGTCCTTAATCATGGTTCCCATGTTGCGGCCGGGTAGTGGCTCCCTCCACTCATTCAGGACATCGCGAGTAATCATCCACCGCTCGGCATCCGTGATCACGCGGGCACTGGGTTCCACGGGAGCCAGAAGGCCGTACTCTCGGACGATGTCGCCCGCATAGGCGTCATAGGTGGATACCGCGGGCGAAATGTTCTTCAGGATCTCGTGCCGTGGGTCATCGGCTGGCAGGTCCTGCATGAAGCTGCTGCGCGCCAGTGTTTGCAGGCGGCTTCGAATGCGCTTTCCCAACTCAGCGGCGGCCTTGCGCGTGAAGGTGAGGCCCAGCACCTGCTCAGGCCGGACGTATCCATTGGCGACGAGCCATACCACGCGTGCCGCCATGGTTTCGGTCTTTCCGGCACCGGCTCCGGCAACCACCAGCATCGCCCCCGTACCCGGCGCGCCAATGACGGCCGCCTGGTGTTCGGTGGGCGGGAACTGTTGGTTGAGCTTCTGTGAGAGTTCGAGGGGTGAAATGTCACGCATTTAGATCACCATCTTCCCTTCGGATTGTGCAGGGCACAGGGTTGCAAAGTCGCAGTTGCTGCAGGCTGGCCCTACCTGTGCTGAGTAGCTGGGGCCGGCGGAGTGTTCGGCAAGGTTCAGCAGGTCATTGGAAAACTCCTGCAATTGTTCCGGCGTTTTCTCCGCCTGGTTGCGCACCGTCATGCTTTTACTACTGTCGTCAAAGGGGAACACCAGCGCAGCTCCTGCAGGGGTGAGCACAGAGTTAGAGGACAGGATGAACTGATACGCCATGAGCTGTTTGCTCACTTCAGCGTCCTTGACCGAGGGGAGGCTGCTAGCGGTTTTGTAGTCGTAAACCTTCACCGTGGACTCCGATGTGTGCGTCACCAGGTCTGCACGTCCCACCAGGTGTACGCTGATGCCGCTACTGGTGTGACCGACATGTGTCCGCAGGCTCAGTTCCGTTTCCACGCGCTCAGCTTCCGCGCACACCGAGTTGATCCACTTATGAAGGCGTTCGATTCCTTCCATCCATTCCTCGACATAACGGTCCTTCATCCACTGTGGTCCGTCGATGACCTGCGGCAGCATGGTACGCATGGTCAGCTGCGCGTCCTCCAGGCTCAGGCCACCCGCGATGTGTTCGGCGATGGCATGGATGATGTTTCCGATGCGCATGTGCATGGTAGTGGGCGCCACGGCCCCGTGTGCACTCAGGAATGCGGACAGCTCGCACCCATCAATCCTCTCCAACCGTGACGGGCTCAAGGTGATCTCTGGCCCGTCAGGCCCCTGATCCACGATCCGTTCCGTGGTGGACGGCGGGCGCACTCCCCACCACTGTGCCGCGTCCGCGCCATCCACGCCTGCGTCCGCCAGGCGCTGAAGGTTGCGTGCGGCAGCGCGGCGCTCGGCGAGATCTCGAGACTCGTCCCCCACCGCGTCCCGCAGCTCTGCGATCAGTGGATCCAGCGCCAGAATCCGCGGCACATCCGTGCTGACGGTCTCTCCCACCTGCAGTGGCTCGTCCCCATCCACGTCATCGTGGTTGAGCACACCGATCTCCACGAGGAATCGCGACGGAACCTGTGGGGCATCGTGGGCAGACTTGATGGTGGTGATGGTGGTTCGCGAGCGCGCTCGGCTCAATGCCAGCAGGAACAAACGGCGTTCCTCCTGGACGGCCTCCGCAATGCGGGAATGGGGCTGACGTGGGTCCACCCCATGATCCTTCAGGTCCACCAGTTCCTGCTGGTAGAACAATCCTCCCACGGTGGGGCCTGCCGGCCAGTGGTCTTCCTGCACCCCGGCGATCACGACCTCTTCCCACTCGCGGCCCGCCGCGGCGTGGGCTGGCAGGATCTCCAGCGCGTTGCCCTCGGCCCCTCGGCGGTCGCGGCCAGCCGTCGGAAGTTCTTGGGCGCGCACTTCCTCCACGAACGTCGCCACGGAGGCCTGCGGGTTGCGTTCCACGAAGTCTCCGGCCATGTCGAACAGGTTCATGACGGCGTCCAGGTCCTCGTCGGCCTGGGCTCCTCCCGTTCCCCCGCGCAGCGCTCGCCACTGCAGTCGCGTGGATAGCTCGGTGGCTTGCCAGATCTTCCACAATGTCATTTCCACGCTGTCTCCAGCCCGGCGCGACTCGGCCCCTGCCATCATGACCGCGGAGATGCGCTCAATGATGTCATGCTCACGTGGCCCGATGAACTCCATCATCCACGCGTTACGTTCCGCCCGCGGGTCCTGCAGCAATTCACTGAGGTAGAGCCACGCGTTGTCCGCGGTTCTCCCGTGCGCACGCATAGCTGCATGAATGTTGCGCTGGACGCGGCGGACCATGACAGGGTCCGCGCCGCCCACCGCGGACTCCACCAGGGTCTGCGTTTCCCCCGGGGTGAGGGTTCTCACGGTAGATTCCATCGCCAGCAGCAGCATGGTCACGAGGGGCTGCTGGGCGAGCACCATGGAGGTGGAGTCAATCTTCACAGGCACGCCATAGCTCATGAGCGTTCGACGCAACGGCGCGATATCGCTGGTGGCGCGCACAATGACGGCGATGTCCTTCCACTCCACACCGCGCTCTGTGTGCGCCCGGCGCACAGTATTCGTCACGTGCAGGCGCTGGGCAGTCTCCGTGGAGCTAGCCAGCACCTGCACTCCTGGATCGGTCGCGTCCCGTCCCCGGAGCTCAACGCGCGCGCGTTGCGTGGGCAGATGATCGCGCAGCGCGTTCACCGCCTCCGCCACGTCGGACGTGATGCGGAAGGAACGGCTGAGCTCCACAACAGTGGTACTGCGCGCCACCTGCTGATTCAGAAAGGCCTCATCGGCGCCTCGGAAGTGGAAGACGCACTGATCGGGGTCCCCGGCGATGATCGTTCTCATGCCCGGCGCCGCGAAGGATTCGATGAATTGTGCCGACGCCGGGTCCAGGTTGTGCGCATCATCCACCAACACCAGGCGCACGTGGTGACGGAGATCCTCATGGATCCGTCGACCTGTGGGAGTGTCCATCGCGGCCAGTACCTGGTGAAGCAGCTCCGAGGCGTTGAGGTTGTCATTGCCCGCCAGGCGCTGCACGGCCTCGTATTGTTCGAGAAACGCGCCCGCGCCCGACCACATCGGCACACCGTGTTGCTCCCCCAGATCCTTCAGCTCCGCGCTGCCCACGCCGCGTTCCGCCGCGCGCAGCAGGAGGTCGCGCAGGTTCCGGGCAAAGCCCACCATGCTCAAGGCAGGCCGGACATACTCGGGCCACTGACTCACGGCACCGTCCTCGACAGAGCCTCGCAGCAGAGTCCTGACATGAATGTCATGCTCCGCACCCGTGATCAGACGCGGCGCAGCCTTCCCTTCGGCAATGCGAATGGCGCGCAGCACAGCGAATGCCCAGGAGTGTACCGACCGTACCAACGCGCCCGTGGTGGCATAAGCCTCCTGATCCACAACCCGCTGGAAGATCGCCTCCCGCAACGCCGCAGCGGCTTCCTTCGACGGGGCGACAAACATGATCTCTTCAGCCTTCCCCCCATCGCGGACATGCTGCACCGCGATGTCCACCAGCAGCGAGGACTTGCCCGTGCCGGGTCCTCCCAGGACCACCGCGGGAGTCTCCCACTGCAGTGAAGGATCATTAGTCACTAAAGCCAGGGGAAGCCCCGCGTACTCATGCTCCACGGCCTCCCGCGTGGGCTCTTCAAGCTGCAGCTGAGGCGGTCCGTCCGTGCGGTTGCGCTGTTGTCCGTCAGTCATGTCCACTATTGTGGCACCTTCGTCCTACATCGTCCCCCACAACGGACGTTAAAAAATCGAACACGCAGGTAGAGAGGCCCGCGCTGACCGCCGTGCCTAACCGCTGCACCTAACCGCTGTGCCGCTGCCGGCGGATCCTGCCAGCCACCACATCCGCGCAGCGTTGCAGCCCCGGCCACGCCTCAGAACGCGCATCCGGGTGCATGATGTGCACACACAACCGGTACACCACAGCGCGCACCAGCAGCTGATCGAAATCCTCTAGGTGTGCCCACCGATCCAGCAGCGCATCCGGGGCCGAAGCCCAGGCGATGGAATCCACGGCCAGCAGCGCCACCGACCACGCATAAGGCCTAAACGTAGGAACGATGTCTGTGAAAATGGGATCCGAGGCGTCGTCGAACATCACACATCCCACCACATCGGCATGGACGACCTGGTCGGCGGCGTGAATCTCCTCCCGCAAGTCCAGCACATGCGCGGCCTTCATCAGAGCCTGCGCGACATCCTCACGCGGGATGGACTCCGCATCCAGCACCGGCGCGATCCACTGCGTGGCGTTGTCCACGAACGCCGCTTCCTCCGCCGCTGCGAAAATATCAGCCGACCGCCACGGCGTGCCCACCTCCGGCGGTCGCAGGAAACTCGGGCGAGCCTCCCCCGCCAACGCATCATTAATCTTCAGCGCTGCGGCGGCCATCTCATCAAAACGAGGCGACGGCGCCCCACTCAAAAACGTGCGTGCCCGCCACCCGGACACGCTAAAGCGCCCGTCGGACGACGAAATCGGGCGAGACACGGACACCCCCACGGGGCGGATCTTCGTCATCGTTTTGGAGATCCACGCCGCACGCGCAGGATCATCCGCCCGCGAAATGACGGCATGATCGCAGCGCCAACCACCCGCCCAGGCGCCCTCCACGCGCGTGGGGCGTGCGGTCGGGACCTGGAAACTCGTCAGGATATGTGCGGGTGGCTGAGTCATTACTGCTTCACATCCGTTACTTTCCCTGAGGGGTACGGCCACGGATTAGGGCGGCACGTATCCCCATTATTTTTGTAGCTTTCTTCCGGATTTATTTTATACAGCTCACTATTGCGCATGGACAACGTCTGCTGCATCATGATCGGAGCCAACGCGCCGTCCTTATCGCAGGGGGTGTGCGCGGCATAGCCGATGCCGTGGCCCAGCTCGTGATTAATGACGTATTGGCGATAGGACCCCAGGTCTCCGTGGAACGGGGCAGCGCCGCGCACCCACCGCGCCTGGTTAATCACCACGCGGTTGCCAATCCGGTAGAAGCAGCTGGTTTCCAGCTTGTAGCTGTTGCCGCACAGCTCATGGGTTGTGTCCGTGGAGGACAGCTGGAAGCGATAATCGGGATTCTTCACCTTCTTCGCATCCACGTGCTGGAAGGAAAAGGCCTTATCGGCGATCCAGGACTTGGGGTTAGCGAGGGTGGCGTCGATGATCGCGGCGAAGGCGTCGTCCCCGCCGTAAGTGGCCGCGTCGATCGTATCCTCCACCTCCACCACGTAAGTGTACTTATGCTTCGTGCCAGTGCCTGCGCGCTCGCCGGGCGTGCCGACCGTCCGGTACTTCTGTGAGCCCTTGGTGCTGAAATGGCCGCCAGGTGGCAGCTCACCCACGCGCAGGTCATCGAAGATGCTCTGCGGGATGGGACCTGCCCCGCCAGACCCACTAGACTCCCCCGCCGCCGAGCCGCTCATCGCCGTGTCCCCCACCGCAGGACCATCCTGAACACCATCCTGGCCCCCTTCGCGCAACACGGTAACCAGGATCAAGGCAGTGACCACCACAAAAGCGCCCAGCAGCACGGCCTTCACGCCGCGCCCTGGTTCTTTCGGGGCGGGGTGGCTGTGCGGCTGGGGCAGATCGTAGCGCTGGTGAGAGGCCATTTAGGCGATCACAGGAAGCCCACGGAGTTTTTGGTCTCCGTTCCGACCTCTACGTAGGCGATCTTGTCGCGCACCAGAACAACCTTCGCACCCTTCGAGCTGCTCAGGCTGAGGGTGGCGTTGTCTTGCGTGCTTGCCAAGAAGGTTTCTACGCGTTCTACCACCGCATCCTGTGATTCCTCGGATTCCAGTACGAGTTCGCGTGCGTTGTGCACGAAGCCAATCTTGATCTGCATGGGTTTTCCCACGTCCTTTTCATGATCTCGAGGTGTCACTGCACCAGGCGGTGCAGTAGTGTGACCATCATAGCCGTCTATAAGCATAGAGTGCCCGAAAGGTGGGTGCACGTGGCGACAGGATCCACTGCCTTGACTTTTGCCGATCTCGGCGTTGCGATGGAGATCATCGAGGCGCTTGAGGACCGCGGCATCCGCACGCCTTTTTCCATCCAGGAGCTGGCCCTTCCCGTGGCGCTGCGGGGTAGGGACATCATCGGCCAGGCGCGGACGGGCACCGGAAAGACGCTGGGATTTGGGATTCCACTGCTGGATCGTGTGTTTGACGACGCCGAAGTCTCCGCCCCCGACGGCACACCCCGAGCCCTGGTGGTTGTCCCTACCCGGGAATTGTGCGCGCAGGTGGCGGAGGATTTGGTGTCCGCGGGCGAGCACCTTCCCCTAAAGATTAAGGCTGTTTACGGCGGCGTGGCTTTTGAGCCACAGATCGCCGCGCTGAAGTCCGGCGTGGATGTTCTTGTGGGCACGCCCGGCCGGGTGCTGGATTTGTCCCGTCGCGGACACCTGACACTGTCCACGGTGGAGATTCTGGTGTTGGATGAGGCTGATGAGATGCTGGATCAGGGCTTTATTGAGGACATGCGGACGATCCTCTTGCTGGCCAAGCCGCCTCATGGCCACCGCCAGACAATGCTGTTTTCCGCCACCCTGCCGGCGCCGGTCATGGAGTTGACGCGTGAGTTTATGCGCAAACCGGTGAGGATCCAGGCGGATTCTGGCTCCTCGAAGGCCACGCACGAGTCCACCCGCCAGGTGGTGTTTCAGTCTCATCAGTTGGATCGCGAGGAGGCGTTGGCGAAGATCCTTGGTGCAGCGGAGGTGGAGCGCACGATTGTGTTTGTACGCACGCAGCGGCAGGCCGGGATGCTGGGCGAGAAGTTGTACAAGCGGGGCTTTGCGGCCTGCAGTATTCACGGGGGTTTGCGGCAGGTGGAGCGTGAGCGTTCCCTGAAGGCATTTCGCACAGGCCAAGTGTCTGTGATTGTGGCGACCGATGTTGCGGCGCGCGGCATTGACGTGGAGGGTGTGTCTCATGTGATCAACGTCCAGTGCCCCACTGACGAGCGCTCCTATGTCCACCGCATTGGCCGCACGGGCCGCGCGGGACAGGAGGGAATGGCGATTACGCTGGTGGGCTGGGATGAGGTCCACCGCTGGAATACCATCGCGGAGAGCCTGGGCCTGCAGCAGTTCGTCGATCCGCCCCAGCGGTTTAGCGAGTCGCCGGACTTCCTGGAATCCGTTGGGCTCACCCCCGGACGTCGATCAAGGAGGCGCCGCCACTGATGCGTGTCCCGCTGCCCCGTCCTGAGTCCCGTTCCACGCGGGATGTCGTTGCCGTGTGCGCGATTGTCCTTGCTGTTGTGCTGGTGGCCGTCTCTGCCTATTTTTCCTCCGACGCCCGGCGCGTTCAGCACCACCCCGCTGACTCTCGTATTGCGGCGTCGGAATTGTCGAAGCTTCCGGAGGGGTTCGTACCGGACACACTGCATGAGGTGTGGAGATCTCCGAACGTGGCGTCGCGACTGTCCGTGGATGAGGGCGGCGTGTTGATCCAGCATGACGACCGATCGGTGACGGTGAAGCACGTGGCCACGGGCGAGGATGCGTGGAGTTACACGGCGGCGCACGATGTGTGCGGTTCGGCGATGGCGTGGAATGTGACGGTGTTGCTGATGCGGTCAGCGAAGGGCTGTGGGGACGCGGTGAGTTTTAAGACTGCCACAGGCCAGTATCATTCCACGCGCAGCGCCCTGGCCAGCGAGGATGTCCGCGTGCAGCAGAGCAACGACAATGTGGGCACGGTCTCCGATCGCCGGGTGGAGCTGTGGCGCAAGGACCTGGTGCGCACGGTGGAGGTGGGTCAGGTAGAGGCGCCAACCCAGCCGCACAAGCAGGCTCATGCAGAGTGCGGGATGGCCAGCGCGTTGTGGCGCAAGGAGTTCCTGGCCGTGCTACAGTCCTGCGCCGAGGAGAACCGCTCCGTGTTGCGGGCCATGACCACTACTCCGGAGGAGTCCTCGGAGCCGGAGGAGGACGAGAGTTGGGACCTGCCGCTGGGCAGCCAGTTGGTGGCGGTGGCTCAGGATCGTGTGGCGGCCTACATGCATGGGGATGACGGCCGGCCGGTGGTGAAGGTGTACCGCGCAGATACGGACACCGTGGATACGTTTCCGGTTCAGCCTTCCGGCCTGGCGGAGGCAGCTGGCGATGGGTTTAGCCCGGTGACGGCTGATCTTCCGCACCACATGACGTGGTGGGATGGTGAGCGGCTGGTGGGCTTTGATCCGTCCACGCTGCGGCCCGTGTGGCATGTGGAGGGCGCCTTAGGTACGGGTGGCGCCATGGGTGGCCGTGTGCTAGTTCCGGTGCCGGCGGGGATTGCTGTGGTGAATTGGCACTCAGGCGAGGTCGAGCGGACTATTCCGGTGGACCGGCAAGGATACTCCGGACCGGTGACGCTGAAGGTGGCCGGGAAGTTTGTGGTGGAGCAGCGCGGCCAGGAGACGGTGGTTCTGTCGGCGTAATCGCGCTGCGCGTGGGTCGTTAATCGCTCTGCGCATGAGTCTTTAGTCGCGCTGCTCGTAGCGCTGCATCATCCAGTTCACACTGTTCTTGTGGAAGATCAGCGCCAGGCCCACCAGGGCGATGAGGGCGGTGGGAACACCGAGCTCTGGGCGGGAGGACGTGAACATGTAATACGCCACGCCCAGCAGACACAGTTGGAAGAAGACGATGGGACCGCGTCCCCAGGCGTGGGCTGTCAGCAGGGCGATGCCAGCGGCGAGGATCGCCCCGAAGATCAGCAGGAACCACAGTGCGGTTCCTGCACCACTGATGACGGCTCCGGGGGATTCGTAGCCCATGAGGTCTCGAACCAGCAGGACTGCGGCGATGACCAGGCCGGCGAGGCCCTCCACGACGCCAAAGAAGCCGGCGAGTTTGATGGTTGTGGGGATCTCTGAGGAGATAAAGGAGGACGCTTTCATAGGTGTTGAGTGTAGCCCGTGGGGTAGGTTAGGCTCTACTCTGGGTTCTGAATAACACAAAATCAAAACAGTGTGATCTTCATCACATTTTCGCATCTACCTCTAGCGCAGCAGCTTTTCACATGTCAGTATGTACCAAGTAACAAAGAAGAGTCACTCGGTTTAACAGCCAGTTAAACCCAGGGGGATTCTCTGATTACGGCGAGAAGCCGCCACGGGACCACATAAGCACTCGGCAACGCCACTTCGCCGCAGTCCCCACCACGAAAAACACCCCACACAGTGGGAGGCACGTTCGCGTACCCCCACGCAGTCATGAAAGGACCTACCACATGGATTGGCGCCACAAAGCAGTCTGCCGCGACGAGGACCCAGAACTGTTCTTCCCAGTAGGTAACTCCGGCCCAGCTCTCACCCAGATCGCACAGGCCAAGCTGGTCTGCAACCGCTGCAGCGTCACCACGCAGTGCCTGAACTGGGCCATCGAGTCTGGCCAGGACGCCGGCGTGTGGGGCGGCATGAGCGAGGACGAGCGCCGCGCCCTGAAGCGCCGCAACAACCGCGGTCGCGCCCGCAACCGCACCCGCATTTCCCTGTAAATATTTCCCTAACGCGAACCTCACGCGTTAGACTAGTGCGGTTACTACATCAAACCCCATAAAGGAGCTTCCACATGAGCAAGCGTGGCCGTAAGCGCAAGGACCGCCGCAAGGGCAAGGCAAACCACGGTAAGCGTCCAAACGCTTAACACACCCCGTAGAGCATAAAAAGCGAGAACTGACTTCACGTCAGTTCTCGCTTTTTCACATGTTAAGCCCGGTACTCCACGCGCGTGATACGCAGGCTGCGGGTGATTCTCGCCCGCAGCTCCGTCGGGGCCTGCTCGCAGCAACTGGAGCGGAGAATCTCCCGCACCTGCTGCTCAATCCCCAGCGCTTCTAGACAGCTTGGGCACTCCTCCGCGTGCTTCTTCAGTTGCGCTCGAGCCTGCGCATCCCCAGCACCATCAACATATTCATAGAGTGCTCGGACCAGGTCGTCGCATTGGGATTTCTTAGACATAGCCGTGCTCCTTCGTTGTCTTAGTGCTGGCATTCTTCGCGCTGGCCTTCTGTGCGCTGGCATTCTTCGCGCCTTTGTCTACGGCAATGCCGTGCTCCGCAGCCACGTCCTTCAAGGCCGTGCGCAGCTGCTTACGCCCACGCGACAGCCGGCTCATCACCGTGCCGATGGGAGTGTCCATGATCTCCGCGATCTCCTTGTAAGCAAGCCCCTCCACGTCGGCGTAGTAGACCACCATGCGGTAGTCCTCGCCCAGATCCATCAGGGCTGTGCGGATGCGCTGGTCGGGAATCCTTTTCAGCGCTTCCACTTCCGCGGACTCCAAGCCCACCGAATCGTGGGAGGCGGATTCCGCCACCTGCCAATCCGTCATCTCGTCAGCCGAGGACTCCTGCGGCCGGCGCTGCGCCTTGCGGTAATTGTTGATGTACGTATTCGTCAAAATGCGGTACATCCACGCCTTCAAGTTCGTTCCCGGTTTAAAGGAACCGAACGCCTGATAGGCCTTCATGTAGGCGTCCTGGACCAAATCCTGAGCGTCCGCGGGATTGCGCGTCATGCGCAACGCGGCGCCATACAATTGATCCAGCAGGGGCAGCGCATCCGATTCAAAACGAGCCAGCAATTCGGCGTCGGTTTCTTCAGTGCGTTGAGGCAATTGTGTCACCTTCCAATCAACGTTGTCCCTAGTAGTTTATTCCCACCCGATCAGCGCCGGTGAATTATTGCGCACGCTGCCGACCTGCCGCGAGGCTTTCCTGGATGTGAGACCGGCGTGGGCGACCGCCTCGGCGTCGATGGTGGCAAGGACAGACCAGTCCTCCCCCTGCAACCAGGCGTCCAGCTCCCCCTCCCCCAGCAGCAGGCGAGGCATGCGATGATGAAGCCACTCCAGTTCGGGAACGGCGGCGCAGGTGACGATCGTGGCATACAGCACCCCCTCGCGCACCGTGCACAGTCCTGCCACGATCAGCGGCTGCTCATCTGCGCGATGGGTGAACCACGGCTGCTTCTCCCCGCGCTCGCCCGTCCACTCGTACCACCCGTCCATCACGAACGCGCACGGGAGACTCCCTGCAAACAGGGGCTTATCCTTCAGGGTCTCACCGCGGGCATTAAACACGGTGCGCGGCGGATAGCCCCATTGCGCGGGCCCCACCGTCGGCACGCCCTGAAACAGGCGAATAATCGGCACCACATGCGTGGGCGCCACATTAAAATTCGGCTGCAATTCCTGCGTCTGTACTGTCTGAGGGCACGGCCCCTGCGGCAGATGCTGCGCCACAGTGGACGCAATCTGCTCCATCGAACTAAACAACACATAACGGCCACACATATGTCCCATTATGACGGGAAATTTGGAACAATAGAGGGCATGACGACTGACGATTTGTGGCCAGCACCCCTCGCAGAGAAACCCATCGACGCAACCGTAGCCATCCCCGGCTCGAAATCCATCACCAACCGTGCGCTGATCCTCTCCGCGCTGGCCGACGGGCCGTCCACCATCAATGGCGCCCTCATCAGTCGCGACACGCTCCTCATGGCGGACGCCCTGCGCCAGCTCGGCACCTCCATCACCGTCGACGGCACCACCATCCACGTGGTCCCCACGGACACGCTGCACGGCGGGACCATTGACTGCGGCCTGGCCGGCACCGTCATGCGCTTCGTCCCGCCCGTGGCTGTGTTGGCCCAGGGCACGGTGGAGTTCGACGGTGACGAGCAAGCCCGGCGTCGGCCCATGGCCACCACCATCAACAGTCTCACCGCCCTGGGCGCGGCAGTCCAGTCCACCTCCGGCACGCCTACGCAGTCCCTCCCGTTCCTCCTGCAGGGCACCGGCGCGATCGACGGCGGACAGGTGGTTATCGACGCCTCCTCGTCCTCCCAGTTCGTCTCCGGACTCCTGCTCGCTGGCGCCCGCTACACCGAGGGCCTCACCGTCATTCACGACGGGGACTCCCTGCCCTCCCAGCCGCATGTGGAGATGACCGTGGAGATGCTCCGCGCCGCCGGCGTGACCGTGGAGGTGACGCACAACCGGTGGACGGTCCAGCCCGGCCCCATCGCCGCCCGCACGTGGAATGTGGAGCCGGATCTGTCCAACGCCACCCCGTTCATGGCCGCTGCGGCCGCCACGGGGGGCACGGTGCGCATCGCCCAGTGGCCGCAGAGCACCACGCAGCCGGGCGACCAATTCCGCACCATCCTGGAGGACATGGGCACCGATGTGGATTTCGACGCCCACAACCAGGAGCTCATCGTCCGCGGCACGGGGGAACTCCAGGGCATCACGTGGGACATGCACGACATCGGCGAGCTCACCCCCACGGTGGTGGCGCTGGCTGCCCTGGCGCACAGCCCCTCCCACCTGTACGGCATCGCACACCTACGCGGCCACGAAACCGACCGGCTGAAGGCCCTAGCGGACAACATCAACGCCTTGGGCGGCCAGGTGAAGGAAACCGCAGACGGCCTGGTCATCGAGCCGAAGCAGCTGCAGGGAGGCACGTGGCTGTCCTACGCGGATCACCGCATGGCTACCGCTGGTGCGATCCTGGGCCTCACGGTCGAGGGCATCCACGTGGAGAACATCGATACCACCGCAAAGACCCTCCCGGGCTTCCGCGAGCGATGGGCCCAGCTGCTGGGACGCTCCCGTGGCTAGGCGAGACTGGGACGAATCGGACATCAGGATCCGTCCTTCCAAACGCTCCCGCCCCCGCACGAAGGACCGCCCCGAGCACAAGGACGCGAAGCGGGGAATGGTGATCTCCAAAGATCGCGGCCGCTGGGGCGTGGTCCTGGAGGACACGGGCGTGGAAGTGACGTGCATGCGTGCCCGGGAGTTGGGCCGCACCGCGGTGGTGGTGGGCGACCGCGTGGGCGTGGTGGGTGACACCTCCGGGAAGAAGGACACCCTGGCCCGGATCGTGAAGCTAGAGGAACGCACCAGCGTATTGCGCCGCACCGCGGATGACACCGACCCCTACGAACGCATCGTGGTCGCCAACGCCGATAACCTGCTGATTGTCACCGCCGTGGCCGATCCCCCTCCCCGCGCAGGCTTCGTGGAGCGGGCGCTCATCGCCGCGTTCGTGGGCGGGCTGCGGCCGATCCTGTGCCTGACGAAATCCGACCTCGCCGATCCTCGCGAGTTCGCCGCCGAGTTTGTGGACCTGGGCCTGGAGATCCTGCTGACGGGCGTGGACGACGACCTCTCCCCCCTCGTCGCCCGCCTGAACAACACCGTATCCGCCACCGTGGGCCATTCGGGTGTGGGCAAATCAACCCTGGTCAATCGTCTTGTCCCCGACGCCGAGCGCGCCACCGGAGAAGTCAGCGGAGTGGGCAAGGGGCGCCATACCTCCACGCAATCCGTGGCCTTGAAACTGCCCGGCGGTGGGTGGGTCATCGACACCCCGGGAATCCGAAGCTTCGGCCTGGCCCACGTAGACCCAGAGACCATCATCGGGGTCTTCGACGATCTCCGCGAGGTCGCCGAGACTTGCCCGCGAGGGTGCACGCACATCGGCCCTCCCGCCGATCCCGAATGCAAGCTGGACACCTTAGAGGGGGCGTCCGCCCGCCGAGTGAGCGCGGTGCGCCGCCTGCTCGAAGCGCTGCGATCCAACAACCACTGGGAGCTGTAGAGCAGCTGCCTTTGTCTAGAGCAGGTCCACCAGGAACGCGAGTTCCTTGGCGTCGTACCAGCTCATCAGGTTATCCTCGGCGTCACCCAGGGCCAACTCGGCATCCTCATCACCAAGATCGGCCTCGTCAATACAGGTGATGGCTTTCGCGGTGGCGGCTTCGGCGTCGGCATCATCCACGTGAATCGCCGCCAGCTGCGCAATCGAGAGCACGGCGGGTGACACACGCACCACGGACTCCCCATCCGCCGGAGACATCTGCAGGGAGTTATCGGCGATGTCCGCGCTGATTACCACGCGGCGGTGCGGGAAACGCTGCTCATCCCCCGAGGCCAGCAGGCGCAGCGAAGCGCGGGCCGCATCCAGAAAGGCGGTGTACGCCAGCTCCTCCTCATCGCCACCCGTGTAAAACTCGCGCACCGCAGGGGTCAGCGCGAACGCCACGCCCGAGCGGATCGGGTGCTCCCCGTCCGCCTTCAGCGCGCTCAGCATGTCGAAGGTCGCTGGAATATACACACGCATGGGCTAAAACTCCCCCTCCAGGCCAAACAGGCCCTGGATCTCCACCACTGCGCGGTCAAATTGCTGGTAGTACACGCCCACAAGGCCCGCCTCCACAGCGCCGCGGATGTTCACGATGTTATCGTCCACCAACACCAGGTCCTTGCGGTTAAGCTCCAGGCGGTCGGCGGTGATGGTGAAGATCTCCTCCGACGGCTTCTCGGCGCCCACCTCGCCGGACAGGATCACGTGGTCCACATACCCTGCCTCCTGCCACTGACGGATCGGGGCGGCGGCATCTCCGCCGGGATCATTCGACAAAATGGCCGTGCCCAGGCCCTCGGTGCGCGCGGCGGTCAGCAACTTGCGCCACCGGCGACGATCCTCTTCCGCACCATCCAATACACCGCAATAGTCAACAATTAATGCACGCATGGTGTCCATTCTGCCATGAAATAGACGCGTGGAAAGAACATGCGCTAGGCTGCCTGGTACGCGCATGTATGCGCGCGTCTTACGACAGTCACCACAGATATCGGGGGAATCGATGACTGCCACAGTACCGACCGAGCACACTGAACCTACTGAGCACACCGAGCACACTGCCACCTGCGTGCTGCCGGGCTACGCCATCCTGCGCCGCCCGTCGCCGCCGCACCCGGTCACCGTCGCCACCAGCAACGCGCTACCCACAGCTGGCAGCAGTGAAGATCACGGCCCTTCCGTCACCCCGCCCCGGGTCGAGCACGTCGCGGGCATGCTCACCCTCTGGCTGGAGATCCTGCAGCGCCTCAGGCCGGTGCACATCCTGGCCAAGGGCCCCTTCCACCCACGCATCACGCCCTACACGTACGAGGTCCAGCGCAGGATTCCGCCGGGCACCAGCCTCACGCTCAAGAGCCTGCACCTGCAACCGCCTGTGTCCAGCCTGCGCGGCTACCGGCACGAGGTGCGCTTCTGCGCCACCATCGTGGTGGGCAGGCGCATCCGCGCGGTCGCAGGAACCCTGTGCCTGCGGCGCTCCAAGTTCAAGGTGCCGTTGGACCGGCTCACCCCCACAACAAAAACTCGAGGCACCAATCAATGGCGCCTCGAGTCCCTCCACGTGATCTAGCTAGCCAACCGCGTGTTAGCCACCCGTCACGGAGTTAGATTCCTGGGTCTCCACATGCTGCGCGGGATCGTGCAGCGGCATCGAGCCGGACGCGTTGTTCTGCGCCATCTGCTTGCGCACCAGGAAGAGCTGGCGGATCGTCTCCTCCTTGATGCCCTCCTTCATGCGGTTGAACATGTCGCCACCTTCACGCTGGTACTCCACCAGAGGATCGCGCTGCGCCATCGCGCGCAGGCCGATGCCTTCCTTCAGGTAGTCCATCTCGTAAAGGTGCTCGCGCCACTTCTCATCCACCACGTTCAGCAGAGCGGCGCGCTCCATGCCGCGCATCTGCTCCTCGCCGCCGATGGCAGCCACCGTCTCCTCCAGCTCGTCGTACTGCGCATTGGCGTCCTCGAGCAGAGCCTCCAGCAGCTGACCGGAGGACAGCTCGCCGGCCTTGCCGTAGTCGGTGCCCTCCACCAGTTCCTCGTGGGTGAAGGACGGCCCGTAGAGCGCCTCCAGGGCGTTCCACAGCGTGTCCAGGTCCCAGTCCTCCACGTAGCCCTCGGCGGTCGCGCCGTCCACGTACGCGGCGATGGTGTCCCTTAGCATGCCGCGGATCTGCACCGCCACGTCTTCGCCTTCGAGGATCTGACGACGCTCACGGTAGATCACCTTGCGCTGCTCGTTCATGACCTCGTCGTACTTCAGCACGTTCTTGCGCATCTCGAAGTTCGCGGCCTCTACCTGGCCCTGGGCGCTCTTGATGGAGTTGGTGACCATCTTGGAGTCGATAGCCTCGTTGTCCGGGATGTTCAGGCGGGTCATCATCGCCTCCATGGTCTGTCCCACGAAGCGCACGATCAGGTCGTCACGCATGGACAGGTAGAAGCGGGTTTCACCCGGGTCACCCTGACGGGCGGAACGGCCTCGGAGCTGGTTGTCGATACGGCGGGACTCGTGACGCTCCGTGCCCAGCACGTACAAGCCACCGGCCTCGCGCACGATCTCCGCTTCCTTCTTGGAGGCCTCACGCACCTTCGCGATCTCCTCATCCCAGGCCGTCTCGTAGGCCTCCGGGTCCTCCACGGGATCCAGGCCACGCTCGCGCAGGTTAATGTCCGCCAAGATGTCTGGGTTACCACCCAGCACGATGTCCGTACCACGGCCGGCCATGTTCGTTGCCACGGTCACGGCACCGGAACGGCCCGCCTGGGCCACGATCTCGGCTTCCTGCTCGTGGTACTTCGCGTTCAGCACGGAGTGCCGGATGCCGCGGCGCTGCAGCAGCTTGGACAGGTACTCGGAACGCTCCACGGAGGTGGTACCCACCAGAACCGGCTGGCCCTTCTCCACGCGCTCGGAGATGTCATCGGCCACGGCCTCGAACTTGGCCTCTTGAGTCTTGTAGATCAGGTCCACCTGGTCCACGCGCTGGTTCTCCCGGTTCGTCGGGATCGGGGCAACATCCAAGCCGTAGGTGGACTTCAGCTCAGCAGCCTCGGTCTCCGCGGTACCGGTCATTCCGGACAGCTTGTCGTACATGCGGAAGTAGTTCTGGAGGGTCACGGTCGCCAGCGTCTGGTTCTCGTTCTTAATCTCCACCCCTTCCTTCGCCTCGATGGACTGGTGGATGCCCTCGTTGTAACGACGGCCCTCCAGCACACGGCCTGTGAACTCGTCCACGATCATGACCTCGCCATTACGGACGATGTAGTCCTTATCCCGAGTGAAGAGCTCCTTAGCCTTGATGGAGTTGTTGAGGTAGCTCACCAACTGAGAGTGCTCAGGGGCATACAGGTTTTCAATGCCCAGCTGGTCCTCAACGAACTCCACACCCTCTTCCTTGATACCGACGGTCTTCTTCCGCTCGTCGATTTCATAGTGGATGTCGCGCGTCATCTTCGGAGCGATCCGCGCAAACGCCACAAACCACTCGCTGGATCCGCCCACGGGACCCGAAATAATCAGAGGGGTACGGGCCTCATCGATCAGGATGGAGTCCACCTCATCGATGATGGCGAAGTTGTGGCCACGCTGCACCAAGTCATCCAGGGAGTGCGCCATGTTGTCGCGCAGGTAATCGAAACCAAACTCGTTGTTGGTTCCATACGTGATGTCTGCGGCGTACGCCTGGCGTCGTTCAGCAGGTCGCTTGTTGGACAGAATCACATCGGTGGTCAGTCCCAGGAAACGGTGAACACGGCCCATCCATTCCGCGTCACGCTTCGCCAGGTAATCATTCACGGTGACCACGTGCACACCCTTGCCGGACAGGGCGTTCAGGTAGGCGGGGAGCACACAGGTCAGGGTCTTACCCTCACCGGTCTTCATCTCGGAGACGAAACCGTAGTGCAGGCCCGCGCCACCCATGATCTGCACCTTGTAGTGCTTCTGCCCCAGCACGCGCCAGGACGCCTCGCGGGCGGTCGCGAATGCCTCTAGCAGAACATCGTCCAGGGACTCGCCCTTGTCCTGGATGCGCGTTTGAAACTCCGCAGTTTTCTCGCGAAGTTCATCATCGCTGAGCTGTGCATACTGCTCATCGAGATCCATCACCTGTTCAGCGATCTTCTCAAGGCGCTTGACGTTACGTCCTTCGCCGATACGGAGAATCTTGGAGAGTCCAAACACTGGTCAGTTGGTCCTTTTCGTTTGAGGGTCGAGCAGAGCCTTAAAAAGCATCCCTGCTACTTGCACAATGCTAAGCATCCTACTCCGGTTTGCATCCCGGAGCGAACCTTAAGCGCACACAATTCATAAAAACACCCTATATTGCACCCTTCGGCTGAAGGGTCAACATAGGGTGCCGGGGCGTGCCATCGGTTCGCTAAGGATTACTCCTTAATGGCAATCAATCCGTAGTCGTAAGCGTGGCGGCGGTACACCACGGACGGCTGGTTGTTCTCTTCGTTGATGAACAGGTAGAAGTCGTGGCCCACCAGTTCCATCTCGGACAGCGCGTCATCCACGCTCATCGGAACAGCCTTGTGGGTCTTGCGGCGCACAACCTGGCCAGGCTTGAACTGATCCTCGTACGGATCAACATCGTACTTGCCTGGCGCTTCTTCCTGTGGCTTTGCTTCCTCCACCAGCTGAGCTGCCACTTCACCGGTGGACAGCGGCGCGCGGTGGCCGGAGCGGGAGATGCGGCGGCGAGCCTTCACCTTGCGCAGGGAGCGCTCCATGCGGCCAATGGCCACTTCCAGGGCAGCGTAGAAGCTGTCTTCCTTGGCCTCTGCGCGGGCGATGTGGCCCTTGCCGGATGCGGTGATCTGAATGCGGTCGGACTCATCAGCACGGCGCGGGTTCGGCTCGTGCTGCAGCTCCACGTGGAAAGAGGTCAGCGTTGGGTCCAAACGTTCAATCTTCGCCAGGCGGGCATTGACTCGATCTGCGAAATGCTCCGGAACTTCAACGTTCCTGCCGGTGATTTCAACGTGTGCTTGTGGAGCTTCTTGGTTGACTGGTGCGGAGTTGTCCTTGGACATCGCGCAACCTCCTTCAATCCTCGTGGTCACCACGCGTCACTGGGTGGGATTACTCAGCGCCCGCTGTGATGCTCTTTCCACCTCTAGGATAGCAAAACTACACGGCCGCGAGGACGAGGATCGCGTCCACCACAATCCCCACGCTGGCCAGCGGCAATGCAAAGTGCGCGCTGGTCGCGCCGGTGGTGAGGACGTCATCCACAATCACCGCGCGGGCACCCCGGCTGAGGTACTCGCGTGCGCTGCTCACCCGTTCTGGATGCATGTCAATCGACGCCGCGATGTTACTTCGTCGCTGTTGCCGGCCAAGCCCCACCGAATCCCGTGCTCGCTCGTTGACGTGCGCCAGCTGAAACACGCCGATGTTCGCGCTCGCCTGCGGATGTCGCGCGCTGTGCAGGGCGCGGGTGGTGAGTGCCGCGCGGGTGACGACGTCCCCGCCGCGGTTCTTCTCTGCCGAACGCCGG
This sequence comes from Corynebacterium zhongnanshanii, assembly GCF_014490575.1. Taxonomy (NCBI): domain Bacteria; kingdom Bacillati; phylum Actinomycetota; class Actinomycetes; order Mycobacteriales; family Corynebacteriaceae; genus Corynebacterium; species Corynebacterium zhongnanshanii. The sequence goes on from NZ_CP061033.1 coordinate 1,655,705, forward strand.
GTCGGTGCGGGTAGCAGCGCCACGGGCCCTAGGCGCGGATCCGGCACCACTCCGCGGGAGGCGATGCCCTGCAATCCCGTGTAGTACATCCGCCCCATCAAGTCGATCGCCGCGGCACGCAGCCGATCCTTCGCCGCGATCACCAGGCTCCGGCGAGGCCCACCATAGGCCCCCGCCGCGTAGACGGGCGCCACGGCCACGGGCGGATCCCACCGCTGCCAGGGCGCTGAAAGGTCCGCCAGGCACTCCGGGCACGCCGGATGTGCCGAGACCACCAGGCGCCCGCAGCACACGCAGTCCGCCCGGAGCACAAGATCAGCGATGTCCCCCCACATAGCCTTTCCCCGTTTCTGCTTTGTCTGTTAGTACGGCAGCACCGGCACCGAGCGCAAGCCCTGCACCGACGGGACCTCGCGCCAGAAGCGTTGGTCCTCGTAGACGGAATTGTATTGCATCAACGCGCGCGAATCCGTGGCGTAGAGCGTATTGCCCTCCGCTGCCACGGCCACCACCGGGGCGTTCAGGTTACGGCTCGGCAACTGCACGTACTCCGAGCCGTCCACGCTGAGTTGCCACAGTGGCGCGTCGTTGGCGCGGGTGCCCACGATGATGCTGCCGTCGGCTCGCCAGTCCGCGCTTACGGCGGTATCGCCCAGCTGATAGCCAATCTCCAGCGGCTTGCCCAGCACAGTATTGCGGTTGCTGTCCCCCGTCTCCAGCACTGAGACAAACACACGCCCGTTAATCACCATCAACGCCCGCGCGCCCGAGCGGGACACCCGGAACACGCTGATCTTGGGATCCTCCATGTGCAGATCCTCCAAGCTCGACGCGTCAATCTTGTGATGCTGCATCGCGCCTGACGCCGAATCCTGAGTGAAGTGGTGGATCGTATCCCCGTCGGACACGGCGTACAAGTCCCCTGTCAGCGGGGTCCACGACGGACGCGTGATGGAATCGGCCTTCAGCAGCGTCTGCGGAACCCCATTGGCCTCGCCGAGCATGAGGGAACGCTGGGCGTCGCCCTCCCCGGTCACGGCGGCGAACATCGACCGCTGCCCGCTCACCGCCAGGGAGTCCACCCAGTGGTCGGACAGCCAGCCGCCCTCCGCCGTGGAGGCACCATTTTCCTGGCGGTACACGGCACCATGAGCCACCATGCGCAGCGGTTCCGCCACCTCAATGTTCGGATCAAACTGGGACACATGCTGAACCTGCCAGCCATCCTCGCGTTGGCTCACGGGGTTGGTCCCCTCGACCAGGATCTTGTACGGACCGCGCAGATCCGAGCTGGCCAGGGTCCACACCACCTGTGCCGCCAGCATCTCCCAGCTCTCGGCATTCAAGTCACTCATGCCCAGAAGATCCACGGAGTACCCGCGATGCTCCTCCTCCGTCACGCGCGCGGTCACGCCGCTCGGAATGAGCGAGCGCACCCCACGGGACAACTCAGTCGACGGTCCCAACGTCAACAGGAACATCAGCGTATTGGGCACGGAGGCCACCCCGTTGTACACCCAGCGCGGATCGGACACGAGAGCGTTACCCGCCTGCTCCATGAAGTACAGCTTCCGCTGGGTGTAGTGCGTCACGAAATCACTGCGCTCCATCACCACCACATCGGGCAGGTCCGAAATCCGCCACTGTCCATCCACCTTCGTCATCCGGTATTCGGCCTCGAAATCGGACAGCTCCGGCCGAAACGCACCATTAACGCCTAGTTGCCCCACCATGTTGCCTCGCACCCGGTACGTGATCGAGCCACCATCCGAGGCACCCACGGACGTGATATCGGTGCGTTCCAAGATCATGATGGGGATCGCGTCACGCCAGGCGTCGGCAGCAGAAGGGGTCAGGAACGCCCTGGCGGCCTTGTGGTGCCCCGTGGGGTGGGCGCTGGCGCTCATGAAGTCGCGCAACAGCAGGTCAGACGGGCGATCGTCGACGGGCACGGGCACGTTCTCCACATCGGGCGTGGGCGCGTAGGAGCTGATGGCCTCCGGCTTCGTGGACTCCGGAATGGATGTGCAGCCCACCGCCATCCACAGGCTGGACGCCGCCACGGCGGCAGTGACGCACCGCACGGTTTTACTGCTCGTCATCGCTACCTCCGTTGTCTAGAGTCCGATCCACAGCCAACGGCAACGGCGAGGACACCACAACATCCCCACTGTTGCGCGGCAAGGTCAGGCGGAAACACGCGCCCACTCCAGGCTCGCCGATCGCTTCCAGGCGACCACCATGCAGCTCGGCATCCTCCTTCGCAATCGCCAGCCCCAAGCCGGTACCGCCGGTCCGTCGCTCACGGGACGGATCCGACCGCCAGAAACGATTGAACACCAAGTTCTCCTCGCCAGGCTTCAGCCCCACACCGTGATCCACCACGGTCAGCGCCATGGAGGACTCCCCCACGGCCAGGGTGACGTCTACGGGCCGGGACTCGGAATGGTCCACGGCATTGGCCATCAGATTACGCACGATGCGCTCAACGCGTCGGGAATCCACCTCCATCATCACGGCCGAGTCGGGAAGGTTCAGGCGCACCTCCGCGCCCGTCTCCTCTGCGATGGCGTGCACTTGCTGATGCGCCGAGCGGATGATGCCGCGCACATCCACCAGCTCGTTGGATAGGTTCGCCACGCCGGCGTCGTGCCTCGAAATCTCCAGCAGGTCCCCCAGCAGGGATTCAAAGCGGTCGAGCTCCTTGCTCATCAACGCGGACGCCCGGGCGGTCATCGGGTCCAAGTTGTCCGCATTGTCCTGAATCAGATCCGCGGCCATGCGCACCGTCGTCAGCGGGGTGCGCAGCTCATGGGACACGTCCGACGTAAACCGCTGCTGCACCGAGCCGAACTCCCTCAGCTCCCTAATCTGTGTGGAGAGCTTCTCCGCCATTTGGTTAAAGCTGGAGCCCAGGCGGGCCACCTCGTCTTGGCCGTTGACCACCATGCGCTCCCGCAGGTTCCCGTCCGCGAAACGCTCGGCCACAAGCGCGGCCCGGCGGATGGGCACCGTGACCTGTTGGGAGAACATCCACACAATGACCACCAGCAGCACGATGAGCACGATCCCGCCGGACATCAGCAGGCCGCGCATGAGGCTCAACGTGGACTCCTCCGCATCCAGGGGGAAGATCAGGTACAGCTCCACATTGGCGATATCCGACGCCACCGGTGACCCAATAATCAGAGCCTTCGCCCGAGGATTACCTCCCACGGGCATGGTCACATGCTGTGTGGCCACCTGGCCCTGGCGCACGAAGTCCCGCAGCTCCTCCGGGATCGTCGCCGTATCGGGAACCACGGTCTCTTCGTTGTTCACGTCCGAGGAGATCAACACCGGCTCGAACACCGCCGTGGTGCGCTTTTCCGCGGCCGGGTTGCGATCCACCAACACAGCCCGGGCGCTGGTCAGCCTGATGGCCACCGGGTTCGTGGGGTTCGTGGCCGCGATCTGCTCCTGCACCTTCACGCGGGCGCGATCCATTTCCTCGACCGCGGAGTCGTGCTCGGCGTTCAACAGCTGTTGGCCCAGAAAGCTCGTCAGCACGATGCCCAAGATGGAGATCACTACGAAGGACGCGATGAACACGCTCCACACCACGCGCACCTGGACAGAGGTGCGCCACCGATAGCGCAAGGTTTTCCACCCCGAGCGCGTTGCTCCGGGTGGATTGCTGAAGAAAAACTTGGTGTGGTCCCACCACGAGCCCTCCTGCGATGGGGCCGGTGTCACGTCGTTGGGGCTGGACATGACTGAGGAACTACTCCCCGGTCTTATATCCGATACCGCGAACGGTTTGGATGATGCACGGATCGTCGGGGTCCACCTCAATCTTGGAACGCAGGCGCTGGATGTGCACGTTCACCAGGCGGGTATCGCTGGCCTTGCGGTAGCCCCACACCAATTCCAGCAGCTGCTCGCGGGAGAACACCTGCCGTGGCTTGGAGGCCAGGGTCACCAGCAGCTCGAACTCGATAGGGGTCAGTGAGATTTCTTCGCCGTCTCGGAGCACCTGGTGCCCTGGAACGTCGATGGATAGGTCGGCGATCTCCAGGGACTCGGGGCGCTCCTCGGGGGTGCGACGCAGGCGGGCGCGCACGCGGGCGACCAGCTCCTTGGGCTTGAAGGGCTTGTGGATGTAGTCGTCCGCACCGGACTCCAGGCCCAGCACCACGTCCACCGTGTCCGTGCGGGCGGTGAGCATCACGATGGGGACGGTGGAGTCCTCACGGATTGCCTTGCACGCGTCGATGCCGTTCATGCCGGGCAGCATGACGTCCAGCAGCACCAGGTCGGGTTGGTGGTTGCGCGCCGCCTCCACGGCGTCGTTGCCGTCCCCCACGACGATCGTGTTGAAGCCCTCGCCTTGCAAAACGATGGTCAGCATTTCAGCGATTGCTGGGTCATCGTCCACTACTAGGATTGTTGCTGCCATGGCTTAGTTGTCCTCTTGCACAAGTGTTTGGATGGAGTCTGCGATGTCTTCAGCACAGCTTGTCACGTCGGCCCCGGAAAAGTCCACTACCGTCCACGGGCTGCGCCAGTTGGCTGCGGCGAGGTCTCGGTAGGCCTGCACGGTGCGTTCCTGGAGGTCGCGATCGGCCTCGTAGGCGTCCTGCACGCGGTCTCCGTCGTCAGCTTCCCGAGATGCCACCCGGCTGTGCGCCAGCTGGGCGCTGACGTCCACCAGGATCTGCAGATCGGGCACGGGCACGCCCAGGGTGGCGAACTCGAGGTTGTCCACCCACTCCACGATGCTGTGGGAGGCCATATCGCCGGGCCGTGTCCCCTCCCGCTGGGTGATTCTCGCCGCCGAATATGCTGCATTCGACGCCGCATACCGGTCCAACAGAATCACATACCCATCCGCATCCAGATCACTGAGCTCGTCTGCAACCTCATAGCGATCCAGCGCGAAGAGGGTGGCCATGCCGTAGATGGAGTCCGTGAGGTCACCCATCTTCTGGTACAGCCCCTGCTGCGCCAGGTGAGCGTGGACGGAGTGTTCGTAGCGGGGAAAGGCCAGGCGCGCCACGGGCAGTTCGCGGCGGATGAGCTCCGCTTCTACTGCCGTGACGAGCGTGTTTTTGCCTGCGCCATCTACGCCTTCAAAGGAAATAATCATAGGACTAGTAGCGGTAGTGCTCCGGCTTGAAGGGGCCTTCCACGTCCACACCGATGTATTCGGCCTGTTCCTTGCTGAGCTTCGTGAGGGTGCCTCCCAGGGCCTCCACGTGGATGCGGGCGACCTTCTCGTCCAGGATCTTCGGCAGGCGGTAGACCTCGTTGTTGTAGTTCTCGGACTTGGTGAACAACTCGATCTGCGCGATCGTCTGATCGGCGAAGGAGTTGGACATCACGAAGGAGGGGTGGCCCGTGGCGTTGCCCAGGTTCAGCAGGCGGCCTTCGGACAGGACCACGATGGACAGTGGTTCGCCGTCGGCGCCGGGGAAGGTGAACTCATCCACCTGCGGCTTGATGTTGACCCGGGACACGTCCTCGCGGTGCAGCAGGCTGGCCATGTCGATTTCGTTGTCGAAGTGGCCGATGTTGCCCAGCACAGCGTGGTTCTTCATCTGCTGCATGTGCTCGAAAGTGATGATACCCAGGTTTCCGGTTGCGGTGATGACGATGTCCGCGGAGCTGATGGCATCCTCCACGGTCACAACCTCAAAGCCGTCCATGAGGGCCTGCAGGGCATTGATGGGATCCACTTCGGTGACCTTGATGATCGCGCCCTGACCTGCCAGCGCTTCGGCACAGCCCTTGCCCACATCGCCGTATCCGCACAGCAGCACGGTCTTGCCGCCGATGAGCATGTCGGTGGCGCGGTTGATGCCGTCGACCAGGGAGTGGCGAGTTCCGTAGCGGTTGTCGAACTTGGACTTCGTCACGGCGTCGTTCACGTTGATGGCAGGAAATGGGAGCACGCCCTGGTCGGCGAAGTGGTACAGGCGGTGCACGCCGGTGGTGGTCTCTTCGGTCACGCCCTTCACGGAGGTGCTGGCGCGGGTCCAGAGGTCCTTGTCCTCCTGGTAGGCCGTGGAGAGCATGCCGAGAAAGGCGGTGTATTCATCGGAGTCCTCAGGCGTCGGCTCTGGCACAAGACCGGCGGCCTCGAACTCGGATCCCTTGATGACGGCCATGGTGGCGTCGCCGCCGTCGTCCAGGATCATGTTGGCATCCTGGCCGTCCTCCCAGGTGAAGATCTGGCGCAGGCACCACCAGTATTCGTCCAGGCTTTCGCCCTTCCAGGCGAAGACGGGTACGCCCGCGGGGGCTTCTGGGGATCCCTGGCCCACCACGATCGCGGCGGCGGCCTCGTCCTGGGTGGAGAAGATGTTGCAGGACGCCCAGCGCACCTCTGCGCCCAGCGCGGTCAGGGTTTCAATGAGCACAGCGGTCTGCACCGTCATGTGGATGGAGCCGGCGATGCGCGCCCCCTTCAGCGGCTGCTCGTCTGCGTATTCCCGACGCAGCTCCATCAACCCCGGCATCTCGTATTCTGCGAGGCGAATCTGGTGGCGCCCAGATTCCGCGAGAGAGAGGTCACGAACTTTGAATTCCAGATCGCCGATGCGGTCGGGGGTGAGGTGTGCCATGGGGGACGGAAGCTCCTGATGTCGAAGGGATATGTAAGGGATACTAAAACCGACTGCCAGTGTAACAGTGAGCCCACACACTCACTGTGTTGAGCGTGTTAGCTCAGTGCCTCGACGTAGGTCTCCAGCCCTTCCGGGGCGTCGTCGCCCAGGCGCTCCAGTTCACCATCGAGCAGCTCCAGGGCGGCGTCCACGAGTTCCTGGGAGGCGTGGCCGATGTGGCCGCGCACGAAGGGGAAGCGGTCGGCGATGTCCGCCACGGCGTAGGGCGCCCCGCTCCAGATCGCCACCAGGGAGGAAGCCCCCAGCCCCACGGTGTAATCCTGTTGGCCTGGTTCGGCGTTTTTCGTGGCGTCCACGATGGCGTCCTTGAGGGCCATGCTGAGGTCTGTGTAGTCCAGCTCGTCCAAGTCCTCAAAGAACTCCTGCACGGCTTCGTCTTCGAAAATGATGTGGTCCCATGTGCTCATAGTGTCAACAGTAGTAACCGTTTCGTGACCATGCTATATTTGACTGCAACTGTGACCTAGGAGTCACCCTTCGCCAACGGCCTAGCCCCGAGCACTGTCGACGAACATCTTTGACGTTACGTCTGGAGTTTTTCACGCATGGACACTGACACTTCTCAGAGCCGCAACGATCGCCACACCTACGTCGGCGGTCGCTTCATCGCGGGCTTCGCCATCGTGGGCATTGCCCTGGCTGTGATCGTGTCCATGTGGACCATCCGCTCCGCCGATTCCGTGGAGAACCGCTCGAATCAGACTGTCACCACACAGACTCACAGCACTGCACAGGAGAGCAGCACCCGATCCAGCACTCCGTCCAGCACCTCGCACTCCCCCACCACCGAAGCGGACAGCACTCCCGAGCAGGCACAGCACGTCGTCCCTCCGCAGGCAACTGCGACCAATGACCCGTACATGCCGCCGCATGCGCTGACGTCCTCCAACAATGACACGAACTACTACGGCCTCACGAATGTCCAGCCCACCTCCCGCTGGCTAGCTGAGGCTGGCAAGGAGCCGGAGCAGCAGACCATGGAGCCGTCCCAGACGTCCCAGCAGGCGCAAGAGCCTGCAGAGAAGGAGACTCCTGCTGGAGGCAAGGTCCCCGACTGGCTGGGAGACTACCTCAACGGCATCCCGAAGCAGCAAAAGGATGGCATGCACCATCTCAAGGATGATTTCCAGTTCCCGTCAGACCTCCCCCTTTTCCAGCCTGCACCGCGTGACCCTTCAGGCAACCAGAGCTCTCAGCGCAGCACCGCGGAGGATGACTCCGCGGAGGAGTAGCCTCCAGCCTTAAGGCACCTGGGCCACGAACGCCCCCGGCCCGCACTCAGCCGCGCTGCGCGCGGGAACCCACAGTGCCTGGCCGCTCGCGAGCTCCTCGCCATCCACACACACAGACTCCGCCGCCGCAAGGACAATCGCCGGCCCTGAAACCTGCACCGGCTCGCCGTTCACATGGCGCAGTTGAAACTCGTCAGCAGGGGTGGGGTAGAGCCCGCTGGGCGTCGGAAGGATTCGGGGATCATCCACCGGATCGCAACGGACAATCCGCAGCAGCTCCTCCACGTCAATATGTTTGCTGGTCAGGCCGCCTCGCAGCACGTTATCGGAGTTCGCCATGATCTCCACGCCCGTGCCCTGCACGTACGCATGCAGCTGCCCGGCGTCCAGGAACAGCGCCTCGCCGGGCTGCAGCACCACGTAATTCAGCAGCAGGGCGCACAGCAGGCCGCGGTCGCCGGGGTATTGCTCGGCGAGGACACGCAGCACGCCCACAACCTCCGCGATCCAGGGCGTGGTCGTCGCGCGATCGACGCGCTCCAGCGCCGCCACGAGCCCGTCCAGCAGCGGGTCAAGCTGGTCTGTGGGCATGGTCATCCAGGTGGTGAGCACCGCCCGAATATTCGACGCCGGCTCGCCCTCCCCCAGCATCTCTACACAAGAATCCAGCTCTGGGCACTCCAGCGCCTGGATCAGCTCCCGAGTGCGGTCCACGGGCCGGAAGCCGGCGAGCGCCTCGAAGGGGGTGAGCGCGACGAGGAGTTCCGGCTTGTGGTTATCGTCCTTATAGTTGCGCTCGTAGGCGTCCAGGGGGATACCCTGCTGGTTCTCGCGCGCGAAGCCCTCCTGGGCCTGCGCCTTGGTGGGGTGCACCTGGATCGACAGGGCACGCTCGGCGGCAAGCAGTTTCAGCAGGAACGGCAGCTGCTCGCGGCCCGGCCCTAGCTGTCCCTGGGGGTCGGCGGCGATGAGCTGCTGGAGGTCGGTGTCCCCCACGCGCGACGGTGCCGCGGGGTGGGCGCCCAGCCACAGTTCCGCCTCGGGCTGCTCCGTGGGTGCAGGGCGACCCGTCAGTTCCGCCAGAGCCGTGTGCGAGCCCCAGGCGTACGTGCGGATGACTCCTTCAAGTGGACAGTTCATTTGTTCCAAACTACGCGGGTCCGGGCCTAGGCGCGAATAATTGCGAGCGCTTCGTCCACCAGGGCGTCCACCTCGGCCTGGGTGGGGGCTTCGATGTTCAGGCGCAGCAGCGGTTCCGTGTTGGAGGCGCGGACGTTCATCCAGGAGCCGTCCTTGAGCTCAATGGTCACGCCGTCCAGGCGGTCCACGGACTCAGTGCGGTCTGCGAAGGCCTCCACCACGGCCTCGGTGCGGCCTGCTTGGTCGCTGACCTCGGAGTTGATTTCGCCGGAAGCCTGGTAGAGCTCGTAAGCCTTCTTCAGCTCGCTCAGCGGCTTGTCCTGGCCGCCGAGGGTGGCCAGCAGGTGCAGGGCGGCGATCATGCCGGAGTCCGCGTTGAAGAAGTCGGAGAAGTAGTAGTGGGCGGAGTGCTCACCGCCGAAGATGGCGTTGGTCTCGGCCATGGTGGCCTTGATGAAGGAGTGGCCCACGCGGGTGCGGACGGGCTGGCCACCCATCTTCGTGACCAGCTCCGGCACGGACTTCGAGGTGATGAGGTTGTGGATGATCGTGGCGCCGGGGTTATTCTTCAGGTAGCGCTCGGCGATGATGGCGCAGACGGTGGATGGGGAGACTGCCTCGCCCTTCTCGTCTACGATGAAGCATCGGTCGGCGTCGCCGTCGAAGGCGATGCCCAGGTCCGCGCCGACCTCCACGGTGTACTTCTGCAGGTCCACCAGGTTATTCGGATCCAGCGGGTTGGCCTCGTGGTTGGGGAAGTTTCCATCCAGCTCGAAGTAGAGGCTATGCAGGTCCAGGGGCTGTCCCTCAAACACAGCGGGAACCGTCAGACCACCCATGCCGTTGCCCGCATCCACGGCGACCTTCAGCGGGCGGATGTCCAGCGGAACCAGGTCCGTGAGGTAGTCCGCGTAGCCTTGCAGGACGTCCTCCTCGGAATTGTGTCCAGGCTCGCCCTGGTAATCCTCAATGCCATCCTGAAGGTCGGCCTTGATGGTGTTCAGGCCGGAATCCTGACCGACGGGCCGGGCGCCGGCGCGGCACAGCTTGATGCCGTTGTACTTCGCGGGGTTATGGGAGGCGGTGAACATCGCGCCTGGGCAGTTCTTCACGCCGGAGGCGTAGTACAGCTCGTCGGTCGAGGTGAGACCCAGCGTGATGGTGTCCACGCCCTGGGAGTTCACACCTTCAGCGAACGCGGCGGACAGCCCCGGAGAGCTATCGCGCATGTCGTGGCCGATAACTACCGTGTCCGCTCCTTCTTCGCGCATGAGGCGGCCGAAGGACGCGCCGACGGCTCGGGTGAACTCCGTGCCGATCTGGCCGGGGCCCTCGCCCACCACGCCGCGCACATCGTAGGCCTTAATCATGGCGTCCAGGTCTTGCTGCTTGTAGGTAGTCATTGCGATTGCCTTCCTGCTGACTAGTCGTTACGCACTGCGCGCAGATGGCGACGTGGGGTTGGTCGCGGCAGATTTCGTCGTGCCGGGTGGAGTCCCGTGGGCACGGGATGGTCGTCCCGTCGTTGGACGCGGGACGCGCGGTGTTCTTCTTCCAGCTCTTTAAGCCTAATACTATCGGCGGCTTCGTGTTCGTGGGCGTGACGGACGGCCTCGGCCATGGCGCTCAGTTCATCATCGTCGATGTCGGCGGCTTCACCGAGGAGGTAGGGGTTGGTGATACTGAGCTGCCACCCATGCGGCGCCGTGGTGCGGCGCGCGTGCTCCTCGCAGAGGTCCCAGCGGTGTGGGTTAGGCACGGCGATCAGTGGGCCGATGATCGCCATCTGGGAGGCGTAGTTGAACTCCAGGGTTGCAATAGCCGGTGTGCAGCAGCCGGGCCTGGAGCATTGTCGTATCAAAGTCACGGGTGTCATTGTAGCGCCTTGGGGTCACAGCGGGCTTATCATCCTAGGCATGGCACAACACATCTCGCGTTCCCGCAATGATCCCCGAGGACGGGGGTTACGTGGCGTGCTGTTACCGGATCTTCCTCGGTATAAAACGCGCTCGCAGCGTTTCGATAATGCCGTGATCGACGCCTACGAGCCCTACCTCGAACACTTCCGCTCGGAGCTGGGGGCGCTGGATGTTGCGGTGGATATTGTGCCGCGGATGCGCTTGAGCCATGGGGCGTCCACGTGGCCTGAGGATGTTGTGGCTGATGGGGCTGTGCCGCTGGGCCGTTTGGTGCCTGCGGGGGTTGACCGCCAGGGCCGTCCCACGCGTCCTCGTATTATTGTTTTCCGACGCCCAGTGGAACTTCGGACCAGCTCACCTCAGGAACTGGAGCAGATGTTGCGTCACATCATTGTGCGCCTGGTGGCGGTGTATTTAAATACGGTGCCGGAGGCCATTGATCCCCGGTTCACGTGGGATGACTAGTAATTAAGCCATCTTCTTCTTGAGGCGGCGGCGTTCGCGCTCGGAGAGTCCGCCCCAGATTCCAAAACGCTCGTCGTTCGCGAGTGCGTATTCCAGGCATTCATCACGCACGCCGCAGGCCTGGCAGATGCGCTTAGCTTCGCGCGTGGAGCCACCCTTTTCTGGGAAGAACGCCTCTGGGTCCGTCTGGGCGCACAGGGCTTGTTCTTGCCAGTCCTGTTCTACAGCGTCAAAGAGGAGATCGAAGTTCTCCGTCATCTCGAACAGGTTCCGTGGGCGCTCGATCGCCGCCGAACCCTCGGAAATAGGGCCACTAAAGGTGGTCTCCAGGGACTTGTCCACAGTGCGCTCCTATCTTTGTACTCGCGGTGGGCGGTGAGGTGTAAGCACAAGATTACACAAAGGTAATTACATCCCGTCAAGCGACGGCCAAATCACTTTAGCCACATCAGCCACATCAGCAACATCAACACCGCGGGTCACAGGAATGATTGACTGCAGCCTCTACAGCGACCACCACATAAGGGGAAAGTTTTCAGGGCGACCACTACATATAGTAGATCCGCCTCACAATTGAGGCGGATCCCACAAGATGTAGGAAAATTCTAAAAAATTTTTAAATACCCCTATTTTGGTCCCCTACATATCTGGGCTGAAGCGCAAACCGCCGTCCGGCAGCACCACGCCAGGCCACACGCGCGCACCGTCGACCAGCTCACAGCGCGCACCAATCACGGCACCCTCACCGATCACGCAGTCCACCACGTGGGCCCGCGCGCCAATCCGTGCCCCGGCGCCAATCACGCAGCGCTCCACCGTGGCTCCCGCCTCGATCTCCACGCCGTCCATCACCACGGACGTATCAATACGCGTGCCGGCACCAATCTCCGCTCCCCTGCCCACCACGGAGCCGCCCAGGATCAGCGCGCCGCCATACACGGCCGCCGAATCGTCGATCAGCGCCTCGCCGTGACGCCCGTCCAGCAGAGGAGACGGCGCAATACCACGCACCAAATCCGAGGAACCGCGCACGAAGTCCGCAGGCGTTCCCATGTCACGCCAGTAGGACTGGTCCACGTGGCCATACACCCGCGCGCCCCGATCCAACAGGTCCGGAAACACGTCGCGCTCCACAGACACCGGCCGGCCCGCCGGGATGGACTCAATCACCGACTTCTGGAACACATAGGAACCAGCGTTGATCTGATCCGTCGGTGGATCCTCCGTCTTCTCCAGGAACGCGGACACCCGCCCCTCAGCATCCGTTGGAACACAGCCGAAGGCCCGGGGGTCGCGCACGCGCAGCAAGTGCAGCGTCACATCAGCCTGCTGCTCCACGTGCGTCTGCAGCACCGAGTTCAGGTCCGTGCCACCCAGCACATCCCCGTTGAACACCATCGCCCGGTCGAAACGCAGGTGATCCAGCACGTTACGGATTCCGCCGCCGGTGCCCAGCGGCTCTTCCTCCACCACGTACTCGATCTCCAGGCCCAGCTGGGAACCATCGCCAAAGTATTCCTCGAACACCTCGGCCTTGAAGGACGTGCCCAGCACCACGTGAGTCATCCCGGCCTGCTTGATGCGGGCCAGCAAATGCTCCAAAAACGGCGCGCCCGCCACCGGCAACATCGGCTTCGGAGTGGAGTTCGTCAGCGGGCGCAAGCGGGTCCCCTTGCCTCCCACCAAAATCACAGCATCAGTCTCAGCGGCCAGATTTGCGGCGTTCATTCCAGTCTTCACCCTTTCTTGTTACGCCTTTGCAGCCTAGAGCTTTCCCTGCCGTAGTGTGCTACCCCACGCCGTGGGCGGCCTTAATCGCTATAAATTCCCTGACCTTTAAACCGGCCTTCAGCGCTACCCGAAGCGGCGCGTTCTTCCATCCCGGAAGCCGATCCGCCTGGAAACGATAGGCACTGTCGTGGTGCGCCTTCAGCGTGATCTCCGGGTGCTTACTGGCCGCATGCCCCTGCGCATGCCGAATCTGCGCCGCCGGCGTGAAGATGTTCAACCAGCCCGCGCGCCCCAGACGGTCCCCCAAATCCACGTCCTCCATGTACATGAAATAGCGTTCGTCAAAACCACCGATGGCGTCGAACGCCTCCCAGCGCATCAGCAGGCAGGAACCAGACAGCCACCCAGCAGGTCGCTCCTGGTCCATCCTCTCGTCGTCCAGGTAGCGTTTCGTCCACGGATTGGCGGGCCAGATCTTCCCCAGCACGGCATGCCCCACGCCGCTGGCCAGCCCCGGGACCGCACGCGCCGACGGGTACGCACTCCCATCCGCCTCCCGGATCAGCGGACCCACCGCAGCCGCGCGCGGATGGCGCCGCGCCGCCGCGATCAGCTCATCAATCGCGCCCGCGTCAAACACCACATCCGGGTTAGAGATCACAAAAAACTCATCATCGACGCCGCCAGCGTCCCGCAACTCCCTCAAGTGCCGCGCCCCCAGATTCATCCCCGCACCGTAGCCAATGTTGCCGCCGGAGTACACCAGCTCCGCCCCGCGCTCCGCCGCCACCGCCTCCGGCGCGCCATCCGTGGAACCGTTATCCACCATCACCACATGGCCACCCTGCTGGGAGGCCTGTGGTACGGAATCAATGAAGTCCCACAGGTGCTGCCCCGGGGAATAGGTCACGGTAACGATTGCGATAGGTGCCATGGCGCTGACCCTACCGCAGCGCCTCCCGGAGAGACTCGCGCCACGCAGGCATCCGCGTGAGCTTCACAGATTCGCACAGCTTTTCGTATGCGGAAGTGTCCAGCGCCGCATTCAACGGGCGCTGGGCTGCGGTGGGGTACTCCCGCGTGGACACCGGAGAAACCCGCGCGGGATCGAACCCGGCCTCCTCGAACACCGCCCGGGCGAACGTGAACCAGGTGATCGGCTCGCCGGAGCCCGCGATATGCAGCAGCTGGTTATCACCCACCTCAGCCTCCGCCAGGTCCACCAACACACGCGCCAGATCCAGCGCGCGCGTAGGCCTTCCCCACTGGTCGTCCACCACCCGAGGATCCACGCCACGGCCGGCCAACCCCACCATGGTCTTCACAAAATCCCCGCCGGTGTTCCCCGGCCCGGTGTACACCCACGACGTCCTCACCACCGTCGCACCCGCCGCCAGCGCCGCCCGCTCCCCCGCCAACTTGCTGCGCCCGTACTCATTGACCGGACCCACAGGATCCGCCTCCCCATTGAGCTGCCCCTCCGGACGGTCGCCCGAAAACACATAATCGGTGGACACGTGAATCATCCGCATGCCGGTCTCCGCGCACGCCAGCGCCAACTCCCCCGGCGCGCGCCCATTGACAGCCCACACCTCCTCGGCACGCGCAGCGTCCTCCGCGGCATCCACCGCGGTAAAGGCGGAGAGGTTCAGGAGGGTGGCGCCTGGCGTCGAATATAAACGACACGCGGAGCGCACATCCCCGGTGAGGTCCAGCTCCCGGCGGGTCAGAGCGACGGCGTCAGGGACCAGCTGGCACACCGCGCGGCCCACCTGCCCCGCGGCACCAACAACAATGAGTTTCTGCGAACACACACGAACAAGTAGACCACACAAAAGACAAAGGGCTAAAGTATGTGGCCATGAGTGAGGACAACATCAGCCGCCATTCTCGGCGCATCAACCCAGCGGTCACCGCCGGGGCACGCCAGATCGGTTCCAAACCAGCGAAGGCGATCCTTGCGGGTCTGTCCGCAGTCCTCCTCGGTGTCACCGGCGCGGGATACTCCGTGCTGGGAGGCCTCGACAACAAACTCGCCTCCGCCGGCGGCCTGGACCTCGGCGGACAAACCGACGGCGCCATGGACATCCTGCTCACCGGCGTGGACTCCCGCACGGACGCCCAGGGCAACCCGCTGTCCCAGGAAGAAATCGACATGCTCCGCGCCGGCGAGGAGGAAGTCACCAACACGGACACCATGGTCCTAATCCGCATCCCCAACGACGGATCCGGCGCCACGGCCGTCTCCCTGCCCCGCGACACCTACGTCAAGACCGACAATTTCGGCAACACGAAGCTCAACGGCGTGTATGGCATCGCGAAGCAGGACCACGCCGACAAGATGGTCCAGGCCGGCGTGACCGACGAGAAAACGATCCAGCAGGAATCCTCCGAAGCCGGGCGTAAGGAGCTCATCAACTCCATCGCGGACCTCACCGGCATCAAGGTGGACCACTACGCCGAGGTGGGACTGCTGGGATTCGTGCTGCTCACCAACGCCGTGGGTGGCGTGGACGTGTGCCTAAACAACGACGTCTCCGAGCCGCTGTCCGGCGCGAACTTCAAGAAGGGCACCCAGACCCTAGACGGCGCCGACGCCCTGAGCTTCGTCCGCCAACGCCACGACCTCCCCCGCGGCGACCTGGACCGCATCACCCGCCAGCAGGTGTACATGGCCAGCCTGGTATCCAAGATCCTGTCCACGGGCACGCTCACCAACCCGTCGAAGCTCAACGAGCTCAGTGGGGCCGTGCAGCGCTCCGTGGTTCTGGACTCCGGCTGGGACGTGATGGGGCTGGCCACGCAGATGCAGAACCTGTCCGGCGGCAACGTGTCCTTCCAGACCATCCCCGTGACCTCCATCGACGGAACCGGCGACTATGGCGAGTCCATCGTCACCGTGGACAAGAAGCAGGTCCACGCGTTCTTCAAGGATCTGCTGGGTGAGGAAGACGGCGGTGAGAAGGCCGATGCCCCGAACTACCCTGCGCGCGAGTACACGGTGGCCATCAAGAACGGCTCCGACACCCAAGGCCTGGCCAGCCGCGTATCCGAGATCACCGCGTCCTTTGGCTTCACACCCGGCGAGGTAGGCAATGCGGAGGAATCCGGCGATTTCGAATCCTTCGTCAGCGCCCACAACGCCGAGGATCCCGCTGCTATAGACCTGGCCAAGAAGCTTGGCGGCTTGAAGATTGTGGAGGATCCAGGCCTGGGAGACAAGGAACTGTCCGTTTCCCTGTCCAGCACGTACAACGGCCCAGGACTCACTGACGAGGAGGCCCCTGAGGACCAGCCCGAGGAGAACTCCGACGTAGTGGGCGAAGAGGGCTCCATCGACGATACCGGCGGCCCTGACGGCCCGATCCACGCCGGCGGGGACACGCCGATGTGTGTGAACTAGGACAGGACCTCATGGACATCATCGCCCCCTTACTCGCCGACCCCGCCGCCCCGCGCCTAACCACCTACACCCCCGCCGGCCGCATGGAACTGTCCGGCCAGACCCTGGCGAACTGGCAGTCCAAGGTGGCCCACCTGCTCCGCGCCTACGGGGTACAGCCGGGTGACCGCATCGGCCTGATCGCGGACACCGGGTGGCAGCCCGCCGTGATCGCCATCGGGGCGTGGCACGTGGGTGCCGTCCTGACCGATAATCCCGACGCCCAGCTCCTCTTCACCGACGATCCCGCCCGCGCCGAGGCCTCCGATGCCGAGGAGATTTTCCTCTTGTCCTCAGACCCCTTCGGCCGAGGCGTGGAAGAAAGCGGTGGCGAGGTGCCCTTCGGCATCACGGACTTTTCCCCCGAGGTACGGATTCACCCCGACCAGTATCATGCCCCCACCGTGGACGGCCCGGAGCTTGCCGAGGGTGTGAGCGCCCCCGGCGCCGGCTCTGCCCGCCGAGTCCTCACCGGCCCATGGCAGAACGTGGCCGAGTTAACGAGGGCTCTGGTGCCCTTGATGCACGCAGGCTCCGTGGTGGTGTCGGTGGACACCGCCACGGAGCGGATGCAGGAGCTCGCCGCTAAAGAAGGGGCTGAGCTGGAGCTTTAGCGAGTATCTCGCCTGTTGTTGGCCAGGATCGCAACTCCGAAGAGGAGCGCACCCCATGCCAGGATCACGATCGCGCTCTGCGCTGGTGTGGTCATCAACCCCACCGCGTCGAGGACATCGTCGCCCTGAGCTTCCAGCGCGTGCCACTGCGTGAGGTCAGAAAGTCGAGTGCCGGGCATTGCGTAGTAAATGTACTTCACCCACTCCAGGTGCTGAGCGGCTGCCGCGAGCAACGGCTCAATCACCAGGAACAGCACCATCGGGATACCCGAACCCATGATCTTGCTGCGGGTCAGGCCCGCCAGCCCGACAGCCATCAGGGCGTAAACCGGGAGAAAGAGGGCATAGATCCATAGGTCATACGTACCGCCTCCGGTCCACTGCCCCTCGAGAGAGAAGTGCAGGACCACAGCGCTGATCGCGATGCCGATCCAGTAGCTCACTTCCGCAACAATGACGATCAGCGCGGCCTTGGCCAGCAACCACTGCGAACGATGGCGCTGCGTCAGGAAGCTATGGGCAACCATGCGGTCGTTGATATCACCGGCGGTACTACTTGCGGCGAAGATCAGCAAGACCAGCAGGAAGATCATGCCACCCAGTGTGGTATCACCCCAGCCGAAGGTTGCCTCAGGGTCAGAGTTCAGGAAGCTCATCAGCACCGCGGGTCCATAGAGCGAACCCGTGAGCAGGACAACATACACCCACGTACTACGCAGACTTGTTAGTTTCTTCAGTTCAGCGCGCATGGCTGTTCTCCTTGTCATTCGTGGTGTACTCCTGGGCACCGGCGGTGGCAGCCAAGAAGCGTTTCTCCAAGTTGTCCTGTTCCGTGCGCAGACCAGTAATCAAGAGGTTGTTACTCAAGGCAGTCTGAGCAACGGCTCGGCGAATCTCCTGCTCTCCGTGCTCTCCCACAGCCACGGCCAGGTTCCCCTTCTGAGCCTCAGACACCTCAAAGCCCTGGTTACTGAGCAGTGCCGCCAAAGCAATGGGATCAGCGGCCTCCACCATCACGCGAGTGCCGTCGGCCAGGAACTCGTCCATCGAGTATTCACCAATCAGCTTCCCCTTACCGATGACCACCAGACGATCAGCAGTCAATTGCATTTCAGACAGGAGGTGGGAGCTCACAAGGACGGCCTTGCCGTCGGAGGCCTGGCGTCGAATTACTTGGCGGATCCAGGTCACGCCCTCCGGATCCAGCCCGTTGACCGGCTCGTCGAGGATCAGGTGCTGCGGGTCACCCAGGAGCGCCCCAGCTAGCCCGAGACGCTGCTTCATGCCCAGCGAATAGCCGCCCACCTTCTTATCCGCGGCGGGACCGTTCAGGCCGACCATCTCCAGGCACTGCTCCACGCGCGACTGAGGAAGCCCCGCGCTCAGCGTCAGCACCGTGAGGTGGTTGCGCCCGCTGCGGCCGGGGGTGAACCAGGACGCATCCAGGACAGCGCCCGCGACGTGGGTTTTATGGTCGAGAGAAGAGAAGGCCGACGCGTAGGCCTTGCCATCAGGCAGCGTTCCAGAAAACGTGGCGGACCCGCCGGTGGGCTTGTCCAGGCCCAGGATGCAGCGCATGGTTGTGGACTTGCCGGCGCCGTTGGGGCCGAGGAAGCCCGTGACGGAGCCGTCGGGGACGCTGAAGCTGAGCGCGTCCACCACTTTTTTGGAGCCGTAGCTCTTGGTAAGCGAATCTATTGTGATCATGTCTTCTATGCTGCTCGAGTGGGCGGGTGAATACATCGGCCTGAAGGCCTATCTTGAGTGTCATACCTGGGTATCACACAGCTATATTTTTAAAATCGAACACTTGATCTATTTTATGCATATCTGTAGGCGCGTATGTATGGTGAGCGATCTAGACTAAAACCCAGACACGAAAGAATAGAACACTTCATCTACGCCTTGGGGGAGGCTGATATGACTACCCGAATCCGAAGAATCCACCCGGATGCCTGCTGGATCCTCGCGAACGAGCATGACGAGCTGGCCGCCGTGGGGCGGGACGCCAACCGCATCCACGTCCAGAGAATCCAAGCGGCCACACCCGTCGCTGACGCCTTCATCGCCGATCATTCCACGTGCATCGCAGCCCGCCTGGGGCTCAGCAACTACCACGCAGAGAAGATCAGCTTCGAAGCGCTCGTGCTCGCACAATTCCCGACCCTGATGGAGCTGCTCCTCACAGGGATGTACCTGCCCAGCTCGGTCAGCCGCCTCGCCGAATTGCTAGCGTGCATCCCCGAGGATCTCGCCGCCGCGCTGGACCTGGACGTCACCGACTGCCTGGGCCCCACGGTTCCCAACCAGTACCCACTCACCCCTGCCCAAATCAGCGCACGCATCCTTCCTATCGTCAACGATTACTGCCCGGAGAATCGCCTGTCCGAGCCACCGGAAACACACCTGCACATCAAACGCTCAGAAAACAGCACCACTTTCTGCCTCAGCGTTCCGCTACTCGAGGGGCAAGCCATCGAAAAACTCATCGCCACCACCGCGCGCACCCACAATGTCTCCGCGGCCGAGGCACTCGTCCTGCTCATCATGGGCAATGCGGACGTGTCCATTACCCTCAACCTGTTCCGTCATGCCGATAATCCCGACGCCCCTCTCGTCGCCGCCGGCACCATCCTCGACGAACAGTCCACGAAGAAATGGCTGGACAAGGTCACGCATACCCGAACGCTCGCGCCGTCCGGCACGTCCTCCTACTCTCCCACCGCGGCGCAGCGTGCCTACATCGAAGCGCGCGATGTCCACTGCCGTTTCCCGGGGTGCAGCGTTCCGGCATACCGGTGCGACATCGACCATATTCACCGCTACGACGGAGGAGGCCCCACCCACACCGACAACCTGCACCTACTGTGCCGGCACCACCACAAGCTCAAAACCGCAGGAGCCTGGGACGTCACCCGCTACCCGGACTCCAGCGAAACGTGGAGCTCCATCAACGACGGCCACACCGTCACCACCGTCGCCGACGGCCCCCTCGCCCGGCCCACCTTCGCCCAGCGCCTACGCTAACAACTCACCGTTAGAGACCAGACCATGCTTAAACGCAAACAACACCGCATGCACCCTATCCCGGGAATCCGTCTTCTGAAGCACACGGCTCACGTGTGTCTTCACCGTGGGCAGCGAAATAAACAACTCCTGCGCGATCTCAGGATTCGACCTGCCCAATGCCATCAACCGCAGGATCTCCTCCTCGCGGGGCGTCAATGGATCCGGCAACTCCATCGGTGGATACTGCAGCTGCTCACCGTGATTCATGTCGCGTACCTGGCGCATCAGACGCGCAGTGGCCTTCGGGCTAATCACGCCCGCGGACTCCCCCACCGTGCGCACGGCACTGATCAACTCCTGCGGATCCGCGTCCTTCAGCAGAAAACCGCTGGCCCCGGCCTCCACGGAGCCCATCACATAGTCATCGTTATCGAACGTGGTCAGCACGATAATCCGGACATCCACCCCCGCATCCACAATGGTGCGCGTGGCCGCAATCCCATCCATGCCCGGCATCTGCACATCCATCAGGATCACATCCACAGGAGAGCTCTGTGCCAACGCGCACGCCTGCTGGCCATCGCTGGCCTGCCACACAACCTCGATATCATCCTGGGAATCCAACACCAACGAAAACCCGGCGCGCACCAACTGCTGATCATCCGCCAGCCCCACACGCAACATTTATTTCGCCTCCACAGGAATCATCACGCTCACGTTCCAACCACCACCGTAGACCTCGGACTCACCCCAGGACGCACGGCCACCATAAATCCGCACCCGCTCGCGAATGCCGGTCAAACCACGCCCGCTGCCCTCACCACTGTCAGAGCCCGGGGCGTTGTCCACCGTGATCTTCACATAATCCGGCTCCCAGCGCACCACCACCTGCGCCTCCACGGAGCCGGCATGCTTCAAAATGTTCGTCAAACACTCTTGCACAACACGGTAGATGGTGAGGCTTTGCGCCTCATCAACGTCCAGCGGGATGCCTTCAGTGTGAAGGGAGACTGTAATGCCGTTGCGCTGGGCGTCGGATATCAATCCAGGGAGCGCGGCCGCACCAGGAACAGCACCACGGTCGCGTGGGGTATCGTCGTGCAGCACGCTCAGCAAGCTGCGCATCTGCCGCAAGGACTCGCGGCTGGATGCGGCGATGGTGTCCAGGGCGTCGATGGCCACCTGTGGATCCTTCTTGCCCGCGTAGCGCCCGCCATCGGCCTGGGCGATGATGCCCGTCAGGGAATGCGCCACGATGTCATGCATCTCGCGTGCGATGCGGTTGCGCTCACTGACCGTGGCCAGTTCGGCACGCGCGGACAGGATCTCGACCTCCTGGTTGCGGCGGAACACCGTTTTCCCCCAGAGCCACGCCGAGCCGATGGACGCCACCACCAGGAAAGACACGATGACCGTAAACACCCAGAACGTGACATCCCCGAACAGGCTCCACAAGGCGGACAGACCAGTGGGAGACTCCGGCACGGGGAAAGTCGGGCGAAAGACAACGTTATAGATGATGTACCACACAAGAGTGGCAAAACTGCCCACGACCAGCGCAGCCAACCAAGCTCGGCGATGCGAGCGGATGCGGGAGGAAATGAAATAGGCCTCGTAACACACCACGGCGTACCCCAAGCTGAAGGCAAACATACCGCTGAGTCCGATCAATGCCATGGACACTGCGGTGATCCACAACCCTGTCACGGGCTTGAAACGCTGAGTCAGAAGGCCGACGCACCCGCCAACGATGCCCATCCACAACAATGCCTCATTCCACCATCCATACCAGTAGTCAGTATCGATGGACACCGAGATGGAGGCCAAAAGAAAATAAGCCGCCACGGACGCCACAGCCCGGACCCAGAACATAGGTTCTTTCACAGAAGCGGAGAGGCTTGAGGTCATGAAGTCAGTGTACTCAAGTAAGATCTGATCCCATGGCTACTGTTGAGTTCCAGAATGTCGAGATCCGCTACCCCGGCGCGGACACCGCAACCGTCGAGGACATGAACCTGACCATCGGCGATGGCGAATTCCTGGTGTTAGTGGGACCTTCAGGCTGCGGAAAATCCACCACCCTGCGGGCCTTGGCGGGCCTCGAGCAGGTGTCCAGTGGCAGCATCCGCATCGGCGGCGAGGACGTCACCGCCAAGGAACCGGGCGACCGTGACATCGCGATGGTGTTCCAGGATTACGCGCTGTACCCGCACATGTCCGTGGCGGAAAACATGGGCTTTGCGTTGAAGGTGGCGAAGAGGCCGAAGAAGGAGATTGCGCAGCGGGTGCGGGAGGCGGCGTCGATTCTGGGGCTGGAGGAGTTTTTGGACCGTAAGCCCAAGGACCTGTCCGGCGGTCAACGTCAGCGAGTAGCGATGGGTCGTGCGATCGTGCGCCAGCCGCAGGTGTTTCTGATGGATGAACCTTTATCAAATCTCGACGCCAAACTGCGCGTCCAAACACGTGCCCAAATCGTGAAGCTGCAGAAAGACCTGGCTGTGACCACCGTGTATGTCACGCACGATCAGGTGGAAGCCATGACGATGGGAGATCGCGTGGCCGTATTGAATAAGGGCGATCTGCAGCAGGTGGACACCCCGAAGAAGCTATATGAGGAGCCTGCCAACGCATTCGTGGCTGGGTTCATTGGCTCCCCGGCGATGAATCTGCTGCGGGTCAACGGCAGCGTGGACGGGTGGGACCTTCCTACGCCAGATGGTGCGGGGAGCTCGGAGGTTATCGTGGGCCTGCGTCCGGAAGGGCTACGTGTGTCCGCCGAATCGGGTGCCGGTCTGCAGGGCACGGTGACGATGGTGGAGGAACTCGGCGCGGACTCTTATATATATGCAGATACCCAGTTTGGGCAGATTGTGGCACGCGGCGGGGATACGCGCGAGGCACCGACGGTGAACTCTTCGGTCACTATTCACCCTCAACAGGGGGCGCTTGTGCACTACTTTGATGCCAATACGGAAGAGCGCATCGCCTCACTTGCCGTTTCTTAACTAGGCAATACACCCAGGTGTGGTTAGACTCTCCCCTAAGCCTCGGTTTCAAGAGAGAAAGGGTCCCTATGACTCCACACACTAAGAAGCTTATCGGTCTTCTGGCAGCCTCCGGCCTGGTGCTGGTTGCCTGCGGCGACGGCGGTTCCTCCGAAGCCTCCGCCGATGGCCGCGGCAACATCACCTTTGCCATGGGCAAGAACGATATCGACAAGATCAAGCCTATCGTCGAAAAGTGGAACGCTGACCACCCCGAGGAGAAGGTCACGGTCCAGGAGCTGGCGGGTGAATCGGATGAGCAGCGCAACAAGCTGGTTCAGACGCTGCAGGCTGGTTCCTCCGATATCGACGTCATGGCGCTCGATGTGGTGTGGACCGCGCAGTTTGCGGCGAATGGTTGGCTGGCTCCGCTGGAGGGCGACCTGAAGGTTGATACCTCTGATCTGCTGCAGCCGACGGTTGAGTCCGCCACCTACCGCGACAAGCTCTACGCTCTTCCTCAGAACACCAACGGCCAGTTGCTGTACCGCAACACCGAACTGGTCCCCGATGCCCCGAAGAACTGGGATGAGCTGAAGGAAGCCTGCAAGAAGGTAAAGGACCAGGACTGCCTGACCACCCAGCTGAAGCAGTACGAGGGCCTCACCGTGAACACCGCTGGCTTCATGTCCGGCTGGGGTGGCGGAATTACCGACGACGCCGGCAACATCACCGTCACCGACGACGCATCCAAGGACGGCCTGCAGGCTCTGGTGGATGCCTACAAGGACAAGACGATCTCCTCGTCCTCCACCTCCACCACGGAGGAAGAGACCAACCTGGCCTTCACCGAGGGTAAGACTGCTATGGCCATCAACTGGCCATACATGTACACCAACTCTGAGGAGGACAGCTCCAAGGTCAAGGGCAAGTTCGATGTCTCCCCACTGGTCGCCAAGGACGGCGTGGGTGTGTCCACCTTGGGTGGATACAACAACGGCATCAACGTGAACTCTCAGAAGAAGGCCACTGCGCTGGACTTCATGAAGTTCATCATCTCCGAGGAGAACCAGAAGTCCTTCGCGAAGGCTTCCTTCCCACCAGTGCTGGCGTCCATCTACGATGACCCTGCGCTGCAGGAAGAGTTCCCATACCTGCCTGCTCTGAAGACCTCGTTGGAGAACGCGAAGCCTCGTCCCGCCTCTCCACGGTACGATGAGCTATCGAAGGCTATTCAGGATAACGCTTACGCGGCTCTCACGTCCGGCAAGTCCGTCGATGCGGCAGTGAAGGACATGGGTGACGCGATTAAGAACACCAGCGGAAATTAAACCGGAAAACTTGTAACGTGACTACATCTTCCTCCTCCAAGAAGAAGATGGATCTGCGACCACTGTGGCTAGTTGGGCCGTCTATGGCCCTACTAGCCATTGTCATTGGATACCCTGTGATCCGCGCGATCTATCTTTCCTTCCAGTCCGATAGGCACCTCGACCCCGACACCGGCATGTTCGTGGACGGCGGCTTTGCGGGTTTCCAGCACTACTTGTACTGGATCACGCAGCGCTGCATGAGCCCCAGCGGTGAGGTGATCACGTGTGCTCCGGGTCAGTTGTCCACGGATTTCTGGCCTGCCGTGAAGATCACGCTGTTCTTCGTGGTGGTCACGGTTGCACTGGAGACAGTGCTGGGATTGTGGATGGCTCTGGTGATGAACCGCAGCTTCATCGGCCGCGGGCTGCTGCGTGCGGCCGTGTTGGTGCCGTGGGCCATCCCCACGGCGGTCACGGCGAAGCTGTGGCAGTTCATCTTCGCCAACGACGGCATCGTGAACGCGGTGCTGGGGACGCAGATCCACTGGACCACCGACCCCTGGGCGGCTCGTTCCGCGGTCATCATCGCCGATGTGTGGAAGACGGCCCCCTTCATGGCGCTGCTGATTCTCGCGGGGCTTCAGATGGTTCCGCAGGGAGTGTATGAGGCCGCGCGTGTGGATGGCGCATCGAAGTGGCAGCAGTTCACGCAGATCACGTTGCCATTGATCCGGCCGGCCCTGATGGTGGCGGTGCTATTCCGCACGCTGGATGCCCTGCGCATGTATGACCTGCCGGTTATCATGATTTCCAGTTCCTCGAACTCCCCCACCGCGGTGATTTCACAGCTGGTGATTACGGATGTGAAGCAGGGTAATTACAACTCGGCGTCGGCAATGTCTACGTTGATTTTCTTGCTGATCTTCGCGGTAGCATTCGTGATGGTGAAGTTCCTGGGAGCGGATATTTCCGGCGCGGGAGATACTCCGAAGAAAAAGAAACGAACCAAGGTGGAGGCCTAAGCGATGAAGACTGTTCGCAATTATGTCGCCGTGGTCCTCATTTTGCTATGGGGCCTTGCGCCGTTCTATTGGATGCTCGTCACCGCATTCCGGGATAAGAACCACACGTTTAGCGCGAATCCTCTACCCAGCCATGTCACGTTGGAAAACTTCCAGGATGCTTTGGCCACTGACGGCGGGAATAACTTCCTGCGGGCGATCGGCAATTCGTTGATTGTCGGCGCTGCCACCACCTTTATCGCGCTGATCGTGGGAGTGTTCACGGCGTATGCGTTAGCCCGGGTCGATTTCCGGGGCAAGGGTCTGGTGACGGGTGTGATCCTGGCGGCGTCGATGTTCCCAGGCATTGCCCTGGTCACGCCGCTATTCCAGCTGTTTTCCAACATGGGATGGATCGGCACGTATCAGGCGCTGATTATTCCGAATATTTCTTTCGTGCTGCCGCTGACGGTGTACACGCTCACGAGTTTCTTCCGTGAGCTGCCATGGAAATTGGAGGAAGCAGCGCGCGTGGATGGGGCGTCCCGTGGGCTAGCTTTCCGCACGGTCATTCTGCCGCTAGCGGCCCCAGCGCTTTTTACCACCGCTATTTTGGCGTTTATTGCCACGTGGAATGAATTCATGCTGGCGAATCAGCTGTCTAATGGGCGGACGGAGCCCGTGACCGTGGCGATTGCGCGTTTCTCGGGAGCTTCCGCGTTCGAATTTCCCTATGCTGCCACGATGGCCGCCGGCGCGATCGTGACCGTTCCCCTGGTGATTATGGTGCTGCTGTTCCAGCGCCGCATCGTGTCTGGCCTGACACAGGGTGGAATTAAGTAAATGGATCAGGACTCGCGGCGTAAGAAACTGGTGTGGGAATCCCTGCTGGGATTCCTGGGTTTCTTCACCGTGGTCGCGTTGATTCAGGCCATCTGGAATGTCTTCCAGGATGACCCGTCGATCCTGCCCAGCCTGCTACTGCTGGTGCTGCTGGTCGCCACGGCTGCTGTGTGGCGCCGGTACCGCAGACTCTAAAAGGTGCCCCCGATTGGCACCTTTTTTTCGTAAGCTCTCCTGACGTGTTGTGTTCCCCCATGTCATCCCTCATACTTTAAAGAGGCATTTTGGATGCATGTTATATGTGTCGCTGTGCCACTGACGATTTCAAGACAACCGAACAGGGATATGAACCATGGACGCAACTGCACGTCGATCTTCAGACCCCCGTGACTACAAGGAGAACCCCACCGGCTACGAAGCACGCAAGCACCCGACGATGCTTGTGGGCCGCGGATGGGTACAGGGCGTGGCGTTGGTCATGCTCTTTGGATTCTTTGTCATGGGGCTGCTCACCTATCGCACCTACTCAGACTCCATGCCACTACCGGACACCGTGGCAACCGAATCTGGCGAAACGCTCTTCACTCACGAGGACATCACCCGCGGACAAGAAATCTACTTGGCACGCGGCCTCCAGCAATACGGCTCCATCGTGGGACACGGCGCCTACCTCGGCCCGGACTACACGGCTGAGTCCCTGCGCCTCATGACGGAGAACGTCACCTCCCAGCTGGAAAAGGAACGCACTGAGGCTATCACCAAGGCCGAAAATTCGGGCGACACTCAAGCCATCGTGGACGCGCGTACCACCGACGTCTCCAAGGCCGTCGCCGACATGTTCCGCACCAACCGCTACAACGAGGAGACGAAGACACTCGTCCTCACCGACGAGCAGGTCAAAGCCGTCGCCGCAGTGCGCAAGCACTACGCCGACTACTTCGGGGAGCCCACCACCAAGTACGGTCTCCCACCGAACTTCATCACCGACAGCAAAGACATCGAGGACCTCACGCACTTCTTCACCTGGACCGCGTGGGCCTCAGCCGCTGAACGCCCCGGAACCAACTACTCCTACACCAACAACTGGCCCTCCGAGCCCCGTGTAGAAAACTCACCGACCGCAGACATCGTGGTGTGGTCCGTCCTGTCCCTGATCGCATTGATCGGCGGTACCGGCCTGATCTTCGCCATCTACGGCCGCTGGTCCCGCAAGATCGGCTGGCACTCCGAAGAGTCCCCCAACCTGCGCTTCAAGCAACCTGGTGACGTCGGTTTGACCGGCTCCCAACGCGCCGTGGCGTGGTTCGTGGTGGTCATCGCCATCCTGTTCCTGGGCCAGTCCCTCCTTGGTGGTGCCATCCAGCATTACCGCTCGGACCTCACCAGCTTCTTCGGCATCGACCTCGCCCAAATCCTGCCGTACAACTTGGCGCGCACCTGGCACCTTCAGCTGTCGCTGTTCTGGACTGCAGCTGGCTTCCTGGCCGCAGGCCTGTTCCTCACCCCATTCATTGCAGGAAAGGAGCCGAAGGGCACCACCACGCTCACCTACCTCTTGCTCGGCGCCGTGGCCATCGTGGTCTTTGGATCCCTGGCATTCGAGGCCCTGTCCACCTTCGGCATCGTGGGCGAAGGAACGTGGCTATCCCAGCAATGGGAATACCTAGACTTGCCGCGCCTGTTCCAGTTCCTGCTCATCGTGGGCATGTTCTTCTGGATCATCATCATCTTCCGCAGCCTGCGCAGCCGCCTGAAGGGTGAGCACAAGTCCAACATGCCGTGGCTGTTCTTCTACACCGGCCTGGCCATCCCTGTGTTCTACGCCGTGGGCATGATGGCCCGTGGCGACAGCCACCTCACCGTTGCTGACTTCTGGCGCTTCTGGGTTGTGCACCTGTGGGTGGAGGACTTCCTGGAGCTGTTCAGCACCGTCATGGTGGCGTACATCTTCGTGCTGCTGGGTGTGATTCGGGAACGCATCGCACTAGGCATCATCTTCTTGGACATCATCCTGTACTCCACGGGTGGTGTGCTGGGAACCATGCACCACCTCTACTTCTCCGGCACTCCGGTAGAGCACATGGCCCTGGGCGCGTTCTTCTCCGCCCTGGAGGTTGTGCCACTGACGCTACTAACCGTGGAAGCATGGACCTTCCTGCAGCTCGGCTCCCGCCAGCGCGCTACGGGTGATAATCCTTTCCCACACCGCTGGGCCGTGATGTTCCTGGTCGCTGTTGGCTTCTGGAACTTCCTGGGCGCCGGCATCTTCGGATTCCTGGTGAACCTTCCGATCGTGTCCTACTACCAAATCGGCACCGCCCTGACGGCAAACCATGCGCACGCCGCGATGATGGGAGTGTACGGCTTCCTTGCCGTGGCCATGTCCGTGTTCGCACTGCGCTATATCCTGCCGCCGAAATACTGGTCGGATAAGGCCATGAAGTGGGCCTTCTGGCTTCAGAACATCGGTCTGCTGTGGATGTGCTTCATCACCCTGTTGCCACTGGGTATCGCTCAGCTGCACCACTCCGTCTCTGAAGGGTACGTGGAGGCCCGCTCCCTGGGTTACTTGACCCAACCGGGCAACTCGGTGCTTGAATGGCTGCGCCTTCCTGGCGACCTGATCTTCATCGCCGGCATCATCCCGTTTGTATGGATGGCGGTCAAGGGCCTTATCCACTTCCGCTCCTCGAAGCTGGTGGATGAAATGCCAGAGCACCCGCTGTATGAAGAGCTGGCGCCCAAGGAAGCCACCGAAGGCGATGTTCTGATTACGAACAACCGCACAACTGACCAGTAGAAAGCTGACGCATCATGCAGAACTTTCCTTCGGTGATTGCGTTGGGCATTGCCGCGTACACGGTGCTGCTCCTTGCCGTGGCGTGGGGTTTCGACCACATGGCCAAACGCACCGCTGCGCGGTCGGCGGGGTGGCGTACCAACAATTTCACCTACCACGAGTCGCACGACGCCTGGCTGTGCCCCAAGGACCACTGGCTGTGGCCCACCAGCTTCGACCCCGAAAACCGCGTCATGCGCTACCGTGCGAATCCCACCGTGTGCAATGCCTGCCCTGTGAAGGAGACGTGCACGGTCACGAACCACGGCCGCGAGGTGACGCGTGAGATTGACCCCTGGCCGCACAGCGAATCGGGCCGATTCCACCGTGGAGTCGCGCTGACGATTGCCTGCTTCGGTGCTGTGCTTCCAGCGGCCATGCTGTTGTCAGAAAACCACACGATGGATGTGGTGGTCCTGTCCGCAGCTGCGCTGTTGGCAATCGGCGGAGGCATCATCCCGCTGGCTCGGCACCTGTGGAACACCCCCTCTGGTTTTCCCGAGGCTGTCCCCCACCACACGGATGAGCAGGCGCTTCGTGCGGTTCGCCATGATCGCTACGCTGCCACGTATCGCAGCTCCACTGCTAAGAAAGGTTAATCCCCATGAGTTCACTCGCTTTCTGGCCCATCATGGGTCTGCTCGTCATCGGCCTGTTGGTGACCGTGGCTAGTTTCAGTGTCCGGATCGTGAAGGAATACGAGCGCGGCATCAACTTCCGCTTCGGACACATCCGCACGCCATTGGAGCCTGGTTTCCATCTGTTGATCCCCGGCGTGGACCGTATGGACAAAGTGGATCTGCGCGTGGTGACGCTCACGATCCCTCCCCAGGAGATCATCACGAAGGACAATGTCTCCGCTCGCGTCAATGCGGTGGTGATGTTCGAGGTGGTGGATCCTCTCAAGGCTGTGCTTGAGGTGGAAAACTATGCGGTGGCGACGTCTCAGATCGCCCAGACCACGCTGCGGTCCCTGCTGGGCCGCGAGGATCTGGACAATCTTCTGGCGCATCGCGAAAGCCTCAACGACGAGTTGCAGGAATTAATCGACAAGCACACCAGCCGTTGGGGCGTACGTGTGCGTGTGGTGGAGATCAAGGATGTGGAGATCCCGGAGATCATGCAGCGTGCCATGGCGCGCGAGGCGGAAGCCGAGCGTGAGCGTCGAGCAAAGATCATCTCCGCGAAGGGCGAGCTCCAGGCTGCGGAGGAGCTCAAGGAGGCCTCCGATATCCTCAGCCAGTCCCCCGCCTCATTGCAGCTTCGGTATCTCCAGACGTTGCTGGAGCTGGGTGCGGATCAATCGTCCACGGTGGTGTTCCCCCTGCCGGTGGACGCCATTGGCCCGCTGATGAAGGGCGCGAGCACGCTTTTTAACGACGCCGACCGCTCCGACCGTTCCGCCACCAACGGGAACTAGCTCGCCCTACTCCCCCATCAGCCGTTCTTTGAGCGCGCGGTCCTTCTCCAGGACCGCGTCGCGCATGCTGTCTTGGTACTGAGCCATGGCGTCCGTGAGGGAGCTATCGGCCACGCCCAGCATCCGCACCGCCAGCAGTCCTGCGTTCTTCGCCCCGTCGATGGAGACGGTGGCGGTGGGCACGCCGCCGGGCATCTGCACGATCGACAGCAGGGAGTCCAGCCCGTCCAGGTTGCCGAGCGCGCGCGGGATGCCGATGACCGGCAACGGCGTGGCCGCGGCGACCATTCCCGGCAGGTGGGCGGCGCCGCCTGCGCAAGCGATGATCACCTTCACGCCGCGGGTGTGCGCCGCGCGGGCGTAGTCCAGCATGCGCTCAGGGGTGCGGTGCGCGGAGACCACTCCGATTTCGAAGGGGATGCCAAACTCGGCGAGTACTTCGGCAGCGGGTTCCACCGTCGGCCAGTCGGAGTCCGACCCCATGATCAGGCCGACCAAGGGTCCCTGTTGTTCGCTCTGCTGTTCGCTCATCTGCGCGCCTTTCTCTATTCGCTCCAGCCGTCTGCCCACTGCTCGGTCACGATGTAGTGCGAGCAGAGGCGGGCGATGCGTCGTATGTCTTCCACCGATTCACCGGTGACGTTGACGTGCCCCATCTTTCGGCGTGGGCGCCAGCCTTTGCCGTACATGTGGATTTTCGCCTGAGGGAACCGACGCCACACCGCGTCCATCCGGGCGTCGATCGGAGTGTCCGGCTCGAAGTCCGCACCCAGCACGTTGGACATGACCGTGTGCGGGGCCAGCATTGCGGTGGAGCCCAGCGGGCGATCCAGCACGGCTCGGATGTGTTGCTCGAACTGGCTGGTCACACAGCCATCTTGCGTCCAGTGGCCGGTGTTGTGGGGGCGCATCGCCAGTTCGTTGACGATGATCTCCGGCTGTCCGGCCTCGTCGCGGGTTTCGAACAGCTCGACGGCCAGCGCGCCCGTCACTCCCAGTTCCTCGGCGATGCTCACGGCCAGCTCCGCTGCGCGGGAGGGGTTGTCTGCCGGGGCGATCGCCTCCACGCAGATGCCGTCTTCCTGCACGGATTCCACGACGGGCCAGGCCACGGTCTCGCCGGAGGGGCGGCGGGCAACCATCGCGGACAGTTCGCGCACCAGCTGCACCTTTTTCTCCGCCATCAGCGGCGTGCCCTTGTCCAGCAGTTCTGCCACCAGCTCTGCGGTGTCCTCTTCACTGTCCGGGAACCACACGCCCTTGCCGTCGTAGCCGCCGCGGCGCGCCTTCAGGCACACGTTGCCCTGGGTGGCGCGGTGGAACTCGCGGGCGTCCTCCACCGAGGTGATCTCCATGAAGGGAGGCACGGGCATCCCCAGTTCCCTGAGGCGCTTGCGCATGACCAGCTTGTCCTGCGCGTTAATCAGGGCTGTGGGCTGCGGCTGAACGTTTAGGCCCTGCTCGATCAGGCCATCCAGGAACTCATTGGGGACGTGTTCGTGGTCGAAGGTGACGGCGTCGGCACCCTGGGAGACGGCGTTGACGTCCTCCCACTGCGTGTAGTCGCCGATCTCTACTTGGCCGGTCACTTGGGCGGCGGAGGAGTCCGGGGCTCCGGCGAGCACGCGGGAGGTCACTCCCAGTTCGATAGCTGCTTGGTGCATCATCCGGGCCAGCTGGCCGTCGCCGATAATCGTCACGAGAGGTGGAGTAGTCACAGCACATCAGTATAGACGAGTGCGTTGGTGAATCATCGTGGTGATCCGCTTGGCGTGGGGAACGTCCACCAGATGGTAGGGCATCCGCGCGCCGGCGATGTAGATGTCGAGCTTGCTGCCACGCGCGCGGGCGTCGACAATTTGGTGCATGGGGATGGTATCGATGTGGCTGCGCAGGTGCCCGGACGCGACGATCACGCGTCGATCCGTGACGATGATGCGGGCACGGTGGCGGTAGATCATGTCCTTAATGCATCGACGCCACGCTAGCCATACCCACAGCACCAGCAATCCCCGGCGCGTCCACAGCAACGGCACCAACTCCGGGTTGTCGAGAAAGTTCACGACCGCGCTCGGTGGGGACATGTGGTAGCCGAAGGCGAGGGTGGAGACTTTGATGAAGTGGTCGTCGATCAGGCCGATGCACAGCCAGATCAGGCCGGTGATGAGCAGCATCTCCAGCACGGGAAACAGGAGAGATCGGCGGCTGGGTGAGAGTTCGGCGAGGACGCGCTCGTCGGGGTCGAAGCTGATTTTGGTCATGAGCGCAGGTGCTCCACATCTCCTGCGGATACGGTGGCGTGGCCGGAGGGGGTGGTGATGGTGAGGGAGCCATCGTCGGCGATGTCCACGGCCGTGCCTTCCAGCACGTCTCCGCCGGGCAGCAGGGCGCGCACCTGGGTGCCCAGGGTGGCGGAGAGCTGCCGGTAGCGCGGCAGGACGGTGGCGGGGGCGCCGCCCATGGACATGAAGCGCTGGACGGCTTCGAGGAGGTGCGTGAGCAGGACGACTATCAGGTCCTCCCGGGAGCGGTTCCCGCCCTCGAGGGTGTAGGACGTGGCGTGCTCGACCGGCAGTTCCGGGCGCTCTAGGTCGTAGTTCAGGCCGAAACCGATGGCGAGCTTCGGAGTGGGGGTGATCTGGATGGCTTCGACCAGGATGCCCGCGAGTTTCCGGCCGTGAACCAGCAGGTCGTTCGGCCACTTCACGGCGGTGGCCACGTCCTCGTTTACCGCGGTGGCCAGGGCGTTGGCCGTGAGCAGGGGAACCAGGCCTAAGGAGGCGGGCTTCACCCCGGCGAGCTCCACCACCACGGTGCAGATAACTTGGCTGTACGCGGGCGAGACCCATTGGCGGCCGAGGCGCCCTTTGCCGGCGGTTTGCTCTTCGGCCAGCACAACACTGAGGTGGGGCGGGTTGGCGCGGACCATGTCTGTATTCGTGGAGCCTGTGGACTGGACCACGTCAACGTGCGCGTAGCCCGCGGCGGCCAGTCTGCGGGAGAGACTGTCGGCGTTCAAGGGCGTGCGGTTCATGGGCGTGCTCATAGTTCCTTAGTGTAATAATTCCTCGGTGTAATAATCAGTCCTGTCATGACGTATTGTAGAGTGTTATGACTGCTACACCGGATATGTCCACCACCGCGGGCAAAATCGCCGACCTTCGCAACCGTTTGGATGACACAGGCCGTCCTGCCGCACGGGAGCGCGTTGAGAGTCTGTTGGATGACGGCAGCTTCGTGGAGATCGACGCCCTCGCTCGCCACCGCGCCACCGCCTTCGGCGCCGATAAGAAGCGGCCACTCACCGATGGCATTGTGAGTGGGTACGGCTCTATTGATGGCCGCCCGGTGTGCGTGTTTGCCCAGGACCAGAGCATTTTCGAGGGGCAGCTGGGCGAGACCGCCGGCGAGAAGATCCTGAAGGTCACCGAGCTTGCCGCGAAGTCCGGCACCCCACTGGTAGCGCTCTACGACGGCACCGGCGCGCGCATGAAGGAAAACCTTGCGGCCATGGAGTTCTTCACGCGTATCTACCGTCAGCAGGCGGTGATCTCCGGCGTGGTTCCTCAGATCGCGGTAGTCACGGGGAAGACCAGCGGCGCTCAGGCACACGCGGTGGCGCTGTCCGATGTGGTGGTGAGCGTGGCCGAGCAGGGCACGGTCCAGCTGGGCGAGCAGGCCACAGAGTTCAACTTGAGCCATGTGACCGTGGAGGATGACTCTGCCGCGTTGGAGGCAGTGGCGAATATCTTAAGCTACCTGCCGTCCAACAATCGCTCCGTTCCGCTGGAGGCGGAGTACGAGGACATCGACGTGAGCGCCTTGGACGCCTTCATGCCCGATGAGAGCCACGTGGCTTACGACGTGACGGAGCTGCTCTCCCTGGTGGTGGACGACGGATCCCTGCTGCAGCTGCAGCCCCAGTTTGCGCCACACCTGGTGACGGCTTTTGCCCGGGTTGAGGGACGCTCCGTGGCCATCGTGGCGAACCAGCCCCAGGTGGCTGCTGGCGCCCTGGATGTGGAGGCCGCGGATAAGGCGGCGCGTTTCATGCGCATGGCCGATGCGTTCAACATCCCGATCGTCACGGTGGTGGACACCCCAGGCTTCGTGGAGGAGGCCGACGTGGTACGCCGCACGGCGAAGCTGATTAGTGCCTCGGCCAACGCCTCCGTGGGCAAGATTTCTCTGGTCACCCGCAAGTCCTTCGGCCCCGCCTATGTTGCGTTCGGCGCGAAGCGCCTTGGCTTCGACGTGGTGCTGGCGTGGCCAACCGCGGAGATTTCCGTGGCGGATGCGCAGACCATCGCGGAGGCCGTGGGCAAGGATGAGCAGGTCATCACCGATGAGCTGATCAATCCTTATATCGCTGCCGAGCGTGGCCTGGTGGACGCGGTCATCCCGCCGTCGGCGACCCGTCAGAGGATCGGCGAGGCGCTGCGTCTGCTGGAGCGCAAGGTGGAGGACACGCTGCCCCGCAAGCACGACAACATGCCGCTGTAGGAGGGCCGGGACATGGGCAAGTACACGATCGTGAAGGGTGAACTGGACCCCACGGAGCACCACGCTCTGGAGACGGTGCTGGATGCTATGGCTCAGGAAGCTGAGGCCGCGCGCACAGCGAAGCCGGATACCCGGGGCCTGTGGGGTGCGACGGGTCTGACCGATAACCCTCTGGGGTTCCGCAATCCGCCGCTCCCCCGCCGCTAAAGGGGAAAGGCTCATTATGGCAGGAACATCTCCCCGTCTGGTGCTGGCGAGCACGTCCGCGTCACGGCTGTCTATTCTGCGCAGCGCCGGGGTGGAGCCGGAGGTGGCTCCCAGCGGGGTTGACGAGGATGCGGTGGTCGCGGCCCTGCACAACCCCTCCCCCGAGGACGTGGTCCGCGCCCTGGCCACGGCGAAGGCGCGGTCGGTGGCGCAGACTTATGAGGCAGAAGAACTCCCCGAAGGTCTGGTGATCGTCGGCGCTGATTCGATGCTGCTCATCGACGGGGAGTTGCAGGGCAAGCCGCATACGGAGGAAGAAACCATCCGACGCTGGCGCAACCAGCGAGGGCGGACCGCAGAGCTGATCACGGGTCACGCGATGATGGCCGAGTCAGTGGTGTTCACTGAGGTATCCCGCACCCGAATCCAGTTCGCCCAGGCAACCGACGAGGACATCGCGGCCTACGCCGCCACCGGCGAGCCCTTCGGCTGCGCCGGGGCGTTCACCCTGGAGGCCCTCGGCGGATGGTTTATCGACCGGATCGAGGGGGACCCGTCCAGCGTGATCGGGCTGTCCTTGCCGGTGCTACGCCGGGGCCTGACGGTGTTCGGCTATAACGTCAGCCAGTTCTGGAACCGCTAGGCTCCCTTCGCCTGCTCGCAGCGCTTGATGGCTTCCTCGGCGACCAGTTCCTGGATGCCCATGTCCAGCTCAGAGGTGAAGCCCACGCAAGAGCAGTTGATTTCGCCCAACACGTAGGTATCCGAGCCATCCTCTGCGGTGTCCAACATGAAGTCCGCCGTCCAGATCAGCGGGATGTTGTCGCCGCCCAGCTTCTCGGCGATGACGGGGCGCACGTCGGCGAACATGTCCACCAGCTCCTGCCAGGCTTCCGGCTTGTCGTAGGTGTACTTCGCGCCGGAGAACAGGGTGGCGGAGAAGTTGTCGCCACCCTCGGCTGGCTTCTTGTGCACCACGAACACAGGGTGTGGGCCCACCATGAGGATGCGGATCTCGCCCTCCACGATGCGGGGCATGAAGCGCATGTCCACCAGCATGCCGTTGTCGCCCACGATGTACTGCTCGCAGAAGGTCATGAAGTCGCCCAGCTCGCGGATTTCCGTGTGGTTGTCCACGGCCTCGGTGCACTTGAGCTTGGTGTCCAGTGGAAGCTCCGTGCCCGGCTCGATGCTCTGCGCCAGTTCCTTATCTTCCAGTTGCACGCGCCAGATGCCGGAGCCGGTGGATCCGCGGTTCTGCTTCAGCACACGCTCGCCGTAGGACAGGGAGGTGGGGAACGTCTTGTGGAGTTCGTCCACCTTGTAGTATGCCACCGTGTCCGACGGCACCAGGTCCGTGGAGTTCAGCTTCACCAGAGCGTCCTTGGCGCCGTAGGCCATCATTTCCTCTGGGGTGGACATGCCCACCAGGCCGGCCTCCTCGGAGAGCTTAGTGAGCATCTCGAAGTACACCTTCTCGCCGCCGGGGATGTGGCCGGGGTTCACGCGGGAGATGTAGCCGTCGTAGGTCTCGGCGACGTCGGCGTAGATTTCGTCAGCCTTGTCTGGATCGAAGTAGACAACCTCGGCGCCCCACCCTTTGTCGCGGATTGCGTTGACGATGGGCATGGTGTCCCTGCGGTGACCGTCTTCCCCTTTGTCGTTTCCACCCTGAACTTCAAAAACAACAATATTCTTGTGCACTGCATATGCCTTTCTGGTGAGCAGGATCGGTGGTACCCGTTCCTCTACTATCCAATTGTAATCCGGTTTAACCTCTACTATTTCCGCACAAACTGTGTCACGCACTACACTATGAGGCATCCACTGCACAGGAAGGCGGTTCATCATGGGAATCGAAGCCGACCCCAGCCCACACCTCGCACAGTACGCGAACGCAAACAAGCTGGTCACGAACGCGTGGCTGGGGGCGAAGCTGGGCACGCCGGGCTTAAAAGTCATCGAGAGTAACGAGGATTCGATGCTCTATGACATTGGCCACATCCCCACGGCTATCCGCCTGAATTGGAAGCAGGAACTGTCCGATCAGATTCACCGTGATGTGATCGGCATAACTGATTTCACGGCCATGATGGAGGAAAAAGGAATCTCCCGTTCGGACACCGTGGTTATTTATGGCAATCACGCGAATCTGTGGGCCATTTACACCCTGTGGATCTTCGAGCTATTCGGCCATCCAGACGTGCGCCTGCTCGACGGCGGCCGTGACGCGTGGATGCAGGAGGAACGGGAAATCTCCTACTCCGTGCCCACGCTGCCGGCGTCGACCTATTCGGTCAATCAGAGGGACGACGCCGCAGATCGCATCTTCGTCGACGAGTTGCGCGAACGTCTGGATGACATTCAAATCATCGACCTGCGCGAGCCGGAGGACTTCGCCGGGCAGGAGCAGGGCCGCGGGGCGATCGGCACCGGGGGCATCCCGACCGCCCGCACGGGCCACATTCCCGGCGCGATCAACCTGGACACGAATGCGTGCCTGCTGCCAAACTCCCGCTTCGCCACCACGGAGCATCTGAAGAGGATTCATGAGCACCTGGACCCGAACAAGACCACCGTGGTGTATTGCGTGGACGGCGGGCGGGCCGCGCAGCACTGGTTCATTCTGAAGCATCTGCTGGGGTGGAAGGACGTGCGTGTGTACGACGGCTCGTGGATTGAGTGGGGCAACATGATGCGCGTGCCGATCGAGCGTGGCGCTGGCCAGGAATGACACAGCGATGTAGCAATTCATCCACCCTTTTCGATAAAGAACGTGTAACGTCAGAAAGTTGAATTGGACACTAGACGCTGACACTAAAGCTGCGGTTAGAGGCTGGCACAACAGGCTGGAGGAGAGCACGTGACGGAGCAGGCACGGAAGATCACCAAGGTACTCATCGCCAACAGGGGCGAGATTGCTGTACGAGTGATTCGCGCTGCACGCGACGAGAATATCACCAGCGTTGCAGTGTATGCAGAGCCGGACGCGGACGCGCCGTTCGTACGCATGGCCGACGAGGCCTTCGCGCTGGGTGGCCAGACGTCCGCCGAGTCCTACCTGGACATGGACAAGATCATCCACGCGGCCACGTCCACGGGTGCCGACGCAGTGCACCCCGGCTACGGATTCCTGTCCGAGAATGCGGAGTTCGCGCAGGCTGTGACCGACGCCGGCCTGATCTGGATTGGGCCATCACCGGAGTCCATCCGGCTTCTGGGTGACAAGGTCACCGCGCGCAATATTGCGAAGAAGGTCAATGCGCCGATGGCTCCGGGTACGGAGGATCCCGTGTCCACCGCGGAGGACGTAGTGGCGTTCGCAGAGGAGCACGGGCTGCCGGTGGCTATTAAGGCGTCCTTCGGTGGCGGTGGCCGCGGCATGAAGGTGGCCTACACGATGGAGGAGATTCCGGACCTGTTTGAGTCCGCTACCCGTGAGGCCATCACCGCGTTCGGCCGTGGCGAGTGTTTTGTGGAGCGCTACCTGGATAAGGCGCGCCACGTGGAGGCGCAGATTCTGGCGGATAAGCACGGCAATATTGTGGTGGGGTCCACGCGTGATTGCTCGCTGCAGCGCCGTTTCCAGAAGCTGGTGGAAGAGGCTCCGGCGCCGTTTTTGAGCGAGGAGCAAAATGCGCGCATCTACGAGTCCGCGAAGGCTATCTGCCGGGAGGCTGGCTACTACGGGGCGGGCACGGTGGAGTACCTGGTGGCGTCCGATGGGTTGATCTCCTTCCTGGAGGTCAACACGCGCCTGCAGGTGGAGCACCCCGTGACCGAGCAGGTCACGGGCCTGGACCTGGTGCGCGAGCAGTTCCGCATCGCCGAGGGCGAGGCTCTGCGGCTCACCGACGACCCGGAGATCCGGGGCCACGCCATCGAGTTCCGCATTAACGGCGAGGATGCGGCGAACAACTTTATGCCGGCACCGGGACGCATCACCACCTACCGCGAGCCTGCGGGCCCTGGCGTGCGTGTGGACTCCGGCATCGAGGAAGGCGCCCTGATCGGCGGCCAGTTTGATTCCATGCTGGCCAAGCTGATTGTCACGGGCGCGACCCGCGAGGAAGCCATCCGCCGCTCCCTGCGCGCGCTCAGCGAGTTCGACGTGGAGGGCCTTCCGACGGTCATCCCGTTCCACCAGGCGATCTTGCAAGACCCGGCCTTCGCTGCCGAGGACGGCACCTACAAGGTCTACACCCGCTGGATCGAAGAGGAGTGGGACAACCAGCTGGAGGCTGCGGATGACGTGTCTGAGGAGGACAGCGCCGACGCCTCCGCGCTGCCACCCGAACTCATCGTTGTGGAAGTCAACGGCAAGCGCGTTGAGGTGAAAGTGCCCGGCGAGCTGGTCGCGGGCCAGGGTGGCGTGCAGCGCGCCGTGCGCCGACGCTCCGCCAGCGGATCCATCGCCATCACCGGCGATACCGTGGCAGCACCGATGCAGGGCACGGTCATCAAGGTGGATGTCGAGGAAGGCCAAACCGTTGCCGAGGGTGACATCCTGCTGGTCCTGGAGGCCATGAAGATGGAAAACGCCGTGAAGGCACACAAGTCCGGTGTGGTCACCAACCTCAGCGTGACCGCAGGGACCGGCGTGACGAAGAACTTCGCCATGCTTGAGATCCTGTCGGACTAGGCTCAGGACCCCATGGACAACCTGGCTAACCAGCTCAGCGAGCAATTCGCACGATGGACCACCGGCCGCCGTGGATACGTCATGGCGATCGACCAAGGCACCACCTCCACCCGATCGATCGTGTTCAACGCCCACGGCGAGATCGTCACCAGCTCCCAGCTGGAACACCGGCAGATCCTCCCCCACCCCGGGTGGCTGGAACACGACCCCGAGGAGATCCGCAAGAATGTACGGCGCGTGCTGGCGGACTCCGCGGCCCAAGCGGACATCACCACCCACGACATCGCCGCGCTGGGCATCACCAACCAACGCGAAACCACCATCGTGTGGGAGCGGGAGACCGGCCGGCCCATCTACAACGCCATCGTGTGGCAGGACACCCGCACGGATCCGATCATCAACCGTCTGACCGAGGAGCAGAAGAAGACGTTTCGCCGGAAGACGGGACTGCCGGCGTCGACATATTTCGCAGGTCCGAAGATCCGCTGGATTTTGGACCACGTCGAGGGAGCTCAGGAACGGGCAGAACGTGGCGAGCTGGTGTTCGGCACCATCGACACGTGGCTGGTGTGGGATTTGGCGCGCAAGAATAAACGGTACGTCCACATCACGGATGTGACGAACGCGTCCCGCACCATGCTGATGAACCTGGAGACGCTGGACTGGGACCAGGAACTGCTGGACATTCTGGACATTCCCCGCGCGATGCTTCCCGAGATCGTGAGCTCCTCTGAGGTGGTGGCCCGTGTCCAGCGCAAGGGGCCGCTGCACGGCGTGCCCATCGCGGGCATCCTGGGGGATCAGCAAGCCGCCAGCTTCGGGCAGGCCTGCCACCGGCCCGGCGAGGCGAAAAACACCTACGGCACCGGCAACTTCCTGCTGCTCAACACAGGCACCACCCCGCAGTTCTCCGAGCACGGGCTGCTGACCACGGTGGCCTACCGGATCGGCCAGCAGCCGGCCGTGTATGCGCTAGAAGGGTCCATCGCGGTGACCGGGTCCCTGGTTCAGTGGCTGCGGGACAACCTGGGGTTCTTCAACCAGGCGCGCGACATCGAGCCGCTCGCCCGCTCCGTGGAGGATAACGGCGGCTGCTACATCGTGCCGGCGTTCACCGGGTTGCTGGCCCCGCACTGGCGGCCCGAGGCCCGCGGCGTGATCACGGGGCTCACGCGCTACGTCACGAAGGCGCACCTGGCGCGAGCGGCGCTGGAATCCACCGCGTTTCAAACCCGCGAGGTTGTGGAGGCGATGAACAAGGACTCCGGCGTGCCACTCAAAGCTCTGAAGGTGGATGGCGGCATGGTGGAAAACACTTTGCTCATGCAGATCCAGGCCAACCAGCTGGGCGTGCCCGTGACTGTGCCGAAGGTCTCCGAAACCACCGCGCTGGGCGCGGCCTTCGCAGCCGGGTTGGCCGTGGGCTTCTTCCCCAGCCTGGACGCCATCTGGGATCTGTGGCAGGAGAAGTGCACGTATTCTCCGGACATCAGCCCCGAAGTGCGCGATGCGGAGTTTGCGCAATGGACCAAGGCGGTGCAGCGGACGTTTGACTGGGCTTAGGTTGGCTTGAGTAAGTTTGAGGGGTAGCCCTCAAAAAGCTCTGGATATATAGTGGATTCATGATCAATCCCGGCGACAGCGCTTCTCACCCCACGGCACATGGAGCCCATTCCCACGTTCGCATTTCCGACGCGGAGCGGACCACCGCCATCGAAGCCCTGGGATCTCACTTCGCCGAAGGTAGGCTTGACCTGCAGGAATACGACGAGCGTATCAGCTCTGCCACCGAGGCTCGCACCCAGCAGGAACTGGACCACCTCTTCACTGATCTTCCCGCGCTCACCAAAGACTCAGCACTGATGCCGATGTACTCCGCGGCCGATCTGGAGCGAGCCAGCAACTCGGGGCACAAAACTAAAGCGGGATTGCTGGCGCTCACCACCGTGGGGTCGCTGGTCTT
Organism: Corynebacterium zhongnanshanii; assembly: GCF_014490575.1. NCBI lineage: Bacteria > Bacillati > Actinomycetota > Actinomycetes > Mycobacteriales > Corynebacteriaceae > Corynebacterium > Corynebacterium zhongnanshanii. Next base: position 1,697,640 of record NZ_CP061033.1, read on the forward strand.
GACGAGTGTTGCGGGGAGCTTCTTGTGGCTGTTTCTGATCCCCACGGCATTTATCTTGCTCTACATGCTGAACGTTGGCCCCGCCTCATGGCATGCCCCGAGCCCCCGCCAGCTGGAACGCCAACGCCTCCAGGCCTTCAAGGCGGAGCAGAAACTCAACCAGATAAAGCGGCGGGCGATCCGTAAGGAAATCGGTAGCGACCTGACCGAATCTGCGATGCGCTTTGCGCACGAGCGCATTAGGCGTCGCTGATACTCAGCCCCGACACGCACTGATCCAGCGTGGAGGCGAACAGGCGCACGCCGATGGACAGGGCGCGCTCATCGAAGACAATATCCGGCTGGTGCAGATCCGGCCGGTGCTCCCCCGTGCCGTCCCAGCAGCCCAAGCGCGCCATGGAGCCGGATACTTCCTCCAGGTACCAGCTGAAGTCCTCACCGCCACTGGACTGGGATGCTTCCTTCAAGGCCAGAGGATCAATCTGGTTCACCGCTTGCGCCAGCAGGGCGGTGGCCACATCACTGTTGTTCACCGGTGGCACGCCTTTGGTGTAGATGACCTCCACATCTGCGCCGGTGGGGGCCACAATCTGTTCCACCAGGGAGCGGATCATGTCCTCGGACTTCCGCCACACAGAGGTCTGCATCGTCCGCACTGTACCCAGCAGGCGGATCTCCCGCGGAATGGCGTTGAACGTCTTTCCACCATTGATGGAGCCGAACGCCACCACGGTTCCGCTGCGGGGATCCACCGTGCGACCCACCATGCCCGGAAGTTGCGTAAGCAGCAAGCCTGCGGCATAGCCCAGGTCCGCGGTCATGTGCGGACGGGAGGTGTGCCCACCGTGGCCGCGCAGCACGATCTCCACCACGTCGGAGGCAGAGGTAATAGCGCCGGTGCGCACGCCGATCTCTCCCGTGCGCAGCTTCGGCTCACAGTGCACCGCGAAGATCTGGGTCACGCCCTCCAGCACGCCCGAGGCGATGGCGTCCACCGCACCACCGTCCATGACCTCCTCGGCAGGCTGGAAAATACAGCGCACGCGCACGCCCAGGGCATCCGCCCCATAGCACTGGGTAAACTGCGCCAACGCCACCGCCAACGCCAACACAATCGCGGTATGCATATCGTGACCACACGCATGCATCACACCGGGTTTCTGCGAGGCGAACTCTAGTCCGGTTTCTTCGAAGACGGGGAGGGCGTCGATATCCCCGCGGAAAGCAATGATCGGCCCCGTGGCAGGGCCCACGTCCACCCGCACCCCCTTGTGCGGCAGGACCACGGGATCGAGCCCCGCAGCGGACAACGTCTCCACGATGAACTGGGTGGTCTGCGTCTCGTGGTGGGATAGTTCAGGGTTGCGGTGCAGATGCCGGCGCCACTCGATGACCTTCGGCTCGTGATTAGCTAACCATTCAGTGACAAAGGCTGAAACTGATAGGGCGCTCACTGCACTTCCTTCCCAAGACGTAGACCCCTATCGTAGCGCCCTGCGGTAGCGTGGGAAACATGAGTACGACCTTTGACCCTTATGAGCAGGCTTCTCAGGCGGCCGCGCAGATCATGGACAAATCCGGCTACGAGGCCGTTGACCTGGCCATTGTGCTGGGATCCGGCTGGAAGCCCGCCGCCGATATCCTGCTGCGCGGCGCCGACGTCCAGGAGTTCCCCATGGCGGAGTTCCCCGGTTTCCTGCCGCCCACTGCCGAGGGACACGGGGGAACCCTGCGTCTGGCGACGATCGGGTCCCAGCGCGTGCTGGTTCTGCTGGGCCGTACCCACCCCTATGAAGGACACGAGCTGTGGCGCTCCGTCCACGCCGTGCGCACGGCCGCGGCGGCAGGCGCGAAGCGCGTGGTGCTCACCAATGCCGCCGGCGGGCTGATCGACGGCATGCGCGTAGGCGAAGCGGTGTTGATCTCTGACCACATTAACTTCACCGCCAAAACGCCCTTGGTGGGCGCGCGCTTCGTGAACCTGGTGGACGCGTATTCGCCCGAGCTGCGGGAGACCATGACCCAGATGCGCCCCGGCATGCGCCAGGCCGTGTACGCCATGATGCCCGGACCACAGTACGAAACCCCGGCGGAGATCCACATGCTGCGCACCCTGGGCGCCGGGCTGGTGGGCATGTCCACGGTCTATGAGACCATCGCCAGCCGCGAGGCCGGCATGGACGTCCTGGGCATTTCCCTGGTCACGAACCTTGCCGCAGGCATGACCGGCGAGGCACTAAACCATGAAGAGGTGCTCCAGGCCGGCAAGGATGCCGCCGAGGACATGGGCGGCCTGCTGGCGCAGCTGGTGGCCAGCCTGTAGAAGCCGGTCAGTCGCGCTCTCTGGCCAACTCTGTCGAACTCTTTCGAACTCTCACACACTTGTTTTAAGGCGATGATTTTTTCGTGAACTCTTCCCACCCCACGTCCACTACTTCGACGGACTCCCCTGCTCTGCGCTTCGGCACCGCCGGCCTGCGCGCGTCCGTAGGCCCGGGCCCTGATCAGATGAACGTGTCCACGGTCACGCGCGCCACGGCTGGTGTGGCCAGCTGGCTGGGTGACAACAAGCGAGTCGCCGTGGGGTACGACGCCCGCTATGGCTCCAGCTCCATGGCCCTGGCCACCGCGCAGGTCTTCGCCGGCGCGGGCTACGAGGTCACCTTGATCGGCGAGCCGGCCCCTACCCCGGTGCTGGCGTGGCTGGTGCGCGACCGTGGGCTGGATGCGGGCGTGCAGATCACGGCCTCCCACAACCCCGCGGGCGATAACGGCTACAAGCTGTACCTGGCCGGCGGTTCTCAGCTGATTTCCCCAGCGGATCGGGAGATCGAGGAGCACATTGCACGCCAGCCCGCCGCGCCGGAGATCCCGCGGGTGGATGTCATTTCCGTGGATAAATCCGTGGTCACGGGCTATGTCAATGCGTTGTGCAGCAAGGTGGCGAACGGCAATTTGGATAAGGCGCAGCTGCGCCGGGACCTGCGTATCGCCTACACGCCGATGCATGGCGTGGGTGGTTCCACGCTGGAGGCTGCGCTGCGCCAGGCTGGTTTTTCGGATATTCACGCGGTGACGCAGCAGCGCTGGCCCGATCCTGAGTTCCCCACCGTGGATTTCCCCAATCCGGAGGAGCCGGGGGCGACCGATCTGCTGCTAGAGCTGGGTAAGCAGTGTGACGCGGATCTGTTGATTGCCTTGGATCCCGACGCCGACCGCTGCGCGGTCGGTATCCCACGGCGCATGTTCCGTGGCGACCAGACGGGCCCGTTGCTCGCTGCGCATGTTCTGGAGGAGTATGTGCATGCTGACGCCGAGGCTGCCCCGGTGGTGGCGACCACCGTGGTGAGTTCTCAACTGCTGTCTGTGTTGGCTGAGGATCGCGGTTGGGATTACCAGGAGACGCTGACCGGTTTTAAGTACCTGTCCAAGGCGGCCGAGGAGCGCCCGGGAGAGCTGGCCTTCGCGTACGAAGAGGCGCTGGGCACGTGTCCTTTCCCGGATTTGGTGGCGGATAAGGACGGGATCGCCACGGCCTTGGTGACGGCGGTCTGGGCTGCGGAGTTGAAGGGCCAGGGGCGAAGCCTCACGGATGAGCTGTCCGATCTAGAGGCGACCTATGGCGCGTTCCGCACCACGCAGGTCTCTGTGCGCTACGACTCGGCGGAACAGGCCGCCGCCACCGCGGAGGAGTTCCGCACGCAGCCTCCAGCGACCCTGGCGGGAGTGGAGTTAGAGGCGGAGCAGACTGACTACGGTGTGAAGCTCACCGGCAGGGCCGGTGAGCTGCACGCGCGCGTGATCTGCCGGGCCTCCGGCACGGAGCCGAAGGTGAAGTTCTACCTGGAGGTGCACGGCCCTGCTGACCAGGCGCAGGATGTGGAAGCCCTGCTGGAGAAGCTGGCCGCTGCGCTTAGGTGAGGCTGTCCAGGTCGATGTTGCGTGGGCCGTAGAGACGATCGCCGGCGTCGCCTAAACCGGGAACGATGTAGGCGGCGTCGTCCAGAGACGGATCAATGGTGGCGGTGACCAATTTTTTGACGGGCAAGCCGGAGTTCGTCAGCGCGTCCACCCCTGGCTGCGCCGAGACCATGCAGATGCAGGTGATATCGTCGGCGCCACGTTGAACCAGCAGACGGATCGCATGCAGCAGGGAGCCCCCCGTGGCCAGCATCGGGTCGACGAGGAAGACCGGCTGGCCGCTTAAGTCCTCCGGCAGCGCCTCGAGGTACGGGACGGGCTCGTGGGTGTGTTCGTCGCGGGCGAGGCCGATGAAGCCCACCTGGGCGTCGGGGATCATGGAGAGGGCGGGATCGACCATGCCCAGCCCGGCGCGGATGACGGGCACGATGATCGGCGGTGTGTTCAGGCGGGTGCCGCTGGCGGTGGCGACGGGTGTGTCGACGGGGAATGTGTCCACAGCCAGGTCCGCGGCCGCCTCGTAGATCAGCATCGCGCCCAGGTCTTTGAGCGCGGCACGGAAGGCGGCGTTATCGCTGCGCTTGTCGCGCATGAGCGTGAGGCGGGAGGCCACCAGAGGGTGTGTGATGACGTGAATGTCCATGGTTCCTCATCCTACCCACACGGCCTCACACTGCTGTGCCCGAAGAAGGTGTGAGAAGGCGTATCACAAAAGTTTCTGGAAAAAGTTTCGCCTTTCCGTGAACCTTTTCGGCGCCGCGGGAGTCTAACAAAGGCATGAGTGAGTTTTCTATCGATCAGTCTGTGGTGGATTCGGCGGCGGCCCGCGCGGAGCAGGTGGCCGAGGCGTTGAGAAGTTCAACACGTCCGCACGCTGAGGTGGTTGCGATACCTCAGGCGTCGAGGTTTGTGACGGCACTGACCAGGGCGTACGAGCGTCACCATGCCGCATTGAGGGATCTGGGCGAGCATTATTCGGCCGCCGCGCAGGGTTTGCGGTCGTTGTCCGCGGCCACGTCTGTGCACGACGTCACCCATGCCACCGCACTGGCCGCCCTAGGATGATCCGCCCATGTTGACGCACCTGGTGGAACCTCTGCTTGCGGCGATCCCGCAACCTTTATCGACGCCGCTGCGCGCCGTCATTCCCGGCGATGGCGATGTACAGCAGCTGGCGCAGGACGTGCAGCGCATGGCTTCTGATGGGCTGACGGGTATGGCCGCTGAGACGGTGGCGCGAGCTACGCAGCGCGATGCGCAGCAGTTAATGCAGGCGTGCGCTGCCGGGGAGCTTTTGGACGCGCTGGGTGAACAGGCTCGTGGCGCCGTGCAGGCGGCGATCGTGGACATCACGCGGCTGGCGCAGGAGTGTGGGGCGCGGCTGATGCAGGCCGCGGCGGCGTGCGTGGTGTCCTCCCCGGCGGGAGCACACCCCGCAGCGCTGATGGCGGTGCTCGTGCCGATTGCTCAGGAGCATTATGCCCGGGCGGAGGTGCGGCTGCAGCAGCTGCATGCTGAGCTGGATCACTTGGCTAACAGAGTGGCGGCTGTGGACATCCCCACGGTGGGCGAGGCGGCGGCGCGGAGCAGGGATCCGGCGGCATCTGCGTCGATGAGCGCGACGGCCGCGCACGGTGGGGTGGCTGAAGCGGCACACGGTGGGGCGTCGTTGAAAGCACAGGCGGCGGTGGCTGCAGCCAAGAGTGCGCTAGGCACACCGTATCAGTGGGGCGGGAACACGCCCGGGGTGGGCATGGACTGCAGCGGGCTCACGCACTGGGCCTATGCGCAGGCGGGAGTGGACATCCCGCGCACCGCAGATGCCCAAGCCGTCGGGCCGGCGATCCCCCGCGGACAGGTCCAGCCTGGGGACCTGGCAGTGTGGGATGGGCACGTTGCGATGGTGGTGGACAGCGGGCATTTCATTGAGGCCGGCGATCCCATCCAGATCAGCCCCATCCGGGAAACAAACATGGGCATGAATTTCAAGGGGTTTTATCGGCCTGCTGCACAGTAATTCACGGCACAGTAATTCACGGCTCACAGAAGCTTTAAGGAAAGGAAACACATGAACAACAACCACAGGTCACACGGGCGGCACCAGGGAGGACTCGCCCGAATTGTCAGCACACCGGAGAAACGGGAGTACCTGGTGGCCCAATTCTTAGGCGAGCAACCCGCCACCGTTCCCCCGGTATTGACGGACGCATTGCGCAGAAAGGACGGCCTGCAGCAAGATACGTAGCCGAACCAGGTAAACTTTGAACTTATGGCAGTAGACAAAAATAAGAGGTCATTCGGCAACAGAATCGTTGCACTCGAAATGGAGCTCACCAGCGGAACCTGGTACACGCTGTGGGCTCCTCAATGGATCGTCCGGGGAGAAAGCTGGCAAGCCTTCCTGGGTGATGATGACCACATTTACGCCTTCGAATCCCCGGCGCAGCTTTTGGGCTACCTCAATGCGGGCGGCCGCAATGATCTTGCCGAGCACGCGAAGTGGAAAGACTTCTCGCGGAAGCTGGTGGAAAACCTGTCTCCGGAGAAGTTCACCACCGTGTCCCTTGTGGAGCTGCCTCGCGAATTGGCGAAGCGCCCGGGATACGACTCCACCCTGAAGGTCACCCAAGGCTTCGACCTGCTGGCCTCCTTCGGCAACGTGCTGGGCATCAGCAGCATTAACAACTGGTTCCACTCCTTCTCTATCCTGCACAACACCCGCCGTGGTGCAGAGCACTACGCCTCCAGCAACGGCCTTGAGGAATGGACGGGCGTGGGCCGCACCGTGCTGGACCGCTGGAAGAGCATGACCGCCGAGGTTGTGCCGTTCCTCACCACGCCGGAGGTCTCTGAGGAGGCTGTGCGGGCGGCGCAGGCGCAACTGGATCAGGTTAAAACGGATCGGGAGGCGAAGGCAGCTGCCGCTGCGGAGAAGGCAAACAAGGACAAGGAGAAGCAGGCGGAAGCCACGGATCCTTATGATTCCACCCTGTGGGCCCAATCCGGCATCGACCCTATCCGCGTGAGCCTCAATGGCCAATACGTCTACACTCTGCGCACCTACGTGGGCAACCGACCTGTGTTCCTGGGCCACAACGGGGAGATCTTCACCTTCCCGAACTCCCGCTCCCTTGTCCGTTGGATCATCGACGCCCCGCAGCACGACCTTGAGGAACTCGCCACATGGGGGGACCTGGTTACCGCGGCTAATGCGGGCGAGCTGGAGATCAAGGTCCACGATACGAACCAGTATGCGTTCACCGGGCTGCGCCAGGACATTGGCAAGAACGTGGACGAGGTGGACACCGATCAGCTGTCCCGTGCATACGAGCTGCTCGCGGATGCGGCTGACTGGGCGCAGGACGATGGTGTGAACAAGGTGCTGCTGGCCTACCCACGGTTGCAGAACTACTTGGCCTACATGCTGGGTTCCCCGTCCTCCACTACTCCTTCGGCTCCTTTCGATGAGGAGGCCAAGGGCTGGCAGGCTTTGGAAGAGGGTTTGATCCGCCGCTTCTCGAAGTTCTAGGGCTGGTGGCGGCTGTTCTGGTCGCTGCGCGTTGAGCGGCCAATGCTGCCAGCACAGAAAGCACAAACAACACGAAGGAGGGCCTCCCCGGATAGTTCGGGGAGGCCCTTCTTCTGTGTAGCTTGTGTATTCCTAGAAGTTGTGTCCTCTAGTGGCTATGCCCACGGGTTCTTGTTGTTGTCTTCCTCGGAGTCGTCCTCCAGGGAAGCCCATGGATTGGCATCGTCGTCGCTGGAATCTGCAGCAGTGTTGCCCTGTACGGCTTCCGATGTCTCTGCCAGTGCCTCTGCCTCGACACCAGACTCAGATGCCGCAGGGTTCTGTGCGGCCTGGTTCTGAGATGGCCAGGAGCTGTTCACTTCCGTCTCTGCGGCGGCAGGAGCCGCGTTCATCTGAGGCTGCTGAGGCTGTGGAGCTGGCGCCCAGCCGGGGTATTGATTCTGCTGAGGAGCTTGTGTCCATGCGGCAGACTGTCCCTGCGACGCTCCGCTCAGTCCGGGACGGAGAAAGTAGAAATAACCTCCGATAATCAACGCCAGGAAGATCCATGTAAATATCAATCCAACACCTGGAACAATCTTGGGAATATCAGGATCCGATAACGCCCGCCATGTCAGAATATACAGGAACGAACTCACCACCAGATACGCAATGATAGCGACCGCCCCCAAGCGGACGGCGCGCTTAAAATGCACATCGAAAAAGCATAAGATGACGGAAAGAATCATCACCAGCAAGAGAGCTGTGGTGTAAATACCGAGAGGCTTAACGGGAATATTGGCAGATTTTCCGCCAGCCACTGAACTAACATATTGTAAGGCACCATTTCCCTTAAACAGCATTCCCGATTGAGTCTCATCGACAACCTTGACCCATGTGAGGAATCTCAGCCCCCAGAGTACAAGCACGACGAACGCCATAGACACAGCATAGAGCTGCTTATTGGACATTGCGGAGATCTTTTCCCTTGCACCCGCCGATGACATCTGACCATTAGGCGCATTAAAGGGGGCTTGCCCGTAGGGAGTTTGGCCGAAGCCAGGTTGCGTATACTGAGGCTGCGCAAACCCAGACTGCCCATATAGCGCTTGCCCGTTGGGCGCCTGCCCCTGAGAGAACTGACCATTGGGCTGGAATGGTTGTTGTGGAGTCGACATGTTTCCTGTTTCCTCTCTTCCTAATTCTGACCGGGAGCAGAGGAATCTGGTTGAGATCCCCATTGCTGAACGGATTGTGCACTATCAGGCTGAGTCCACGACGTCATGGGCTGCGCAGGCGCTTGACTACTCGACGAATGATCTTCCTTCGTGACCCGGACAAAAAGAAACACACTCAGGGCGAAGAGAGCTACAGCAATAACAACAGCAAACCAGTAGACTCCAGTAACACTCACAACTTTGTCAGCTGAAATCGAACCAAGATCATCACCAGTTATTACACTTATAACATCTACAAATTCTTCAAGATTACCAAAGGAAGCCTTAAGAGCCAACGCCCCTAAAGTAGTCCAGTACAAGCCAAGCATAGAACCAACGAGAGCAAGGAACCCTGCGAGTTTTTGCTTTTCTACGGACGTAAACAAAAAACTAGCACACAGCAAAATAATCACTGCAGAAAGCGGAACAAGGATTGCTATGAGACTTGTTATCCACTGAGTCTCCAATAGGTTCTTTTGAAGAAACGACGCTGCACCCAAGCCGTTGAAAGACACGCGAGATTTTTCGTGATCTTCAGTTACGATCACTTCAATCCATGTAAAAAAGTGCAGAATCGAAAAAATAATGGTTCCGACCAGCAATGGAAGGAAACCCCAGGTCTGCAGGGGTACCGAACTCAGGCCGGCGCTTAGTTTTGCCGCTTGCTGAGAGGCCTGGTCAAAGGCATTGGGGCCCTGTTGCTGGAAACCTTGCTGAGGTTGCTGACCATACGGCTGCTGCTGGAAGCCCTGTGGAGCTTGACCATACTGCTGCTGCGGTTGCTGGAAACCCTGTTGTTGGAAGCTCTGCTGCGGCTGCTGACCATACTGTTGCTGGAAGCCTTGCTGCGGAGCCTGACCGTACGGCTGCTGGTAGCCCTGCGGTGGCTGACCATACTGCTGGTAACCCTGCTGCTCAGGCGGCTGTGGCGACTGCTGCTGACCCGGAGTCTGCTGTGGATCAGCAGCCCCCGAGCCCTGCACATTGTCATCAGAAGGAGTAGTCATGTGTGGCTTGTCCTTATCTCTTTCATTCCTCGTGGCGTGAATGTTTATACATGGTGCGCTTAGCGAAGATACTGCGATAAGCGCACGTGCTGTGGTTAACGTAGATGATGTGTGAAGCGTGATACCTATTTACGCAGATGCTTACTTACACAAAGGCAGCTGCAGTCGCAGCGTCTCTGCGTCGTTTCCGGTGATCAACAGCGCCAGATCATTCTGGTCCGTCGGCCACACGGCATATGTGGGCTTGGAGTTTCCCTGCACTTCCGCGGACTTCGCTGTGCACTTGCCGTTGTCCAGGGTCTCAACATCCTCGGTCGGCAGGTACTTCTCCCGGTCTTGCGCGGAATCGAACTGGACCACGCTCAAGACCGTGTCCTTATCTCCGCACAGGATCTTGCCGGTCTGATCCCTGTCAGGATCCGCACCTTGGCACTTCAGCCCATGCCAGCCCTTCGCGTTCTGACGCTCACTCACCAGCTTGGGGAACGCTTCCTTCAGTTCCTGCTGCGTGCCCTTCCACTCCGGGGAGAGCACGAAGAAGTACACTGCCGTCCCCGCGCCACCGAGCGCCAGCAACGTCACCAGAAGAATTGCGGCGATCAGCCCGCCCTTTTTCTTCTTCGGCTGCTCTTGAGGCTGCTGATACTGCGCCTGGTAACCCTGCTGCGCACCATAGCCGTAGCCCTGCTGCGGGTCCGGCTGCTGCAATGTAGGCGGAGCCTGCCGATACTGTGGCGGTTCCGGCTGCGGCTTCTGATTCCGCGGCGTCACGACGGGAATCTCGCCAGTGTCCGTGCTGGAGCTTGCCTCTGCACTGGAGCCGCTACCCGGCGTGGGCATCTCAGCCAGCTTCTTCAAGTCCCGCACGGTCACGTCGGAGGCCTGGGGGTCGGAGAGTTTGGCGTCGTACATTGTACGTTTACGGTCGTTACCCAGCACCTCGCGGGCGATGTCCAGCTCGGCCTTGCCGCCCTTATTCGGGTACGTCCCGGACGCCAACATCGCATCAATCGCAGCCCGCAGAGAGTCACTGGATTCGGTGGAGCTTAACCCTAAACTCCGATACAGGTCATAATGTGCCACTACATCACCTCGCTTGAACATCACACACAACATCCTGAGAAAACGCTCAGAATGTTGCAATTCTTTCACAGCATAGCCCGCCGGCGGTCCCCGCACCGCCCCTTTGGGGATCCCTCCCCTCAATAAGGTGTGGCTAACACGGCGAGGAGTAAGCCACCTCGTTCTTAAGGATCCGAGCATTACCCCCCACCGGTCACCGCCGCAGCAGCACACAATCCGGCGATATCGTCACCGAAATCCACTACGGCTAGTGTTCTAGTTCGTGGGACAAAGTATCCAATTCCCCGCCGCCGGCCATCTCCAGGGTGAGCTGCTCCAGGGTCACGTCGGTGTAGCTGGCGTCCAGCGTCTGGCGGCCCATATTTAATAGCACGAAATGGTGCCCCACCAGATGGGCATGGTGCGGGTTGTGGGTGATGAGGATGACGGCCACGCCGCGATCCGCCGCGGCCTTCACAAACCGCAGCACCATGCCGGATTGCTTCACGCCGAGCGCCGCGGTGGGCTCATCCAGGATCAGCACCCGCGCGCCGAAGTACAAGGCGCGGGCGATCGCTACCACCTGGCGCTGGCCGCCGGACAGGTTCGCGATCTCCATGTCCACGTTGGGAAGGTCGATGCCCATCTTCTTCAGCTCGTCGGCGGCAATGCGGCGCATCTGATCGGCCTTGAGAGTTCCGAAGCGGCCGGTGAGTTCCTGGCCGAGGAAGAAATTGCGCCACACGGACATCTGCCCCACCACCGCCAGGTCCTGGTAAACCGTGGCGATTCCGCGGTCCAGGGAATCTTTCGGACTCTTAAAGTGGACTTCTTCTCCATCCACCAGAAGCTGGCCCGCGCTGTGGGGGTGGCGGCCGGCCAGGATTTTAATCAGCGTGGATTTACCCGCGCCGTTATCTCCCAGCACGCACGTCACCTGGCCGGGAATAATAGTGAGATTAATGTCCTTCAGGATTGAGATATCCCCATAAGCTTTATCCACGCCCACTAGTTGGACAATGGCCTCGGAGTTCGCGGATGCTGCCTCTGGGTTGGCGGGCGCTGCCGTGTTGTGGTCACTCATTTGCGCTCCTTGGTGAACTTAGAAACGGAGTTATTGGTCAGCACAGCAAAGAGCAGCATCGCGCCTAAGAAGAACTTGAACCAATCGGGGTTCCAGCCGGCATAGACAATACCCTGGCTAGTCATGCCGAAAATGAGGGCGCCCACGGCTGTGCCAATGGCGGTTCCTCGGCCACCGGTCATGGAGCAGCCGCCGATCACGGCCGCGATGATGTAGATGAACTCATTGCCCACGCCCTGCCCGGCCTGAATGGAATCGAAGGCGAAGAGGTTGTGCATACCCACAAACCAGGTGGCGAAGCCGACCAACATGAACAGGATGATCTTCACCCGGCGTACGGGAACGCCCACGGCGCGGGCGGCTTCCGCGTCACCACCGACGGCGAAGATCCAGTTACCAAAGCGCGTCTTAAACAGCACAAAGGATGCAATCGCCACGAATAGCAGCCACCACAGCACCGTGATCTTGACCTCTACCCCACCGATCGTCAGGGAGGAGGCAAAGACCGCCCGTGCGGAGTTAAAGCCTTCCATGTCCGCAATGGACGGAGTGGCCACCTGGCCGGTCACCAGTTTGGTGACCGCCAGGTTGATGCCCTGCAGGCCCAAGAACACGGACAGCGTAATCAGGAAGCTGGCAATGCCCGTGCGCGTGACCATGTAGCCGTTGAACGCGCCAATGGCCAGGGCGATGAGCAGGGACAGGAACACGCCCACCCAGGACTTTAAGCCAAAGTTGTAGTTCAGCATCGTCGCCGCCAGCGCGGAGGTGGTCACTGCCACGCCAGAGGAGAGGTCGAACTCATCGCCGATCATCAGCAGCCCCACCGCCACGGCAATGATGCCGATGGTGGAGGCCGAATACAGCACGGTGGCCACTGCTGAGAGCTGGCGGAAAGGCTCAGCCACGATCATGAACAGAATGAAAATCGCCACCGCACCCAGAACGCTGGTGAACTCCGGACGTTTCAGCACGGTGACCGTCATGTTTTTGAGTGTCATCGCAACCCCGCCTGTGCTGCGTCGGCGATGGTGTCCACGTTGGACTGATCGATGAAGCTGGGGCCGGTGTAGACGGGCTGCCCGCCGCCCGGCATGGAGCCGTTACGCTTCGCCAGCCATAGGGCGTCGATGGCCATGTATCCCTGCAGGTAGGGCTGCTGGTCGATCGCGAAGGCAATCTTTCCCTGCTGGATGGCGTTCACAAGGGCGGAGTCCGTATCGAACGTGGCAACCTTCGCCTGGGATCCGGCGGCGTCCGCTGCCTTCTGCGCGGTCATCGCCACGGGCGCCTGCAGGCCCATGATCCAGTCCACGCTCTTGTCCTGGGCAAGCTTTGCCTCCACCGTGGATTCCACGCTGGTCAGATCCATCCCGTTGACGTAGAGGATCTCCATGGAGCCGGCGCTACCCAGCCCCTTCTTCACGCCAGCGCACCGGGACTCCTGGGAGGAGTTACCCTGCTCGTGGATCACGCACAGCACCTTGCGGGCCTTTTCTTTCGCCAGGCGCTCCCCTGCTGCTTTCCCGGAAACGGTTTCGTCCTGCCCGAAGAAGGCAGAGATGCCGTACTTGCTGTAGTCGCTCATGCCGGCGTTCAGCCCCACCGTGGTGATGTTGTCCTGTGCGGCCTTGCGCGCGACGGGGCCGAGCGCGTCGGCGTTGGGCAGGGTCAGAGCGATGCCGTCCACGTGGGAGTCGATCGCGTTTTGCACGAGGTTCGCCTGCTCGGGCGCCTGGGGGTTGCTGGAGTAGCGCAGCTCCAGGTTGTTTTTCTTCGCGGCGTCCTCCGCGCCGGCGCGCACCAGGTCCCAGAAGGTGTCCCCCGGTGCGCCGTGGCTAATCATGGCCACGGTGTAGCGGGGAGTGTCCACTCCTCCGCCGGTGATGCCTGCGGCTTCTTTTGCTTGCTTCCCGCCGGTGGCGGAGCATCCCGCGGCCAAGGACAGGACGCCGGCGAGGATCACCGCGCCCACGGCCTTTATTCTCTTTGTTGCACAGTCCACGGGAAGTAGTTTTTCGCAGCTCATAGCTGCTAGTCAAACTACATCAGGACTATCTAAAACGATTCAGATACCCTCAGCGGGCTTTTTGTGCGCGTTACTTGTCCTCGTCGGACTCAACGTCATCGTCCAGGCTCAATCCCAGCGTTTCCAATTCCGCCTTCAGCGTCTCCATGGACAGCTCCACGTCCTCCTCGCCCAACGCAGGCGCGCCGTGCAATCCCTTCAGACCATGGGACACGTGGGAGTGGGTGTGAGCGTGCTGGTCGTCCGCGTCCTCATCCTCAGCAGAAGCACCCAACCCGAGCTCCGCGAACGCTGGATAAATCACCTCGCGCAGCAGGTGCTGCTTCAGATCCTGATCTGCCCAGGCTGCATCCAGAGCATTCGTGGTGAATTCCAGGAATTGCCAATATTCGAAATCGAAATCCTCAGCCAAACGCACATATTCCTGGGTCATAGTGGTTCCAGAAACCAGGCGATTATCCGTATTAATAGAGAGATTAAATCCCATATCGTAGAGCAAATTAAATGGGTGGTCGGCGATGGTATCGCACACTCCCGTTTGCGTATTCGACGTAGGACATACCTCCAGAAGAATCTGCTGATCGCGCATGAATCGCGCAACGGGACCCAATTCGATGCCGCTCATCGTCGCCTCGAAATCCTCGTAGACCCGTACGCCGTGACCGATGCGTCGTGCTCCCTGTCCCAGTGCGTCCTTTAATGATTCGACGCCGTCCGCTTCACCTCCATGAATAGTGAACGGAACCAGGTTCTCCCGCAGGATCTGGAAGGCTTCGGCATGCTTGGACGGTGGGAATCCGAACTCTGCTCCGGCGATGTCGAATCCCACCACATAGCCTTCGCCTGGGGAATGTGGGCCGTAGTTGTCCACGGTCAGCTGGGCGATCTCTGCGGAGCGATCCGCGTGGCGCATGGCGCACAGGATCAAGCGGACGTGGATCTGGCCGCCGCGCTCTGCAACCAGGCGCTCGCCTTCCTTCACGCCCTGAACGGTGGCGTCCACCACCTGCTGCAGGGACAGCCCCTCGGATAGGTGCTGCTCTGGGGCGTAGCGCAGCTCTGCATAGACCACGTTGTCCGCAGCCAGGTCTTCCACGGCCTCCCGCGTCACGCGCACCAGCGACTCCTCGGTCTGCATCACCGCGGTGGTGTGGTCGAAGGTGGTGAGGTAGGTGGGCAGATCCCCCGAGTTCGCTGCGTCGTAGAACCACTGTTCCAATTCTTCGGGATCGGTGGTGGGCAGCTGGTAGCCGATCTTCTCGGCCAGCTCCACGATGGTTGCCGGGCGGAGCCCGCCGTCCAGGTGGTCGTGGAGTTCTACCTTGGGAAGCTGTGCAATCACGTTGGGATCAATCATGACTGACCATTCTACAAGGGCTAGTTCTCTGGGCTACTTCTTACGTCCGCCCAGCAGCATGCCCAGGGCTCCGCCCATCAGCACGCCAATGGCAGCGCCCGATCCCACAAGCCCGGCGCGCACGGAGTCGTTAGAACCGGTACGCACTTCCTGGCGCACGCGGATGACCGCGGCGGACGGCACGGCGGGTGGCAGAAGCGCCAGAGATTCTGGGGTGGTGGCTGCCCATGCGGAGCAGTACAGGGTGATGCGCCAGATGAAGTACATCAGCACCATCAGACCGATGATCGGTCCGAAGGCCGCGCCGGCGGGATTGCTCAGCGCGTTGGAGAAGAACATCGTGGCGAACTGCTTGAAGACCTCGAAAGCCACGGCACCGATCACCGCTGCCTTGAAGACGGACTTGCGGTGAGTCTTGACGCGTGGCAGGGAGCCCAGCATCCACGTGAACACCACGAAGTTGGCCAGCAAACCAACCACCAAGGCCACACCGAAGGTGATGTACCGGATGCCGGGGATGTCCTGCAGACCCACCAGGTCCAGCAGGTGGAGCGTCAAACCGGAGTTACCAATGGTGGTGACGGCAAACGCAACGATCAGGGCGATCAGCAGGCCAATGAGCACAATCAGGTCGGACAGCTTGCCCTTGATGAAGTTATCGGCGGTTCCGGAGACCTTCCACATGGAGGATGCGCCCATGCGCAGGTTTCCAATCCAGCTCAGGCCCGTCCACAGAGCCAAGAGCAGACCGATGGAGAAGATGGATCCGGCCTGCTCGGTGGCCTGTTCCACGATGGAGTTCACCGTGTCCCCCATGCCGCCTTCGCCCATGGAGGAGATCTTCTCCGTCACGCTATCCATCATCTCTTGGTTACCGGCCAGGACCATCAGGGTGATGGCCAGCACCAGCATGAGCAGTGGGAACATGGACAGTACAGAGAAGTAGGTAATGCCGGCGGCGAACTGGTTGCCGCCCTGATCGGTGTAGCGTTCCTGCATCCGCATGACGTGGTCGAACCACGGCCACTTCTCGCGGTACTTCTCTAGGGCTGCGGGTTCATCTTGACGCGTGCGCTCCACTCCGTAGTCATCCAAAGATTCCTTCGCCGGGCCGGTTGTGGTGTGCGTGGGCATAGGGAAAACGGGTCCTCTCAAAAACGCTAGAAATACACAATCGCTCTAAAAAGCTACATCTCTAACGAAAATACCCTAAAGCGGGGCGACGGATCGGCGAGGAAGACTGGGGACGCCCGAGCGGGCTCACTCACACAGGCCTATTGGCCGGCGAGGAACCCTACCCGCTCGTAGACCTGCTCCACCGTCTTGGAGGCGATCTCACGTGCGCGTTCCGCTCCCCGCGCCAGCACGCGCTCCAGCTCCGCACGGTCGTTCATGTACTCGTCAAAGGACGCGCGCAGCGGTCCGCAGAACTCTTCCAGCACCTCGGCCGTGTCCTTTTTCAGGTCGCCGTATCCGGCACCGGAGTTCTGGTAGCCGGCCACGATCTCCTCAATGGTCTTGCCAGACATCGCCGACTGGATCACCAGAAGGTTGGACACACCCGGCTTCTGTTCCTTGTCGTAGCGGATCTCACCATCGTTGTCCGTCACGGCCGAGCGGATGCGCTTGGCGGAGACCTTCGGATCATCCAAGAGGTTGATGAGTCCCTTGGGATTATCCGTGGACTTGGACATCTTGGCGGTGGGGTTTTGCAGGTCGTAGATCTTGGAGGCTCCCTCGGGGATGAACCCTTCCGGCACCACGAAGGTCTTCTTGTAGCGGGAGTTAAAGCGTTCGGCCAGGTTGCGGGTCAGCTCCAGGTGCTGGCGCTGATCCTCACCCACCGGCACCAGGTGTGGGCGGTACAGCAGGATGTCTGCCGCCATCAGCATGGGGTAGGCGTACAGGCCCGAGGTGGTGTTGTCATTGCCCTGCTTGGCGGACTTGTCCTTGAACTGCGTCATGCGGCGGGCTTCCCCGTCCCCCGTGATGCACATGAGTACCCAGGCCAGCTGCGCGTGCTCAGGTACGTGCGACTGCACGAACAGAGTGGAGCGCTCCGGGTCAATGCCCAAAGCCAGCAGCTGGGCCGCACCCGCCAGCGTGCGGGTGCGCAGATCCTTGGGGTTGTAGCCCGGCACCGTGATGGCGTGCTGGTCAGGGATGAAGTAAAACGCCTCGTAGTCATCCTGCAGTTGGATGAACTGCTTCACCGCTCCCAGGTAGTTACCCAAGTGGTAGGAATCGCTGGTGGGTTGCAAGCCAGAGACGACTCGCTGCTTCTTCACTGGTGCTGTACCTTCGGCTGCGTCGGGGTTGCTCATGCTGAACTACTTTACTCCCCTCGGTCACGCCGATTCCCACGCCTATTGGTGATCGTCCGCTTCTTGCGCACACGCCGGCGAACACCGGCTTTATTGAGCACCCACAGCGTCAGGCGCCCGGCGGGATCCCGCTGGTACTCCTTGTCCTGGTACTCGAAGACCGGCAGGGAGATGTTGTAGTAAATCGCCAGCAGGCGCAGCACAATCGCCACCACCAGCGTCACCATCACTGCAAGCTGCGTGCTGCCGGTGAAGGTCACCAGCCCGAAGTACAGGCACGCCGCCACGATCGCCACGCTGGCATACAGTTCCTCAGAGAACACCAACGGCACACGGTCGCAGAAAATATCGCGCAGGATTCCACCGAACACGCCGGTAACCACCGCGGCCACGATCGCGATCAGCAGGCCGTGACCTAAGGACATGGCCACCTGCGTACCCAGCACGGAAAACGCCGACAGGCCGATGGCGTCCAGCACCAGGAAGATGGTTCGGAAATAGTCCATCAGGAAGCTGGCGAGCACCGTCAGCAACGCCGCCGCCAACACGATCACCAGGTAGATCGGCTCGGCGACCCACCGCATCGGGTAGTGGTCCAGCAGCACATCCCTGACCACACCCCCACCGAAGGCAGTGACGGCAGCGATCATCATCACGCCAAAGATGTCCATGCGTTGCCGGCCCGCCGCCAAGGCAGCGGTCATCGCCTCAGCGGTGATTCCAATGACGTAGAGGACGCTCAGCATCAGCTCGCCGCGTATTCGATGAGAACTGGGGAGTGATCGGACCACCGCTCCTCCACCGTGGCGGCCTTGTCCACGGCGGCGTTGGCGGCCGAGATTCCGCGCTGCGCAAGCTCGGACGTGGCGAGCTGTAGGTCGATACGCCAGCCGGCGTCGTTGTTAAAGGCCTGGCCGCGCCACGTCCACCACGAGTACGGCCCGGATTCCTCGGGGCAGATCCGGCGGTGCACGTCGAACCATTTCGGGTACTGTGCCGCGCCGTCGTGCAGGCGTTTCGTGGCGGCCTCGCTGGGCTGGTAGTCCACGGCCCCGAAGAAGTGGCCGGGCACGCCGCCGGGGTTGCCCTTGGCGCCGAAGTCCAGCTCGTCGCCGATCTGGGTGGCTGCATGCGGGAAGGTACCCACCAGGTTGTCCAGGAAGGCGCGCTCGTCGGGGAGGAATCCAGATTTCGCGCGGTTGCCGCGCCAGTTCTTCAGGTCGGCGCGGCTGTGGCAAATGTTCCAGTCGCCGCCGACCACCATCTCCAGCTCCGTGCCGGATTCGGCCTCCGTGGCGTAGTCATGCAGGTACTCGGAGAAGCTGTCCAGGAAACGGTACTTCTCGTCCTGCTTTTCGCTGCCTACGCTGCCGCTGGGCAGGTACAGGCTTGCCACACGAACCGGGCCGAAGCTGGTGTCCACGGCGGCGCTGAGGAAACGACCGGCATCATCGAACTCCTCGGCGCCCGCGTGGCCCTTCTCGCTAAAGCCCACGCGCACGTCGCTCAGCTCGCGGCGGGAGAGGATACCCACCCCGGCGCGGCCCTTCGCGGCTGCCGGCGCGAGCTCCAGGTGCCAGCCCGCGTCCAGCGCAGGGCCAAGTGCCTTGTGGGCCTGATCCTGGTCCGCCCGGACCTCCTGCAGCAGCACCACGTCCGCGGGCGTGTCCTCCAGCCAGGGCAGAATGCCGTGGTTGTTCTCGTTGCGGACCTTGGCCGCCGCGCGGATGCCATTGACGTTGACCGTCGCGACCGTCAATGAATCCGACGCCGGCGTGCGTAACGAACCATAAGTAGCAGCTTGTTCAGACATATGCCCCAGCATAACGCGGTGGCCCTACACAGCAAGTGTCTTGGCTTTGTCGCCGTGCTTGCGGCGCAACAGGAAGGCGGGGATCCAGATCAGCGCGCCACAGAACGCCATCACGGCACCAGCCAGCGCCGGGGTAGAGTAGCCCAGGCCCGCGGCGATCACCGCGCCACCGACTGCGGCACCGGTGGCGTTGGCCGCGTTCAGCGCGGAGTGGTTCAGGGCCGCGGCCAGCGTCTGGGCGTCCCCAGCCACGTCCATCAGGCGCGTTTGGAGGCTGGGCACCAGCGCCGATCCACCGAAGGCGATCACGCCGAAGTTCACGATGCCCGCGAACGCGTTGTGCGAGGTGAAGTAGAACGCGCTGAGCACCACGATCAAAAACAGCAGCGTGCTTAAGATCGTGTACTCCAGGTTGCGGTCGGCGAGCAGGCCACCCACGTAGGTGCCGAGCATCATGCCGATGCCGTAGGTCATCAGCGCGATCCAGATCTTGTCGGCGGAGAAGCCGGCATTTTCCGTCAGGGTCCAGGTGATGTAGGTGTACACCGCGAACATGCCGCCAAAGCCGACTGTGCCGATGGCCAGGGTGAACAGCACCTGGCTGTTGACGAGCGCGCCCAGTTCAGTGAGGGGCTTGGTCTTGGGCATGAGGGTCATGTGCGGGACGGTGAACCACAGGGCTGTGAAGGTCACCAGTCCAATAATGGCCACCATGAGGAACGCGGTGTTCCAGCCAAAGCGCACGCCGAGCCATTGGGCGATAGGCACGCCGATGACGGTGGCCACGGACAGGCCCATGGACACCAGGGCGATGGACTTTCCGCGCTTGCCCTCCGGCGCCATGGAAGCGGCGATGAGGGCGGTGACGGAGAAGTAGGCGCCGTGCGGGAAGCCTGCGATGAAGCGGGACAGCAGCAGGACTTCATAGGAGTGCGCAAAGACCGTCATGGCGTTGCCGATGGTGAAGGCGGCCATGAGGATGAGAGCTAGGCGTCGACGGGGAATGGATCCAGTGAGCGTTGTAATCAGCGGGGCTCCCACGACCACGCCCAGTGCGTAGGCGGAAATGGCATGCCCAGCCTGGTCTTCGGTGATGCCGAAGTCCGTGGCCACCAGGTTGAGCAGGCCCATCGCCACGAATTCCGTGGTACCGATGCCGAACCCGCCCAACGCCATGGCGATCATTGTGATGATCCGACGCCGACGGCCCATCTCCGTCTGGCGCGGGATGGGCCGCCGCCGCAGGCGTGGTGTGTGGGAGGTCGTGGGGGTGTTGGCGGTGGAAGAATTGCTATCCATGTATCTCGATGTATCTCCCGTGATAGTTCGGAAATGCTCTTAAAAAATAGTTATAAAAACTTTCGGAATATTACTGACAAGTCACCAACCCTACCCGTAAGATACACAGTTTGGTCTTTTGACGTATTGTTGTGAGGTAAACGTGAAAAATCGCAATAGCTAGGGAGACACAAGCCAATGGCTAAGATCATTTACACTCGCACCGACGAAGCCCCACTGTTAGCAACCTACTCCTTGTTGCCCATCGTTGAGGCCTTCGCTTCCACCACTGGCGTTGAGGTCGAGACGCGAGATATCTCTTTGGCTGCTCGCATCTTGGCAGCGTTTAATGACACGCTTCCCGAGGACCAACAGGTCAACGATGCGCTCGCCGAACTCGGCGAACTCGCCAAGGCCCCTGATGCCAACATCATCAAGCTTCCCAACATTTCCGCCTCCATTCCGCAGCTCAAGGCCGCTATCGCCGAGCTGCAGGCCGCTGGATACGACCTCCCGGATTACCCCTCCGAGGCCACCACGGAGGAAGAGAAGGACGCCCAGGCCCGCTATGACTCCGTCAAGGGCTCTGCCGTGAACCCGGTGTTGCGCGAAGGTAACTCCGACCGCCGCGCGCCGCGGGCGGTGAAGAACTTCGCCCGCAAGCACCCTCACTCCATGGGCGAGTGGTCCGCGGACTCGAAGACGAACGTGGCCACCATGGAGGCCAACGACTTCCGCCACAATGAGAAGTCCGTCATTATTCCCGCCGAGGACACCCTGACAATTCAGCTGGTGAAACCGAATGGTGAGACCGACGTATTAAAGGAATCCCTTCCCGTTCTGGAGCAGGAGATTATCGACGCTACCGTGCTGAACGCCGAGGCCTTGGATTCCTTCCTCCGCGCCCAGGTGTCCCGCGCGAAGGCGGAGGACGTGCTGTTGTCCGTGCACCTCAAGGCCACGATGATGAAGGTCTCCGATCCGATCATCTTCGGCCACGCAGTGCGCGCCTACTTCTCCGATGTCTACGCCGAGTACGGCGAGGAGCTGATGAAGGCCGGTCTGAACGGTGAGAATGGCCTGGCCGCGATCCTGGACGGCCTGGCTGACCTGGACAACGGCGAGGAGATCCGCGAGGCCTTCGACAAGGCCCTGGCCGATGGCCCTCGCCTGGCCATGGTGAACTCAGACAAGGGCATCACCAACCTCCACGTCCCATCCGACGTGATTGTGGACGCTTCCATGCCAGCCATGATCCGCACCAGCGGCCAGATGTGGAACAAGAACAACGAGACCGAGGACACCCTGGCTATCCTTCCGGACTCCTCCTACGCAGGCCTGTACCAGGTGGTCATCGACGATTGCCGCAAGAACGGCGCCTTCGACCCCACCACCATGGGCTCCGTGCCGAACGTGGGTCTGATGGCACAGAAGGCCGAGGAGTACGGCTCCCACGACAAGACCTTCCGCATCAGCGACGCCGGCCGCGTCCAGGTCCTGAACTCCGCCGGTGACGTACTGCTGGAGCACGAGGTAGAGGCCGGAGACATCTGGCGCGCATGCCAGACCAAGGACATCCCACTGCAGGACTGGGTGAAGCTGGCCGTAACCCGCGCCGCTGCCACCGGAGCTCCCGCGGTGTTCTGGCTGGATCCGCAGCGCGCTCACGACCGCAACGTGGCCGACCAGGTGAAGAAGTACCTGAAGGATCACGACACGGACGGCCTGGACATCCGCATCATGTCCCCAGAGGAGGCGTGCCAGTTCTCCCTGGACCGCATCCGCAAGGGCGAGGACACGATCTCCGTGACCGGTAACGTGCTGCGCGACTACCTGACGGACCTGTTCCCCATCATGGAGCTGGGCACCTCCGCCAAGATGCTGTCCGTGGTTCCGCTGATCGCCGGTGGTGGACTGTTCGAAACCGGTGCCGGCGGCTCCGCCCCGAAGCACGTGCAGCAGCTCCAGGAGGAAAACCACCTGCGCTGGGACTCCCTGGGAGAGTTCCTGGCCCTGGCCGAGTCTCTGCGCAAGCTGCAGGAGACGGACAACAACCCACGCACCCCGATCCTGGGCGACGCCCTGGACGCGGCGACCGAGTCCGTGCTGAACGAGGACAAGTCCCCCTCCCGTTCGGTGGGCGAGATCGACAACCGCGGTTCCCACTTCTACCTGGCGAAGTTCTGGGCTCGCGAGTTGGCTGAGCAGACCAAGGACAAGGAACTGGCGGAGATCTTCACCCCCGTGGCCGAGGCCCTGGAGGCCGAGGAGAAGACCATCGCGGCTGAGCTGGAGGAGAAGCAGGGCTCCCCTGCCGACCTCGGCGGCTACTACCGCCCCTCCGATGAGAAGGCCAGCGCCGTGATGCGCCCGTCGGCAACCTTCAACAAGATCATCGACGATCTGAAGCGCTAGCCGCGCACAGCGCACCCCCAAAATAGACCAAGCTGTTCAGTTTGGTTGAGGGGGTGCGAACAGGGGAAACTTGGCGTCGAAAATAAAAAAATAGACAGAGCGGTTTACTTTAGGTGGTTCGGTGACGTAATCTTAGTCACATGCCTAAGTACAACAATGATGACCTGTCCAACTGGGGCTTTGCCACCCGCCAAATCCACGCCGGCCAGAGCGTAGACGAGACGGGGGCGCGCAACCTCCCCATACACTTCACCTCCAGCTACGTTTTTAACGACGCCCAGCATGCGCAACAACGCTTCGCGCTGGAAGACCCCGGCCCGATATACACTCGGCTAACCAACCCCACCGTGGACGTGGTCGAGCAGCGTATCGCCAACCTCGAAGGTGGCGTATACGCCGTAGCCTTCGCCTCCGGAATGGCTGCCGAAACCGCGGCCATTCTGAACCTGGCCCGCTCCGGCGACCACATCGTGGCCAGCCCCCGCCTGTACGGCGGCACCGAAACGCTGCTGCTGGTAACCCTGCCGAAGCTCGGCATCACCACCACGTTCGTGGACAACCCTGACGACCCCGAGTCCTGGGCCGCCGCAGTACAGCCCAACACCAAAGCCTTCTTCGGAGAGACCTTCGCCAACCCGCAGGCCGACGTGCTGGACATCCCAGCCGTCGCAGAGGTTGCCCACCGCCACAACGTGCCGCTGATCGTGGACAACACCATCGCCACGGCCGTGCTGGCCCGCCCGCTGGAACTGGGCGCGGACATTGTGGTGGCGTCCCTGACCAAGTTCTACACCGGCAACGGCTCCGGCATCGGAGGCATCCTGGTGGACGGCGGCACCTTCGACTGGACCGTCGAGGTAGACGGCGAGCCCGTGTTCCCCGACTTCGTGAACCCGGATCCCGCCTACCACGGCCTGAAATACGCAGACCTGGGCCCCACCGCCTACGGTCTCAAGGCCCGCGCGGGCCTGCTGCGCGATACCGGCGCCCCACTGTCCCCCTTCAACGCCTGGGTTGTGGCGCAAGGCCTGGACACCCTGAGCCTGCGCGTGCGTCAGCACAACGCCAACGCCCGGAAGGTGGCGGAGTACCTCCAGGGCAAGGAGCAGGTGGCCACGGTCAACTACGCTGGTCTGGAAAGCTCCCCCTGGTACAGCGTGAAGGAGAAGCTGGGCCTGGAGTACACCGGGTCCGTCCTGTCCTTCGACCTCAACACCGGCGACAAGGATCCGAAGGCCACCGCCTGGGCGTTCATCGACGCCCTGCAGCTGCACTCCAACCTGGCGAACATCGGTGATGTGCGCTCGCTGGTGGTGCACCCGGCCTCCACCACGCACTCTCAGTCCACGGAGGAGAACCTGGCTAACGCCGGTATCTCCCAGGCCACCGTTCGCCTGTCCGTGGGTATTGAGGACATTGAGGACATCCTCGCCGACCTGGACAAGGGCTTCGCCGCCATTTCATAAGGCCTCTCCTAAGGATCCCCCATGCACTACGATCTTCTCCCCGCCACGGGTGGCTACACGGACATCGCCATCGGAGACCTCGTCACCGAGGCCGGTGTGACCATCCCCGAGGTCAGCCTGCGACTGCACGCGTTCTACACCGCGACCGAGGGCGATGCGGACTACGCCGAGTTTTCGGCAGGACCGCTGCCCGGAACCGATCTGCGCCAGCGGCCCATCATCCTGGTGGAACACGCCCTGACCGGCAACGGCAACGTGGTGGACTGGTGGGAAGACATGGTGGGAGAAGGCAAGCCCATCGACACAAACCGCTACCTGGTGCTCTGCGCCAACGTCCTGGGCGGCTGCGACGGCTCCACAGGGCCCAGCAGCCCACACCCCGACGGCAAGGCGTGGGGTTCACGCTTCCCCGGCCTGTCCATCCGCGACATGGTCACCGCGGAGAAGAAGATGCTAGACGTTCTGGGCATCACCCAGGTCCACGCCATCATCGGCGCCTCCATGGGTGGGGCGCGCACCCTGGAGTGGACGCTGATGTACCCGGACACGGTGCTGGCGGCGCTGCCGATCGCGGTCTCCGCCCGCGCCTCGGCCTGGCAGATCGGAATCCAATCCACCCAGATCCGCTTCATCGAAGCGGACCCGCACTGGCAAGGTGGAGACTACTACGGCACCGGGCTCACCCCCTCCGAAGGCATGGGCCAGGCCCGTCGCATCGCGCACCTCACCTACCGCGGTGAGCTGGAAATCGACGAGCGCTTCGGTACCGACCCACAGGTGGGCGAAAATCCCCTGGGCCCCTACCGCAGCCCCGACCAGCGCTTTGCCGTGGAGAGCTACCTGGACCTGCACGCCGAGCGTTTGAAGAAGCGCTTCGACCCCGGCACCTATGCAGTACTGACGGATGCTCTGAACCGCCACGACGTGGGGCGCGGACGCAACGGCATGAACGCCGCGTTGGGATCCAGCCAGGTGCCGACTATGGTGGTGGGCGTGGACACGGACATCCTGTACCCACTGCACCAGCAGGAACACCTCTCCCGTAATCTGGGCGACTTCATTGGGCTGTCCAAGATCACCTCCCCCACCGGCCACGATGGCTTCCTGATCGAAAGCCGCCAGATGGGGCAGATTCTGGTGAAGTTCCTGGGGAAAGTGGAGCAGCTGAGCGCCAAGCCTGTGGAGTAGTGCTGGGCTGGTAGGGCTGGGCCTGTGCTGGGTTAAATCAGCGGGTCCACGCTCAAGGCCAAGAAGCCGATCATCACTCCCAGGCTGAGCGTGAAGCAGCAATCAAACTTCCGCGAGCGCACAGCCAACACCCCCATGATGCGGGAATCCACCACCCAGCGGATCAGCCCGAGGTACACCAACGCCAGGCTCAGCAGCATCGAGCCGCGTCGCCAGTGATCCAGCAGCAACAGCACTGCCACCCCCACCAGGGCCGCCACAAAGAGAAACACCAACGCCCGCTGGAGGCCGCTGCCCAACTTAGATGCGGGAACCGCCCGATCATGGGGGTTCTCCAACAGTTGGGCACGGGCACTACCAATATGCGGATGCTCCGGCTGCTCCTTGTGCGATGACACCTCGAACTCTTTCCCTCGCGCGTTACTGCGTAGCGCGCTCGGCACGCTCCACTACGTTAGACACCAAGAACGCACGGGTCAGCGGGCCCACTCCGCCAGGGTTCGGGGAAATAAACCCGGCCACATCCCAGCACTCCGGGGCCACGTCGCCAGCCAGCTTGCCGTCCTCGCCGCGGGACACTCCCACGTCCAAGATGGCCGCCCCTGGCTTAATCATGTCCGCCGTCAGCATGTGTGGTACGCCAGCAGCTGCGACGATCACGTCGGCGTTGCGGGTCTCCGCCGCCAGATCCTGGGTGCCCGTGTGACACAGCGTGGTGGTGGCGTTCTCGCTGCGGCGAGTAAGCATCAGCCCGATGGGGCGTCCCACAGTCACGCCGCGGCCGATGACGACCACCTTGGCGCCGTCCAGCGGGATGTCATAGCGACGCAGCAGGCTGATCGCACCGTTGGGCGTGCACGGCAGGGGTGCCGGCTCGTTCAACACCAGCTTGCCCAGGTTCACGGGGTGCAGGCCATCGGCATCCTTGGCAGGGTCGATGCGCTCCAGCACGGCGTTCTCATCCAGGTGCTTCGGCAGGGGAAGCTGCACAATGTAGCCCGTGACCTCGGGGTCCGCGTTCAGCTCGTCGATCACCGCGTGAAGATCCTCCTGGGAGATGTCCGCCGGCAGATCCTTGCGGATGGACTTCACGCCGATCTGCTCGCAGTCCTTGTGCTTCATGCGCACGTAGGAGTGGCTGGCGGGGTCATCGCCGACCAGCACCGTGGCCAAGCCAGGGGTAATGCCTTTGTCCTTGAGCGCAGCGACGCGCTGTTCGAGATCCGCGAAAATCTCATCGCGGAACATCTTTCCATCAAGTTTGGTTGCAGCCATGACCACAATTATTCCACGAGCCGGGCGTTAACTCCCGCCGGGGTACCCCAGCTGACGCCACGCCTCATAAGCCGCGATGGACGCACAATTGGCCAGATTCATGCTGCGCCGGGCTGGAAGCATGGGAATCCTCACCTGCTGAGTGATCCGTGGATCCGCCAAGGCCTCCTGGGATAACCCATCCGATTCGCAGCCAAACAGCAGCACATCCCCCGCCTGAAACTCCACATCCGTAAACGGCGTAGTGGCATGCGAACTAAAGGCAAACACCCGGGCTCCGCCCTGGTCAGCCAGCTGAGTCAGCACCTCATCCAGGCTGTCGTGCTCCTCAACAACAGCCAGGTCGTGGTAGTCCAGTCCGGCGCGTTTCAAGTTCTTGTCCTGAAAGTCGAATAGGTACGGGCGCGCCAGATGCAGCACCGCGCCGGTACATGCGGCCAAGCGGATGGCGTTGCCGGTGTTCTGGGGGATCTGCGGCTGGTCAAAAACAATGTGAAATGGCGGTGTGGTCACGCACCCACTCTAACCCCTTGCCCCTACACCCCGCGCTCTACACCTTTCTTCACAGCCGTTCACCAAACCCCTTATGCCCCGGCGGCGCATCCACTAGCATCAACAACCATGAGC
Source organism: Corynebacterium zhongnanshanii (assembly GCF_014490575.1). Taxonomy (NCBI): domain Bacteria; kingdom Bacillati; phylum Actinomycetota; class Actinomycetes; order Mycobacteriales; family Corynebacteriaceae; genus Corynebacterium; species Corynebacterium zhongnanshanii. Next base: position 1,725,211 of record NZ_CP061033.1, read on the forward strand.
ACTTTTCTGAACGCCTACTCCACCGTCACCCGCACCGTGGGCGGGTTCCCGCTGGAGCCCAGCAGCTTCCGCGCCGTCACTGCCTCGGCAGCGGACCCGGACACCCGCGAGGAAGTCGAACACCTCTACCAGTTTGAGAACTTCATCCTGCGCCAAGGCTTTGAACGAGCAGGAACGATGACCGCCACGCTGCTGGCCACCCGTAATCACATTCGAAACACTCATTGCCACTACGTCTTTGAGGTGCCCGACTCATTCACCGTGGAAGATTTGGAAGTCTTTCGGGAGTGGGCTGAGGCGTCGAACTCCGTGTTCGTCATGCCCGATTTCTCCGTGCGCGACCCCCGCGGCGTTGACCTGCTGGACCCCCAGGTGGCGTACGGGTCGAACGCGGTGACCGCGCCCCGCCCAGGCAGCGCGATGGTGAGGATGCGCACCATCCGTGGAGACCTGTGGAACATAGGCATCAAGATTCCGCAGAACCTGCCGGCCGTGTGGAGCGAAGATGAGCTGCTGCTGCGCGACGCCGAAAGCGTGTTTAACCGCGCCGTCACCCTGTCCGTGCTGGGCTCCATCGCCAAGCACGTCTCCGAGGGCAAGAGCGTACCCTTCGAGACCATCGAGGCTGGCTCGAAGCGGACGTTCACGCATCTCACGGACCAGGAACGCAGTTTCGTCGACGCCGTCCGCCGCGCCCAACCCGCCGATGCAGGCGAAGTCGAGCAGCCCGTGACGTATGGACCCAAACTGATCGACGCCGCCCAGCCATGCCAGGACTTCGCCTTTGCAGCGGCGGAAACGCTGGGCTGGGTTGTGGGATTGACGCTGCAAGCCCCCCGCGAGATCAACACGCCGAACATCCCCGCCATGCGCAAGGCACTGCGCAGCGTGGATCGAGAGGGCAAGGATGCCTCTCAGCTGCCGATGCAACAGCTGGACCTGGTGGCCGACAACCTGGAGTACTCCACGTGCATGCGCTGGTGGGATGTGGAGCACCCACAAACCCCATCCCTGTCCAGCTTTATCAGCGCGCGCCTGCACGCGTTGACGTGGCTGAGCAGCCCCCACACCCCGTGGGATGACATTGAACTGGACGTGTAGGCTGTCTTAGCCCTGCGCCTTCTGCAGACCATGGCGAGTGAAAAACGCGATGATCTCGCTGGTGGCGGTCACCGCCGTGGTGTCCTGCGGGGCATCCCCCAGGGCCGAGGCGCCGCTCAATTGTTGGATTTCCCCAGGCCAGACGTGGCCGGCGTCGGTAATAGCAAGATGAACGATCTCGTTGCCCTCGGCGCAGTTCGTCCACTGCGTGCGCAACACACGGGGCGTTGCCGCGGTGGTGGTGGGCGCGGCCTCGCAACCTGAGCGCTGTGCATACAACGCCGTGGCCTTCGGCGCGGCCAGGTAGTCCGTGCGGTAGCGGTGCCCACCCTCGTACTTGATGCGGTCGTCCTGGCGGCCGTGAATCTCCAGGAACGGGATGGACGTGTTCCGGGGGAACTGAGTGTCCTGGGGGTTCGCACCGCCAGAGTTGCCATCCTGCTGGCCGGCACAGCCGGACCAGGTGTCCGTGTAGTAGGCGCCCGCCACGGACGCCACCGCGGCAAACATGTCCGGCATGTCGCACGCCATCTCGTACACGAAGCCGCCACCGTTGGACATGCCGGCGGCGAATATGCGGTTATTGTCCACCTGATACGTGGACGCGATCTGGTCGATGATGTCCCGAGTAAACCACTGGTCCTGCTCCTTCGTGCTTTTCGCGTAGGGAGCACCCGCCCAGGACTTCTTGACGCCCAGCGGGTAGACCACGATCCCACCGGCTCGCTCCATCCCGGAGTAGCGGGAAATGTCCTGCGGGGATTCGTTGTAGCCGTGGTAAGTGAGGATCAGGGGAAGCGGATCGGCTATGTCCGCGCCGGTGCGCTGCGCGTTCTCGGGAACGTAAACGAGGTAACGCCGGTCCAGTCCCGCGGAGTTGATCCGCACCTCAGAGATGCGCCCCGGTTCCGGTAGGTTCTCCAGCGGTCGGGGATTATCCACCAGGCGCAGCTGCACGGGAATATCCTGCGCCGACGGTCCGCTTTCCTTCACACCCACGGCCTGCTGCAGCGGCGGGAGCATGCCGGGCTCTTGGATGCTGATGTGGTGATCCCAGTCCGCCTGGTTCCAGCCCGTGTACTTTTGGACGGCGGCACCCACCCCTGCCGATAGCGCGACTGCCGCAACGGCGCCGATCACACCGGCGATGGCATGGCAACGCCGACGCTTCACGTCGTCACGGGGAACGTCGCCACGGGGAACGCCGTCGCGGGATGGGGGAAAATGCACCCCTCTGATTGTTCTGGGAGCCGCTCCGATAGTCAACCCTCCTTCGTCGTTCCGTATCGGTATTGTGACGATATTGTGACCAGCCGGCCTGGTGCAGCCTGGTGAGTGTGACCAGTCGGTATAGCGCCTTTAGCGGAAGTTCCGGGCATCCCCCACCGCCTGATACATCTGCTGCTGCAACGGCACCGGTTCAATGAGGTCCGCAGTCACGGACGCCACACCGTTGGCATTGTGCACAATGCCGCGGATCACCACGATCTTTGTGCTGAGCGCCAGAGTACGCTGCCGCGCCCACAACCCTGGGCTGATCATCACGTTCGCTAGCCCCGTCTCATCCTCCAAGCCGAAAAACACCACTCCACCTGCGGTCATGGGGCGTTGCCTGTGCGTGACTACCCCCGCCACCCGAATGCGGCTGCCGTCCGGCGCGTCCAGCAGCTGATTGGCGGGCAGCACGCGCACGCCCCCGCGCCGTTCGGCCCACTGATCCAGCACCTCCCGAAGCAGCTCCACAGGATGACCCTGCGGGGTAACGCCGGTGGTCGCGAGGTCAGCCGCGGTCAGCTCGAAAGCACTCATCCCCGGCAGCGATGGGCTGTTGATGTGCGAGGTCCCCGCCAGCATCCCCGGCCGTTCCGTCGCCGCCACCCCGGCCGCCCACATCGCCTGCCGTCGCGTGAGCCCCAGGGACTCCAGCGCTCCCGCGCGCGCCAGCTGCTCCACGTGATCCACCCGCAGATCCGCCTCCCGCGACAGATCCGATACCGCCCGGAACGTACCCACCCTGGATCGCGACTGCACGATGCGCTCGGCAACGTCCGCGCCGATCCCTTTCACCGACGCCAGCCCCAAACGTATGGCACCTATCCCTGAACGATCAGCCTCTGCCACGACGGTATCTGCCTCGACCCCTGAAAAGTTCACGTCCACGGGCAAGACCTGCACGCCGTGACGCCGGGCGTCGGCTAGTAAGGATTGCGGCGAATAAAAGCCCATGGGTTGAGCGCGCAGCAACGCCACGCAAAACTCGGCGGGATAGTGGTATTTAAACCACGCCGAGTAGTAGACCAGCACCGCAAAGGACTGGGCGTGGGACTCCGGGAAGCCATAGCTGGCGAAGGCCACGATCTTGTCCCACAGGCGATCGGCGACCTCGCCCACGATGCCGTTTTCTTCCTTTAATCCCTGGTAGAAGCGTTCTTTCAGGCGCGCCATCTTCTGCGGGGAGCGCTTCGACCCCATCGCCCGGCGCAGCGTGTCAGCCTCCGCGGCGCTGAAGCCGGCGGCATCCACCACCACCTGCATCAACTGTTCCTGGAACAGGGGAATCCCCAGCGTTTTCGTCAGCGCCGGCTCCAGGCACGGGTGATCGAACGTCACCGGTTCCTGCCCGTTGCGCCGGCGAATGAACGGGTGTACCGAGCCGCCCTGAATGGGGCCGGGGCGGATCAGTGCCACCTGCACCACCAGGTCGTAGAACCTCCGGGGACGCAGACGCGGCAGGGTATTGAGCTGCGCGCGGGACTCCACCTGGAACACGCCCACGGCGTCCCCCTGGGACAGCATCTCGTAGACCTCCGGCTCGGTGGGCTCTAGGCGCCACAACTCCACCGTGCGTCCACGGTGTTCCTGCACTTGGTCGATCGCGTGATGCAATGCCTCCAGCATGCCGAGGCCCAGCAGGTCGAACTTCACCAGGCCCACCGTGGCGCAGTCGTCCTTATCCCACTGGACCACGCTGCGGTTGTCCATCCGGGCCCATTCCGTGGGGACCACATCGGCAATGGGCCGATCGCAGATCACCATGCCGCCCGAGTGGATACCCATGTGGCGCGGCTGGCCTTTCAGCTGGTCCGCGATGTGGCGCACCACGGCCGGGGGTTCCTCCACTCCCCGGCTCCATGCATCCACCTGGCCGGGCGCATAGCCCAACGCCCGGGCTGCGTCCCTTAACGCGCCCTTGGAGCGATAGGTGATCACATTGGCTACCTGTGCGGCATTATCCCGCCCATAGCGGGAGTACACGTACTGGATCACCTCCTCCCGGCGACCCGATTCAATATCCACATCGATATCAGGTGGGCCGTCACGTTCCGGGGACAAGAAGCGCTCAAACAACAAGCCCCCGGCCACCGCATCCACTGTGGTGATGCCCAGTGCGAAGCACACCGCCGAGTTCGCCGCCGACCCGCGCCCCTGGCACAGAATATTGCTGCGGTGGCAGAAGTCCACGATGTCATGAACGATCAGGAAATAGCCGGGGAAGCCGAGCTGTTCAATCACCGCCAGCTCCTTATCTATCACGGCCCATGCCTTGGTCTGCGCGGCCGTGGCCCTGGTACGCGCCCCGCTGTGAGGCCTGGGGCCGTAGCGCACGACACCCGTGGTCTCCACCAGATGCCGCAGCCACGTCATCTCCGTATAGCCCTCCGGCACTGGGAAGTGGGGAAGGTTCGGCGCGATGAGGTTCAAAGTAAACGCACATTCCCGCGCGACCTGGGCACTGGTCTCCACGGCCTCCGCCAACCACGTGCAGTCCCCTGCCAGCTGGAGCATCTCCTGGCCGCTGCGCAGCCAGCGACCGCCGGTCGGGGCGGTCACCGGCAATGCTGTTGCCACGTCCATCGTGCGGTGGAGGGCGGCTTTTGCTCCCGCAAGCCGGGCGTCGGAGGGATCGGCGCACGTGGCACACGCACTGACGATTTCCCGCAACCCCCAGCGCGTGGCCACCCCGTGTAGAGCCTCATTGCGGTCCCAGTCCGCGGGATTCATGGTGTGCTGCAGTTCCACCAGGCAGTTCTCCGCCCCGAAATCCTCCACCAGCTCCGCGGCATAGGGCAGCCAGCGCCAATCGATCAGGACATACCACTGCCCCGCCGCAGCAGCCGCCATGTCCTTGCGGGGTGGATAGCGGTGCACATCTTTATCGCGATCGGCCATCGCCGCATCCGTGATCACGTGACTCAAGCGACGGTACCCCTCCTGGCCCTTGCACAGCACGGTCACGGTGCCCTCATCTGTGGCGGGGCCGGCTGTATCTGGGCAGTCCTGCCACTGCACACTGAGCTCCGCTCCGAAGACGGTATCCACGCCTGCCTCCGCGGCGGCCAGCGCACAGCGGGACGCACCATAGAGGCCATCCCTATCCAGGCAGGCTATGGCCGTCAATCCCAGCTTCTGGGCTGTGGCGACCATCTGCTCGGGGTCGCTGGCGCCGCGCAGGAAGTTATACGAACTACACGCGTGTAATTCAGCAAAATCGACTATATGTTCATGGGGATGCTTCGGGGAAGCATCCTGCCCCTGCGTGCCAGTAGGAAAATGGGAAACACGCTGCCCCTCCCCCATTCCGAATGCCGTCAAAGAACCTGCATGTCGGCCAGAAAGAACCTGCTCAAGGCGCGACCAGGACAGCGGCCGAGCATTGGAGAAAGACGGATTCTTTGACATGACGACAGGCTAGCACAGTTAGCTCACATGTTCTATAAATGAAAATCGAACACGGTGAGGGACGATCATGGCAGCACTGCCAGCATCCGATCAGTGCTTCATCACAGCTAGATATAGATAGACCAAGTTGTTCATCTTTAGTTTTGTTGCTAATTTGACTAGCAACAACGTTTTCATTAAGTAGGAGGACACATCATGTCTCTACGTCGCAAGGTATCCGCGGCCGCCGTGGCAGTTGCTACCGCATTTGCCCTGACCGCCTGCGGTGGTTCCGATGACACCCTGAAGATCGGCTCTACCGACATCCAACAAGAACACTGGAAGGTCTTCGAACAAGAACTAGAAAAGGCCGGCATCAAGGCCCAGCTGGTTCCTTTCTCCGACTACAACATCCCCAACCAGGCACTGGTTGACGGAGAAATCGACGTCAACAACTTCCAGCACATGATGTTCCTGGGAACCTACAACAACAAGAACAACCAGGACCTCAAGCCGGTCGGCGCCACCGAAATCATCCCACTGGGCCTGTACTACAAGGACGGAAAGTCCCTGGATGATGTTGCCAAGGCAGGCAAGGTCGTGATCCCGAATGACCCATCCAACCAGGGACGCGCCATCAACCTGCTGGCAGCCAACAAGCTGGTGACCCTGAAGAAGGAGGGGCTGCTCACCCCAACCCCAGCCGACGTGGACGACTCCAAGTCCAAGGTCAAGCTGGTACCTGTGGACGCAGCCCAGACCGCCACCTCCTACCACGACGGCACCCCAGCCGTGGTGAACAACTCCTTCCTGGAGGCCGGCAACATCGACCCCACCAACGCCATCGCCAAGGATGATCCGAAGGACCCATCCGCGCAGCCGTACATCAACGGCTTCGTGACCACCAAGGAGCACCAGAATGACGAAGAGCTGAAGAAGCTCGTCGAGATCTGGCACTCCAAGCCAGTTCAGGACGCCCTGGAGCGTTCCTCCAAGGGAACCTCCGTGGAAGTCACGATGGATGGCGAGGAGCTCAACAAGGTCCTGGAGGACACCCAGGCCAAGCTGAAGGACCAGGGCTAGTTACCGGCGCAGCACGAGCAACATAAGGGTTAGCCTGCACGACAACCGTGCGGCTAACCTTTTTGATTCTTGCCACGCGTAGCGAGCGCGCCCGCGGGACTACACAGTGCGCACCACGCGGTATGCTCCGCACACCAGTATGAACACGAAAGCACCAAAAGAGGCACCCATGGCGGACACCATGAATGACACCACACAGGGCACGACGAAGGGCACCACCATCGAGTTCCGTGATGTCAACAAAATCTTCACGCAGGGCAAGAAGAAAGTTCACGCCCTCAAAGACGTCAATATCACCATCCCCGGCGGCTCCATCGTCGGCATCATCGGCTACTCCGGGGCAGGTAAATCCACCCTGGTGCGCCAGATCAACGGCCTAGACCGCCCCACCAGCGGCCAGATCCTCCTGGATGGGCAGGACATCGTCTCCCTGCCTGAATCCAAGATGCGTGCTCTGCGCAGCGACATCGGCATGATCTTCCAGCAGTTCAACCTGTTCAGCTCCCGCAATGTCGCCAAGAACATCGCCTACCCCCTGAAGCTGCAGGGCATGGACAAGGCCGAGCGTAACGCTCGCGTGGAGGAGCTCCTGCACTTCGTGGGCCTGGAGGACAAGGGCAAGTCCTACCCCGAGCAGCTCTCCGGCGGACAGAAGCAGCGCGTGGGTATCGCGCGCGCCCTGGCGACGAACCCCAGCCTTCTTCTTGCGGACGAGGCAACCTCCGCCCTGGACCCGTCCACCACGAAGGACGTCCTGGAGCTGCTGCGCCGCGTGAACCAGGAATTGGGCATCACCATCGTGGTCATCACCCACGAGATGGAGGTGGTCCGCTCTATCGCCGACTACGTTGTGGTGATGGAAAACGGCGAGGTGGTGGAGCAGGGATCCGTCTACGACGTGTTCTCCAACCCCACCACCCCGGTGGCCGCCAGCTTCGTGGCCACGTCCCTGCGCAACACCCCGGACCAGGTGGAAGCCAAGGAGCTGAACTCCGGCACGGGCCGCCTGTTCACCATCACGATGGCCGAGGGCATCGGCTTTTTCGATTCGGTGGCCGAGCTCTCCTCTGCCGGCGTGGACGTCAACATCGTCCACGGTGGCGTGACCACGTTGCAAAACCACTCCTTTGGCCGCCTCACCCTGCGCCTGACTGCCCACACCCAGGAGGGCGAGCAGGCCATTGAGACTTTCTATTCCACGATGAACACCAACACCGAGATTGAGGAGATCCGATGACCACCACGTACTCCGCACAAATGGATTGGGATCGCCTCGGTGACACGTTCCTGACGGCGTTCCAGCAGACCATGCTGATGGTCTGCGTGGGCTTGCTTGCCGCGGGCTTTGTGGGACTGATCCTGGGCATTATTTTGTACACCACGCGCGAGGGCGGCATTCTTGCGAATAAGCCTGTGTACTGGATCATTAACGTGATCGTGAACTTTGTGCGCCCGATCCCTACGATCATTTTGATGACGGCGATTGGCCCGTTGACGGAGCTGATTGTGGACACGCGTATCGGCACGAAGGCCGCGATTGTGGGCATTGTGATTGCCGCGACGTTCGGCGCTGCCCGCATTGTGGAGCAGAACTTGGTGACGATTGATCCTGGTGTGATCGAGGCCGCCAAGGCGATGGGTGCCTCCCCGTTCCGCATCATTTGGTCCGTGATTATCCCGGAGGCTCTGGGGCCGCTGATTCTGGGATTCACGTTCATGTTCATTGCGATTGTGGATATGTCCGCGATGGCCGGTTACATCGGCGGTGGCGGTCTGGGTGACTTCGCCATCGTCTACGGTTACCGCGCCTTTAACGACCAGGTCACGTGGTTCGCCGTTGCGGTGATCATCGTGATCGTCCAGGTGGCTCAGCTGTTCGGTAACTGGCTGGCGAAGAAGGTCATGCGCCGCTAGTCGCTGCTGATCGCCACCGATCGCCGTTGTGGATCCGCGTTGTCCTTGTGAGGGCACGCGGATCTTTATTTTTATTGACGACGCCCACGGTTCCCCTCCTTCCCGGCGCGATCTGGAGACAGCCGGTTCGTTACGGAGGCAAAGTGCCTAGTAGACTGTGGCGTATTCATGAAAACCTTGTGCCGAGGCGTGTCCATAAGGCTGCATAGGGCTTGTGCATAAGGTTCGTGCCCGTGACCATGGGCCGACAGCGTGAAGGAAAAGCAACAAAGGATACTAATGCTGGGTTTTGGTAAAGACAGCAAGAATCAGGCGCGTGCTGAACAGGACCGTGCCGGTCAAGCTGAAGAGGCTCCTACGCAACAGAAGGTCGCGGAGCTGTTATTAACCGCGGCCATTACCACTGGACTGCGGATCACCCCGGTGTCCAGCTGTGCCTTTGAGATTTCTGGTTTTGAGTGTCCTGACGTGATGCTCCATGCCGCTGTGGAGACCAATCCTTTGCGTGTGCGTGCGACCACTCACTGGTTGGGCACCATTTCCGGCGAGGAGGATCTTGAGGTCAACCTTGCGGTCAATGAGTGGAATGCGAATTTCTCGTGGCCGCGTTTGCAGGTGGCGAAGGATGCTCGAGGCAACCACCGCGTGAGCGCGGATACTCTGCTGTTGGGTTCTGCCGGCTGGACGGTTGCACAGCTCAGTGATTGGATTTTGCACGCTGCGGGCGGTGCCGTGGGTGTTGCTCGCTATGCAGAGTCTGTGTGGCCTGGTGCCGAGGTGGATCGTACCGCTGAGGTTGTGGCCGAGGTGCGCGCGGGGCTTCCGGGCAATCCGAACGAGTTCATTGATGGCACGGCGCTGGTGGATCCGGCGGCGGTGCGCTCGTTGGAGTCCGTCAGTGCGCAGCTGGAGCCGCTGGCGACGCACGGCAATGCCTTCCACCTTCTGCCCCAGTCTGATGATCTTGAGCCGGTGAATCCTGAGCGTTTGGCGCAAACATTCGTGGGCGGTGATGACTGGCGTGAGACGTTGGTGGATTCCGGCGAGGGAGTGCGGCATGCATCCTTCGACTGGAAGGGTGACCGCGTGGATATGACCGTTCACAATACGGTGCTGACGGTAGAGACCGGCGTGGTGTTGGGTGAAACCCCCGAGGACTTGTTGGAGGCCATGCTGGCTCGCATTACGGAGTTGAACTTCTCAGAGGACGGCACCACCGTCTCCCTGGTGAACATTGGGGATCAGGAGCCACAGTGGCTGCTTCGCTCGCTGTTCCATGTGGCTGCGAAGACCGGTATGACGCTGGGCCAGTTGGAGCGTTATGGACTGGGCGGCGCGGTGTTGACGCGCCGGAGTGTGGCGGCGTTCCGTGAGGAGTTTTCGCTCTAGGACCCGTGCGGTTCTAGTCCTCTCGGCGCAGCCGGGTCCAATCGGCGCAGCCAGGTCCAATCAGGGCAGCGGAGTCACGCTGACGGGAACCCATACGGTGGAGTTTTTGGAGGGGTCGCCACAGGAGCTGATGACGGGGCCCACGACCTGCTGTTCGAGGTGCACCGTCCACCGCGTCGGCGTAGCACTGTCCGCACCCAGCTCTGCTGTGTCGGTATCCAGCTCCACAGTACGGGTGGTGCGTTCCTTTTCTTTGGGCCCTTTTCCTGCCAGGTGTGCTGGGGTGGTGTCACCTGGGCGGTAGACGTTCAGGAGGTCGGCATCCACCGTGTGGTCGTCGGTCAACTCGGTGAGGACTGCGAGTTCGGCCACTTGGCTGGCGGGATCCAGGGTTCCCTTCCCGCGGTTGCCGGTGAGAGCGATGCGGTTGGTGGCTGCGGCGTCCAGGACGGCGGCGGCTTGGTCTGTGGTGAGGTGCCCGTAGGAGTAGTTGCTGGGCAGCAGGATCATGGACGGGGCGAAGCGGTGGCCTTTTGTGTGGGAGGATTCCCACACGTTGGAGTAGCGTTGCGCGAGCTCCAGGGCGACGGGCCGCCCGAAGACGGCGCAGCAGCGGTCTCGTTTTCCATGGGTGCATACCAGCAGCAGGGAGCCATCTTCGCGTTCGGCTCCTGGTGTGTTCCCAGGCTGGCTGAGGTCAACGCTGAGAAGGTCGGCAGGCTCGGTGATCTCGAGGCGCTCAAGCACTGGGGTGCTGTCCGTAGTGCCGGTGCACCATGCGATGTAGAGGCTGCGGGTGCTTCTTTCTTGGCGCTCTTGACCGGCTTTGCCCGGCTTGCGAATGAACTGTAGTTGGGCCCCATGCTCGGCGAGGTAGGCCTTCACCTGGGCTGTGAGCTCTTCGCCGAGCGCTTCCCCGTCGAGGATGTCCCGTCCCCATCCCCCGAAGTGTTCCAGTGCGAGGACAACACGGCCGGGTTTGGCCGTGCCCGGCAGAGGCTCATTCGATCCTGACGAGCACAGTGTGGCTGCGTCAAGATTCTCGCTCACGTCTGTGCGCGCACCGGGTGGGGTGACGCACTGTCCTGCGCGGGGGTTTCTCTGTGTGGGCATGTGTTTAGGCTATCACTGCGGTGGTGGCCCGCTTTTTCAGTATGTTGCTTCTATCCTCCACTGTGTTCCTTTGCTGACAAGTAGGTATGCGCTGGTGGTACCGTCGGCATCTTCGGCGCTGACTTGCAGGCGCGCGTAGCGTTTTCCTTCGGCCCACCACTGTTCATCGACGGGCCACGGCCCTGCCCACCCTGTGATGGTGTAGCGGCGAGCACCCCACTGGAGGGTGGACGGGCGGGCACTCAGCATGCCCCGTCCCGTCACGTACAGCGCGGTGCCGTCACTGTCTACAACCTGCACACGCGCAGCGGGGTGTACGGCAGGGGCGTTGCTGTCCGCGGGCGCCGCCGCAGGCGTTCCGATCAGCGCCGGCAGAGGCGAGATCAGCTGCCCTTCCCACGCACGGGTGGGCAGGGCTGTGATTGCCTCGGGATCCTCCTCCCCGTAGGGCACCGTCACGATGCGGCCGGCCACAGCCCGCCCGCCCTGGTGAATGGGGCGCTGCACGGCATTCATCCCGATCAGCGCTTGGGCTCGGCCCGCGGCGGCGCGAGCTGCCCGGATGCCTTCGTCGGGGCCGCCCCACAGGGGCATATCGATGGTTCCGGCGGGGACAGTGTCCAACGGGACCAGTTCGAGACATTGGATACCCGCCGGCACGTGTTCGTACTCCTGATCGTGCAGCACTGAGCCGAGGCGGGTGATCCATCCATCGAGTTGCCAGCGCACGCGCTGAGCTGTGTCCTGCTCTGTCAGGGGTTCCCGGCATCGCCAGATGCGTTCGATGACCGTTGGCCCCTCGTATCCTGCGGGCGCGGTGAGATAGGCGCGCACCGCGAGCCTGAGGCATGCGTCACCGGCAGCGCTCAGTTCCGCATGAAGCTGCGATGCCACGTGGCGTGCCACGAAGGCTGCGGTCTCTGTGCTGGCGATGGGATGCTCTGCCTCATGGCGCACCTCCACGTGCTCTTCGCGGGCTCGTGGCGCGATGGTGCGGCTGTCCTCGTTGCAGGCGATGCGGTGCCATGGCACCGCATCGCTGCCAAAGCGTGCTGCTACATCCGCCCGGTCCAACGCGGCAAAGTCCCGCATGGTCTTCATGCCCAGTTGCTGCAGGGTATGCACCAACGCATAGGGGGCGTCCAGCGCCGGTTCCACGCTCATCATCGCCAAGGGAAGGTGCTCGATGAAGTGGCCGACCTGCCCTGGCGGTATGTTCTTCCCCGAGCGTGCCGCCCACACTGCGGACACCACATCGTCCGAGGTTCCGGCGAGACAATCAGCGTTAATCCTCACTGCGGCGTCCAGTAGCTTTTCCACCGCCACGTCTTCCGATCCATAGAAGTTCGCCAAGGACCCCATGGGGAAGGCCAACAGGCCAGGCCGGATGGTCTCCACGCACGCGGACACACTGTCCAGGGCGGCCACAACATCTTCATGGGTGGCCGCCTGCAGCATCGGGTCATCGGGGGCGATGTTCAGCGTGGGGCAGGCGGCCAGCGCATGGCGCTGCTTCATGCCCATGCGCACACCACACCTCCGCGCTGCCGCATTGCACGCCATCACCTTGTGTTCCGCGATCACAGCTGCCGGTTCCAGAACATTCCAGCCCAGGGCTTGCCCCACGGCGTACACCGGCCAGTCCGGAAACCACAGCACCGTCACTCGCCTGTGCACGTGGGCAGGGGCGGCGTTGCTCACAGGTAGCGCGCTCATCGGGCTATCCTCTCCTGCTGCTCTGCCCTCATGCCTTCAGGAGCTGCGAGCTCATCCCCTGCCGGGTCATTCCACCGTGCACCCACGTGAGCGTGAAAGCGCCGCGGTGGCTGTGCCTTACCCCAGGCGCGCCCGGCCACTTCTACAGCCCGCACTCGTCCGCTCCCGCGGCCCAGGCCCACGATTCCGCTCACGTGCATGTCTATGTGCACGCGCGCGCCCGGCCACTGTCCCCCGCAGACCACCAAGGCACATTCGCTCTTGTTCAGCCGCGCCTCGACCGGGCGGGCAAACGTGGGGCTCACTCCCACCTCCCCCAGCGGGGGTTTGTACATGACCATGTCCATCCCCTCAACCAGCGTGGCCAGCACTGCCGCCGCGTGCGGATCCGCATCGGGAACCAGCACCAAGCGCTCGATGTCACCACCTGCCGCTTCCACGGCAGCCACCGCCAGGTTGGGGTGATTCACCACGGCCGCACATCCTCCGTGGGCGGTGAGTGCTGCGAGCATGCTCACCAACGCTGCCGGGCAATTAGACACCTGCGTCACGGCACCACGCGGCAGCCCGCCGAGATCCAGAACATCTTCCATCCACGGCGGCACCGGCGCAGGCGACGATACCTGCAGGTCCGCAGCCCGCGGCCCCTGCCCCGCTGATTCGATGCCCCGGATTTTCTTGCGAAGCATATCCAACGTGTGTTCGTTATTATGATTGAGTGCGACCCCCATTGCTTATCCTCCTTCACTCAACGAAAATCATCCGCAATGATCAGTACTGATCCTGTTGTACAGGCCACGTCCTACACTGACCTCCCCGCATCATCACGAAAGCCCTTGTGGTAGAATTTTTTTAGAACACCCGTTCTATAAAACATAGAATAAACTAGCCCCTGCGCCCCGTCAAGCGGCAAATCAGCCCCGACACACCACCTCCGTCCACTACACTGGTCACCCATGACCCCACCAACACCAACCACTCCACAACCCGTCCGCGTGGGCAGCGCAGCACTCCTCGGCCTCGCCGTCGCCGCCACGGCAGCCCCCGTCGGTGTTGGCTTCAAAATGATCGCACTCACCCTCACCGCCGCCGCGGCACTCCTGCTGATCTTCAACCACCCCTACCGCCGCGACGTCCGCGCCGCCGTGGAGGCCCGCGGCGCCACCTATCGCACGTCAGCAAACCAGGTCATGCCGCTGCTCCCCCTCTGGCTCGCGCTCATGGCCCTGCCCACCGTGCACTTCAGCTCGACGACCGCCGCGTGGGTGACGGCCGGCGTCGTATATCTTCTTGCGGCAGGATACAGCTACCTCGTCGTCCCCCACATTGATGGCACGGCGCACCTGCGTCGTCGATAAAAAGAGGGCGCCGATCCCCTTAGTGCATAGAGATCGACGCCCAGCGCACCCCTCACCGGGTCGCGACAGGAAAACTAGCTGCTACCGAAGGCGGACTTCAGGGAGCCCAACCCGCCAGCGCCACCCGTGTTACCCGAACCCGAAGAGTTGCTGGAGCCGCTCGAACCGCTGCCCAGTGCCGACTTCGCCACCACCACAGGCTGACCATTGTCGAAGACCTTGTAGTTGTTGAAAGCAGCTCCCACACGAGCGCCAGCACCATTCTTGTAGGTGCCCTCCTTTTCTGGAGCCTTCCAGGTGAAGTCCACGATCAGTGGCTTCGATGGGGACACCTTGACGGACTGCTTGATCAGCAGACCCTCCTTCAGGGACACGCGTGCCACCTGACGATCCTTCTCCGTCACAGAGGAGTACTCGCCCTGCTTCAAGACAGCTGGAGCGCTTCCCAGCAGGCCATTCTTGAAAGTCTCCACCTTCGTCAGCGTGAAGCCCGCCGGCATCCAGTCCACCACCTCGTGGACGGCGGTCTCATTGTTGGTCACGCCAACAATTTCCACGCGCACCTTCACCTCCGCGCCAGGAGCGACCGTGGAGGCGCCGTGGATCTGGCTGTACACGTCCGCATTCCAAGCCGGCCCGCCCACGTTACCCAAGCGCACCTTCTGGCCGGTTGGCACCGCCAGGTCGCCACCGCCCAAGGAGCCGATCGCGCCGCCCAGATTACCGAGAGATCCCTGCGCAGAAGCAGCACCTGCGGTGCCGAACGACAAGGCCGCGGCGGTCGCTACAATCGCGGCCCCACGGAACAACTTACGAGCCATGAGTAAGGTCCTTTCTTAAAGGAAAACAACGTCATGAGAGAGCATAACCGTTTCCTTTTCTTAAAGAAATATAAACGCGCGAAAAGGATTACGTTTCCCTACCCCCTACCCCTTGCTGCCTGGGCTCAGCTGCCCCGCGCACAGCGCACGCGGAAAGCCCCCGCGGGACATCCGCGCCTGGCGCGGCGCGGATCCCACGGGGGCTTCTCCTTCAAGGCAGGAGCTCTCACACAACGCGCGTGAGCTTACTCCCACTCGATAGTTCCCGGTGGCTTGGACGTCACATCCAGCACCACGCGGTTGACCCCGTCCACCTCATTGGTGATGCGGGTGGAGATCTTCTCCAAAACCTCGTACGGCACGCGCGTCCAGTCGGCCGTCATCGCGTCCTCGGAGGATACAGGGCGCAGCACAATCGGGTGACCGTAGGTACGGCCGTCACCCTGCACGCCCACGGAGCGGACATCCGCCAGCAGCACCACTGGGCACTGCCAGATGGTGTTGTCCAGGCCGGCGGCGGTCAGCTCGGCACGTGCGATGGCATCCGCCACGCGCAGGATCTCCAGGCGCTCCTCCGTCACCTCACCGATGATGCGGATTCCCAAGCCAGGGCCGGGGAATGGCTGGCGTGCCACGATCTCCTCCGGCAGGCCCAGCTCCCGGCCAACCGCGCGCACTTCGTCTTTAAAGAGCAGGCGCAGCGGCTCCACCAGCTCGAACTCCACATCATCAGGGAGGCCGCCCACATTGTGGTGGCTCTTGATGTTCGCGGTACCCGATCCCCCGCCGGACTCCACCACATCCGGGTACAGGGTACCCTGCACCAGGTAGTCCACCGTGGAGCCTTCCGGAGCGGACTCCAGCACGCCGGCCACAGCGCGCTCAAAGGAGCGGATAAACTCCGCGCCGATCGCCTTGCGCTTGGCCTCTGGGTCCGTCACGCCGGCGAGCTTGTTCAAAAACGC
The DNA here is from genome assembly GCF_014490575.1 of Corynebacterium zhongnanshanii. NCBI lineage: Bacteria > Bacillati > Actinomycetota > Actinomycetes > Mycobacteriales > Corynebacteriaceae > Corynebacterium > Corynebacterium zhongnanshanii. Next base: position 1,741,330 of record NZ_CP061033.1, read on the forward strand.
CTCGCGCTCGTCCACCGTCACCAGCTTCGCGCCGGTGGCTGCCACGAAGTCCTTTTCCACCTGCTCGCGCTCGCCCTGGCGGAGCAGACCATGGTCCACGAACACACAGGTCAAGCGGTCCCCAATGGCGCGCTGCACCAGAGCTGCCGCCACGGCGGAATCCACGCCGCCGGACAGTCCACAGATCGCGCGGCCTTCCGGCCCCACCTGCTCACGCACCTGCTCAATCAGCTGCTCGGCAATGTTGCCTGCTGTCCACGTAGGCTCCAGGCCCGCGAAGTCCAGGAGGAAGCGGCGTAGCACTTCTTGGCCGTGAGGGGAATGCAGCACCTCGGGGTGGTATTGCACACCGGCCATGCGCCGGGTCTCGCACTCGAAGGCGGCGACCGGCGCACCCTCGGTGGTGGCGGTGACATCAAAGCCCTCGGGCGCCTCAGAGACGGAATCGCCGTGGCTCATCCACACCTGGTGCGTATCCTCAAAGCCGGTGTGGAGGCTACCGCCGCTGACCTGCATGTCGGTACGGCCGTACTCCCGCAGGCCGGTCTTCGCCACCGTGCCACCCAGGGCGTTGGTCATGGCCTGGAACCCGTAGCAGATACCAAACACGGGAACGCCCAGGTCCAGCAGACCATCCTGCAAGGCTGGGGCTCCATCCTCGTACACCGACGACGGTCCGCCGGACAGAATCAGCGCCGCCGGGTTCTTCGCCGCAACCTCCTCGGCGCTGACGGTGTGCGGAATCACCTCAGAATACAAGTTGCACTCACGCACGCGGCGCGCGATGAGCTGTGCATATTGCGCGCCGAAGTCCACAACAAGGACTGGGCGCGGGGCATTAGTGGAGTGTTCATTCGTCACGATACTTCAGCTTACCTTTTCGCCTAATAGTTCCCCTGGACAGTCCCTAGCGGACGACCAAACCCACTTTCTGGAAGCTCTTCACATCGGTGTATCCGCACTTGGCCATGGATCGACGCACCGCGCCCACCAAGTCCTCATCACCGAACGGGCTGGAGGTCGGTCCGAACAGCAACCGCTCCAGAGACACGGGTTCCTGCACACCCACGGATTCGATCACGCCGCGCGGCGCGCTGGGGTGCGCCGCGGTGGACGGCCAGAACACATTGGGAGTGCCGGCGCAGTCCGCTGCGGCCAGAGGCGCTCCCAGGGACACAGCGTCCGCACCGCAGGCCAATGCCTTGGCAATATCGCCCGAGGTGCTCAGGGCGGAATCAGCGATGACGTGGACGTACCGTCCACCGGTCTCGTCCAGGTAATCCCGGCGCGCATAGGCCGCATCCGCAATAGCCGTGGCCATCGGCACATCAATGCCCAACACGTCGTTGTTGGTGGTCGGTCCCGAACCAACAATCACACCCGCCGCACCGGTGCGCATCAAGTGCAACGCCGTAGTGTAATCCACCACACCACCGGCGATGACAGGAACATCCAAGGAGCCAATAAACTCCTTCAAGTTCAGCGGCTCACCGTCGCGGTGCACGTGCTCAGCGGACACCAGGGTGCCCTGAATCACCAGAAGATCCACACCGGAAGCAATCACGAACGGAGCCAGCTCACGCGCGTTCTGAGGAGATACACGCACACCAAAACGCACGCCCGAATCCCGCACGGTCTGCAGGCGCTCGGCCAGCAGCTCCCTGTTCAACGGCATCGCGTGGTACTTCTGCAGTACCCGGTTGCTGAGGTTCGCGTCATTGACGTACTCATCCTGCAGCGAGGCTTCCGCGATCTCCTGCAGCGAGGCTTCCACGATCTCCTGCAGGGCAGCCTCTAAGTTCTCAGCGCGCCCCCACAGACCCTCGGCATTGATGACCGGCAAACCGCCCATCTTCCCGAACTCGATAGCAAATTGTGGGGAGACCACAGCGTCCGAAGGGTGCGCCATCACGGGGATGTCGAACTGGTAGGCGTCGATTTTCCACGACATATCTACGTCGTGGGAGCTACGCGTACGGCGGGAGGGAACGATATCGACCTGGTTGAGGCCGTACACGCGGCGCGCCGTCCGGCCGCGTCCGATATCTACAAAATCCTGCATGTCACGTCCTAAGGTTTCCGACTAGCGGTTCGGGTTGTAGTTAGGGGCTTCCATAATGCCCTGAACATCATGAGGGTGAGACTCGCGCAGGCCAGCGCCGGTGATCTGCACGAAGCGAGCCTTGTGCATATCGGAAATGGTGGACGCGCCCGTGTAGCCCATGGCAGCGCGCAAACCACCGACGTGCTGGTGCAGCAGCGCATCCACGGTGCCGCGGAAAGGAACCCGGCCCTCGATACCTTCGGGAACCAGCTTCTCCTCGCTCTTCACGTCGGCCTGGAAGTAGCGGTCCTTGGAGTAGGAACGCTTCTCGCCGGTCAGGCCACGGCCCTGCATCGCGCCCATGGAGCCCATGCCGCGGTAACGCTTGTACTGCTTGCCGTTCACGGTCACGGTCTCGCCCGGGGTTTCCTCGGAACCGGCCAGCATGGATCCCAGCATCACGGTGGACGCGCCGGCGGCCAGCGCCTTGGCGATGTCGCCGGAGTACTGCATGCCGCCGTCGGCGATGATCGGCACTCCAGCCTTGTGCGCTGGCACAGCAGCTTCCATGATCGCCGTAATTTGTGGAGCGCCCACACCAGCGACCACGCGAGTGGTGCAGATAGAGCCTGGTCCGATGCCCACCTTGATGGCATCCGCGCCGGCGTCGATCATCGCCTGCGCAGCAGAGCGAGTGGCCAGGTTTCCACCAATCACATCAACCTTGTCCCCAAACTCCTTCTTCACACGGGCAACCATGTTCAGCACGCCGGAGTTGTGCGCGTGAGCCGTGTCCACCACCAGCGCGTCCACGCCGGCATCCACCAGCGACCCGGCGCGCGTCCAGGCATCCTCGCCCGTACCGATACCCGCAGCCACCAGCAGACGACCGGACGCATCCTTCGCCGCATCCGGGTACTTCTCCCGCTTCGCAAAGTCCTTCACGGTAATCAGGCCGGTCAGGGTGCCCTTCGCATCCACGATCGGCAGCTTCTCCACCTTGTTCTCACTCAGCAGACGCAGCGCCGCCTCCGCAGACACGCCCTCCTGCGCCACGATCAGCGGCGTGGTGGTCATGACCTCCTCCACCTTGCGGTTGAAGTCCGCCTCGAACCGCATGTCGCGGTTCGTGATGATACCTACCAACGTGCCGGCCTCGTCCGTCACGGGCAGGCCGGAAATGCGGTACCGGGCGCACAGCTCGTCCACTTCCTGGATGGTCATGTCCGGAGACGCGGTCACGGGGTTGGTCACCATGCCCGCCTCGGAACGCTTCACGATCTCTACTTGCTGGGCCTGTGCCTCGATGGACAGGTTGCGGTGCAGCACACCAATTCCACCCTGACGCGCCATCGCGATCGCCATGCGGGCTTCCGTCACGGTATCCATCGCGGCGGACAGGATGGGGATATTCAGCTCGATGTTGCGAGACAGCTTCGTCTTGGTGTTGACCTCGGACGGGATGGTGTCCGACGCATCGGGAAGAAGAAGGACATCGTCAAAGGTAAGACCTACAAGGGCTACCTTGTGTGGGTCGTCGCCGCCGGTGGACACTGGGGTTGCGTTAGTCATGTAGGGTGACCTTCCTATGCGCGCAATGGCGAAAGTGTGAAAACGGGTGCTCTTCCTAATCACAATAGTCGGTCGGTCAAGTTCGCGATATTCGCCTGTGGTTTTCTGCTGAACCGCTTGCACGGTACGGTTAAGGTGTGAATTTCAACGACCGTATGCCGCCGGATCCTTTCGCCGACGACCCCAACGATCCCGCCTCTTTCCTGGAGCCTGACGAGGACAATATTCCCGTCACCGAGGAAGAAAAGGTGGGGCTTCGCCAGGACCTGAAATTCGTCCGCGAGTTCCGCAAACTCCTGGAGCCGCGCCACGTCCGCGGGATCACGATGTTCTGCGAGGAATGCGATGAGCCGCACTTCTACGACTGGAACATCATCGAGTCCAACATCACGCTCATGTTGGAGGACCAGCCGATGCCCGTGCACGAGCCGCTGGTGCAGCCGAATCCTCATGATTACGTGACCTGGGATTACTGCCTGGGATATACCGACGCCGCCGAGTACTACACTCGCGGTACCCACCTGAAATTCCCCTGGTAGGGGCTTGGGGGAATATGAGAAGGCCGAGCTGGGAGGCTCGGCCTTTGTGTTCTGTGCACACCGGGGGTTTGATACCGAGAGGCTTTTACACCGAGGTGCGAGCCGTCGCCCCCATCGCTGTGGCTGGTTCGTGTGGAGCGGGGGCCGGCGCGATACGCCCGCCCAGAGTATCCCTGAGGGTGGACAGATCCGAAGGCTGCGTGCCGCGCGGTGCGGCCGGCGCGGTGTTCGCACCGCCCGTTGGGGCACCGGGGGTAGCTCCCGCGGACGGTGCCTGTGGGGACGGTTCCGCTGCCGGCATGGGTGCCGTGGACTCTCCCGGAGCACCTGTGACGGTGCCCGTGACAACGCCGGTGGCAGTGCCCGTGGAGGAATCCTTCGTGGCGTCCACCGTGGAGGTCTCCGCGGCACTCGTCGCCGGGTCCTTCGTGGAGTCATCAGCATCAGCCGCTGGGTCCTTCGATGGGTCCTCGGCGGGATCCTTCGGCGCGTCCTCGCGCGAGTCCTTCGCCGCGTCCTCCTCCGGAGACTTCTCCCCCGCCCCGGGCTCCGCGGTCTTCTTCGCCTTCAGGGCATCAGTTGCGTCGCCGTCCTGGTCCACGCCGGGCTCATTCGGCGCAACCTCCGGGCTGTCCACGGGCTTTTCCAGCCGAGGCTGGATGAAGTTGTAAGTTGCGATACCGCCCACCGCGATGGTGGCCGCAGCAACGCCGGCCACCAGAATGCTCGCAACACCCACGCCACCGGCCGTGGCCGCGAACACGCCACCACGACGCAGATGGCGCCGTCCAAACAGACGCCGCCCGCCCCCACCAGGCGCTGGATCATCCACACCCTCCGACACCAGCGGCGGTTCCGGCATATCAGCATCAGCCTCAGCACGCGCTGCAGCAAGCAGGTTCAACAGTGGATCCTGTCCACCGTCAACAGACGCACCCCGACCGAGTTCATCCAACACTCGATCCACGTCAAGAATCTCGGAGAGCTGCTCTCCAACTCCTTGAGGGAGGTCCTTGTGGCCCATGGCTTTCCTTAAAAAGAGTAAACGAACTGTCCGACGTACTACCGATCCCTAGCCCACATCCGCGTCTATGCTCCGAGCTTCAACATGGTCACGAAGCTTCGCCAGAGCACGGAACTGAGCAACCCTCACCGCACCGGCAGACATTCCCAGAATGTCGGCCGTCTCCTCCGCCGTATAACCACCGAAGATGCGGAGAGTAAGAATCTCTCGTGCCTTATCACTCACTACATCGAGCAGCTTCGACACATCGTTACACGAGTCCAACATCAACATCTCCGACTCAGGATTGTCCGCCCTAGACTCCCCATCAGGCACGTCCTCCACAGGTTGGGAGAGATCCCGAGATTGCGAACGCCGGGCGTCGACAATTTTATTAGCAGCAACGCGGTACACGAACGCCATGAACGGCAACCCCTTATCCTCATAACCCGGCATCGCCCGGGCCACGGCCAAACAGACCTCCTGGGCAATGTCATCAGCCGTGGGATACTTCGTGGCCCCCACCCGCGCGCGGCAATACCGCACCACCTGCGGATGAATCAGATTAATGAGTTTCTGCAGAGCCCGAGGATCACCACTGCTCGCAGCAGGAACAAGCGCTTGAATAGCAGCGTCCTGCTCGCTCGCGTTCGTCATGCGCAATCCTCGAAAATAGTACGGCTCAGGGACATCCACGGGAAAAAGGGTTCCGCGATCAGTCTGCACTTACTTTACCCATAGCCACGGCTAATGTTTATACGTCCGGGGAATCCCCCCACGGTAGGGCACACACGGGGCCTTCACCAATAGTTCAACTAACGTTCACCAGTGGGTGTTTAAGCAGGTCGCGGGGTCTTGAGAGGGTGATGCGGTTCGTTCGTTTCGCTGGGCGCAATGTGTGCGTTAACACGCGTTCACTTTCACCGCACACCCTTGGAAGCATGACGCTCACAACCGATGTTTCGCAGCGCACGTCCCGAACAACTCGGACACGCCGTTCCACGCCTATCCTTCGCACCTACGGCTCACTTCCCGGCAGCGCCACCCACCACTGGGACTGGCAGATGCAAGGATCCTGCAGAGGAGCGGACTCCACAGAGTTCTTCCACCCCGACGGCGAGCGCGGTCAAGCCCGAGCGCGGCGTGAAGCTCGGGCGAAAGCCATCTGCGCGCAGTGCCCCGTGATGCAAGAGTGCCGGGACCACGCGTTGCGCGTGGGCGAGCCCTATGGCATCTGGGGTGGGCTGAGCGAAAGCGAGCGGGAGGAGATCTTGAGCGTGCGCGCTGAGGCGAGCTGAGGGCTCGATACACCCCAGGGTTTCCTGGATCGAGGGCACGTTGCTGTTATTTGCCGGAAATAACAGCAACGTGCCCTCGATCCGGGAAGCAGGTAGCAGCACAGCCCGGGAAGCGGACAGAAGTAAAGCCCAGCACGGCTGTGCTGGGCTTCATCTCTAACCGCTTAGTGGGCGTGGCCGTGGCCTGCCGCAGGAGCTGCAGGCGCCTCAGGCTTATCCACAATCGCAGTCTCGGTGGTCAGAACCATACGCGCCACGGAAGACGCGTTCACCACCGCAGAATGCGTGACCTTCACAGGGTCGATGATGCCCTGGCTCAGCAGGTCTCCATACTCCAAGGTTGCGGCGTTAAAGCCGGAACCGTTGGGCTGCTCGGCGATGTGGGACACAACCACAGCACCGTCAAGGCCAGCGTTGTCCGCAATCCAGTACGCAGGACGGCGAAGAGCAGCGGCCAGTGCGCGCAGACCAATGGCCTCGTCACCAGAACGCTCGGAAGCCAAAGCCTCCACCTCGGTGGCGATCTGTACCAGGACAGATCCGCCACCGGCGATCACGCCTTCCTGGGTAGCGGCGCGGGCCGCATTGATGGCGTCCTCGATACGCAGCTTGCGCTCGTTGACCTCGGTCTCCGTCGCGCCACCGGCGCGGATCACTGCCACACCACCGGACAGCTTCGCCAGGCGCTCCTCGAACTTTTCCTTGTCCCAGGTGGAGTCCGTGCGCTCGATGTCGTTGCGGATCTGGTTACGGCGTGCATCCACGTCCTCGGCGGAGCCTCCACCGTCAACAATGACGGTGTCGTCCTTAGAGATCGTGACGCGGCGCGCGGTTCCCAACTGGTCCAGGGTGACCTCGGACAGGTTGTGGCCCAATTCCTTGTCCACCACAATGCCGCCGGTCACGATGGCCAGGTCGTCCATGAACGCCTTGCGTCGGTCACCAAAGTATGGGGACTTCACGGCAACGACCTTCAGGGACTTGCGGATGGCGTTGAGCACCAGCATCTGCAGCGGCTCGCCCTCCACGTCCTCGGCGATGATGAGGAGCTGCTTGCCGGACTGGGCGATCTGCTCCAGAACAGGCAGGAAGTCTGGCAGGGAAGAAATCTTCTCGCGCACGAGGAGCACCAGAGTGTCCTCCAGGACAGCGTGGCCGGTTTCTTCCTCGGTCACGAAGTAAGGGGACAGGTAGCCCTTGTCGAAGGACACACCTTCAGTGACGATGGCCTCGTCCTCCACGGACTGAGACTCTTCCACGGTCACCACGCCGTCCTTGCCTACCTTGTCGAAGGCGTCAGCAACCATCGCGCCGATCTTCTCGTCACGGGAGGACACGGTCGCCACGTTGGCGACCGCGGCGGTGTCCGCCACCGGCTGAGCAGCCTCAGCCAGCTTCTTCAGCACCAGGTCCACACCTTCTTCGATGCCGCGGTTCACGGCGATGGGGTTGGCACCTGCTGCGACGGTGCGCAGGCCTTCGCGGATGAGGGCCTGTGCCAGCAGCGTTGCGGTGGTGGTTCCGTCACCGGCGATGTCGTTGGTCTTGATCGCCACGGACTTCACCAGCTGTGCGCCGAGGTTTTCAAATGGCTCGTCCAGGTCGATGTCACGAGCGATGGTCACACCATCGTTCGTGACCGTTGGGCCACCGAAGGCCTTGGCCAACACGACGTTACGGCCGCGCGGGCCGAGAGTTACCTTCACTGCGTCGGCGAGTGCGTCCACGCCCTTTTGCAGGCTTTCGCGGGCCTCTTGATCAAATGCAATGAGTTTGGACATTAAGCGCCCCGCTTACTTTTCGATGACAGCGAGGATGTCACGCTGGGCAAGAAGCAGGTACTCTTCGCCGTTGTACTTCAGTTCGGTGCCACCGTAGCGGGAGAAGATCACGGTGTCCCCTTCCTTCACGTCCAGGGCTACGCGCTCGTTATCGGACCAGCGGCCTGGGCCGACGGCGATCACGGTTGCTTCTTGTGGCTTTTCCTTTGCGGAGTCTGGGATGACCAGTCCGGATGCGGTGGTGGTTTCAGCTTCGACGATCTGAACGAGGACGCGGTCCTCAAGCGGCTTGATGTTGACGTTCGCCACGGGAATACCTCTCATGTTGTTAGGTTTCGATTGTGCCGGTGTTTTTCCGTGCACAGTCGTCGTCGCGGGTGAACAACTGTGTGTCAAAAACAACCTACTGGCACTCTACCCCTGAGAGTGCTAACCCTCAACAATGGCGGCAACCAGGCGGCAACTTGGCCGCCACCACGCTCACAACAGCGGCGTCTCCACATCCAACGACGGATCCGTCGCCACGTGCAGGTCGCTCGCACTCTCCCCCGCCAGAATCAGATGGCTCGCCAGCGCCGCGATCATCACGCCGTTATCCGTGCATAACTCCAGCGGCGGCACGTGCAGCTCCACACCCGCCTCGGCACAGCGCTGAGCGGCCAGATCACGCAGGCGCCGATTCGCACTCACGCCGCCGCCCAGCAGCAGAACTTGAGCGCCCTTATCCTCACACGCCCGCAACGCCTTGACCGTCAGCACGTCCACGGCCGCCTCCTGGAAGCTGGCGCACAGGTCCTCCACCAGGATGGTCTCCCCCGCCCGTTCGGCCTGCTCCACATACCGCGCCACGGCCGTCTTCAGGCCCGAGAAGGAAAAGTCATAGCGGGCATCCTGCGGCCGCATCATCCCGCGCGGGAATTTGATCGCATCCGGGTTTCCCTTCGACGCCAGCCGGTCAATAATCGGGCCTCCTGGATACCCCAACCCCAGCAGGCGGGCGACTTTGTCGTAGGCCTCGCCGGCGGCGTCGTCCAGGGTGGATCCCAGTTCCTCCATGGGCTTGCCCACGCCCTGCACGTGCAGGATCTGCGTGTGCCCGCCGGAGACCAGCAGGGCGATGGCGTTGTCCAGGGTGGAGGTGTCCACGCCGTCCACGAGGGTGTCCACAGCCACGTGCCCGCCCAGGTGGTTCACCGCGTAGAACGGCACCTCCCATGCCGCGGCGTAGGCCTTCGCGGCGGCCGCGCCGACCAGCAGCGCCCCGGCGAGTCCCGGCCCGATCGTTGCCGCCACGGCGCTGGGCTTCTCGATCCCTGCCACCTGTAGCGCCGCACGCATCACGGGCTGCATGGCCTCCAGGTGCGCGCGGCTGGCGATCTCCGGAACCACGCCACCGAATCGCGCGTGTTGCTCCATCGAACTTGCCACCTGATCTGATGCGATGCGAAGCGTTGCCCCGTCACCGTCCCCGTTTATCTCAATTATTCCGACGCCCGTCTCGTCGCAACTGCTTTCCACCCCCATGATGAAGCGTGGGTTGCCCTCGGCAGGCTGTTCGGTTTCGGCAGGCGCGTGTGGCGGACGCATCATGGTGTACGCGTCCGCGCCGGAGGGTTGGTAGTAGCCCCGGCGGGTGCCCTGGATCTGGAAACCGTAGCATTCGTAGAGGCCGATGGCCGGGCGGTTATCCGTGCGCACTTCCAGGAACACTGGGGCATGCAGGCGATCGGCGATCGCCATCATCTGGTCCATCAACAATCGGGAGTAGCCCTTGCCCTGATGCTCCGGGGCGATGGCGATGTTCTGCACCTCTGCTTCCGCGTCCTGCGGGGACCCCAGCACGGCGAGGTCCGCGTAGCCCACCAGCTCGTCTCCCCGAAACAAGCCCAGGAAGGAGGTGAACGGGGTGCCGATGGCCATGCGCACGGTCTCTGCGGACCACGGCGCTTCGTCGGCGAACAAGCGCTTCTCTAGTGCAGCAACCAGGGGTGCGTGGTCCGGTTCCAGTGGTTCGATACGGACCTGCGCGGGGTCGATGGCAGGCCATTCTTCCGCCCCGCCGCCATCGCCCTCACGGTCGTAGCGCTGGTGTTCGGCCAGCTCATGGGCCTCCACAGCCGCGGTGTTCACGGCCTGGGACACGCCTTTGAGATGGGGAACCACGGCGTCGGGTCTACGAAGGTACAGGGCACGCGGCGGATCGGTGGGGCGCAGAAGGCCAACCGCGGAATGTTCCTGTGCGATGGCCGCACGGATGAGTCCGGTGGTGGTGGGGTGGGCGTCCGGGACAACGGTGTCGGAGCTGGACACGCCCTCGGTGACCGCATCGGCGATGGACGCGCTACAGAGCACCTCCGCGGAGGAGTCGTGCGCCAAGCCGTGGGCGGCAATCACATCCTGCGGCGCGGACACCGCCGACGGGGACACGCAGCGGCACTCCACGCCCGCGCGGGACGGTTGGAGTTCGAAGGAGGCGTGGTACCACTCGCGGCGGCGGGCGTCGGCCAGGACAACAATGCGACGCGGCGCCGAGCCCACCATGGGACGGGTGGCGACGTGCTGCCAGGCGGTGGCGGCGAGCGACGGGACGGAGTAGACGGGCACGCCCAGGGCATCGGCAAAGGCGGCGCCGGTGGCCATGCCCACGCGCAGACCCGTGAACGGCCCGGGGCCGCAGCCCACCACGACGGCGTTCACGTCTGAGGGGCGCAGGCGCGCTTCCTGCAGACAGTCCAGGATGTTCGGAGTGAGAAGCTCCATGTGGCCGCGGGCATTATCTACCTCGCGTTCGGCCAGAATCTCCACGGAACCAGTTAACGCCACCTGGGCGATGCCGCAGGTGACGTAGTTAGTGGAGGTGTCGATGGCCAGCACGGTAATCATGGTGACTAAGTGTAGGCCGATCGGGTGGTCAGTTCGAATTGTGGCGGGTGAGAGCTGTGGCGGTTTAGTAGGCCGCGAAGTTCTGGGTTGCCCACACCGTTCCGTTGGCGGCATAGGCCACGCCCACGCCAACGTGCGTCATCTCAGGATTCTGCATGTTCGCCCGGTGTCCCGGAGAGTTGTGCCATGCCTTGATGAGGTCCTGTGCAGAGGCACCAGCGTATGACATCAAGCAGTTTTCAGCTCCTGTGCGCGCTCCAGGAGCGTAGGAGGCCATGAAGTTAGGACGGTGATGCAACTTACCCTCACGAGCCATGCGCTGAGACCAGTCCTGAGCAACGTTGTTCAAGTGCGCATCAGCCTTCAATGGACGCAGGTTGTGCTGACGGCGGTAATCGTTCAGAGCATTGATCAGCTCAGCCTGAGTGATCTGGTGATTTGGGGTCTCCTGGCTGACGTTGTGAGTAGCGTGCTGTGCCACCTCGGGAGACAGCGAGCCCAGGTCGATGCTGGGAATAGGAAGATTAGGAGCGAGACTTCCGAGGAGTGACAGAACAATGGTGCTAATTCCGGCGAGTGGGTTAGCCATGAGTTAATCCCTTCTTGAAACAATCCCAGCCCTGCGCTGGTAGTTACAGAATAAAATGCGGTAATGCTCACTACATTACTGTATGGGGAGCACTCCCCTCACATATCGAATGACATATCAACTAGCATATGACCTAACATATTGGCAGCGTCAATCGGAGCGACTCTGAATCCCGTCCGGACACAATCAACCCGTACGTATCGAGCGATTCCGTTGGAAATACGCCAAAGGCCCGACCGCTCGAATTCATGGGCATCGTATATGCGCTGCAGCGATCGGACGTCATAGTCTGAATATCGCCAGTGGGCATCACAGAGTCACGTGCCGTCGCCGATTCAAAATGAGCGAGGACCACGCTTAATTCTTCTGAGTTACAGGCAATGCGGGCTAATTCTCCCGGGTTCGGGTCGCGGCGCTCACAGTGTGTGGATCGCCAGCCCTGGCCACCTGGTTCTGCGCTCACAATCTTCGGGAATGTGGCGGCTAATCGAGCGTCCTCACCGTCCCAAGAATCTGCGAGGAGGTTCGGCACCACGACAAGTCCAGCCGCGATAGTCGCGGCGGCCACACCCAGCGCAGCGATTGTCTTTCCAAATGAACGGCCTTTACCTGTGCGGTTACCTTGAGGCTCAAGTTGCGCCAGCGCGACCGCATTGTGCAAGGCCTCCACAAACGCCGCCGCCGTAGGGAATCGCTTCCGCGGATCAATCGCCAACACCCGCGAGAACACACGGTTGATGTCCTTTATATGCGGAACATCCGATGGGTGGATCCATGGAGCCTTGAGCTCCGGCACGGGCCGCTTCACCACCCATTGCTCGTCAGAGACCGATTCCCGAACATAAATGCCGGTCAGCATTTCGAAGGCGACAAGTCCCAGGGAATACTGCTCGCTCACCGCATTTGGCTGCGGCGGACGAGTCACATCCTTCGTGGCCAACAATTCCGGGGCCGCGTACCCATCGGTCCCCATGCGCATGCCCAGCCGGGTCATGCGGGTGGATTCGCGATCCACCGCGATGCCAAAGTCCGTCAACATCGCCGCAGGGCCACCCGTCCCCGCCGCTGGCAGCAGGATATTCGCCGGCTTAATATCGCGATGAACCACGGGGTTGGGACGCGCGGCGAGGTAATCAAGCGCGCTCGCAATCGGCGCCAAGATATGCGCTACCTCTAGGACGGACAGTGGTTGATGAGAGGCTCGGCGTCGATATAAAAAATCATGGACGTTCTCGCCTGCAATGTATTTCATCACGAAGTACGGAATGCCGCGGGCGGTCACTCCCCCGTCGTACACAGGCACAATCGCAGGATGATCCAGGGCTGCCATGGTGCGCATTTCTGCATGAAACCGCTGAACATACGCAGCATTGGAGACACAGTGTTCGGACACCACCTTGATCGCCACGGTCCGGTCCAGGTTTGGCTTATAGGCGCGGAACACCGTACCCATTCCACCCTGGCCAAGCTGGGCAATATTCGAGTAGCCCAGGGAACTGAGTTCATTGCGAAAGTCAGCGGGACTGAGCTGCGAATGCGAAGAATCCATCATGAACACCAACACTGAGGCTGAGAGTTAAGGCTTATGCGTAGAACTGCGGGTTCTCCGCCGCAAAACGTGCCAGAACAATTCGCCACGGGACATTAACGCCCTGTTGAAACTCAGGAACACCAAGCTCATTGAGGGTTTCAGCCATGTGCTGAATCTTCTGCGACGTTTTCTTTTCACCCCACCCTAACTGCCGCGCCAAATCAGCCACGGAGGGAACGGCAATGCGTGGACTGGCACTGGGGTCACGATGCAACGGAGCCGCCAACGCGGCCAGCACCTGCTGTTGTTCACGGTTCGGGGAAAACGTATCCGTTGTCAGCGGCGCCACGGGAACATCCATTCGCGGCACCGGCTGAACGGGACGCACAACCGTCACCTCGAGCTCATAACGCATATTTTTCGTGGCGAACAGAATCGAATTCACACCTGCAGGAAGAGGCCACTGCACCCCAGGCGATAACCGCACGGGAGAATACGCAGTGCCACCCAAAGATGGCTGAATAGTGGCAGACAGGAAACTGCCCACATTGCGAATCATCCACATGCCATGGTCGCACCACACATGGAGGAATGCCCGGTGCATGGCCGGGTCATCGTGTCCTACCCGGAACTCTGAGGCTCGGCCAAGGGTAACAGTGTGGCCTTGCGTGACCATTACCCGATTACCCACAAGGTCATCGACAAAAAGATACGTTGATCTTTTCATCTTATCCATACACAGTCCTACGCTTTAATCAACAACCACAATGGGCTGGCGGATCTTGAATGGAGCATAACCAGGCTGGCGAACCTCGATTTTCAGCGTGTATTTACCTGGTTTGTCGAGCTTAATGTCCAAATCTAAGTTTGTGTAACGACCCTCCACCGGAGGCGTCTTTCCATCTAGGTGCACAAGAAAGCTCTTTTTAACAGCATCACCGCCGTTTAAGACGTCACGTCCAGATTCATTCAGGAGCTCAACCTTAGCGTCACCCCATTCGCCCGATAGCCCATAGCCGTTCAAACCTGCGGCCCAGAACGCCAATTCCATTTGCTTTCCAGCGAGGAATTGCATCACACCGTTTCGGCCCGCTTCAGAGGTTTCCACACGCAAGAAACTAAAACCCTGCTCTTCAAGGTCCTTATAGTCGGAAATAATGGTCTCGTTAGAACCCGGGCCGATGGGGTCTTCAGTCAGGAGGAACGACCCATCAGACAAGGCTCGCGGCTCATCCTCATCGATAGGGGTGGGCTCCGCCTCGCGTTCCTTGCTCTTCTTTCCATTCTTCGACACAGACTCGGAGGCCGAATCAGCCTCGGACTCGGTGGAAGACTCCGAAGTAGAGTCGCTGGACGAAGCCGTCTGCGAGGAAGACTGCAGCGCAAACGTCTGCTCTTCCTTCGGTGGGGCATCCTTCGAGCAGGCAGCGACAGAAAGCAGCATGGCCGCAGCCATCGTGGCTGTCATAGCGCGGCGAGGGTAGGACATGGGCACTCCTCAAGTGAAGCAAACTCTGAGTAAATCTTATGAGATTATAAGGTTGAATCTGCCCGTTGGCCAATATCCCGCCTAGCCCCCTCTTTATGAGGGGGTAGCAAACCCTAAATCCCCAGCTACAGCACATCCACCACCATCACGCCGGCGAAAATCAGCACCAGCCCCACCAGCTGCCGCGGGCTGATCTCCTGCCCCCGCACACGCTCCACCACCACGGACCCGGCCATCAGCCCGGACAGCACCGTCACCACCGTCAGCCCCGTGCCGATCTGCGGAACCAGCAGCGCATTCAGCAGCACATACGCCGCCCCGAGCGCGCCGCCGATCCACATCCACCACGGATTCTTCTCCCCCTCCAGAGCCGTCGCGCGCGGCCTCCACCGCTGCAGCACATTCAGCACAATCAGGGCGCCGAGCCCCACAGAAAAACTCACCAGCGCCGCCGCAATCGGCCCCGCAATCACCTGACCCAGATGCCCGTTGATCGCCGCCTGGGACGCAAACAGCACGCCGCAGAGCACGCCGAATCCCCTCCACGCCCACGCGCTCAGCCGCGTGTCCCTTGTGTCCCCCTTATCCCCCGACGCCACAGTTCCCCGTCTCCCCGCCCCACTCACAACGGTCAGAAGCACTCCTGCCATAACAATGGCTGCGCCCACCACGCGCGGGACCGTGATCGGCGACTGCAAGGAATGGAAGAGGCCGGCGTGGTCAATGATGAGCCCCATCAGGATCTGCCCGGCGATGGGCAGGACCACCGTCTGCACCGCCCCGAGGCGTGGGAACATCAAAATGTTGCCGGTCAGGGCCACCACCCCAAGGAGGCCTCCCAGCCACATCCACCAGGGTCCACCCAGCGCGTTCGCCAGCCCCATCTCCCCGTGGTTCAACAGCATCAGGGCGCACGCCAGCGTCAGCGTCCCCACCAAAAAGGAGATCAGGGAGGAGGACAGCGGCGTTCCCGTCGATCGGGACAACCGGGTATTCGCCACTGTTTGAACGGGCATCACCGCACCCGCCAGTACACCGATCACGATCCACATCATGGCCTACTACCCCATCCCACAAAACTCTAGATACAAGAAATTCCTAGGAGGTTCTCGCAGTAAACCTTCTAGGAATTTATTCAACCAGCGGGTTGATCGGACCCAGTGTGCTGGAGGTCCTTGTGAAGCACCCCTCACGGTGTTTCGAGATTATCTAAACATAGAAGCACCGGCTTCGGGACCCCTTTGGAACAAACACACTATTTCGGGGCTAGCTTTCGAGGTCGCTTCTAGGGGCGCTTTTATAGCCACCGCCACGTCAGGGTGCGGGGTTGTTCTGCCTCCAGGTCTAGCTCCGCCTCGGCTACCTCGGCTCGTGTGATCTCCACATCCAGCACCGTGGTGGACAGCACTTCAACCACGCCCCTGCCCCATTCGGCGATCACCACGTCGCCGCCCAGCTCACCATCGAGGTTCACATCAATATCCAGGCTTTCCAGCGCATCCAGCACCTCCGCGCGATCCACATGCAGCCCCGGCTGTACTCCGTCGGCCACGTCCTGTCCCAGCAGCCGGTAGGCGTCCATGTGCAGCATGCCAGGCTTGCCGGGCCCACCGGACTTGTGTGTCCGCACGATGGTGAACGTTGGCGATTGCACGCGCCCCTTCACACCCAGCCCGTCGGCGATCCCCTGGGTAAGCGTGGTTTTCCCAGCGCCCAGCGGCCCGGTCAGAACCACCACCGTCCCGGCCGTGAGTTGGCTGCCCAGCTGCCGGCCCAGCTCCCGCATGTCCTGCGCTGTCGCTGCGTTCGCGCGCCCGTGGGCGTCGTTAAAATTAACGATCATTGGCCGCCTCATTCCCATCAATCTCCTCCGCGCTGTTCACCACGCGCCGAGCCACCCGAGGCCCTCGCGGCAACGTCAGGTTCTCATAGGAAATGGTGCCGCTGGCCTGCGCAAACTCATCCACATGCGGCCCGTTGTGCCCGAACACGACCGCCCAATCGCCCGGCTTCACGCTGTGGTCCTGCCCCAGATCCACCACGAACTGGTCCATACATACTCGCCCGATCTGTGGGTACCGTGTGCCGTTGATCGCCACCGAAAATTTCCCCGACGCCGAGCGCGGGATCCCATCGGCGTACCCCAAAGCCACCACCGCAGTGGTGGTGTCCTGCTGCGCGTGCCAGAGATGCCCGTAGCTCACGCCTTCGCCGGCCTGGACGGTGCGGGTTGTCACGACCCGTGCCCGGAGGGTCATCGCCGGGGCGAAGTGGGTGTCTGTGGGGGTTTCCATCGGGTCGATGCCGTACACGCTCACGCCTGGTCGAACCACTTGGTAGCGCAGGTCTGGCCTGCTGAGTAGCGCCGGGGTGTTCGCCAGATGGTTGGCAGGCATCTCCAGGCCCGCGGCCTCGGCTTTCGCGATGGCCGCGTTGAAGCGGGCGGCTTGCAGGTCGGTAACCTCGCGGCCGGCGTCCATGTCGGCAGACGCCAAGTGTGAAAAAGCGCCGGTCATCTCGAAGGTCTGTGCGTGCTGGGCCAGAAAGTCGATCACCTGGTCCAGCTCCACGGGGCTGATCCCTGACCGGGACAGCCCCGTGTCCACCATCAACCCCGCTTTCGGCCGGATGCCGCTGGCCTCAGAAGCCGCGGCTGCTGCCTGCACAAACGCCTCGGCGTGTGCCAGGGACGGGATACCGACGGTGATGTCTTCAGCGAACACATCCTCCAGTGGTTCGCCGGGAATCCACATCCACGCGGTGATGGGGCATGTGAAGCCCTGGGTGCGCAGGCTCAGGGCCTCCGCGCACGTGGCCACGCCCAGCATCTGTGCCCCGCCGTCCAGGGCCGCCTGGGCGGCCACGGACGCCCCGTGGTTGTAGCCATCGGCCTTCACGATAGCCATCACCTGCGCGGGCGCGGCCTTGTCCACCAGCGTGCGCACATTGGCCCGGATCGCAGAGGTATCCACAATCACCTCTGCCAACACCGGGTGGTTAGAGGCTGTGGGCTGTGCGCTGGGCGAGGCGGAGGTTGTCATGACCACAAGACTAGTACGTGGGTACTACTCCACCGTCACGGACTTCGCCAAGTTACGTGGCTTATCAATGTCCTCGTTACCGCACTCACGGGCGATGTCTGCGGCCAAGAACTGCAAAGGAATGGTGGACAGCACAGGCTGGACCAACGTGGAGGTGCGAGGGATTTCCAACAGCCAGTTGGAGTAAGGCTTGACGGCGTCGTCCCCCTCCTCGGCCACGACGATGGTTTTCGCACCACGGGCGCGGATTTCCTGAATGTTGGACACGATCTTCGAGTGCAGCACCGGGCGGCCCTCTGGCGATGGAACAACCACCACCACCGGCAGGTCATCCTCGATCAGGGCAATCGGGCCATGCTTCAGCTCACCGGCGGCAAAGCCCTCGGCGTGGATGTAGGCCAGTTCCTTGAGCTTCAGTGCACCCTCCAGGGCCACGGGGAAGCCCACGTGACGGCCGAGGAACAGCATGGTTGGGATAGCGCCCAGCTCCTTGGCCAGGTCCAGGACGGTATCGCGCAGCTCCAGGGTCTTCTCGATCTTCTCCGGCAGGGCCTCCAGCTCGTCGAAGATCACGGCGATCTCATCGGAGTACTTCGTACCGCGGGCCTGGGCCAGCGCCAAACCTACCAGGTAGTTGGCCACGATCTGCGCCAGGAATGCCTTCGTGGATGCCACACCGATCTCCGGGCCGGCATGTGTGTACAGCACTGCGTCGGCCTCACGCGGGATCTGGGAACCGTTGGTGTTGCAGATCGCCAGCACGCGGGCGCCCTGGGCCTTTGCGTGGCGGACGGCCTCCAAGGTGTCGGCCGTTTCACCCGATTGGGAGATCGCCACCACCAGGGTGGAGCGATCCAGCACCGGATCACGGTAGCGGAACTCGGAGGCCACCTCGATCTCCACGGGCACGCGCACCCAGTGCTCGATGGCGTACTTCGCCAACAGGCCCGAGTGGTATGCGGTGCCACAGGCCACCACGAACACCTTGGATACGTTGCGCAGGTCATCGTCGGACAGGCGCTGCTCGTCCAAGACGATGCGGCCATCCACAAAGTGACCGGCCAGAGTGTCGCGCACGGCGGCAGGCTGCTCGTAGATCTCCTTCATCATGAAGGAATCAAAGCCGTCCTTCTGTGCGGCCTCCAGATCCCAGTCGATGGTGAACGGGGTGCCCTCCACCGGCTCGCCGGCGAAGTTGTACAGGTTGTAGCCCTCCGCGGTAATGACCACAGCGTTGTCCTGGCCCAGCTCCACGGCGTTCTTCGTCCGGTCGATGAAGGCTGCCACGTCGGATCCGATGAACATTTCACCGTCGCCTACACCCACGATCAGCGGGGTGGAGCGGCGGCCCGCCACGATGGTGCCGGGGTGGTCCGCGTGGGTAAACAGCACCGTGAACGCGCCTTCCAGGCGGGACAGCACGTTCAGCGCGGAGGCTTCAAAGTCGCCGGCCGTGGGGCCTTCGTTGTATGCCAGAGCTACAAGGTGTGCCGCAACCTCGGAATCCGTTTCCGATTCCAGCTCAATCCCGTGGGATTCGATCTCCTCGCGCAGGCTTGCGAAGTTTTCAATAATGCCGTTGTGCACGATGGCAGCTTTGCCGTCGAAGGATTTATGTGGGTGTGCATTGACGTCGTTGGGCGAGCCGTGGGTTGCCCAACGCGTGTGCCCAATGCAGGCGGTGCCGGAAAACTCGTCACGGCCAACCTCATCAATGCGGTTGAGAAGGTTGTCTAGTTTGCCTTCCTTCTTCTCTACCTTCAGTGTTCCTTGTCCTACTACGGCAATACCGGCGGA
This sequence comes from Corynebacterium zhongnanshanii, assembly GCF_014490575.1. NCBI lineage: Bacteria > Bacillati > Actinomycetota > Actinomycetes > Mycobacteriales > Corynebacteriaceae > Corynebacterium > Corynebacterium zhongnanshanii. The sequence goes on from NZ_CP061033.1 coordinate 1,760,897, forward strand.
ATCATATCCGCGATATTCCATGCGCTTCAGCGCATCGAGGCCAATTTGCAGAGCACCGGAATTACCGACATATCCAACGATTGCACACATGCCGGTGATTCTACACGGCATAAAATTGTGCGGGTAGTGCCTGAGCACGGGTGCTTCGTCACACTCTTCTGTTAATCTTGTTTCTTGTGGCTGACAAGTTGAAGAACCTGATCCCCCGTCTCGGAAAGCGCGGACCGCACCGCGTGCTCACTGGCGAGCTTGAGTTTGCCGGCATCCCCGGTCGCGTCTACACTCCTGCCGAGGGCAAGGGCATCCCCGCCGTTGCTTTTGGTCATGATTGGCGCCAAAGCATTGAGGCGTACCACGCAACGCTGCGTCACCTCGCCAGCTGGGGCATTGCCGTGGCAGCGCCGAATACGGAGAGGGGTTTTGCTCCCAACGCGCGCGGGTTTGCCTCTGATTTGGAGACGTCTCTGCAGATCCTGGCTGGTGTGAAGCTCGGCCAGGGCAACATCTCGGTTGATCCCACCAAGCTGTTCCTCGCGGGTCACGGTTTCGGTGCGTCCTCCGCTGTCCTGGCAGCGACGGGACGTACCGCCTCTCACAAGGGCGTGAAGACCTATGAGAATCAGGCACTGCTGGCCGGTGTAGTTGCGATCTACCCGTCCGATACGTCGCCGTCCTCCTACGAGGCCGCAAAGTACGTGGAGGCTCCTGGCCTGGTCCTGAATGCCGGAGCGATCGGCGAGATCCCCATGGGTGATGCCACGCGCATGGCCGCGCAGTGGAAGGGTGACGTTGTTTACCGACGCCTAGAGCGCGCCACCGCTCAGGGCTTCAATGAAAAAATCACCAAAAAATTGTTGATGGGCAAGGGGCTGCCTGAGTTCAGCAATCAGGATCTTGCACGTGCCTTGATGACCGGGTTCATTCTGGCGGAGACGGATAAGAAGTACGCCGCTTTCCGCGATGACACCGCTGAGCTTAAGCGGACCCTGGTCGCCACGAAGAAGGAACTGGTCGACGAGCTGCCGGAAAACGCGGATATTCAAAAACGTATCCAGGAGCTCAGCTTCAAGTGAGCCAGCGTGCGCTAGGGCAGCGTGCACTAGGTCGGAGTGCGCTAGGGCATCGTGCACGAGGTCAGCGTCACATCACACGGCTGGTAGGCGGCGCTGCACAGCCAGCGCCGCTCATCCAACGTTGCTCAAGCGTGATGAAAGATATTCGGACCTCCTGGAGCTGACTTCGGCGCGCTGCCGGATGCATCGCCACGGTGTGAGACCTGTGCAGGCAGGCTATCGTGCTGCGCGGCGTCGATCGGCAGTTCAAGCCCCTCCAAGTCTTTTAGTAGCTTGCCTACCTGCTGCGCTGCCTGTTTTAAGTTGTCCTCAAACTCGGCGGTGATGGCCGTCATCTGATGGGCAAAGTCTTCCACGATGCGGTCGTAGGGATTGCTGGTGTGTTCGCTCACCACTGTTCGCTCCTTGCTAGATGGACGGTAGCAGCCGACCCCACGGCGCCACCGGTTCCTGATGTTGCTAACTCCACAGGGCTTGCCGCGGCCGCGCTGCCTGTGGCACTCGTGGAGAGTTCGGAAGCCACCGCCACGTTGGCGTGAACATCCACCCAAATGTCTGGTGCCCACGACGACGAAGACGATGCAGCCGGAACCGCTTCCGGGGCCGGCGCTGGAGCTGGCGCAGGTGCTGGTTCGGGGGCCGGCGTTGGAGCAAGCGTCGGAGCTGGCTCCGGTTTCTGCTCTGTAGCCTCGTCTAGGCATGGCTCCTTCGCCTCGGGCACTGGTTGCGGAGCTTGCTCTGGTTTCTGCTCTGACGCCTCGTGTGGGCACGGCGCCTTCGCCTCGGGTGCTGGTTCGGGCGCCCGGTCGGGCTTCTGCTCAGGCGCTGGGTCGGGCGCGGGCGCCTCGTGCGAGCAGGGCGACGCGTCCTCCGGCACTGGGCAGTGACTCTCAGCCATGGCCTCTGGACACAGCATGTCCGCTGCCTGCGACAGGCACTGATGCCACACAGACGCCGCCATGTTCACGTGATTCTGCACCGTGGACACCAGCTGCTGCGGAGAAATCAGCGGTGGGCACGTCGCCGCCCCCGTCGCGTGAGACACCTCCACTACCGGCGCTTGGGCCACGCTCACCGCTACATGAGTCATCCCTACGCCTGGAGCATGGGTCATCTCTACACATGGCGTCTGCGCGGGCGCTTGGGCCACGCTCACCGGAGACTGGGGCGGCTCGTGAGAAACCACAGGAGCAGCCTCGTGCGACTGATGAGAACAGTGGCACTGCTCGTCCTGGTGTGCTGGCTCCGCATCCGCAATAGCCTGACTACAGAGCGCCTCCAACGTGCCATTGCGAGACTGCAACAACCCCTCCACTGCCAGCCCGGCCTGGGTCAACAGCGTCTGGACAATACACTCCCCATGAGGGGCAGGGGCCAGCGCCTGAATGAGACGCGTCACGTCCTGGAGGCCGGTGGTGATCGCGCTGATGGCGTCGGCACATTGATTCACAACGGCCCCCACCCTCTCCACACAGTGACCCGCGGACATCGCCGCATCGTGCATCGCCTGATGATGCTGACACAACGATTGCACAGCCTGGGCGAGAGACGCGCACACCGAGCCCTGACCCACACCCTGCAACGCCGGAACGACCTGCTGAGAGCTCTGCACCGGAACACACTGGTCGCTCGTCACGAAACCGTTCAGCGCCTGCGCCCACTGGACAAGCACCCCCACGTCCAGCCCGGCGCTAAACTGCGCCTGCGACCGGGCCGGCTCCACCGGCGCGCCAAGATCCTCTAACGTGCATAAATCCTGCTCCACCCGAGCCTGCGGATCCATCATGATGCGCCACCGCCATCCAACGTGTCGGCGGCATCCACGCGACGAACCACAGCCTCACTCTCCGAAGTCACTGTGTGGACGCGACGAGCATACTCCACACCCACGTCATGCCCACGCGCGAGGCTTGCGGCCCACTGCTCAGCTAAACCGGATAACCCCTGGCCGAACGCATGAAGCGGAACCTCCGGGCGCTCGCCGTCCAAGAAGTCTCCCCTCAACCTCTGCGTCTCCTTGAGCTGCGCTAGCTGCTGCAGCGCCTGCGCCACGTCCAAGGACAAAGCTGAGTGCTCCATACTCTTCCCCTTTCCCTGTCTTGTCTACAATCCCGTTGTCATCAGTCCCGTTGCCTTAAGCGGTCCAACTGAGATCCCACATTGTTAGACTCCACAGACGCGAAAAAGGTTCACACAAATTTTGTGTGAACCTTTTTGGGGTAGAGAACCTCGCAGGGCGGAGGCTGTCAAACAGCGCGCCCGGCGTCGGTATTAATCCAGCTAGACGGCCGCAACCACCGCAGCGAGCTGGCCCGCGATCTTCCGGGCAGAATCAGAATCCGCAGCCTCCACCATCACGCGGAACAGCTCCTCCGTGCCCGACGGACGCAGCAGCACACGGCCCGTATCGCCCAGCACCTGCTTCGCCTGCTCAATCGCGGCCTGCACAGAACTGTCCTGCATGATCTTGGACTTGTCGGACACAGGCACGTTGATCAACGTCTGCGGCAGCACGGTCATCACCTGAGCCAGCTCACTCAATGGCTTTTCCGTGCGCGCCATCCGCGCCATCAACGACAAACCAGTCAGGGTGCCATCGCCGGTCGTTCCATGCTCAGGGATGACAACGTGGCCGGACTGCTCGCCGCCCAGGGAGTAATCGCCCGCGCGGAGCTCCGCCAGCACGTAGCGATCGCCCACCTTCGTCTGCAGCAGATCAATGCCATGTTCGCGCATAGCCAACGTCAGACCCAGGTTAGACATGACGGTCGCCACCAGCATGTTCTTCTTCAGCTCGCCGTCTTCCTTCATGGCCAACGCAAGGATCGCCATGATCTGGTCGCCATCAACCACGTTGCCTTCGGAATCCACAGCCAAGCAGCGGTCAGCATCGCCGTCGTGCGCCAGGCCCAGATCGGCGTGATGCTCCACCACAGCCTGCTGGATGACCTCGATGTGCGTGGAGCCCACACCATCGTTGATATTGAAGGAGTTCGGCTCATTATTGATCGGGATGACTTCCGCGCCAGCCTGGCGGTAGGCTTCGGGAGCGGCTTGGAACGCCGCGCCATGTGCGCAGTCCACCACCACACGAATGCCGTCCAACGGCGTGGGCACGGCTTCGCGCAGGTGCGCCAGGTAGCGGTCCAGGGCCTCGGCGGACTCGTCCAAGATACGGCCGATGGCTGCACCCGTGGGGCCCTCTTCCGGCAGGTCCAGCATGGTGGCTTCGATGGCGTCTTCCATCTCGTCATCCAGCTTGTGACCGCCGGCGGCGAAGAACTTGATGCCATTGTCCGGCATAGGGTTGTGCGATGCGGAGATCATCACGCCCATGTCCGCGCCGAAATCATCGGTCAAGAAAGCCACCGCGGGCGTGGGGAGAATGCCCACATCCAGTACGTCGATGCCCTGGCTAGCCATTCCAGCTGCCAACGCGGAACCCAGCATCTCGCCGGAGACGCGCGGGTCGCGGCCGATGATGGCCGTAGGGCGGCGGCCTTGCTCTTCTTTAGAGACCAACACGCGCGCTGCAGCCGCTCCAAGTTTCATTGCCAGCGGGGCCGTCAACTTGTGGTTGGCGAGGCCTCGCACACCATCTGTTCCAAAGAGTTTTGCCATAGTGGCTCATTCTACACAGCTGCTACTGAGGTCGAAGGGCGGCTTGGTGTGGCTGGGGCGTGGCGGTGTGGCTGCGGTGTGGCGGCGTGGCCAAGGCGCAACGGCCAAGGCGCAGCGGTACCGCACCCGCAGCGCCCGCTCCCCTAACGATCCAAAATCGACGAGTCCACCGTCCCGTGCCGCGAGCAGCACGCCGACCATCCGTCGGGCCGGACTTGCACCACCATCCGCCGCCCGCACAGTTGGCAGTAGCGCGGCACATCCAGTCCAGCGGCCGCGGCAAAGTGGACGTTCACTGCACTGATGTCCGCGACGTCGCTTAGGTTCTGCCCAGTGTTGGGGTGGAACAGCGGCGCCTGCCCCAGGAGCACGGCCTGTTCCAGCTCTGTGCTGTCGAGGTTGTGTCGTGCCACCGCGCGCCCCTTTACAGCGCCTTAATGGGCAGGTCGATGCGGTTGAGCATGTCCACGTCCTTTTCGATGGCCTGCCCCAGGGTGGTGAGGTAGTTGCCAGCGATGATGGCGTTGATTCCGCCCAGCAGGCCCTTTTCGGTGCCGTCGTCGCCCAGGGATAGCTCGCGTCCTCCTGCGAAGCGCAGCGTGGTGCGTGGCATCGCGAAGCGGAACATCGCTACGGCGCGAAGGCCCTCTCCCATGGGCACCAGGGGACGGTCGGCGAAGGGGGTTCCCGGGCGTGGGTCCAGGAAGTTCATCGGCACTTCGCACGGCTCGATCTCCGCCAGCTGGGATGCGAATTCTGCGCGCTGTTCCAGGCTTTCGCCCATGCCGATGATGCCGCCGGAGCAGATTTCCATCCCCACGGCGCGAACATTCTCCAGGGTCTCGCGGCGTTCTTCCCAGGTGTGAGTGGTTACCACGTTGGGGAAGAAGCTGCGCGACGTTTCAAGGTTGTGGTTGTAGCGGCGCACGCCCATGTCTTTGAGTTGTTGGGCTTGGTCCAGGGTGAGCGTTCCCAGGGAGCAGGAGATGTCGATCTCCACTTCTTTGTTGATGGCTTCCACTGCGTTGCCCACTTGGTCCAGCAGGGCTTGGTCGGGGCCTTTGACGGCGGCGACGATGCAGAATTCGGTGGCTCCTGATTTGCGGGTGCGTCGGGCGGCTTCCACGAGGTCGGGGATGTTGAGCCGTGCTGCGCGCACGGGCGATTCAAAGAGGCCGGATTGGGAGCAGAAGTGGCAGTCTTCGGGGCATCCGCCGGTTTTGATGGAGATGATTCCTTCTACTTCCACGTCTGGGCCGCACCATTTCAGGCGGGTTTGGTGGGCCACGTCGGCCATTTCTTCCAGGCGGTCGTCGGGTAGTTCGAGGACGCGGAGCAGTTCGTCACGGGTGAGTCCCACACCTGTGGCAAGGGCTTTGTCGCGTGCGATGTCGAGGATCTCAGTCATACCTGTGCACGCTAGCTGAATATTTGAACACCATTCAAGAAATCCGTGAACATCGTTCAATCCATTTTCCTGGCCGTTGTGCGTTGTTCGCCGTGTGCGCTGGTCATTCCCTATATCCGACGCCGAAGCGCACCCCACCACAGCCCACTTTCGGGGCTAGGTGCCATGCGTGTTCTGGGGCCTGCCGCGCGCGCGTGCACGACACACATGTCTAAATACATGTACATTCATGGGAGGCTTGGGGAGCGGATGTGACGAACTTTTCCTTCAGCATGATCCTCTTTGTGTGCACAGTCAGGAGCGTGGCATCGAACAGAATCGAGCTACTCCATCAGAGCTCCCCGGTGTTGCACCCACCATGTGGTGTGCAGCGATGGTGTTCTATACTCCATACCATTGCATCAACCACGGTGGGAACTCCCCCTACCCCGCCGGCCGTGAGGATTGCTGGCACGACCATAGGACTTTGTTGCGGTTCTTGCGCATTTCCCCAGGACAAAATCTCGGAAGAGCGAAATAATCCTATAGTTGTGCCAGGGCACTTCCTAAAAAGACCGCGACACCCCCGGCAGCAGGCACATTTTTTTGTCGCATAATCCTTCTCTTTGGAGGCTTGGGGCGCGATGTGACACAGCGAAAGGGCCTGGCTCCCGATAGTTTCCTATCGGGCACCAGGCCCTTGTACTCACTGCTCAGTTGCCGCGCTAACACAGCGTTGCTCTGACGCGGTCTACGCAGCCACGAGCTGAGCGCACCAGCGATAAGGCTTAGCGCTTGGAGTACTGAGGTGCACGGCGTGCCTTGTGCAGACCGGCCTTCTTACGCTCAACAGCACGAGCGTCACGGGTCAGGAAGCCTGCCTTCTTCAGGGCGCTGCGCTCTTCAGGGTTGTACTTGTTCAAAGCACGGGCGATAGCCAGGCGAAATGCGCCTGCCTGGCCGGATGGTCCACCACCGGTCAGATTTGCAACGATGTCGAACTGCTCTTCGCGCTCCAACAGCACCAGTGGTGCCTTGATCAGCTGCTGGTGCAGCTTGTTGGGGAAGTAGTCCTCCAGGGTGCGGCCGTTGCAGATGAACTGGCCGGAGCCCTGAACCATGCGGACGCGGACAACTGCTTCCTTACGACGACCAACGGTCTGGATGGTGCCTTCGAACAGCGCTGGTGCTGCCTCAACGGCAGCTTCTTCAGTGTTCTCAGCTGCAACAGCATCACCGATGGTTGCAACGAACTCTTCGTTCACTGCGTCTGCAGCGGTGTAGTTTTCTTCGTTGTACTCAGTCATTACTGTGCCACCTGCTTGATCTCGTAGGTCTCTGGCTTCTGAGCCTCAAAGGTGTGCTCTGGGCCAGCGAAAACGCGCAGCTTCTTCAGGGAAGCGCGAGACAGCTTGTTGTGTGGCATCATGCCACGGATTGCCTCTTCCACAACGCGCTCTGGGTGCAGCTCCAGGGAGCGACCGAGGGTCATGGACTTCAGGCCACCTGGGTAGCCGGAGTGACGGTAGCGCATCTCGCGATCACGCTTGTTGGAGGAAATGTGTACCTTGTCAGCGTTGATGATGATGACGTGGTCACCGCAGTCAACGTTTGGTGCAAAGTATGGCTTCTTCTTGCCGCGCAGCAGGTCAGCTGCGGTCACAGCAAGACGGCCAAGCACCACATCAGTAGCGTCAATGACATACCACTTACGGGAGATGTCACCGCTCTTTGGGTGGAAAGTAGTCACAGAGGGACTCCTTGGTCTTCTTGGAACTGCCAGCCAGAATTGGATCTACGTGCGTAGATTGCAGACGGCGGCCGGTGGAGACCCGTCTGCTGACCCTTCGTGAGGATCACAACCTCGCTAATATTACGGCATGCTGCGGATCTACCCAAATTGATGCAGATGTACCCGCATCGGCGATATCTTCTCTCACGCAGATGTCAAAGGCTCCCCGCACACAGGCCAGCGAGCACCGCGCACAGGTCAGCGACCCCACCCGTGACGCCTTCTCACCTCTGCGGCGTCGCCGTCACGTCTGTGGAGCCGCTGCCCTTACCACGAAGAACAAATAGCTAGCGTGTGTTCAATAGCCCTCCTTAAGCCCAGCTTCGCGCCGCGCTCTGGTTAATCTCGCTCATCCGGTCGTTGGCTTGACGCACTGCTGTGGACACCTGCGCCAGGATCTGGTTGAGTTCCGCTGCGGCTTTATCCCATTTTGCTTGGGCTGCGTTGTAGGACTCGGCTGCTTCTCCTTCCCATTCGGCAACGAGTGGCTGCAGCTGGGACTTGAGGTCTCCCAAGATGCGGTCGATGTTTCCGTTGGTTCGGTTGATGTCATCGGCGGCTTGCGCGATGGTTCCAAAGTTGTAATGGATCATGTATCCCCCTAGGTGGTTGAAGTGTCACAAGTGTGACAGCGTGGTGTAGCCGTTGAAGGCTGCGGCCACAACGGTGGCTGGCGACGTTTAGCCGTTGAAGGCTGCAGCATTGGCCATTTCCGTGTCGTCGAATGCGTGTGCATTGGCCCGAAGGTTGTCAGAGATGCTCATCAAAGCCTCATTCAGTTCGCGTGCAGACTGGTTCCAGCGCTCCATCAGGCCTTGGAATGCGCCTTGCGCTTGCCCCTTCCATGCGCCTGACACGCTGTCCACCACGTTTTGCAGACGGCTCAATTCGCCTTGCACTTCCCCATTGATGTTGTCTACGTTGCTTGCCGCCGAGGTCATGGTGGCGACATCAGTTTTAAAACTCATCAGGTTCCCCCTGCTCTTGTTGACGTGAGTCTTGTCATCGTGACTGTTGTGTGTAACGAGCAAACGCGTCACGCGGCGTTTGTCTCCCTTTGTTAGACTCCGGAAATCCGCAAAAGGTTCACACTTTTTTAAATTTTTTTACTGCTACCCCCTCTGCACAGCTCAACCCCTCCCATTAAACACCCCTGACCTGGATAAACAGAACTAACTCCTTATTCACACGAGCGCTACACCAATGCTCGAAACGAGCAGTACATCGCGGACGCCACGCTAGCCAGGTCGGCATAAGCATCCAGGATCAGTGAAGCCCGAGCGTGGCTAAGTTGGCATTGCACCATCGCCACGTTCGCGCCTTCTAACACGAGTAGCTCAGCCGCGACGTGCCGTACCCCATGGACGGTTCCCCTTGGGAAGCTCGGGTCAACGCACAACTCGGGACTACCGTACGTTCCTTATATATTTTTGGAGTCCCGACGTGGATACGCGAGCCGACGATGACCGCTACTCTCCCCACAAGGGAAAATTCCAAAACAATGGAAAGACAGGAAATCGATTAGTGAGACTACCATCGGGGCCGCTTACTCTGTCCCCAACAGTGAGAATCATATCGAGATTGTATAATTCACCGATCCGCTCCGAGCAAGTACTTTCACAAGTTGTTTGAAAGTGCAGATTGCGTTTTTCTCTGGTTAAGTTTTGTACGTGACGCGGGCCATACGATGCCTTGCTTGAGTTGGAGGCAGACATGGCTAGCCCCGACTGGGCGCAGCCTTTGGCTTTCTTCTATTTCTTAATGCTCACCATGTGCGGTTGGATGGTTTTTAACGGGAGAGCCAGGACGGTTGGCGTGCCAGGTCTTAACGTCCTCGGCATCCCAAAGGCGAGTTTTTCCGAGAATTGTGGCCACATTAGCAGGCGTTCGGTGATTGGCACTGTAATTGCGCCATGTTGCTGGCGTAATGCCGACATATTTTGCGCAGTCTTCACCTGTCCAGAGTTCGCGCCCGGTATCGGCATCGGTAATGATAGGGCGCATTAGCTGGCTGCCTTTTCATTGCGGTCGATGGCGTATCCGACGGCAAGGAAGGCGGGAATGAAGAAAGCAGAGGCTCCAGCCAGTGTCATGATTGTGGCTGCACATGCCCCGAGGAGTGTGAAACGCATGATTAACGTATCCTTTCGCGTGTTCCGGCGGGAAGCCCCCTCCCAGCTAGACCTTGCGGGTGGGGACTTCTTTATTTATTCCTGGTATCTAGAAAAATGATGACTGCGACTACCAGCGTCAGCATAGCTGACAACATAGACACAATTCACACTGTTCACTTCCCTTTATAGCGCGCTTTACTCCGCGCGAGAACTAGCATAACATGACATGGCGTTATACGTCAACTGGTCACGCCAGACGTTCATGCTAAAAACAGCAGCAATATAAGCTATACAAAATGTTCTAATAGCGTCAATACTGAAAGCCCTGAAAGAAATAGGTGCGATCACAATCCAAGCCACCTACTCTGCATCTCAACAGTGAGAGTCATACCCTGATTGCAGGATTCATCGATCCGCTCTGAGCAAGAACATTCAAAAGCTGTTTGAAAGTACTGATCACTTCTCTTCTCTGCCCATATTTTTGTACGTGGTGCGAGCTATGCGGCGCCTTGTTTGAATTCAAGACGGCCATGACTAACCTCGTCAGGGCGCGGTATTGGACACGCCAGAGTTCGCGGCCGGTGTCTGCGTAGGTAATGATGGGGCGAATTAGTTGGACTTAGAGCTACCTGTTTGTTCTCACGCTCGGTCCATGGGTTCGGCACAACCCCCCCCCAAAAAACACCATCTCTTCCTCATGCATGCTGACCAACACAGGCAGTACAACGCCCACCACCAACGCCAGCGCGATCATGTCCCGGCACGCTCCAGACGTTCCAGGTGCGCGGTGTCGATCGCCTGCTGACATGCTTTCCCCCGGGCATCCGCCACACGCGGAAGCACCTCCCCGGTGTCTCGGATCTGGCAACCCACGGACAATTGGTGCCCGTCTACCAGCCGAACGGTCCATTGTGTGTGCGACGTGGGATGCACCTCCTTGTACGCGGCTGGGGACACCCCCACCACCTCAAGGTCGCTTTTCCCGGTATCGTGCCGGGTCTTCTCAATCGCGGTGAGCACCGCCTGGTCCAACTGCTCTTGCGACTCCACGGGTGCCGGCGCCGCCGCTACCAGGATGCGCATGTCTGGATCATCCGACATGAACTCTTCCCGGCCCTGTGTAGCGCCCACGCGCCGCCATCCTGCCACGTCGATGGCCACGGGAATGGCTGCACGTTCCGCCGCAGGCGCCGGGGCGTTGTCCCCTGATTTGCGATGTTCTTCAAAGGCTCGCTTTTCTGCCGGTGGCGGATGCTGCTCCTTCCCCTTACCGTTCCCCTGAGTTGCGGCCTGCTGCTGTGCTGCTGCGCTCGGCGCCGCGGACGACGTGGACGTGCCAGACCTTCCTGCACTACTATCCGACGCCGCCTCGCTCGCCGTAACCTCTCGAGTACTACCGGGCAGGTATATCGCAGCTAAGCCTGCGAGGCTCACCAATGCGATAGCGGCGGCAGCCAGCACAAACTTCTTAGACACCCGCGAACCAACGTAGTCGCCCCATGCTCCAGACTCTTCCTGGTCAGTCTCCTGACACTCCTCCTCATCACGTCCGTGCTCGCGCTCAAGTTCTATCTCGCGCAAGTCAGCCAGAATCTCACAGGCTTCTGAAGGGTCAACTTTCCTCGCGCGGAACCCTCGCTGTCGAAGGAAGGCAATAATTCCCTCGGCCGCCTCAGTGTCCTTCGTCACCAGAATGTCGGGTTTATCTAATCCCAGCCCCCAAGGGAAGGCGTTGCGCGGTGCCGGCGGATTGACGCTAGCCCATTCCTTGTTGGCTTCTCGTTGGGCAGCAACGTCTTTCACCAGAACAAGCAGTTTCTCAAGGCGCCTCATACTTAAGCCGCTAGCCCGGTAGGGATAGTCCACCGCACTGTACTGGCTTGTCCCGCCATCCTCTCTTACCGCGTCCGCCAGGGAATTGTCCCCGCGTATGAACGTTAGATAACCGGGTTGCTGCATCTCCGCGGATCCGGTTCTGCAGTAGCCCGTAGACAGATCCGTGACTTCCATTCCATGCAGCAAAATGCCGGATTCCTGGAGGCTCATGGCTTGCGCAATGATGCTGGTATGTTCCAGGCTCGGTGGCTTCACTTTTATCTGCATACGCTGTTTGATACTAGGTCTCATCTCTTCCCTCCTGCGTGCCCTCATCCTCATCGGAAGCTTCGTCCCCATCGGAAGTAATGACATGAACTACCCACGGCTCAGAGTGCACAAACATTGCCCTGCCGGGCGGACGCTTTTCTAAACGTTGGCCTGCAATCGGGCCGTCTTCCCGTGGCCCGGACAGCAACAACCAGGCTGTCTGGTCACGGATTGCCTGCATGAGTGGTTGAAAACTGCTGCGTTGGAACGGCCCGGAACGGCGAGCCAGAACCAGGTGCAGGCCAATATCTGCGGCGTACGGAAGAAGCGGCAACAGCACATCCAGACCGGGGTCTGTGTCCGAATCGTCGACCACCACGAACACCTCAGGCCCGGACCACCACGAGCGAGCGGCCAATTGTTCGCTACTCACGTCAGGGCCTGGAATCCTCTCCCTCAGGGTGGTCATCCAGCCTTCGACGCACTGCCGGAAGTCCTGCGCCACCATGTATCCGTCGATTCCCAGCAGTCCTCGCCGAGCATCCGTAGCGATCACCACTGCCTCCGGATCACGGGAACGAATGCTGTTCATCACGCTGCGTAGCGCTGTCGTCGCTCCCGCGCGGGACTGTCCCACAGCCACGAAATGTGGAAACTCCATCCAGTTCCATGCCACGGGTTCCAGCCGCGGGCCGCCGATAGCGAACGCGTGTGGCGCAGCAGCCTCGCGGGTCGTGATGCATTGTGGAAGCACTCTCATGGAGAGTTCTTCGTCCTGCCGCCCATGACATACCTGACGGACGTGTTCCACATCCTGAGCAGCGCTGCATGCGATCTGTACGTGCTTTCCCCGATGGCTCACTCCCCGGCCGGGAAGGTCAGGCAAGCTCTTCTGAGCATCGCGAAACACCGAGTCCAGTGGTGTCATACGCAGCTCCATCTGCCCTGTCAACACATCCCGGAGGCTGGGGCGCAGATTCCATCGCAGGCTGGTCACCACCACATGCAGTCCCTTCTCAAGCCCAGTTGTGGCCAGCGTGATGAGGCGTTGCTCCTCGTCACCGACTTGGTCGATCCCATCGATGACCAGCAGGCGCGCACCCGTGGTGTGCTCCATCTCATCCAGAAGACGGCTGAGCCCATCTGCCCCAACAACGGCCGCAACCTGAGGAATCCGCGCAAGATCGCGCAACGACCCGCCCGGATCGAACACATATATGGCCAGGCCCGGAGTGCTCAACGCGAGCCCGAGCACAAGGCTGCGCAGCGTCATCGTTTTGCCCGATTGCGGCTGGCCAACGATGGCCCAGTGGCGTCGATTGATGTCGATGTCATAGGTGGGCTGCAGCCCCTCGAACGGGAGATCCTCTCGGCCAATCCGGGCGATGCCCGGCGCGACGGGCTCCATAACTTCGTGGGCGTGCAGCGTCTCCGGCAGAGGTGGCAGCCAGACCGGGTTGTGGTTAGGGCCTTCCAATTGCTCGACCACCAGATCCAAGGTGGTGGTCTCCGCGGTGACTGTGCTTCCCAGGAGTTGCACCAGGCGCTGGTCACGCGGAAGCTCCGGTCCCGATACGTAAGCCGATTGAAAGCGGATCGTGTCCTGTGCGCTGAGGATGGCCGCGCCCGGTGTGGGCGGAAGCTCATAGGCAGCAGTGCTACCAATCACCGCTCGCGATTCCGCCGCCGAAAAGGTGCGCAAAGCGATCCGATAACTTAGGTGTGATTCCAGGCCACGCAGGCGTCCTTCTTCCAGCCTCTGGCTCGCCAAGAGCAGATGCATCCTCAGCGAGCGCCCCAGGCGCCCGATGGCCGCAAACACGTCCGCAAACTCCGGGCGGGCATGAAGTAATTCTGAAAACTCGTCCACAATGATGAACAGGGCGGGCATTTTCCCAGGAAATGCTTTATTGAATTCAATGGCGGTGGTCATTCCGGCAGCACGGAGCCGTTCTTGGCGACGATGCATCTCTCCCAGCAAACTATCTTGCATACGATCTACCAGGGTCGATTCTTCCGACAGGTTGGTAATGACCGCCGAAGTATGGGGAAGCCGTTCCAGCCCCATAAACGTGGCACCACCCTTAAAGTCCACCAAAATGAAGTTCAATTCCTCCGCGGTATGATTGTGGGCAAAACTCACCACCACACTTTTCAAAAATTCCGATTTTCCACTTCCCGTCGCTCCGATGCAGAGGCCGTGGGGCCCAATTCCCCCGAGCGCTGATTCCTTGATATCCAGATACACCGGGGAGCCGCTAAAACCAATCGGTGCCCGCAGATCTCCGCCCTGCAATTCCAGCAGCGAGGTGCTTGATCGCACCGTCGAGCGAGACCGGCAGATCTGAGCCAGTTCCACCTCACTGAGCTGGTCCGCCACCCCGAATGGTGCCCATCCATCAACCGTCCAGGCGCTTAACACGCACCCCTCGTCCTCACCGGTGACGTGCAGGTAGAGCCCCTGAGAGATGGCCGTGTTTACCCATTCTGGACTTGGATCCACCACAACGGACCCCGCCGTCACCGGAGTTTCCCCGGAACAAAAGCGCACTGTCCGCGGCCCGTCGTGCGGCAGCCACTGGTCATAGGGCCCCGTCACCGTCAACGCATCCGCGTCCTGCATCGCTACCTGCGCCTGCATCGCACGCGCCAGCCCGGCCGCACCGTCCCCCACCATGACAACGCAATGGAACGACGCCAAGTCCACGCTCACTGGAGCCTCAATCGTCGAATAGCGAATCGCCAAGTCACGCAGGCCCATCGCGCTGACCGGCTCCAAATCCTCCGGCGGGTCGTTGACCGGTATTTCTAAGGTCTCCTCGGGAGTCTGCACAGCCATGCCTAGCCGCACAACTCCCGGCTCTGCAGTGACCTCAGTCCCCGTGTGGATATACGACCACAGGGTATGAGGGTTGGGGTGTGCGGCCTCCATCTGCTGGCGCTGCAGCTCGTGTTTTCGTTTGAGGCCGTCCGTGAGGGCGTCGATATGACGATGGAAGGATCGACGGATTTCGTCCACGTTGCCCCCAGGCGTGAACATCATCGCCATGCTGCCCAGCATCATCAGCGGAAAAATGAACGTCATGGGTGAGCGTCCGGCACCAGACAGGACCATGGCGGCGATCATGCCCACCACGGCCACGAGCATGACCGCAGGCATCAGCAAGCGGATGAATGGCTGCTTGTCTTTCGGCAGCGTCGGTGGCGCTTGAGTCTGCATCGATGTTCCCCCAATCCAGCGCGGCACACAGCGTGTTGGGTGTGGCGTATCCCTCCCCCGAGGGGCCATCACCACCGTGCGCGACCGCGCTCATGTGCTTTTCAGCTTGCCATGGAACATCATGTTTTGCCAACAAAAAATTGAACGCTCTCATTTGCGCTGGTCAGGTCCATAAAAGTTGACCGCGAATGCGAATGTAGGACGTGCACGCTACGCTATGACTCACACGCGCACCACGGGGGTGTGCTACAACCCAACGCGCCAAGGGGTGGTGCGTTGTATACAGGGATCATTCAAGGGAGGGATTGCCCATGCTTGCCGTGAGCATTTCGGTGCCTCGTCGTGGCACCACCATCAATGCTGCTGTGGCCGACCACATACCGGTCGCAGAACTCATACCGCACCTCGTGGAGGACATCACGCCGGGTGAACACTGGGTCCTCAAACGAGCGGTGGGAAGCATACGGCCTGAACACACACTGACAGATGCTGGAGTGATACCAGGTGAGGCGCTGGAGTTAGATATCGCGAGCGCGCCCGCTCCTCCGGCCGAGGCGGTCGAGGAGCTCAGCGGGCCGATTGCCGACAACCCCGCGGTGTGGATCGTCGCCGCTATCGCAGCGGTGGTGACGTGGCAGGTCGCACCACTGTGGCACCCTGTGGACTTCTACAGCCCCGGAAACTGGGATCAATCGCAACTCCTCACCGTAGTTGTTGGCGCGATAGCCGCTCTGGGCCTTGCTGCCGCAAGCTTGCACGATCAGCGCTTTTCCTGGATAGCTCCCATCGTTGCCTTCGGAGTGGGTCTGCACATTAACGTGCTGTGCGGATGTGTGGCGGCAGCTCTGGTGGTCTGGCGCGCAGGAGCGGCACGCGTCATCACATGCACGCTGATGCTGGCGGCAGTCATGAACTTTTCGCCCGGAGTGACCCTGGTGGTGACCCTCTTTGCGCTGGCATACGCCGGACAGATCGCCATTGCGATCCAGAGGATCAAACTTCCCAAGGTCCCCGCAACAGGGATCTTCAGCGAGCCGGTGCATTCTTCTGCTGGTGCGGTGGTGGACGTCCATTCTTCACTGATCAGCGCGTTATGCGTGGTGATCTGCGCCTGCGTGGTGCAGATAGCACCGTGGAATAGTCCCATCGACGGCTGGACCACGGCACTCCTGATCGCGGTGGCACTGCTGGGTGTGACTGCACGCGGCGCCCGTCCCATTCACGCGGTAGCCGTCAGCACAATGGCCGCCCTCGTGGGGTTGTGGTTAGCGCTCCATAGCCCGGCCGGGGTGGTTCTCCTGGGGTTGGTTGCACTTCCGGCGCTACGCATTAGCTCCCCAATGCTGGGACGAATCATTGACTGGGTGGAGATGCTGACCTTTGCCCTTGCAGTTCCACTCGCGCTGCATGCCACCGGCGTATTTGGTCTCATTAGGGGCATCGGATGAGTAACACCTGCCAAGAAGGACTCATCGGCCCAGAGATTCCGGTGGATCACAGCGCCACGGAGACCACCCCGGGAAGCGGCCATGATGTGCCCATCGCCGTGATTGATACGGGCTCTGCCGCGCCTGGGGTCAGTGGTGATCGGGACTTCTGTATTCTCCACGGCAGTGCCGTGGCCAGTGTGATTCAGCAGGTAGCTCCCGGCGCGCCTATCGCCTCGTTCCTCCACTCAGATTCGCCCGAGAGAAGCGAGGGCACGGTGAGCCATCTCGTTGCGGCGATCGACGCAGCCCTTGCAGAACCGCACCCGGCCCGCATCATCAATATCTCGATGGTGGCCTGCCAAGATACCGTGGAGCTGCGCGAGGCGATCACACGCGCTCAATCCACAGGGGCGTTAGTGGTCGCATCCACGGGAAATACGGGTCAGTGCGAGGAAGACCAAGTACCCTATCCGGCGTCCTTGCCAGGGGTGTTAGCGGTGGGAGCCGTGGATGCGCGTGACAGTGCGGACCACGTCTCCGATTCTGGACGGATCCCAGCCGATTACAGCGCCGCAGGTCCCTGGGCCATGCTCTACGCCAGCGGAGGCCCCGTCAGTGCCCGCGTGGAAAGGGATCCCGAGAAAGAACCCGGAGTGGTCACCACCTTCGTGGGCTCACCAGATCCCTTCATAGGAACCAGTTTCGCCACACCCGTGGTCTCCGGCACGGCGGCCCGGGTGTGGGAGATACTTCCCCAAGCCACAGCGGACACCGTCACGGCCATCCTGCTCGCCACAGCCTCGCCTGGTGGCGCTGCACCGGGCATGCAGCAGCCCATCAAGGTGGTCGATACCCAGGCCGCGATCAACGCATCCCTGCAGCTGCGCGAACAACATCGCACTGCAGATACCTCTGGTGTGGACGCACACGCTGTACCCCAGGCCTACGGACCAGTACAGCCACTGCCGCCCACGGTCACGGACGTTGCCTTCACACCCGAAGCCACCAGCTACATCGTTCCGGTGTCCTTAGCAGTGCTGCTCTCGCTGGTGTTCATCGCGGTGACCGTCTGCCGGGCCGTGGTACCACTCAGCAGGCCAGCGTCCGTGAGTCCTGCGATGGTCCGCCACGGCACACCCACAGGGTCCTTAAAACCTAAGGCCGACAATTCTTCGGAGGTGCCTACGGAATAGCGAAGCCCGGCGTCGTCGATTAAGAACAATCCACGCTCCGTGACCACAGGGGAGGTTCCGCGTGGCCCCACGAACCCAGAGTCCGTCGCCGTACCCTCCGGGGCAGGCAACACGGCCGTGCCCTGCTGCCCCGCACACGGCAGCGAGGAGGAATCGTGAGGAGCAGACGCCCAGTCACTCGCGCGGACATCCTCCCGCGGGACAAACGGCCACACGTCTGCGCCTGGCTGCGCCACCACATCCGCAAGCGCCACTGCACGAGGTGGGGCGGCGCTCAGCCCCTCGGCATAGGCACGCTGCGCGCCCTTCAGCTCAGCAACACCACCCGGGGCGGTCATGAACACGCGGCCACCGGCGTTCAGCAACACACCCGCCTCGTCAAACGGCGCCGGCAGCCCCGTTGGCCCCTGCGGCAACAGCGATGGATCCTTCAGGTCGTATTGCTTCAAGAACCCCTGGTTGACGGCCACCGTATCCACGCCCAACGCCCTGGCCGCCGACGGATCCACCAAGGTGCGACTTTGCCCATTGAGCAGCCACAACTCCTGCCCATCAGTCGCCACCGCCACGCGACGAGTGTGCATGTGCGCGTCCGATTCCGGAATCGCATGGACGCTCACCAGCTCCCCCTGACCAGAGCACAGAAACCACGAGCTCTTCTCCGCCTGATCCAACCCCGGAACATGCCCCACACCCATCGGCGCGCCATGGGGAGCCGCCGCCAGCTGATCAGCGGTGGACTTCGTGGCGTCCACCGGCGCGCCGAGCACCAAGCGGGCGCTCGCCACATTAGTGATCGGGTGGTACGTCTCCCCCAGGCGCACGTGCAGACCCCCGAACTCATCCGCCACCAGATCCCCGTCCAAGGTGGGCTTCGGTTTGAGCAGACCCAGCATCACCGCGCCACCCGCGATCAGCAGGCTCATCAACAGCCCCACCGCCAAGGCCCGGCGCTGGTTGCGCAAAGGATCATGCGCCATGCGCGCATCACCAATCACCAACGCTAACTCCAGGCGCCTCAACAAAAACCCAAAACCGGAGACCTGAATACCGGTGGTACGCATAACGTTCTTTCCCCCTCGCAAAGAATCAACCTGCCGTGTGCCCCCGCACACGGTGCAGCATGCTTTCCATCATGTGTGCACTCGTGCCTTAAACCATGTGTGCACTCGCGCCTTTAGCATGCCACATCTCTAGACAGTAGTCGATAGTTTTGTATAAGATATAGCTATTGGGGGTTTCACATCTAAGTTTCGCGCTCAAGCGCCACAGATCAGAGCCACATGCACAAGGGGGACGCATGCTTTTTCTATCTCTGTTCATCATGCTGCTCTGCGCCGCGGGGACAGGCTGGCTCCTTCTGCGCACGCGCACTGTCCAGCGCAGCGAGCACCAGATCTTCTACGTGTGGGCGGTGGCCACCTCCACGTTAAGTTCCGCGCCCGTGGCACACATTGATGGGAACCACTTCGCTCAAGGGCTCGGCCTGGATGCCTCTGACCTACGGCATTCTTCTGTGGTGCACCATCCTTCGGAGTCGCTGCAGCAGTCTGGCGGGGCGGTCAGCAGGATTGCCCACCAGCGCAGCACCACCGTGGTAGCCGTTTCTAGCGACTACGCACACCGAGTGCCCTTCGCCGCGGCGGGCTGCGGGGTGGTCGCCCTTCCCACGTCTACGAAACCCACCGTGTGGATGAAGGGTCTGCCCGCCGAATGGACCATCCAGCCACTACCCGCGCTCATCCTGGGGGTGGGCTCCACCGGCCACTCGATGGGAATCAACGTAGTCCCCGGAGCGACCGTGGTCATCACGGGCGATCCCACGATGCTCGACGCCTGCATGGCCGCCATCCCCTGGCCCCACGGCACCGTCAGCATTATCCGTCGATCTCCGCACCCCACCGATCCTTTTCCCCCGACGCCCGGCGCGGCGCCCCACACCAGCCTTCGTCAACACTGGGAGGACGCGTGGGATCCCCACACTATGCGCGTCATTCTGACCACGGAACCGCTGGACAACGAGATCCCAGAGCATTTCGTGACCACCACGGTCACGCTGGTGGACAGCACCCTGGGGCACTCCACCATCAACAGCCACGGCTCGCGCATGCACTTTTCCTGCGACCTGCGCCCCACCGCGCCTGCCACACCAGTCAGTGAGCCCGCCGCGCCTGCCGCGCCAGTCACCGAGCAGCCCGCGATGCCACATGCCGAGGAGCTCCACTCCCCCGCTAGTGCTCAGCCCCGTGAGGCTTCGCCGGCGCAGAGTTCACCGCATCGGGAGCCTGCACGGGCGGATGCGTGGGCTTTCGCGGGGAGTCCTTCACCATCTGATCCAGTTCATCCTGGGTGAAGTGGGCGTTCACCGCGTAGATGTAGAGCGCCCCGTCTTGGTAGATCGGGGTGACACCCGGGGCGTCGTATAGGAACGGCCCCTGGCCGATGATGTCCTTTTGCCAGGACCAGAAGTGCGGCGGCCCGAACACGATGTAGTTGACGTTTAATTCGTCCACGGCCTTATCCACCGTGTTCTTGTAGTCGGAGCGATCGCCCTCCAGCCCCTTGGCGGAGCGACCCTCTGCCAGAGCGGCCTCCGCGGGCGAGCCAGGCACCGGCGGCATACCCCGGCCCAGGACGTCCGGGTGCCAGTACAGCAGCGTGGTTGCGGACTCCTGCCCCACCGACGGGAACAGGTAGTGGCGGTGCAGCGCAGGCAGGCCATTGTAGGCATACATCCAGCCGCTGCCTTCGTCGGGGTTGTTCAGGATCAGCCCGTCGTAGGCCTTGGGCTGTGTCGCCAGCCAATCGAAGGCACGCAGGTCTGCCGTGTCCACCATGCGTGGATCGTAGGCCGAGGCGAGGAGGTGGTCCATCCCTACGGTCTTGTCCTCCTGGTGCTGCGGTGGAATCTGCGCCCCCACCACGAGGGCGAGCACTGCCCCCACGGTCACTGTAGAAGCCACTAATGGTGGGATGCTCTGACCGTTCTTCTTCACCGCCGTAGGAATGATCTGGAACACCAGATGGAACACGAAGCCCACCGCACCGGCAGCGAAGACGATCATGAGGATGGCCACCGGCATCACCAGGCGGTGTGCCGAGTTGTAGTGCAGGGCGCCTACCGCAGAGGCCATAGCGCCCAGCGGATCCGCGAAGCTCCTCACCGCATCCACCGCAATCACCGCGAAGATCAGGAACACGGCCAGCGGCCACAGGTTCCTGCGCCACGCCAGCAGGATCACGGCACCGATCGCTGCGGCCCACAGGAACCACCAGTCCACGCCGTATTCCCACGCGTGCCGGGTCTGGAGGTACAGGATCCTCATCCAGCTTCCCGTGCGTGTGGTGTCCGATTCGCCCGTGTTGAACTGGCTGACCTCGCTGGTCTGGTTGGACCCCACCAGCAGCTGGGGCAGGAAGATAGCCACGGCGCACAGTCCAGCCCCGGCGATGTAGAGCGTGGCTCGCAGCCGGGACACCACCGGCGCCAGGTACTTGTTCGTCACACCCCAGCTGGCGTCCGACTGCCGGCGGAGTACTCCCTCGCCCAGCCACCACACAGCCACGAACAACACGATGTGCGTGATCGGCGCTGGATGCATCATGCCCACGCCAGCCAGCGCCACCGCCGCCGGCACGATCATGCGCGGGCTGGACGGGATGCGGCAGAACAGCCAGATAACCGGCCCGATCAGGGACATCGCGGAGGCATAGGGCCACATGCCCACATAGAAACTGACGTAATACAGCGGCAGCACACCCGCTGCGATGATGGGTGCGAGGAACGCCGCCACGGCCGTCCCCAACCCCGCCCGACGCGTCGCTCCGCGCACCATCAGCCACGCCAGAAGGGACACCGTCAGCGCGATCCCCACCGCCGGCATCACCTTCGCCCCAATGTTCACGGCCGCGATAGGACTAATATCGGTGGCTTCCCGGAACATGAACACCATGGTGTGCCACGCCGCAGGGTAGAACAGCTGCGCTTTCGTTTCCACGTTCTGCAGCTCGCCCATGTGCGTGGAGCTGGCGGTGTGGGTCTCCATGATAAAGCGGATGGTGGAGACGTGCCATTGACCGTCCCACCCCTGGAACACGCTCTCCAGCCCGCGCGGCGTGTTGACCATGGAGTTCAGCCCGCGCGAGATCATCAGGTAGGCACCGGAGACCACGCCGAGAGCGGGCAGCAGGGGCCGACTCACCGTGCGCAGCGTTGCCATCCAATCCCGCGCCGGCTGTGGTGATGTCCCTTCTGAATCCGACGCCAACTCACCCGCCTCACCCAACTCACCGCCGCCGGTGGCTCGCCGTGCCCGTGCGGCGCGCGCGGCACGCCCGAAGAACACCTGCCAGCCCAGCATCAGCAGCACCACGACCGCGGTTCCGATCCAGGCGCTGAGCTGCGTAAACGGAATACCCAGCGCGCCATACAGCGCAGCGAGACTGCCCCACACGCCGGCCGTCACCGGCAGCGCAGCCACCAACGCGCGGTGCGGTTTCAGCCCCGCGGCCATGGACAGCAGCGCGCCCGGAAGCGCCCACACTAGCAGCGCTATGAGCACCAGGTGCCACGTCGGTTCAAGAGCCACTGTGTCTACTCCCGTTCTTCTCTGCCTGTGTCTGCGCCAGCTGGGTCGGTCTCAGCCGCAGCGCTGTCGCCGAGCTCCGCCTCACTGCGCATCGCGCGGGTCGCGCGAGCCCTCGCGGCAAGGTCCTCATCGGCAGGATAATCCACCTTCACCAGATTCAACCCCTCAGCCGGCGCGACAGGCACCACCGAGCTACGCTGCTTCTCCCCCATCAACTCGGCGGCGAAGCCCACGTCTCGTTTGCCTTCGCCGACGGTCATCACTGCCCCCACCAGGGAACGGACCATCGACCAACAAAACGCATCAGCGGTGACGTGCGCTTCGTAGGTCTGAGGCTCGGCGTCGGTCGATACATCCACCCACTCGAATCGCTGCAGTTCGCGGATGGTCGTTGCCCCCTCCTTGGCCTTGCACAGGGCGGCGAAGTTCTGCAACCCGAGCATGGCGTTGCTCGCCGCCTGCACCTTGTCCAGATCGATGGGTCGACGCCACCGCGCCGTGTCCCTCACCCGCACCGGAAGAGGCCCGGCCGGGTGGGTCGTGAGCCGGTAGATGTAGTGGCGGCGGAGGGCAGAGAAGCGGGCGTCGAATCCTTGAGGGGCGCGAGTGGCGCTATGCAGGCGGATATCGTGGGGCAGCATGCGGGACAGACGGCGGACCAGGTCTTCCGGGCGGGTCAGGGAACGTTGCTCGAACGCACTGGTGGGAAGGTCGACGTGGGCGACTTGGCCGTTGGCGTGAACGCCGGCGTCGGTGCGTCCGGCCACCACCAAGGTCACGGGTTCGCGGACCACGAGGGAGAGCTTCTCTTCGAGCACGCCAGCCACGGTGCGCAGGCCGTGTTGCGTGGCCCACCCGTGGAAGTCGGTGCCATCGTAGGCGATGTCCAGGCGGACACGAAGGGACGGTGAAAGCATAAGGGTTATTGTACGGCGCACGTCATACATGCACCAAGGGCGACCGCCCTGTCTCACGGATGTCGTGTGACGGGTGGTCGCCCTTGGGCAAGACAGGCCCGTGGGTCTCACGGGGCCTTCACAGCTTCAGAGAATTACTTCTCTTCTGCCTTCTCCTCAGCGTCAGCCTCAGCAGCTTCTGCTTCGGCGTCGGCGTCGGTAGCGATGTCAGCCTCTACTTCTGGAGCCTCCTCAGCGGCGGTCTCCTCGGCCTTGGTCTCCTCAGCCTCTGCAGCCTTCTTGGATGCAGCTGCGCGGGTGGCGCGCTCAGCCTCGGTGGAAGCCAGTGGCTCGGTCACCAGAGAGATCTGGGAAATAGGGGCGTTGTCGCCCTTGCGGTTCTCCAGCTTGATGATGCGGGTGTATCCGCCTGGACGGCCTTCGAACTTAGGAGCCAGCTCGTTGAACAGGTAAGCAACAACTTCCTTGTTCGTGATCAGCTTGGCAACGTTGCGGCGATCAGCCAGGGTGCCACGCTTGGCCTTGGTGATGATCTTCTCAACGTATGGACGCAGCAGCTTGGCCTTGGCGTCCGTGGTCTTGATGGCGCCGTGCTCAATCAGCTGAGCTGCGAGGTTGGCCAGGATCTTCTTCTGGTGGGAAGCAGAACCGCCAAGGCGGGCGCCCTTCTTTGGGGTAGGCATGTGTTCTCCTCGTGTGGATGTTTAGGTGAGCGCGTGTAAGTGAGCCTTTACTCCGCGATGTCCTCGCCCTCGGTGTCGATAAACTCGCCGGTCTCGGCGTCGTAGCCTTCGATGTCGTTGATGTCGAAGCCTTCTGGGGAATCCTTCAAAGCCAAGCCCAAGCCAGCCAGCTTGACCTTCACTTCGTTGATGGACTTCTGGCCGAAGTTGCGGATATCCAGCAGATCGGACTCCGTGCGGGCAGCCAGTTCGCCCACCGTGTGGATCTCTTCGCGCTTCAAGCAGTTGTAGGAACGCACGGAGAAGTTGAGGTCCTCGATAGGCATGCCGTAGGCAGCGACGTGCTCGCTTTCCTGTGGCGATGGGCCGATCTCGATACCTTCTGCTTCGTAGTTCAGTTCCTGTGCCAGGCCGAACAGCTCCACCAGGGTCTTACCTGCGGATGCCAGGGCATCGCGGGCGGTGATGGAGTTCTTCGTCTCCACGTCGATGATCAGCTTGTCGAAGTCCGTGCGCTGTTCCACACGGGTTGCTTCCACCTTGTAGCTGACCTTCAGCACTGGGGAGTAAATCTGGTCGACAGGAATGCGGCCAATCTCGTTGGAGGCGCTGGCTGCAGGGACGTAGCCGCGGCCACGCTCAACAACCAACTCAATGTCCAGCTTGCCCTGCTCGTTCAGGGTGGCGATGTGCAGGTCTGGGTTGTGGACCTCTACACCCGCTGGGGTGGAGATGTCTGCACCGGTGACTGCACCGGCACCTTCCTTGCGGATGTACATGGTGACAGGCTCATCGGAGTCGCTGGACAGAACCAGGGACTTGATGTTCAGGATGATGTCTGAGACATCTTCCTTCACGCCTGGGATCGTGGTGAACTCGTGGAGTACACCTTCGATGCGCAGGGAGGTCACCGCTGCTCCTGGGATGGAGGACAGCAGGGTACGGCGCAGGGAGTTGCCGAGGGTGTAGCCGAATCCTGGCTCCAGTGGCTCGATGACGAACTTGGAACGGGAGGAATCGATGTACTCCTCGCTCAGCGCGGGACGCTGTGAGATAAGCATTCTTGAAGTGCTCCTTTGTCGACGACCGCTATATGACGTCGGTAGAAGTTTATCGCCACCGGATGGTGACAACGGGTGCGAAGTGAAGAAAAACTCTTACTTCGAGTAAAGCTCGACGATCAGCTGCTCCTGCAGCGGAATATCGATCTGAGCGCGCTCGGGCAGCTTGTGCACGAGGATGCGCAGGGTAGATGGTACGACCTGCAGCCAAGCAGGAACAACAGCGTCAACCAGGCGCTCCTGTGCCTCTTCGAACCACAGCATGGAACGGGACTTCTCGCGAACGTCCACGATGTCGTACTGGGATACCTTGAAGGAAGGTACGTTGATCTTCTTGCCGTTCACGGTGAAGTGACCGTGGGAAACCAGCTGACGTGCCTGGCGGCGGGTGCGTGCCAGACCTGCGCGGTAGACCACGTTGTCCAGGCGGGACTCCAGCAGGATGACCAGGTTGTCACCGGTCTTGCCTGGGCGACGGTTGGCCTCGGCGTAGTAACGACGGAACTGCTTCTCCAGCACGCCGTAGGTGTACTTTGCCTTCTGCTTTTCCTGCAGCTGCAGGAGGTACTCGGACTCCTTGATGCGAGCGCGACCAGCCTGTCCTGGAGGGTATGGACGGCGCTCGAAGGAGCTGTCGCCGCCGACGAGGTCGACGCGGAGGCGACGGGACTTGCGGGTAGCTGGGCCGGTGTAACGAGCCATTGTTTAATCCCTATCCTTTCTTGTCTTAAACGCGACGACGCTTCGGTGGGCGGCAACCGTTGTGTGGCTGAGGGGTGACGTCAGCGATGGTGCCAACCTCAAGACCTGCAGTGGACAGGGAACGGATGGCGGTCTCGCGGCCGGAGCCTGGACCCTTAACGAAAACGTCAACCTTCTTCATGCCGTGCTCCATTGCCTTGCGGGCAGCGGACTCTGCAGCCAGCTGTGCGGCGAATGGGGTGGACTTGCGGGATCCCTTGAAGCCAACGTGGCCGGAGGATGCCCAAGAAATCACAGCACCGGATGGGTCCGTGATGGACACGATGGTGTTGTTGAAGGTGGACTTGATGTATGCGTGGCCCTGGGCCACGTTCTTCTTGACGACGCGACGGCCAGTACGGCGTGCGCCGGAACGAGTCTTCGGAGGCATTACTTCTTCTTTCCTGCGATGGTCTTCTTAGGACCCTTGCGGGTACGAGCGTTGGTCTTGGTGCGCTGGCCACGTACGGGCAAGCCGCGACGGTGACGCAGGCCCTGGTAAGAACCGATCTCGATCTTCCGACGGATGTCAGCCTGGATTTCGCGACGGAGGTCACCCTCAACCTTGAAGGTGTTCTCGATAGCGTCACGCAGGGCGGTAACCTGCTCGTCGGTCAGATCCTTGGAGCGCAGGTCAGGAGAGATGCCGGTCATGTCCAGCAACTGCTTGGAACGGGCTGGGCCGATTCCGAAGATGTAGGTCAGTGCGACCTCCATGCGCTTTTCGCGTGGGAGGTCCACACCAGCAAGGCGTGCCATAGGGCAGTTCCTTCCGGTTTAGCGGCGGTTTTCTCCACACTCATCCCCTGCCCTTGACAGCATGCTGGTCGTTTCCAGCTCACTGCAGTGCCATGCACTAACCTGCATGTGATGCGTCAAGGGAGAGGCTCCGGCCGCCGCGGCCAGAGGTGTTGCACACCGGGACTGTGTTCCTCTCCCGGCGTTTGGATGTGTGGAGGCTTACGTTTTACTTGTAGCGGTAGACGATACGTCCACGGGTCAGGTCGTATGGAGAGAGCTCCACAACCACTCGGTCCTCTGGGAGGATGCGGATGTAGTGCTGGCGCATCTTGCCGGAGATATGTGCCAAGACCTTGTGGCCATTGTCCAACTCAACACGGAACATCGCATTTGGTAGGGGCTCGACGATGCGGCCCTCAACCTCGATGGCGCCTTCCTTTTTTGCCATAACCTCAAACGTTTCCCCAGCTCAAACCGCTGGATGGGTGATATCTTGCTACTGGTTCACTCCGTGCGCATGTGCCCATGCAGGCCATACGGTGGGTGCACCAGCGATCAACATTACACGCGACCTGCAGAAACATCAACTTCGCGTGGTGCCCGCGGTTAGTTCTGCGCGAGCTCGGCAGGCTTCTCCGCCTGCAGGTCGCCCTTGGCCAGCTTGTTGACCACCATCGCGATGGCGCCATCGCCGGTGACGTTGCAGGCCGTTCCGAAGGAGTCGATGGCAATGTAGGCGGCGATCATGATCGCAACCTGACCCTCGTCGAAGCCCAGGTTGGACTGCAGCAGTCCCACGGCCGCCATGATCGCACCGCCCGGCACACCAGGGGCTGCCACCATCATGATGCCCAGCAACAGGATGAACCCGATGGCCGTGCCAGCGGACACCTCCGAACCAGACATGAACACCACCGCGAAGGCGAACAGGGAAATCTTCATCATGGAACCGGACAGATGAATCGTGGCGCACAGCGGAATTACGAAGTCCGCGACGGAATCGCTCACACCGTTGCGCTTGGTGGACTTCAGGGTGACAGGGATCGTCGCAGCAGAAGAGGAGGTACCCAGAGCCGTGAAGTACGCAGGCAGCATGTTCTTCAGTGCCACGAAGGGGTTACGGCCGGACAGTGGAGCTGCGATCAGGTACTGAACCAGCAGCACAACCCACGTCATCACGATCGCCAGCACCAGTACCTTGGCGAACTGGGACACGGTCTCCAGCAGCACGCCGTTCATGCCCATGGAGAGAAACACACCGAAGATGTAGATCGGCAGCAGCGGGATGATGAACGCCTCCACGACCTTCATGATGACGTCGCGAAGCTCCACGGAGGCCTGGGTCAGCGTCTTGGTACCCAGCGTTGCCATGGCAATACCCACGGTGAACGCCAACAGCAGCGCGGGCATCACTTCAAATGGAGCGGGCATTTCCACGGAAAAGTAGGGAGACAGAGCAGCCTTGTCAATGTCGCCTGCTTCCATCAGATCGCTGGTGGCCAGCAGAGTGGGGTACAGCGCCTGGGACAGCAGGTAAGCTGCTGCACCGGAGATGATGGTGGACAGGTAGGCCACGCCTGCGGTCACGCCCAGCCACTTACCCGCGCCCTGCCCCAGGCTGGCGATAGCCGGAGTGATCAGGCCGAAGATCAGCACGGGAACGAAGAATCCCAGGAAGCCGGAGAACAAACCGTTGAAGGTCACGAACACTCGGGCCAGCCATTCAGGGAAGAACAGGGAGCACAGGCAGCCCAAGATAATTCCAACGATGATCTTGAACAACAGTGAATTAAAGATGCGGTTACCGCTCATAGTGGATAAGTCCCATGGGCACTCTGGGCCAGCTCATCGACCACGGAGGTTAAGCTGGCGAACTTGAAAAACGTCCCGCTTAGAATACTCCCCTTATTCGCCACAACGAAAGTTTTCGGCAAAAGAAACTCACCCTTGCCGCCCCTGGGTACCTCCCGCGCCCTACACGCGCGGCGTGAGAATCCGCGGCCCACCCGCCGTGGCTGCCACGGTGTGCTCCCAGTGGGACGCGAAGGTGCCGTCCACGGTCACCACTCCCCACTCGTCATCCAGCACCCGCGAGTCCGCGGTGCCCAGCGCCAGCATCGGCTCGATAGCCAGCGTGCTTCCCTCTTGGATCACGGGCCCACGCCCTGGCCTGCCCTCGTTCGCGAGGTACGGATCCTCATGCATGGTCTGCCCGATGCCGTGGCCGCCGTAGCCGTCCACGATCCACAGATCCACCCCGAACTTCACTTCGGCCTTACTCGTGGCTTCTTCCAGGGCCCAGGAAATATCGGTCAGGCGGTTTCCGGGGACCATGGCTTTGATCCCTTGGTGCAGCACCCATTCCGTAGCCTCGTTCAGCAGCCTATGTTCCTCGGCAAGTTCACCGATGCCGAACGTCCAGGCCGAGTCCCCCACCCAACCATTCAGCGTAGCGCCGCAGTCGATGCTGACCAGGTCGCCCTCTTTAAGGATCACGTCAGCACTGGGGATGCCGTGCACGATCATGTCGTTGACACTGGAGCAAATAGAGCCAGGAAAACCTTGGTAGCCCTTGAAGGTCGGGGTGGCGCCGGCGCTGCGGATAACGTCCTCAGCGATGGCGTCCAGGTCAAGGGTGCTCATGCCCGGCTTCGCCGCGGCCTTCACCGCCTGCAGCGCCTGGCCGACGATCTCCCCCGCCGCCTGCATGCTGTTCAGCTGCTCTGGGGTCTTGGCCGGGATGGTCTTTGTCTTCTTGCGAAATCCCATGATGTCCCTACTGTCTGTGTTGTTGATATTTTTATACGACGCCAAAAGCCCCACATTCCGCACTGTTCACGCAGGATGTAGGGCCTTCGATTTGCTTGGGGCGACGCGCCTTACTTATCGAGAGCGTCCAGAGTTGTCGTGGAGATATCTTCCACGGTGCCTTCGGCGTCGATATTAATGAGGATATCCTCGTAGTGGTCGATCAGCGGCGCGGTCTCGTCGCGGTAGACGGACAGGCGCGTGCGGATCGTGTCCTCGTTGTCGTCGTTACGGCCGCGTGCCAGCATGCGCTCCACCACAACGTCCTCGGAGACTACGTAGTTCACCACGGCGTCCAGCGCTTGTCCGGAGTCCTGCAGCATCTCTTCCAGCAGCTCGGCCTGCTCGATGGTGCGGGGGAAGCCGTCCAGCAGGAAGCCGTCGGCGGCGTCCTCCTCGGCGAGGCGGTCGCGAACCATGTTGGCGGTCACGGAGGTTGGGACCAGCTTTCCAGCGTCCATGTACTCCTGTGCCTGCTTGCCCAGGTCCGTGCCCTGGGAGATGTTGGCGCGGAACAAGTCCCCAGTGGAGATGTGTGGGATCTTCAGGGAGTCGGAGAGCAGGGATGCTTGGGTGCCCTTGCCAGCACCTGGAGGGCCGAGAAGTACTAGTCTCATTTCAAAAATCCTTCGTAGTTTGCTTGCATGAGCTGGGACTCAATCTGCTTGATGGTGGTCAGAGCCACGGACACCATAATCAGGATCGCGGTACCACCAAATGGCATCTGCGAGGACTGACCACCGCCGATGCCCATGTGCAGCAGCAAGTTCGGCAGTGCGGCGATCAAGCCCAGGTAGATGGAACCGACCAGCAGCAGGCGGTTCATCACGTAGCCAAGGTATTCCGCGGTGGGGCGACCCGGGCGGATACCAGGGATAAATCCACCATACTTCTTCATGTTCTCCGCTTGGTCATACGGGTCGTATTGCACGGACACGTAGAAGTAGGAGAAGAAGATAATCAGCGCGAAGTACACCGCGATGTACTGCCAAGCACCCGGATTGGACAGGGTGGCGATGACGTGGCGGTTCCACCAGTTATCCACGTTCGCATTGGCCGGATCATTGGACTGAATGATCTGGGTGATGAGGATCGGAACAGTCAGCAGAGAGGAGGCGAAGATCACAGGGATCACTCCACCCTGGTTCACCTTCAGTGGCAGGTAGGTGGAGGTCTCACCGTACTGGCGACGGCCGATCATACGCTTGGCGTACTGAACGGGGATGCGGCGCTGGCCCTGCTCGATGAAGACCACGCCGATGATGAGCAGCAGCACACCAATCACCACGGCGCTGAAAGTGAAGCCGCCGGAGGTGTTCAGGATCGTCATGCCCTGGGCCGGCATGGAGGTGGCAATACCGGCGAAGATCAGCAGGGACATACCGTTACCGATACCGCGCTCGGTGATCAGCTCACCCATCCACATCACCAGCACGGCACCGGAGGTCATGACCAGAACCATGACCACCAGGCCGAAGATGCCCACGTTGTCCTTCAGGACGGGGATCCCCTGACCCAGCAGCTGCTTGCGGTCAGCCAGCGCCACAATGCCTGCGGACTGCAGCATGGCCAGTCCCACGGTGAGGTAACGGGTGTATTCCGTCATCTTCGCCTGGCCGGTGGATCCTTCCTTCTTCAATTGCTCGAAGCGCGGGATCACCACAGTCAACAGCTGCACGATGATGGACGCCGTAATGTATGGCATGATGCCCACCGCGAAGATGGACAGCTGCAACAACGCACCACCAGAGAACAGGTTGATCAGCGAGTACATGGAGTTCTGGCTGGTCAGATCCTTGATCTGCTTGGTGATGTTTGCGTAATCCACACCAGGGGTTGGAATCTGTGCGCCCACGCGGTAGAGGATGATCATCGCAAGAGTGAACAGCAGCTTCTTGCGGAGATCAACATCTTTGAACGCCGAGATAATGGCGGACAAACTGGCCTCCTGAAAACGCTGTGCCTTGCCACGCGGCACAGATTGTTAACGTTCCTCACCCTGTCAGTTGTGGCGTTGGGTGACAATAACCCCAAAAGAATAGCAGCCTTTCGCAGTTCCTGAAACCTTAAACTGTTTAGTTTCCCTCAACCAGGGTGCGATCGGGGGCTCTCCTACCTAACGTTTCCATAAGAATTGCCTTAGAACCCCTGGTGTGCGTTATTCTTCTTAGGTCTGTTTCGATTGTTGATCCAACGTCTCTCTGAGCACGTGTTGAAAGCTTCAAAGCCATGCCAAAACCGATTAAGTCCGAACAACACTACATCCCTGGGCTCGATGGCCTGCGTACCCTTGCCGTTGCTGCTGTGATCCTCTATCACCTGCATGTTCCCGGCGTGGTCGGCGGGCTGCTGGGCGTGGGTGTGTTCTTCACACTCTCTGGTTTTCTGATCACCAGTAACCTCATGCGCGCCTGGGATACCCGGGGCAACCTGGGGCTGAAGACCTTCTGGTTGAGGCGCTTTCGCAGGCTGATGCCGGCGTCGGTCATTACGATTATTGTGACGGTGCTGCTGACCGCGGCGCTGGCCCGGCACAAGCTCAGCGAATGGGGCATGGAGGGTGTGTCGGCCCTGTTCTACGTCAACAACTGGCACATGATCTTTAAGGAGAAGTCCTACTTCGACAACTTCGGCGGCCCCAGCCCTTTGAGCCACATGTGGTCCCTGTCCGTGGAGGAACAGTTCTACCTGGTGTGGCCTCTGCTCCTGCTGTTGTTCCTGACTGTGTTCCGCAAGCGCATGATCGCGATGGTGCTGACGTTCCTGGTAGCTGTGGCTTCCTTCGTGTGGATGTGGATGCTGGTGGAGCCGGGCATGGACCCCACCCGCATCTACGAAGGTACGGATACCCGCGCCGGCGGAATGCTGCTGGGTGCCTGCCTGGCATTGTGGCTGTCCGCCCGCAAGCACAAGGGGCAGTCCGTGCTGCCGCAGCGGCAGGTCTCCACGGTCATGGGTGCCATCGGTATCGCCGGCATCATCGCCCTGATCGTCCTGGTAGAGCAGGAAAGCTTCTTCCTCTACCACGGTGGCCTGGCACTGCTGTCGGTCGCTACCGTGCTGGCGATCTTCTCCGTGCTGCACCCCGACGGCTTCTGGAATAAGTTCCTGGGCTGGGAGCCGCTGCGCTGGATCGGCGAGCGCTCCTTCGGCATCTACCTGTGGCACATGCCAGTTATCGCGTTCCTGCCCCAGCCATGGTTCGACCAGAACCGCGTGCTCGGTGGCGTGATTACTGTGGTGGTGTCTGTTGGGCTTGCCGCGCTGAGCTGGTCCATCATCGAGGACCCGATCCGCCGCAACGGCATCGTGGGGCCGATCAAGGAATGGGCGCGCAGCCGCCGGGCCGCCAAGGAAATTGGTGTGTCCCCAGCGCAGGCCACCACCGTGGCCAGCCGCCGCTTCCCCAGCTACTTCCCCGCCGCGGCGACCGTTATCCTTGTGGCGCTGATCGCCATTGCCTTGCCGCACGTGATTGTTGCGCCGGATAACTCCAGCCAGGCTGCGAAGATGCAGGCCATGGAGATCACGGACGCGAACCGTCAAGCGGCGAACGGCGCAGGTGCGGGTGCCGGTGCGGCCGGTGCTGACTCCGACGGCGCCGGTGACGCCACCGGCGAAGAGAATAAGGCAGCCGCCCAGGCCGCGGGCCGCCCCGTGATGAGCTGCACGAAGGTCGTGCACGTGGGTGACTCCACCTCCATCGGCATGTTCAGCTCCGACATGGTCAACGGCCCCGACGATACCGCCTTCGTGCAATACCGGGCCTACGGCGCCCAGGACGTGGTGGACAGCGTGTTCGGCGCCCGCTCCACCATCGAGGGCTGGGATGCCCCGGACGGCTCCGCGAAGTACCCCTCCGCTGTGGAGTCCGTGACCGAGCTGGTGGATCAGCACAGCGGCCCGAACACCTGCTGGGTCATCGCCACCGGCGTGAATGATGCGGCGAATATCGCAGCGGGCGCCACCTCCTCTCCCGATGAGCGCATCGACGCCATGATGGAGCTCCTCAAGGATCAGGACGTGATGTGGGCAACCACCCGCACGAATACCAACGACGGCTACTACGCCAATTCCCACATGCAGGAGTTCAACGAGGCCTTGCGCCGCGCGCAGGATCGCTACCCGAAATTGCGCCTGTTTGATTGGGCTGCCGAGGCTCAGCCGGATTGGTACGCCCCTGGCGATTACGCGCATTACAGCACGGACGGAAACTCTCGCCGTTCCTACCGTTTTGCTGCCGCCTTGGCGTATGCATTCCCGCTGGACAAGGATGGTGCTCCGTCGGACGATAAAATTGTCCGTTCAGGATTCTAATCCTCCCCGTACTGTTATCCGACGCCTGGCGCACATCGCGCTGGGCGTCGATTTTTATAAAAAGAAAATCCCGCCCCTGCCCTCTCACAGTGAGAGGACGGGGCGGGATTGTTACGCTGCTCTGCAGGCTGTCTGAAAGGGCTTACTTAGCCTCGGTGACAGAGCCGCCTGCAGCTTCGATCTTCTCCTGAGCAGACTTGGAGAACTTCTGAGCAGTAACGTTCAGCTTCACGCTGAGGTCACCGTTGCCCAGAACCTTCACTGGCTGCTTCGCGCGGACGAGGCCTGCTGCCACGATGTCAGCAACAGCGATCTCGCCGCCCTGTGGGAAGGCCTTCTCCAGGTCAGCAACATTGACGACCTGGTAGGTGATCTTTGCAGGGTTCTTGAAGCCCTTCAGCTTAGGCAGGCGCATGTGCAGTGGCATCTGGCCACCCTCGAATGCTGCCGATACCTGCTTACGAGCCTTGGTTCCCTTGGTACCACGACCTGCGGTCTTACCCTTGGATGCCTCACCACGACCCACGCGGGTCTTGGCCTTGTTGGCGCCCTTGGATGGACGGAGATCGTGGAGCTTGATTGGATCGCTCATGTTTACTCTCCTGCCACTTCTTCAACAGAGACCATGTGGCGCACGGTGTTGATCTGGCCGCGGACGACGGGGGTGTCCTCGCGAACAACAGATTGTCCGATACGCTTCAGTCCCAAGGAGCGCAAGGAATTGCGCTGCTTGTGCTTGGTTCCGACGGTACCCTTCAGCTGGGTAATCTTCAGTGCCATGGGTTATGCCCCCTGTCCTGCAGCGCGTGCACGCAGCATAGCGGCTGGAGCAACCTCTTCCAAGGACTTGCCACGGCGTGCGGCAACCTCTTCTGGGCGGACCAGCTGCTTCAGGCCGTGCACGGTTGCGTGCACAACGTTGATAGCGTTGTCCGAGCCCAGGGACTTGGAGAGGATGTCCTGAATACCAGCGCACTCCAGAACTGGACGTGCTGCACCACCGGCGATAACACCGGTACCTGGTGCGGCTGGCTTCATCATTACGATACCGGCAGCGGTCTCACCCTGAACTGGGTGGGTGATGGTGCCGTTGATCATTGGGACGCGGAAGAAGTTCTTGCGAGCTTCCTCGGCACCCTTCTGAATTGCAGCAGGCACTTCCTTGGCCTTGCCGTAGCCTACGCCTACCATGCCCTGGCCATCGCCGACGATGACGAGTGCGGTGAAGCTGAAGCGACGACCACCCTTAACCACCTTGGATACGCGGTTGATGGTGACAACGCGCTCGATGTACTGGGAGCGCTCGTCCTGCTGCTGGTTGTTGCGACGGTCGTTGCGACCACCGCGGTCGTTGTTGCGGCCGCCACGCTCGTTGCGATCGTTGCGGTTGTCAGCGGAGCGTCCGCCGTTACGGTCTTGTTCCGACACTACGCAGTCCTTCCGTTGATGTTGTTGACGGTGATCATTAGAACTTCAGACCACCTTCGCGAGCTGCGTCGGCCAGAGCGGCGACGCGGCCATGGTACTTGTAGCCAGCGCGGTCGAAGACAACGTTTTCGATGCCTGCGGCCTTTGCGCGCTCAGCGATCAGCTGGCCAACCTTTGCGCCGCGAGTCTTCTTGTCGCCCTCGATCGCACGAACTTCAGCTTCCAGGGTGGATGCTGCTGCCAGGGTGTGGCCTGCAACATCGTCGATGAGCTGAGCGTGGATGTGGCGGGACGTGCGGTGCACAACCAAGCGTGGTGCCTCTGGGGTACCAGCGAGGTTCTTGCGAATACGGAAGTGACGGCGTGCACGTGCGGTACGACGGCGGGTGGAGATGTCCTTGCCCACTGGCAGACGCTTGCCGTTGTTGTTTTCGTTGTTGCTCATGCTTACTTACCAGTCTTTCCGACCTTGCGGCGGACCTGCTCGCCGGCGTAACGAATACCCTTGCCCTTGTAAGGATCGTCCTTACGCAGACGGCGGATAATCGCGGCGACCTGGCCAACCTGCTGCTTATCGATTCCGGATACGGACAGCTTGGTGTTGCCGTCCACTGCGAAGGTGATGCCTTCTGGAGCTTCGATCAGTACAGGGTGGGAGTAACCCAGGGCGAACTCGAGGTTCTTACCCTTGGCCTGAACACGGTAACCGACGCCGAAGATCTCCATGTTGATGGTGTAGCCCTGGCTCACGCCGACAACTGCGTTGTTGATCAGGGATCGGGACAAGCCGTGCAGGGAACGGTTCTTGCGGTGATCGTCCGGGCGGGTAACGATAACCTCGTCACCCTCCTGGGATACGGCGATAGGTGCTGGAACGTCGACGGTCAGGGTTCCCTTGGTTCCCTTCACCTCAACGCTTTGACCATTGATGTTCACGGTGACGCCAGATGGGACGGCGATTGGTGCCTTGCCTACTCGAGACATGCTTGTACCTCCCTCTTACCAGATGTAGGCGAGGACTTCCCCACCCACACCCTTGTTCGTGGCCTCACGGTCGGTCAGCAGGCCGTGGGACGTGGAGATGATAGCCACGCCCAGGCCGCCCAGGACCTTTGGCAAGTTGTTGGACTTTGCGTAGACACGCAGACCTGGCTTGGATACGCGACGAACACCCTCGATGGAGCGCTGACGGTTGGAGCCGTACTTCAGCTCCAGTTCCAGGGTCTTGCCAACCTTGTCGTCGGAGACGGTGTAGTTAGCGATGTAACCTTCCTTCTTCAAGATCTCGGCGATGTTCACCTTGAGCTTGGAGGAAGGCATGGAGACGGATTCATGGAATGCGTTGCTGGCATTCCGTACGCGGGACAGCATGTCCGCGATTGGATCAGTCATGGTCATTGATTGTGACCTGTGCCTTTCTCGTTGCGGTTCCCGGCCCACCCAGTGGCGTGCACCGCGTTTTTCTCGGCCACTTGTCGCCGCCCTCACTCAGTAGTGAGGGAAGCTCGCTGCCTTTTAGTTACGCGGCCGCTTCGGGCGAGGGGCCTACAACAAAGTGGATGTTTTCGTATGAACGCTACGCCCTTCAATCGCACACGTTAACTGTGCAGAGCGCAGACCGCCTTACTATACAGCCTGCTAGCAGGACATCCAAACCGTCACAGCGGAGACTACAGCCGCTACTGCATCGAGTCGTCACGAGTGGAGCGACGCCCCAGCCCAGCCTTCACAGCAAGGATGCCGAAGAAGGTCACGAGCGAGGCGAGAGCAATGAGAATCAGCAGGATGCCACCGTTATGAATACCTAAGCTCAATTCCAGGTTGCCCTGTGCGTTATCTCTTACGTGAACATAGACTGCACCGAAAAGCCCGGTTCTAAAAAACGCCTGCTCGTCAGCCGAAAACGCGATGTAGAGCATGGTCACGACTGCCATGCTGCATACCACCAAGAAACCAAACACCACAGAGAAGAACGCTTGCTTCATCATAGAACTGTCATTCCTTTTCCTGAATCATGAAGAGTGCGAATACCGACCACAACAAACGTCGCAATAAGGAGCGCACCGATCCCCAGCATGTGAACTGTCGTGAGCGAGAATATGGAGAGTGCACATGCCGTAGCGAGAAGCAACACACCTAACGAACCTATCGCCGCCAGGCTCGCCAGCGGATTCTGCTTCACTGTGGGAAGCAGGATCCCTAAAGTCACCAACAGGGGTATGGAGAAAAGGCAACCTATAACCAGAAATAAGTTCTGCTCTGAATATCTGCCACGGAGCGCTTGAATACCGAGGAATATAGCCCCAATGGGAACGGTCAGAAGCATCATGGCCAGATTGAGGCTCAGATACTCCCACCACGGCTTCACAAACCCCTGGTACATCCTTCGAAACCGCCGAAGATCCGAGTACAGATACAGGGACATGAAACTGACTACTTCAAGGGAGAGCGCTGCCGGAAGAATCTGACTGTCCATGAGCAGAATGAAGGCTGCGCAGGACGCAGCTACAGCGAACCAGGTATGTCTGGCGCGAACAAGGTTTCTCACTGCGGTGTGCAGGATAGCACGGCGTGCTGTCATTCTGCGCAGACCGCGTTGAGGCCGCAACGTCAGATGCACATACTTCACCGCGACGGACGTACACCCTGGTGCAGTGGAACGCACGAGCATTAACAGTGTGGCCGTTGCGATAACAAACGCCCCGATAGCCACAGCCAGCCCGTGCTCCACGTACACCTTCAGCAGCACATTGGACCACACCCAATAAGGGTGCGATGAGTAATATGCCTCTGATAGCGCGATGGAATGATTCGGCATCTTTAGTGCAGAGAGGTATGCCAATACAATAACGATCGCCATCCCCACGTAGTGGGACAGGCCGATCATCCTCAGCCGGCTGGCAAGAGCCACCGTCAGGTTAAAGACCAAGTGTGCCAGCAAAAATAATATGAGGCCTGGAAAGACGATAGCCAAGAATATCCGTCCGAGTGCAGGAAGGCCATAGATAAAGAGCAAAGGCGCTAGCGATGGCACAAAGAACGTGACAGTAACCAACCCGGCGATGGTCGCTTCCAGATACAGAACAGCTATTCCGCGTTGCTTATTCGTGACAGGAAAAGAGGCGGTCACGCTCATCAGATCCGGCGAGTTCACCAGGAGAACCTTCGATACAATGAAGCCAACGATCACCCAAATCGGAAGCGTAAGGTTAGAAAAAGCCAGGAGGATATCCAACACTTTCGGGCTAGCCTCTGCTGTCGAATAAAATATAGTGGCTATAGCCGTCAGCGTCACCATCATGAGAAGCGCGACGCATGCCACTGCCGCCTTCACCCATCCTGAGGAAAATATTCCATCATGGCCTAATTGGCGGACTTGTTGTTTGAGATAGAATCTATATAAAACAGTGACGGGTTTGTCGATGACGTTCACTAGTGCCCCTCACTTAACATGTCGGCAGAGCCTGAAGTCCCGCCTCCACGTCGCCGTCGTACACAATGGAGGCATTGTTCAACACAACGAGCCTGGTAGAGACCTTACTAAGCAACCGACGGTCGTGAGAGGCAATCACTACCGCCGAGTCACGGCTCAATGCCGCCAGCTCTCCGACCATGTAATCCATGGC
The DNA here is from genome assembly GCF_014490575.1 of Corynebacterium zhongnanshanii. Lineage (NCBI taxonomy): Bacteria > Bacillati > Actinomycetota > Actinomycetes > Mycobacteriales > Corynebacteriaceae > Corynebacterium > Corynebacterium zhongnanshanii. Next base: position 1,799,723 of record NZ_CP061033.1, read on the forward strand.
CTGCTCGTCTAAACCATTGAGCGTCTCATCCAAGATGGTGAGCTTTCTCCGCAAGAGCACAGCAGCCAGAAGTTGAATCTTCTTCTTCATTCCGTGGGAGTAGTTCTCGATCAGCTGATTATCATCGTTGTCGAGTTGAAAGAGGCGAATCAGCTTGTCGTAGTCCTCCTGCTTGATCTCCTGCCCGTATAAGGCACTAAAGGTATCAATCAATTCCTTGCCGGTGAGATATTCCGGCACCGTATCGTTGCCACCAAGGAAGAGTATTTTCTTGTGTGCGTTGAGCGTCGAGACGTCCTCGTTATCGATGCGAATGCTTCCCGATGTTGGCTTCAGTAGACCAGAGCACAACTTCAAAAGAGTGGACTTTCCAGCACCATTTCCGCCCCATAGCCCAACAATCTCCCCCTGCTCGACATGAAGATTAATCTCGTCCAAGATGAACTTACGGCGAGAGTAGGCGAAGCGGAGCTGATTAACCTCGAACATCGTCATCTCACGCACTTCTCATGGTAAATCAGCGCGCGCATACTCTTCTCCTGGGACTCTTTCGGGTCTTGATTTCACTCTCGGAACAATGTGAGACGTGAAGCAATCCTATCTCCACCACAACCGCCAAACAATAGTTTTCGCCGCAGGCCTATTGCCCCCCCCCTTCTGGAGGGGCTCTTTCCTTCAATAATCAATCACTGCCCGCCGGTCAGTCACCCCACCCGTCACACGTAGGGGTGCTGCCATGACCCCGAGCACTTTCATCAAGCAAGCGCATGACTTATACTTCCCGCAATCCATAGTAGGAATGATTGTCATTCCACACTGCCGCTCCACGCTCACACTCACCAGAAGGGATACCCACCGCGCCCATGCCCCACTCGCGCTTCCTCGCCCTCGTGAGCCTGGCCCTACTCTGCGCCCTCACCGCCTGGTTCGGCCTCAGCATCGGCCCCACTGGCTTTGACCCCGCCGCCTCCATCACCTCCCTGGCACATCCACAGCACCCCAGCCACACCCTCATCGTTCACGTCCGTCTGCCCCGCACGCTCACAGCACTCGCCGTCGGGGCCGCCCTCGCCCTCGCCGGCGCCGCCATGCAAGCCGTGTTCCGCAACCCGCTGGCCGAGCCTGGCATCACTGGCGTCTCCAGCGGCGCCGCTGTAGCAGCCGTCCTCCTCATCACCACAGGGCTGGCCAGCATCCACCCCGCCATCCTGCCCGCCGGTGCCTTCGCCGGCGCGCTCACCACGGTCTTCCTCGTACACATCCTCGGCGCCCACCGCAGCTCACACACCATTTTGCTGGTCGGCATCGCCATCAACGCTTTCCTCGGCGCGCTCATCGCCGCCACCATCGCCAACGCCGTCAACTCCGAAGACGCCCGCTCCGCCATGTTCTGGCTCAACGGCGACCTCACCGGCAGCACCATGAACGCGCTCGTCCTCGTGGCCATCCCCCTGGCACTCGGGGCAGCCATCGTCCTGTTTTTCGCCTCAGAGCTGAACCTCCTCTCCCTCGGGGAAGCCATCGCACACTCCACTGGCCTGCACGTCCAACGCACCACACATCTGGTCCTCTTGGGCGCCGCCCTCACCACCGCCGCCGGCGTGGCCATCACCGGCATCATCTCCTTCGTGGGTCTGGTGGTCCCCCACCTCATCAGGCTGATGTTCGGAAGCGACCACCGCTTCCTCCTCCCCGCAAGCGCGCTGCTCGGCGCCGCCGGCCTGACCATCGCGGACATTGCCGCCCGCATGCTCTGGCACCCCGTCGCACTACAGACCGGCACGGTCACCGCTCTGCTAGGCGCCCCGTTCCTCCTGGTCCTGATCCTGCGCTCCGCACGCTCGGAGGCCACCCCATGACCACACCCACCCCCGCCATCGACTTCCAGCACACGAGCATCCGCTACCCCGGCCACACAGCCCCGCTCCTGGACTCGATCACCCTCGCCCTTCCCGCCGGCGGCATCCACGGAATCATCGGCCCCAACGGCGCCGGCAAGTCCACACTGGTCAAAGCACTGCTGGGGCTCGTGCCCTACCGCGGTTCCATCACCGCACTCGGCGCGGACACGCGCACCCTCACGCCCCGGCGCCGGGCGCGGATGATGGCCTATGTGCCGCAGAGTTGGGCGTCGGATATCGATTTCACCACCCGGCGCTACGTGGAACTCGCCCGCTACGCCCGTGTGCGGCGTTTCCGTCCCATGAATTTATCCGACGCCGAGGCTATCGACCACGCACTTCACCTCACCGGGACGGCGCCGCTGGCTCACACTCCCCTGCGGGAGCTCTCCGGTGGGCAGCAGCAGCTGGTGAATCTGGCGCGCGCGATTGCACAGGAGCCGCAGGTGCTGGTGCTCGATGAGCCGACCAGTGCGCTGGACATTTCCCATATGCACGCCACGATCAAGCTGCTGCGGCCGTGGATCGAGGTCGGCGAACAGCCGCGGACCGTAGTGACGGTGCTGCATGACCTGGAGCTGGCCGGGCGCTATTGCTCCACGCTCACGCTGCTGCATGAGGGTCGGGTGCACGCGCACGGCACGCCGGCGCAGGTGCTGACCACGCAGAATCTGCGGGCAGCGTTTGGCGTGGACGTGGACGTGGGGGTGCATCCCGGCGGCTGGCCCACGATTACGGTGCGCTAAGCGCGCGTCAGGACAGAGACTAAAGACACAGAACACAGAAAAGGACAGAGACCATGACACTCTCACGTACACTTTCCCGCACGCTTGTGGCCGGTGTGGCCGCGTCCGCCTTGGTTATGGCGGGGTGCAGCTCGGACGGCTCGGGCGGTTCGGGTAGCGCGGCTGGTTCGAGCGGCTCGGCTAACTCTGGCGGCGCGAACTCCAGCGCCGCTTCCGACGGCATCACCGACGCCGACAACCCCACCGAAGGCCCCCAGCGCATCGTCGCTGCCACCAGCGACGTGGCCGCACTGCTATTGCAGATCACGGAGGGCGAGCGGGTGGTCGCTGTGCCGGCCACGGCGAAGTCAGACGCCGCGGGGGCGTCGGCCCGCTACGCCCGTGGGGTCCAGGGCACGCTGCCTCCCGGCACACACCCCGAAGTAGAGCAGGTGCTGTCCTACGAGCCAGATTTCGTGCTCGCCACCGCGCGCCACGGCGGCGAAAAGACCTTCTCCGAGCAGCTGGAAGCCACCGGGGTGCGCACGCTGGTGCTGGAACCGGACGCGTTCAACACCCCCGAGGGGATCGCCAAGGCCACGCGAGAGATCGGCGAGGCGATCGGTCAGCCTCACAAGGCAGACCAGCTGGCCTCCACGTTCGAGAAGGAGCTGGCTGAGCTGGACGAACAGGCCAAAGCCAACGATAACGCGCAGAGCTCAGACCAGAAGCACTCCCCCAGCACCCTGGCACTGATGGTGCGCGGCCCCAAAACCATGGTGATGGACTCCGGTCTGATGATCCCCACCCTCATCACCCGTGCCGGAGGCACCTACGCCGGCGACGCCCTCGGCGTGCACAACACCCGACCCATCGACGCCGAACAACTCCTCACCGCACGGCCCGACATCCTCTTCCTGGAGGACTTCCAAGGCGGCGGGCGGCAAGCCTACGCACGCCTGCTGGACAACCCCGCGGTCGCAGACGTACCCGCCATCAAAAACGACCGGGTGTACGTGATTCCCATGAAGGACGCATCCGCGGTCTCCGGGCTCCACACCACCGCCGGCTACGAAACGATCATCAAGGCCCTGGCCAAATAGGGCTGTCGTTTTAACGCACACAAAGCAACCCTCCATCCCATGCCTGGGATGGAGGGTTGCTTCATGGGGTGCGCTGGGCGTCGTTCATAAAAGGAACAACGGCGCGCAGGTTCTTAGCGCTTGTTGACGCCAGCCTCGAATGGGAAGCCCAGCTCGCGCAGCAACGCACGGCCCTCATCATCGTTCGTCGCAGAGGTCACAACAGTGATGTTCATACCGCGAGGACGATCGATCTTATCGACGTCGATCTCGTGGAACATGGACTGCTCGCTCAGACCAAAAGTGTAGTTACCGTGGCCATCGAACTGCTGGTCAGACAGACCACGGAAGTCACGAATACGTGGCAACGCAACCGTCAGCAGACGATCCAGGAACTCCCACATACGATCGCCACGCAGCGTGGTACGAACACCAATCGGCATTCCCTCACGCAGCTTGAAGTTAGCAATAGCCTTCTTCGCAGTACGGATCTGTGGCTTCTGACCCGTGATCAGGGTCAGGTCCTCGATAGCGCCGTTGATCAGCTTGGAGTCACGAGCAGCATCGCCAACACCCATGTTGACAACAATCTTCGTCACACCAGGGATCTGCATAACGTTCTCGTAGCTGAACTGCTGGTTCAGCTTCTCCCGGATGTCCTCACGGTAACGGGTCTTCAGGCGTGGGGTGTAGTTATCGCTCATCGTTAGATGTCCTTCCCGGTACGCTTGGAGACGCGGATCTTCTTACCGTCCTCATCGAAACGGTAACCGATGCGGGTGGGGTTACCCTCGGAGTCCACAATCATCACGTTCGACACGTGAATAGGAGCCTCCTGGGTCACAATGCCGCCGGACTCGGCACCACGCTCTGGAGCGGAGTTTGCAACGTGCTTCTTGATACGGTTAACACCCTCAACCAGAACCTTCTCGGTCTTCGGGAAAGCCTGAATGACCTTGCCCTTAGCACCCTTGTCTGGGCCAGAGATAACGATAACGGTATCGCCCTTACGGATCTTCATGAGTTAGAGCACCTCCGGAGCGAGGGAAACGATCTTCATGAACTTCTTATCGCGAAGCTCACGCGCGACAGGACCGAAGATACGGGTGCCGCGAGGATCGTTGTCGTTAGCCTTGATGATGACGGCAGCGTTCTCATCGAACTTGATGTACGAACCGTCTGGACGGCGGGTTTCCTTCTTCGCGCGGACAACAACAGCCTTCACGACGTCGCCGGCCTTCACCGTGCCGCCAGGGGTTGCTTCCTTCACAGTGGCGACAACAACGTCGCCGATACCGCCGGAGCGTCGGGTGGAACCGCCGAGAACACGGATGACCAGGATTTCACGGGCACCGGTGTTATCAGCGACTCGCAGACGCGATTCCTGCTGAATCACTTGAGTCTCCTTAAGTAGACCTAGATGTTTGGCGTGCGTGGGATTTCCGACCCTCGCGCACATGGTCACTAGCTTTTCGTGTTCCTGTGGGGGTTGGCGAGTGTGGAGCGTTGGGCTTGCGATCTTGGGGCTTCTGGCCTTGCGACGTCTAGTCTTGGAGCTTCTGGCCTTGCGCCTTCACCGTCCGCAGCTCTGAATCACGCTTCCACAGGAGCATGAAAAGCAACCTGAAGATTATCCCATGACGGAGGCGGAAAACCAAAATTGTGGTGGGCGCGCGTCTCCACACCTCTACACGGAAACGCACCGACGGTTAGGCCAAAGCGCTCAATCCAGTTACACATTCAGTTACATGTAGCGCTCATTTCAGTTACGAGAGCGTGAGCAAAGTGAACAGGAAGCGAACTCACTACCCCCGTTTGGGCGCAAGTTTCGTTACCTAGTTTACGAGAGCTAAATGGATTCAGGCGAAGCCTTGTGGGGCAAATTTTTACCCGTTGACGTGCAGTTTTTCGAGACAAGCCTTGCGGTTGAATCAGTAAGGATCACCTAATATGAACACTGTTGTCATCAGCGATTGTGAAAAATTGGGTAGTGACAGCCGTTTGTGACCGTGTTAATGTCATCGACGTCAAGCGGTGCGGAGGCACAGTCCAGCTTCCGAGGTACACCACGACACACTGTGAACACACTCCACGACACCTTCGAAAAGGATTAACCATGAAGTTGAAGAAGTCCCTTCTTGCTCTGTCCACCGCTGCCGCAGTTGCTGTTGCTGGCACCCCGGCTGCATTCGCTGCCGACAGCGACTGGGGATCCCTGGGCGCTAACAACAACCAGACCGCCGCCACCGGTCAGAACAACGCAGGCGGCAGCGAAAAGGCTGACCAGGGCGCCAACAACAACGACACCAAGAACCCATTCGATCAGCTCTCTTCTCAGATTAAGAAGAACCAGGCTGAGAAGGCTGACGCAAACAACACCGACGGCGCTGGCCAGAACAACAACCCTGGAGACCCAAACAAGAAGTCCGACCTTTCCTCCGATCAGGCCAAGAAGGATCGCAAGGAGAACACCAACAAGTTCTTCGGCTGGGATGACAACACCACGGGATTCCAGAAGTTCGAGGCTATCGGTAAGCTGATCGCCACCATCGTTGGCATCTTCACCGGCCTGTCCAGCCTGAACGGTGTCTTCGAGAAGATCTTCGGCGCTTTCGCTAAGTAATTAGCGCCTCAACAACCTCTCTTCTGGGCTTAGTTTTCTGACGCTAAGCCGAACAGAGCCTCTCCGCCCCGGAGAGGCTCTGTTCTTTTGTTTATAGCCATGCTCCCTCCCCTACCTGCACCTGTCCAACTTCTTCGACGCAGTGCCTCTCCACTTCCCTACCGCAGAGACTCTCTACTTCCCAGCCACTGCGTTAGCCCAAACAAGGAACAGGCCCAAGCGAAAAGAGAAGATAGCCGCGCATGCGTCAACAACGAGCGCTTCTGGCACAGCCGTAGGACTATTGTGCTTTTCCTAGAGCTCGACCTGGGGAAACGCAAAGCTAAGTGCCGCAGAATCCTCTCGTTGTGCCGAACGGCACCGGAATGCTGCCTACAATCCCGACCAGCAAGCTGCAGACAGACAAGCTGACTGTAGGTCGGCGGCGCTGCGCTGCTGCTGAACTTACGAAATACCTCCGTCCATAGCCTGCGCCTCCCCAAGTCTTTAAGGGGAAGTGTCTGGGAACGTCGTTTCGATTTTCGGCGGATTTTCAAAAGCCCAGGTCACGGCATTTTGACTCTGAGGAGCAGGGCATCGAGTCGACGTTCTAAGACAAACCACGCAAGCGGCCTCCAACATGGAGGCTGTGCGGCTGCGCAGGAGCATGGGAATTTCAGATACTCCGCGCTAGCGGACGCAACCAAACCTTATCGTGGAACAACCAATGGTCCACCGGTGATGGGATCCTCAGCCACCAGCGCGTCGAGCGCAAACGCCTCTAACAGAAGCTCAGAAGTAATGACGTCACTGGGGTGACCGGTGGCGAGGATCTGTCCACCCTTCATCACCACCAAATGATCGCTATAGCGTACTGCCAAATTGAGATCATGCAACACCATCACCACAGTGCGATCCAGTTCGCGCCGCAAATTTCGGACCAGTTCCAAGATTTCCACAGAAGTAGCGAGATCCAAGTAGGTAGTGGGCTCGTCTAGAAATAGGATTTCTGTATTCTGAGCAAGCACCATGGAGATCCACACGCGCTGTCTTTGCCCACCCGAAAGAGAATCCACAGTGCGCTCCGCAAGAGCTAAAGATCCAGTCATGTCCAAAGCCCTATATACTTCGACCTCGTCCGTAGACGACCACTGCCGGATCCACGACTGGTGAGGATGGCGCCCACGAGATACTAGGTCAGCAACGTTCAGGCCCTCCGGAGCAACGGGAGACTGTGGGAGCACGCTAACGGTTTGCGCAAGGTCCTTACGTTTTATCGTCGAAATATCACGACCATTGAGTAGGACCTCTCCCCCGCTGACTGGGATGAGGCGAGACATGGCCTTAAGCAGCGTGGACTTTCCACAGCCGTTCGCACCAACGATTGTAGTAACCTGCCCCCGAGGAAAGCTCACGTCCACACCTTCAATGACCCGCCGATCGCCGTAGTCTACCGAGAGGTCGCAAGCAGACATGCTGTCGTTCTGCGTCAAGCGTCTATCTATGCCATTTTTCATACTGTGACATTCCTATTCCGTTGAACAAGCACATAGACCAAGAATGCGCCCCCAATTGCGGATGTAAGTACACCCACCGGCAGTTCAACAGGTAGTAGTGTTTGAGAACAAATATCCGCCAAAAGAAGCAAGGTTGCTCCACTCAATGAAGAAGCTAACAACGGCGGAGAAGAAGCACCACATAAGCGCAAGGCCACCTGCGGTGCCACAAACGCGACAAAGCCAATCGGACCTGCTGCCGAGACTGCTACAGCCGCTAACGCAACAGCCGATCCTAGAAGTACCACCTGAACAGCCTTGACGTTCTGACCGAGGGCACGCGCTGTATCCGGGCCAAGCAAAGTGGCCAATAGTTGATGCCCAATCCACGCTAGCAACGGAGTCACTACCAGCACTGCAACGGCGATCGGCCAAGTCTTTGACCAATCTGCGGAAGACAGCGACCCTGTGAGCCAAAACTGAGCTGCCGAAGCATCACGTAGCTCAGCGCGAACCATCAAGAAGTTGATATAGGACGACAAGAGCGCTGTCAGGACTATGCCGACAAGCACGAGCCGAAAAGAATCAGTAGAGGTCCGCCAAGCCAAGGCCCACATCAAAATCGCTGTAACTGCCGCCCCCAAAACCGCAGCCAAAGGGACGCCAATGCTGCTAAGCCAACCAAGGAAGCCACCAGCGCCACCACCTAAAGTGATGACGGTAACTGCGGCGGCTGAAGCGCCGGTGGTAAATCCGAGGATATCTGGGCTGGCCAGCGCATTTCGAGCTACAGACTGCGTGAGGGCACCAGAAAGCCCGAAAGCGCACCCAACGAAAATCGCAGTCAGAGCTCGCGGCATCCGCCAATCCAAAACCACTAGCCTTTCCACGTGAGAACCCTGCCCAGTAAACAACACCTCCAATACACGCAAAGGAGACACTGGGTACTCCCCCACGCCAATGGACACAGCCGCCAAGAAAACTGTTCCTAAAAGCAGAATCAGCGATACTCCAACTGCGCGTGGCCGCCACACAAGAGAGAGAGGACCGACGCGAAAGGGTGGCCGCTTAGGAACCGCTGGAGTGACAGAGTGATCAACGGAGGAATTCATCAAATCGCCACCACTCGGCGTCGATAAATGAGGAAAATGAAAAATGGTGCACCCACGAAAGCGAGGACAATGCCCACCTGCAGCTCACCTGGTCGAGCAATCAGCCGACCAACAACGTCGGCGATCAACATCAGAACCGCACCGCCTAATGCTGAATAAGGCAAAATCCATCGATAATCGGGGCCTGTGATTGCGCGAACCATATGTGGAACTACCAGTCCAATGAAGGTGATGGGACCTGCCGCCGCAGTCGCTGCACCAGCCAACAACGCGATGATAGCCATGCCCATCACGCGAGCACGCTGTGTATTCACCCCCAACCCTGAAGCGATATCATCACCCAGATTGAGGAGATTGAGCTGAGGCGCAGTGGCCAAAGCCAGTACAATGCCCACCACGATGAACGGAAGTACCCCGTAAAAGACAGTGAGATCTCTGCCCGCAATGGATCCTACAGTCCAAAACCTCATGTGATTCAAATTCGCATCCTTGGTAAGAATAAAACCACTAATGATGGCACTAAGAACTGCAGATAATGCTGCACCACCAAGCACTAAAGTGAGCGGGTTAGCCTGACCTCCTCCTACCAAGGAAAGACTAAACACCGCACCCGTGGCAATAACTGCTCCAACGAATGCCCACAGGCTAATAGCCCACACAGAGGTAACGCTGAATAGAGAAAAACTGACCACAACAGCCAACGAAGCGCCAAAATTAATGCCAAGAATTCCTGTATCTGCGAGCGGGTTACGTGTATGTCCTTGAATGAGAGCACCGCAAACCCCAAGTGCAGCCCCAGCGACCAACCCCAATAATGTTCGTGGTACACGCAGTTCAACTAATACTCGCTGACCTACGTTCAAGGCATCTGGATGACCAAACAGAATAGAGGGGTCACGCAAGACATTAGAGATTTCGCCAAAAGGAACTGAGCGGGCGCCAAAGAATATGCTGGCTAGCACACTAGCGAGGAGCAAGAGAAAAAGAACACCCAAGCCTGATAGATGACGAAGGGAGCCTCTACGAAACTGTGTGGTCGGATTAGACGTAGCCAAACCCTCCTCCTTTAGGCATAAAGTTCCCTAACTATAGACAACAAGGGGCAATTCTTTAGAATAATGAGAGAAATCCTACATGATGCAGGTAAACTTAAACAAAGTAGCTTCTTCGTCAGAGAACCAATGTCTACTCCCTGACGACCAGAATTTCTACACGCCCGACTTCACGGCTCGTCCTACGCTTCCGCGCAGGACAGCACTGAAGTGGCGGCATCTACTTCGTGGCATCAACCAGCAGCTTCTCGATCTTGTCCAGCAAGTAGTTCAAGCTCAGGACAGTCTGCCAACCGAAGGCCTTCTCCAAATCACCCTCTAGATAGACACTGTGCCCATCTTTAACGGCTGGGAGCTTACCCACGATCGAATCTTCAGTCACGGATGCCTTGCTCTGCTTTGGCGAGTAAGACAGTTGGTCCCAGATCAGCACGTCAGAGTTGACGCGGTCAGCGTTCTCCTTGGATACCTCACCGTAGAATTTACCCTTGGTGATTCCTGCGTATTCGGGATTGATCTTAAAGCCTAATTCGGTAAAGAAGCGACTACGTGGGTCACCTTCGGAAAAGACGGCGAGCTTCTCATCTTCGATGGTTGCGACACCGAGTTCTTTCTCGGACCACTCTGGGTGGCGGTTCTTTAGTTCAGCGAACTTCTCTTTAACTTGCTGAATTTGACGCTTAGCCTCTTCAGGCTTACCCACCGCTTGGCCGATTTGCTCTGTGGTAACATCCCACGGTTGCTGCAATTCGTCGTATTCACCCTTTTGGACGACGACAGGTGCGATTTCTGATAATTTTTTATAGGTATCTTCATCCAGATCGGAGTACACAGCCACAATTAAATCTGGATTGTCCTTGGCAATAGCCTCCACATTGATCTCAGTATCCTTATCGATCCGTGGCTGCTCGCCTTCAATCTTGTCCTTCGACCAATTACCTGCAGCCTGCCCCTCCGGGGTCATTCCATCCCAGTAATTTACGGATACTGGAGTGACACCAAGTGCCAGCAATGCGTCTTGATCGGTGTATCCCAAAGAAACCACTCGCTGGGGGGCTTCCTTAATTTCTGTGGAACCATACCGATGCTGAATGGTGGTGGGGAATGCGCCCTGTTCCGCATTCGCGGCTCTAGTCTCGCTTGAGTTACTTGCTTCATCGCCGGTCGAACAAGCTCCAAGCACTAAGCCAAGTGCCAGCACGCTCGCTGTGCTCGCGAAAATCTTCTTAAGTTTCATGATTCTCCTATGGGATCGGTGAACGGTTCCATACTCAACTGGGTCGTTCACGGTTGGGAAGGTTAAACCCTTGGTTCGATATATCCGGCTCTGTGCCCAAAGAACTCAGTAGCGGGTAACTCCGAGTCATCATCGAGCCGAACCCTATCTAGCACAATCGCTGGACTGGGTTCATTGGCCCGCCGCGACCCGCACACCACTGCAATACCTCCTTCGTAAGGAATCGTGATGCGCCCGGGAGTACCACCAAATCGACCTTGAGAGACGTGTGCGGAAAGCACACGAATGCGTTGGCCTCGAAATTCAAAGTAGGCGTTAGGATACGGATCGGACTGTGCCCTCACCAACAAGGCGATATCTTCCGCAGGTTGGTTGAAATCGATGCGAGATTCCTGCTCACTTCGTTTATGAAAGTAGGTTGCTCTGGTGAGATCTTGGGGTTGCTTCGTGGCAGTACCTTGAGCAATGTCATTCAAAGCCCGTTCCACAAGCGGTTCAATGAGATCAATGGTCTTAGCTACAAGATCAGTGGTAGTATCAACCGATCCCACGGGGATAGCTTGTTGAGCCACGATGACATCCGGTGCAGAGGCTCTCAGCGCCTTAAGAACGTCTTCTCCCACGCGCTCTGCAACACATACCGGCAGCTCATGCTCCTTGGCTAGATCCTCGACAGAATCTGCCCACATCTTTTCATAAGGATGTTCACTTTTAGGATGGGTAACCACTAAAGCTACTTCATGACCAGCATTGATGACCGCAGACAACGTCCGGTGTCTCCACGACTGGTAGCCGAAAACAGCAACTCGCACGCAAGCTATATTAGCTTAGCATTACCTATTTAGTCAATCATGACTGTTGTGTACTCTAGCGCGGTGAAACTGTAATCCGCGGTAGCTCATGAGCCGGTGCATACCCAAGTGGCTAGCTCGGGCACTTCACAAAACCCTCAGTTCATACCGCCCGCTTTCCCTGCCTCCGGTAAGAAGTGTCTGGGAACGTCGTTTCGGTTTTCGGCAGATATTTAAAAGCCCAGGTCACGGCGTTTTGGGTCTGTGGGACAAAGCATCGAGTCGACGTTCTAAGACAACCACAGCGCACAACGGCTTCAAACAATGAGGCTGTGCGACTGGGTAGCTGGACAATGCCGCAGCAAACGGCAAAGCTGCCAAGAAGGGCAGCTGCTCAGCGGCGCAGCAGTCGAGAAGTTCAGCACCACAACAGCACAAAACCACTGCCTCGAACAGCCCCATAACCCCCTAGCCGCGCACAGCGCCATAACCCCCATAGCCGAACACAGCACCAGAAACCAAAAAGAACCCCGCCAAAGGCGGGGTTCTCAAGCTCTCGCAGAAACAGCAGGCCTTAGCGTGCCTTCTCCACGATCTCGACGAGACGGAAGTGCTTGTCCTTGGACAGCGGGCGGGTCTCCTCGATGCGAACGCGGTCGCCGATTCCGGCGGTCTCGTTCTCGTCGTGCGCCTTCACTCGGGAGTTCTTGCGCATGATCTTGCCGTACAGAGCGTGCTGCTTACGGTCCTCGAGCTCAACCACGATGGTCTTGCTCATTTTGTCGGATACAACGTAGCCGGTACGAACCTTACGTGCGCCCTTTTCCTTCTTAGTCACGTTAGCCTCACTCATGCTGCGTCACCACCTGGGTTAGTAGACAAACCGAGCTCGCGCTCACGCAGGACGGTGTAGATGCGGGCGATGTCGCGCTTGACAACACCCAGACGACGGTTGTTGGTTAGCTGGCCGGTGGCCATCTGGAAGCGAAGGTTGAACAGCTCTTCCTTGGCCTCGCGCAGACGGGTGGTCAGCTCTTCGTTGTTGAGCTCGCGGAGCTCGTGTGCCGGGGTTCCGGTAGCCATTAGAACTGATCCTCCTTCTTCACGATACGAACCTTGCATGGCAGCTTGTTGCCAGCGCGGCGCAGGGCCTCGATTGCCATGTCCTCGTTCGGGTAGGACACCTCGAACAGGATGCGGCCTGGCTTGATGTTAGCAACCCACTTCTCCACTGGGCCCTTACCGGAACCCATACGCACACCGAGTGGCTTCTGGGTCAGGGGGCGGTCAGGGAAGATGTTGATCCATACCTTACCGCCACGCTTGAGGTGACGGTTGATGGCGATACGGGAGGATTCGATCTGACGGTTGGTGATGTACGTTGGCTCCAGTGCCTGCAGTCCGTACTCGCCGTGCGTCACGCGGTTTCCACCCTTGGACACACCGGTGCGGGTTGGGCGGTGCTGGCGACGGTACTTAACGCGCTTCGGGATAAGCATGTTTCTTAGCCCTCCTGATTCTGCTCTGCGCGCTGGCGACGTGCGCCACCGCGGCGTGGACGCTCACGACGAGCACCGCGTCCACCGCGGTCCTCACGTGCGTTCATCAGGCTTTCGCGACGACCACCGACAACGTCACCCTTGTAGATCCACACCTTCACGCCGATGCGGCCGAAGGTGGTGTGTGCTTCGTAGGTTCCGTAGTCGATCTCGGCGCGCAGGGTGTGCAGTGGAACGCGTCCCTCGTGGTAGCGCTCGGTGCGACCCATTTCTGCACCGCCCAGACGGCCGGAGCAGACAACCTTGATGCCCTTTACCTGTGGCTGACGCATTGCGCCCTGGATTGCCTTGCGCATTGCGCGGCGGAATGCTACGCGGTTGGTCAGCTGCTCTGCGATGGACTGTGCCACCAGCTGAGCGTTGGCGTCGATGTTCTTAACTTCCAGGATGTTCAGCTGTACCTGCTTGCCGGTGAGCTTCTCCAGCTGGCCGCGGATGCGGTCTGCCTCGGCGCCGCGGCGGCCGATCACGATGCCCGGACGGGCGGTGTGGATGTCGACGCGAACGCGGTCGTGGGTGCGCTCTACAACAACGTCGGCGATGCCGGCGCGGTCAAGACCCTTGGACAGGAAGTCGCGGATCTTGATGTCTTCAGCAATGTAATCAGCGTACTGCTTGTCGGCGTACCAGCGGGAACGCCACTCTGCGGTGATGCCCAGACGGAGGCCGTGTGGATGGATTTTCTGTCCCATTGACTTAAGCACCTCCATTCTGGCTTTCAACAACCACGGTGATGTGGCTGGTGCGCTTGCGGACGTGGAATGCACGTCCCTGTGCGCGTGGACGGAAACGACGCATCGTTGGTCCCTCGTCGGCGAATGCTTCGGAGATAACCAGGGTGCGTGGGTCCAAGCCGAAGTTGTTTTCGGCGTTGGCTGCTGCGGAAGCAACGACCTTGTAGACAGGCTCGGATGCTGCCTGTGGTGCGTACTTCAGGATTGCGAGTGCGTCTTCAACGGACTTGCCGCGGATCGTGTCGATGACGCGGCGAGCCTTCATTGGGGTGACGCGGACGAAACGCGCAGTTGCGCGTGCGGAATTCACGGTGTCACTCATGTTTATCGACGGCCCTTCTTGTCGTCCTTAACGTGACCTTTGAAGGTCTTCGTTGGGGCGAACTCACCTAGCTTGTGGCCGACCATGGAGTCATCGATGAACACTGGCACGTGCTTGCGTCCATCGTGGACGGCAAAGGTGTGGCCAATGAAATCGGGCAGAATGGTCGAGCGGCGGGACCAGGTCTTGATGACCTGCTTGGTACCCTTGTCGTTCTGTGCGTCCACCTTCGCGAGGAGGTGTTCGTCGACGAATGGGCCCTTCTTGAGGCTGCGTGGCATTCTCTACTACCTCCTCTTAGCGCTTCTTGTTCTTGTTGGTGCGACGACGGCGGACGATCAGCTTGTCGCTTGGACGGTTTGGCTTGCGGGTGCGGCCCTCTGGCTGTCCCCATGGGGAGACAGGGTGACGACCACCGGAGGTCTTACCTTCACCACCACCGTGTGGGTGGTCCACAGGGTTCATGACAACACCACGCACGGTTGGGCGAACGCCCTTCCAGCGCATGCGGCCGGCCTTACCCCAGCGGATGTTGATCTGGTCCACGTTTCCGACAGTTCCGACGGTTGCGCGGCAACGAATGTCCACGCGGCGGATTTCGGAGGATGGCATACGCAGGATTGCGTACTTGCCTTCCTTACCCAGCAGCTGGATGGAGGAGCCTGCGGAGCGGGCGAGCTTTGCGCCGCCGCCTGGCTTCAGCTCCACTGCATGGATGGTGGTACCGGTGGGGATGTTGCGCAGTGGCAGGTTGTTTCCAACCTTGATGTCTGCGTTGGCGCCGGATTCCAGCAGGGCACCCTGCTGCAGGCCGCGTGGGGCGATGATGTAACGCTTCTCGCCGTCACGGTAGTGCAGCAGCGCGATGTTCGCGGTGCGGTTTGGGTCGTACTCGATGTGAGCAACCTTTGCCAGCACGCCGTCCTTGTCGCTACGACGGAAGTCGATCACGCGGTAGCGGCGCTTGTGTCCGCCACCCTTGTGGCGGGTGGTGATGTGGCCGTGTACGTTACGGCCACCGGTCTTCGACAGCGGGCGCAGCAGAGACTTCTCGGGAGTCGAACGAGTGATCTCATCAAACTCGGAGACAGAGCTCTGGCGGCGACCCGGCGTAGTCGGCTTGTACTTACGAATAGCCATACTTGTGCTTCCTCTTTACCTTTCGGCTTCTACCGCTTAAGCGGCGGAGCCACCGAAGATGTCGATCGGATCGCTGCCGGCGACCAGGGTCACCATGGCGCGCTTGGTTGCCTTGCGACGGCCGTAGCCGGTGCGGGTGCGCTTGCGCTTGCCCTCGCGGTTGAGGGTGTTGACGCTTGCTACCTTGACGCCAAAGATCTGCTCGACGGCAATCTTGATGTGAGTCTTGTTGGAGTCTGGGTGAACCAGGAACGTGTAGACGTTTTGCTCCATCAGCCCGTAGGACTTTTCAGACACAACTGGAGCGATGATGATATCGCGTGGATCTGCGACAGTCATTACTTAGCCTCCTCGGTCTTCTTGTCAGCGGCACTGATGAAGTTGTTCAGTGCTTCTACGGAGAACACTACGTCGTCTGCGTTGAGCACGTCGTAGGTGTTCAGCTGGTCGTTTACCAGGATGTGTACGCCTGGCAGGTTGCGTGCGGACTTCCACGAGGTCACGTCTTCACGGGTCAGAACGACCAGCACGGACTTGCGGTCGGTCAGACGCTCGATGAAGGAGCGTGCGGACTTGGTGGATGGGGTCTGTCCTGCAACCAGTTCCTCAACCACGTGGATGCGGTTGTGGCGCGCACGGTCGGTGAGGGCTCCGCGCAGGGCGGCTGCCTTCATCTTCTTTGGGGTGCGCTGGGAGTAGTCGCGTGGCTGTGGGCCGTGTACGGTGCCACCACCGGTGAAGTGTGGTGCGCGGATGGAGCCCTGGCGTGCGCGACCGGTTCCCTTCTGGCGGAATGGCTTACGGCCACCGCCGGATACCATGCCACGGGTCTTGGTTGCGTGGGTGCCCTGGCGCTTTGCTGCCAGCTGAGCGGTGACGACCTGGTGCATCAGAGCAACGCTAGCCTCGGCATCGAAGATGGAGGCTGGCAGCTCGATGGTGCCATTGGTCTTGCCGTCAGCGGTGTGGACATCAAGCTTTAGATTGCTCATGCGTGTGCACCGCCCTTCACTGCGGTCTTGACAACGACGAGTCCGCCGTTGACGCCTGGTACTGCGCCCTTGATGAGCAGCAGGTTGGACTCTGCGTCGACCTTTGCGACCTTCAGGTTCTGCAGGGTAACGCGGTCGTTACCCATGCGGCCTGCCATGCGCTTGCCCTTGAACACGCGGCCTGGGGTGGCTGCCTGTCCAATACCACCGACGCGGCGGTGCGCTGCCTGGTTACCGTGTGCAGCACCTTGGCCTGCGAAGCCGTGGCGCTTCATGGCACCTGCGTAGCCCTTACCCTTGGTGGTTCCGGTTACGTCGACGAACTTGACGTCGTTGAAAATTTCAACGGTAATGTCCTGGCCAACCTCGTAGGCGGAAGCGTCCTCTACGCGGATCTCCCGTACGTGGCGGCGAGGGGTTACGCCGGCCTTCTTGAAGTGACCCGTGCCTGGCTTGTTTACCTTGCGTGGGTCGATCTCGCCGAAGGCGATCTGGATGGCTTCGTAGCCATCAGTTTCTTGGGTGCGTACCTGGGTTACGACACAAGGCCCAGCTTCTACGACGGTGACCGGCACAACGCGGTTGTCCTCGTCGAAGATCTGGGTCATGCCGAGCTTTGTGCCCAGGATGCCCTTGATCTCAATATCACTCATATTTCTTCTCCGCTGCCTTCAGTATTCAGACTGTGTGTGGTTGCTGCTTACTGAATGTTGACGTCGACGCTGGCCGGCAGGTCGATGCGCATCAGGGCATCGACCGTCTTCGGGGTTGGATCCAGGATGTCGATCAGACGCTTGTGGGTACGCATCTCAAAGTGCTCACGCGAGTCCTTGTACTTGTGCGGAGAGCGGATGACGCAGTACACGTTCTTTTCAGTTGGCAGTGGCACTGGGCCAACAACACGGGCGCCGGTACGGGTGACCGTTTCGACGATCTTCTTGGCAGAAGCGTCGATTGCCTCGTGGTCGTAGGCCTTGAGCCTAATGCGGATCTTTTGTCCCGCCACGCTTGTCCTCTTCCTCAGCGTGCCTGCTCGCTTGCGCGTGTGCAGGCTGTTACGCCTCTTACTCTTTTGTCTTAACGCTGTCCGGCCGTGGGTGGCCTGGTCCAGTCGCCAGTTCGCTTGGTGTTTACATTTACTTATCTGTGCCTTCTTCGCGGTCCAGGATAAATGTCATGCACACACCAGAACTCCCCCATAGTGTGGAGGCGTTTCTTCGCTTGGAAGTGACCGCTGCTGAAAATTTATTCAGTGCGGGCTTCGCTTACTGCCGCTGTTCATTTACCATGTCCCACTCCGGCACCCGCGGTCGGGCGTGTCTTGCCGTCTCCGCTGAAAGTACCGCACAGCAAAGCTACCCTTGCGGGTCTTTACTGACGATGGATCATGCTCACTTCACCAGCGGTACCTTCTTGTCTGCGACCGTGCGGTCTGTGACTCATGCACCGTGTTAAAGCAACGTCCGTTATATAACCACAGGGTGGGGCGTGTATGCAAATCATGTGTGCACAATCACGTTGGGGCTGTCTCAAGACTGTCTCGTGACTGCTGTGTGGCCGTCGCCGGGTTCGCCCGCTGCTGTCGTTCTTTCTCTACAGTGGGCTCATGGAGAATTACAAAACCGATCCTGCCTATATCAAGGAGAGGCGGCGGATCATCCGTCAATATCATCCCGACGCCGGCGGTAGCGACGAAAAGCTCATTTCCGAACTGCAGAAGCTTGATGAGCGCTATACCCGAGCGTTTCCTGCTGCCCGGGTGTTTGATTCTTTGAGTTTTTTGCCGGATGATGCCCGGGAGAAGGCGGAGGCGGCGTATCGTTCCGCGGAGCGCTGGGCCGCGTCTGCCGCCCAGCGCGTGGAGGAACGTGTACGGCCCTCGTCCAGGGAGAGCCTCAAGGATTCGAGCAATGATTCTGTATTGGAGGATCTGGCACGCAAAGCCGCCCGCTCGATGAACAACGTCCGTAAGTTTTTCAGTTAGCGGGCGATCTTTATCCTGCGGCGCGCCATCGCGAACGTAACAAGCGCCAGGAGGAAAAGCACTCCGATGATGCGACTATCTGGCGCCCAGAACAGGGGAATGCGCTCGTGGTTGGAAACCAGCGCCACAGCCATCGTCTGAATAACAATAAGGACAATGACTGCGGGGTACGCGATCTCCGGCCCCAGGGGCAGGCTTAGGCTAAAGAAAAGTACCAGGTACAGCAGCGTATTTTGAAGCAGCCCGGCGCTCCCAGTCAGCGCCAGAATCACGGGCGCGCTGAGAAGCGCCATCTGTCCGAGGCTGTCTGCCCACCACCAGGAACGGGCTCCAGATTCCTCGCGATGGGACAACTCCCCCGTCAGTAGTGTGATGTGCGCTGCGAGAAGTGCGACGGCCAGCAGATGGTTTACGGATAGATCCAGCGATCCCTCGGAGAGCCATGGCAGCGGAATGCTGGTGCTTCCCGTGATGATGGAGATGACGATCGCCAGCACCAGCAGGCCGAACGCTCGACCGCCCCTATGCCCCACGGCATACAGTGTGATGTACTGTCTCACGCCGAGCACCCGAGCTTTCCGCTGATGAGTTCCTTGAGGCCTTCCCACGCCTGGGGATTGGCACTGTCACTATAGGAGAGGAAGCGGCCATCAGGTCCGGTAGCAAGCCGGATGAGGTCGGGAGTGTCCACAAGCACGTCAGCCTCCTCAGCCATGCTCAGACGACGGCCGCTATCATCCGTCCAGCAGGACTCTGCTGCCTGCAGTTCTTGCGCACGTTGGAGGAGTTGAATAATGAGTTGTTGTTCAACCCCGGTGACATCTGAAGCCTGAGACATACGTAATTCGTTGGGGCTGAGAGGTTCGGCGTCGATTATGGGGATATTGTGAGGAACGCCTAATTGGTCGGCCGCCTGTCGATTTAATTCGGCGATGGAACGGTCCGTTTCGGGCCACATACAGAGTCGGTCGTCGCAGATGCGTTCAGAGACTGGGCGCGGTTGAGAATTATGGAAGTTACCAGGCCCACCCAGCGCGTAACCTAGGGTTAAACCTCCGGCAGTGAGAATCGCAGCAACACCGATCCCGCCAATGCGGAGTGGACGTGGTGCCAGCCGGACATGAATCAGGAGTACACAGACCACGACCAGCGAAGTCAAAGTCACGGCTGAAGACCTTAGTGTGACCGCATCAATCATGGATTCCACGCCGCAGCAACCGCCCAATGGTTGGCCAAACATCTGTCTCCACGCAGGATCAGGAATGGCCTGCGGATACGTACTCAGCACCCATGGGATAAATACCGCAATAGGCAAAGACAGAACGGGCGATACATATACTCCAAGGGCAGCGCCAAATAGCACCCACAGGCTGGCTAAAAGCACAGCTAGTGCACTACCGGCCCAGCCTTGGGAGACCGAAAATCCTCCGTAATAAGCCATGACGAGGACAACAGAGAATAAAGCAACACCAGCCGATACGCTAAGGCGGCGGAGGATAATTCGCCACAACTCACTCGTCCGACCGCGTAATGCCAATAGTTCACGAAAGCGGGAAATATCCCAGGCCGCGAACCCTGCTAGCGCCGGGCCTAACGAGAAAAAGTAGCCAAGGCCACGGGAAATGCCGTCATATCCGTTGGAAATTTCGGGGAAATTTGCGTGCACAATGTAGTAACCGAGCACAGCGGCCACCACCATAATCACTGGCCCTAACCACCATCGAAACGCTGTCCAATTTTTCAGCGCGTTCATCGGACCGTCGCCTGAGCTAGGGCCACAACGGCTGGATCGCCATCGGCAGTTGCGCCGCTGCCAAGGGCACGAAAGCCGTCTATCGTACCGTCGTAGCGCACCGTCCCTTCGTGCAGCACAATGACGCGAGTGAACGGATCAGCCACCTCGTGCGGCTGGTGGGTTGAGACCCACACGCCAGTGTGAGCAGCGACGATACTGTTGTATAGGTCCTGGAGTTCACGCTTAGCCAAGGGGTCCAGTGATGCACTCGGCTCATCAAGCAGCAAGAGTTGAGCACCGCTGTTCAGCGCTGTGGCCAATTGCACCTTTGCTTGCTGACCACCGCTCAGTTGCGCACAACTCCGGTTCGCCAGGCCACCAAGGCCCACGAAATCTAGCCACTGATCAGCATTCTTCGTGGCCATTGCCCTCTTTTGCCCGTCAAGCCAGGCCACATAAGAGACGTGCTCGCGCACCGTGAATCCGCGGATTGGGGTGAAGAATTGAGGAACATAGCTGACAGCCGGAAGGCCGGATCGGTCGAGTCCACGCACACGAAGCTGGCCGGCAAGAATCCTCATCAAGGTGGTTTTTCCTGCGCCGTTAGCGCCGAGGAGCAGGGTCGGCTCCCCAGTGATTGATAGGTCCTCTGCTGCGACGACCCCAGCCCCTCCTGGGTGGTGAAAAGAGAATGAGAGGCTCGTGGGGCGGACCCGGGGCTGTTGCGGTGGAGATACGTGCGATGAGGTTGGTTGGGGTGATTGGGGTGGTTGAGCTGGGAAGTGCTCTGGTATGTGATTAGCCATGATTCCTTCTCATGTGACCAGGAACTGACCCAAGCTTGACCGTTTGGGTAAGGTTTACCTTAGCTTATGGGAAATGGCAGGCTCAATACCTTGTCTGACCCCATCCCGCCGCGGGGGTAGCACCCGAACACCCCTTTCCAGACCTTGATTCCCCTTCGCAACCAAAAACTCCGTGGCATACCCCAATACCGCAGGACGAACCCTAAACTATGGCTCGTAGGCACATTGCCCCAATCACCCACATCACCATCTCACTCAGGAGCACCCCATGACTCAGCACGAACTCTGGGACATTGCAGCACGCTTGCATTCCTCTGACTTCCGTTTCGTCGACCTCACACACACCTTCTTCCCCGGCCAGCCGAAGTTCGCGATGCTGCCGGATCAGGAAACCACCCGCATTTTCACTGTCGACGAGCAAGGTTTCACCGTGGACCGGTATTCCCTTGTTGGCCAGTGGGGAACTCACGTTGATCCACCGATTCACTTTGTGAATAACGCTCGCACCCTCGACGAGCTGAGCGTGGAGGACATGATCTTGCCGCTTGTTGTTCTCAATCTTGTGGACGCCGTTCAAGATAATCCGAATTACGCCGTCTCTACGCAGGATATTGAACGCTGGGAGGCTGAGCACGGCCCCATTCCTGCCGGCTCTTTTGTAGCTTTGCGTACCGATTGGCATAAGCGGTGGGATACAGACGATCTGTACGGCAAGGATCAGGACGGGCACAATAATTGCCCGGGCTGGTCGCTGGAGGCGTTAGAGGCGCTCCATCAGCGTGGGGTGACCGCCATTGGGCATGAAACCACGGACACCGACCCCGGCTCATCCATCGATCAGGGAAACTTCGAGCGCGAGCTGTATTGGTTGAAGATGGATCATTGGCAAATCGAATTGATGGCTCATCTGGATGATCTTCCAGAAGCTGGCGCGTTGATTGTTGCTACCTGGGCGAAACCGAAGGATGGCACGGGTTTCCCTGCGCGCGTTTTCGCCGTTGTCCCCCGTTAAAGGAGCGTGCACATGGAACAATTATCTCCCCTGATGCCCGTCTTGAAGGACGACGAGCTGTCCGAACGCGCACAGAAAGTGTTCGAGGATATTCGCACTACTCGTTCCACACACTATGTAAATAACGTCTGGCGAGTACTGGCGAATAATGACACACTGCTCGAGGAAACCTGGGCGGATGTGAAATCCGTCTTGAGTCCTGACGGCGAATTGGACGTACTCACGAAACAATTGATTTACATTGCTGTGTCTGTGGCCAATGGGTGCACGTATTGCGTGCGGAGTCACACGGCGGCTGCTCGTCAGTTAGGCTTAACGGATGCTCAATTAGCTGAGCTTCATCGCGTGATTGGCGTTGCCAGCAAAACCAATAGCCTGATGGTGGGCTTGCAGGTTCCCGTCGATGACGCATTGGCCTGACTCAACGACAAACTCGAAAGGAAAACATGGATTTAGGATTACGCGGACGTTCCGCCATTGTCACCGGCGGATCGAAGGGGCTGGGTTTCGCCACTGCCGCCGCTTTAGTCACCGAGGGTGCGAATGTTGCGATATGCTCCCGTACCGAATCTGAGATAAACGACGCCGTCAACAGCCTCCGTGAAACAGCGCACTCCACTTTTCCCGAAGTTCCCCCGCGGGTCGTCGGTTATACGGCGGATGTACGCGATGGGCAAGCTGTGCGCGAGTTCGTTAGCGCCGCTGCACAGGATCTCGGCGCAGTGGATATCCTGGTGAACAACGCCGGTGGAGCTCACCCTGGTTCCCCCTCAACGATCACCGATGAGGCTTTTGAGGCGGATTTTAATATTAAGGTTCTTTCGTGGCAAAGGCTCATTAAGGAAGCACTTCCCTACCTACGGAAATCGGATCAGCCTCGCATTATCAATATCGGTTCGGTGTACGGACGCGTGCCGGATCCTGGATTCTTTTCCACTTCAGTGTTCCGAGCAGCTGATGAGAATCTCACCAAGACATGGGCCGCGCATCTGGCATCAGAGGGCATCCTGGTAAATCTTGTGAATATCGGCGTGATTGAAACTCCTCAGTGGGAGAATATCCGATCCAAGCGAGCACCTGAGCTCAGCATGGAGGAGTTTTTCAGCAAGACGGTGTCCGAGGACATTCCCCTGCGGCGTATTGGCGATGCTCAGGAGCTAGGGGACGTGGTCACCTTTCTTGCGTCAGCCCGATCCAGCTATATCACCGGAGCATCCATTGATGTGGCCGGCGGTATGGGTTTGCGGTTCTAATAGTTTTATAAGGGTAGCAAGCTTCCTGCATTGTCGTTACAGTGGGAGACGTACATCACATTCTTGAGATCTCCTCCAACGGACATCTCAAGAATTCGCCCCACCTACAGAGGAGACACCATGAGACCCTGGAAGAAACTGACCGCCACAACCAGTTGCCTGCTGTTGACTGCCACGCTCGTCACGCCAGGCATTGCCACCGCAGCCGACACCGCTGCAGACACCAACTCCACCACTGCCGCGACCACAAGTCCCGAAACCACAGCGGATCAGCAAGCTCTGGTCGATGAGCTCGAACAAGGTTTTGAGACACTGTTCAGCGAAGTTGTGATCGAAGACGAGTTCGGCAATTGGCATGCTGACCCTGCAGCCGCGGCCCGGCATGGAATCTCAACAGACGACGCACAGACCCTCGCGGACTTCATGAACGCGCCTGTGCCTGGCGACACATCCTTCAGAGGCTGGGCAAGCTATGGTGAATGCATTGCCACAGGTGTTTTAGGCAGTCCTATTTCAACATCTGACGCAATCGAGATTGCACACCTAGTACAAGGCAAACAATTTAGAAAAGCTGCCGAAAAAATACTCGGTATGGCTGCGCTTTCCGGAGCCAGTGCCGCGTTAACTTATGGATTTTCAGCCCTCGGAGGTCCTGCGGGTTTGGCGGCGTCAATCGCCATACTGGCTGGAAAATGTGCACTCAACGAGAAACTGCCCTGATCATCCGAAAATAGGAAACACAGCCTTGTTATTCGGAAATGCTGTCTACTTCGCCTAATATCTGGTGTTTCCAGTGTTCTACATCAACCGTCGGCATTGGGAGAAGCACCACCGCGAGGAAGACCAGAACCAGCCATAGAAAGCAAAAAGAAACCCGCCAGCCATCCTCTTTAAAGGAATAGCCGGCGGGCTTCACTGTGGTCGGGCTATACGCTAGCCCTCAGGACCGAACAGCAAGTAATGGTTGATTACTTGTTGATCTTGGTCACGCGGCCTGCACCAACGGTGCGGCCACCCTCGCGGATAGCGAAGCGAAGACCCTCGTCCATAGCGACTGGCTGGATCAGGGTGACAGACATCTCAACGTTGTCGCCTGGCATAACCATGTCGGTGCCCTCTGGCAGCTTCACAACACCGGTAACGTCGGTGGTGCGGAAGTAGAACTGTGGGCGGTAGTTGTCGAAGAATGGGGTGTGGCGGCCACCCTCGTCCTTGGACAGGATGTAGACGGAGCCCTCGAACTCGGTGTGAGGGGTGTAAGCGTCTGGCTTAGCAACGATCTGGCCACGCTCAACGTCCTCGCGCTTCAGACCACGCAGCAGCAGTGCAGCATTGTCGCCGGCCTCTGCGGTGTCCAGCAGCTTGTTGAACATCTCGATGGAGGTGACGGTGGTCTTGGTGGACTTCTCGCGGATACCCAGGATCTCAACCTCTTCGTTGAGGTTCAGAACGCCACGCTCAACACGGCCGGTAACAACGGTACCGCGGCCGGTGATGGTGAAGATGTCCTCGATTGGCATCAGGAATGGCTTGTCGGTCTCGCGCTCTGGGTCTGGGATGGAGTCATCGCAAGCCTGCATGAGCTCGACAACCTTCTCGGTCCACTCAGCGTCGCCCTCGAGAGCCTTCAGAGCGGAGATGTGCACAACTGGGCACTCTTCGTCGTAGTCCTGCTCAGCCAGCAGCTCACGAACTTCCATCTCGACGAGCTCGAGGAGCTCTTCGTCGTCAACCATGTCGCACTTGTTCAGTGCAACCAGGATGTAAGGAACGCCAACCTGGCGAGCCAGCAGCACGTGCTCACGGGTCTGTGGCATTGGGCCATCGGTTGCAGCGACAACCAGGATAGCGCCGTCCATCTGAGCAGCACCGGTGATCATGTTCTTGATGTAGTCAGCGTGACCTGGAGCGTCAACGTGTGCGTAGTGGCGCTTCTCAGTCTCGTACTCCACGTGGGAGATGTTGATCGTGATGCCGCGCTCCTTCTCTTCCGGTGCCTTGTCGATGGCATCGAAAGCGAAAGACTTGTTGGCCTCTGGGAACTTGTCAGCCAGAACCTTGGTGATCGCAGCGGTGGTGGTGGTCTTGCCGTGGTCGACGTGACCAATGGTGCCGATGTTAACGTGCGGCTTGGAACGCTCGAACTTAGCCTTCGCCACTTTGTGTCCTCCTGGACTTCTCGGTGGCTACGACTCTCGCAGCCACATGTGTTTCCTTAATTCGCCGTACCTGCTCCCGGTGAGGAGCTTCCCCGGCTTGCTTTGTTAGTGCCGTTGTAACAATCGGGTTGTGAAGACGGCATGTACCTTGTCCAGGTTACACGCTCTTCCGTGCCGATGGGTAACGGCCAGCACACCGCATCCTACGGCATTTACACCCTAGAGACAATTTAGGGCTCTCACACCTCCCCCGGCTTTACTAGCTCATGGGGAAGGAGTGCTGAAGGATGTGACGTGCAGGCCCCTACCCTGGAGACTGTCAGCGCTTCCGGTGGGCACGTGCACCGCACGTGCCCACCCGGCGCCGAAGCTTCTAGGTAGTGTCCTGTGGGGTCAGAAGTTTAGGACTGACCGCCGGTGCGCTCAGCGATGATGTCCGCTGCCACGTTGGATGGAACCTCTGCGTAGGAGTCGAACACCATGGAGAAGTTCGCACGTCCCGCGGTGGAGGAACGCAGGTCACCGATGTAGCCGAACATCTGGGACAGTGGAACCTTCGCGCGAACAACCTTCGCGCCGGAGCGGTCCTCCATGGCGTACACCTGGCCACGGCGAGCGCTGATGTCACCGTTAACGGTACCCATGTACTCCTCAGGGGTCACAACCTCAACGTTCATCATTGGCTCCAGCAGCACTGGCTTTGCCTTGGCAACTGCTTCCTTCAGGGCCTGGGAACCGGCCAGCTTGAAGGCCATTTCGGAGGAGTCAACCTCGTGGTAGGCGCCGTCTTCCAGGGTGGCCTTGATGTTCACCAGCGGGAAGCCAGCCAGGTAGCCGTACTGCATGGCGTCCTGGATACCAGCGTCAACGGATGGGATGTACTCCTTAGGAACGCGACCACCGGTGACGGCGTTTGCGAACTCGTAGGTCTCCTCGGATCCCTCTTCTGGCTCGTATGGCTCGATGGAGATGATCACGCGAGCGAACTGACCGGAACCACCGGTCTGCTTCTTGTGCGTGTACTCCAGCTTCTCGACTGGCTTGCGGATGGTCTCGCGGTAGGCAACCTGTGGGGCACCCACGTTTGCTTCCACCTTGAACTCGCGCTTCATGCGGTCCACCAGCACGTCCAGGTGAAGCTCACCCATACCGCCGATCACGGTCTGGCCGGTCTCTTCGTCCAGCTTCACAGTGAAGGTTGGGTCCTCTTCGGCCAGCTTCTGGATAGCGGTACCCAGCTTCTCCTGGTCGGACTTGGTCTTAGGCTCGATGGCCACCTCAATCACTGGGTCTGGGAAGTCCATGGACTCCAGGATGATTGGGTTGGAGGCGTCACACAGGGTGTCACCGGTCGTGGTTTCCTTAAGACCGATGAAGGCGTAGATGTGGCCTGCGGAGGCCTTGTCTACTGGCTGCTCCTTGTTGGAGTGCATCTGGAACAGCTTACCCACGCGCTCCTTCTTACCCTTGGTGGAGTTGGTGACCTGAGCACCAGTCTCCACGGAGCCGGAGTACACGCGAACGTAGGTGAGCTTACCGAAGAATGGGTGCACGGCGACCTTGAAGGCCAGTGCGGAGAATGGCTCATCCTTGGAAGGCTTGCGGATGAGCTCCTTCTCGGTGTCGTTAACTTCGGTGCCCTTGATGGAACCAACGTCCATTGGGTTAGGCAGGAACTCCACCACTGCGTCCAGCATGGGCTGGATGCCCTTGTTCTTGTAGGCAGAACCACAGTAGACCGGGTAGACCTCGGAGTTCACGGTCAGCTTACGGATCTGAGCCTTCAGCTCGTCGATGGTGATCTCTTCACCGGAGAAGTAGCGCTCCATCAACTCTTCGTCGGACTCAGCAACGGTCTCGATGAGCTTCTCGCGGTACTCCTCAGCCTTCTCCTGCAGGTCTGCTGGGATGTCCTGAACGGATGCTTCGGTACCGATGGGGGTAACGCCCTCCCAGACCAGAGCCTTCATCTCCAGCAGGTCGACCACGCCGTCGAAGTCGTCCTCAGCGCCGATAGGCAGCTGCATCACCAGTGGCTTGGCGCCCAGGCGCTCAACGATGGTGTCCACGGTGAAGAAGAAGTCAGCGCCCAGCTTGTCCATCTTGTTGACGAAGCAGATACGTGGGACGTCGTACTTGGAAGCCTGGCGCCACACCTGCTCGGACTGTGGCTCCACGCCCTCCTTGGCGTCGAATACGGCGACAGCGCCATCCAGGACACGCAGGGAGCGCTCCACCTCGACGGTGAAGTCAACGTGACCAGGGGTGTCGATGATGTTGATCTGGTTGTCTTTCCAGAAACAGGTGGTAGCTGCGGAGGTAATGGTGATACCGCGCTCCTTCTCCTGTTCCATCCAGTCCATGGTGGATGCACCGTCGTGGGTTTCGCCCACCTTACGGTTGATACCGGTGTAGAAAAGGATGCGCTCGGTGGTGGTGGTCTTACCAGCATCGATGTGCGCCATAATGCCGATGTTACGGACCCTCTTCAGGTCAGTCAGCGCTTCAAGTGCCACAGGGATTCCCCGCTCGTTTCATTGTTGAGCGACACTTTCGCACGGCGCCTGCGTGGAGGCTGCGTGGTGAGTTGTGCCGCAGGATGTTTACGTACTCGATCTATTTTGCCACGTGTGGTGCGTTTTCGCTTGTTCAACGACGCCACGTGGTTTCATGCTGTCTACGTAGCCGTGGGAAGTGATCGATTCTTCCCACCGGGCTGCGGTGCGCGCCGTCGCGCGACTCGCTGGGCGTGGTCATGCCTCGCAGCGCGTCAGTGCGCGGCAGCCACGCAGTCACACGCAGCGCGCAACAGCGGCGCGTGCGACTACCAGCGGTAGTGTGCGAATGCGCGGTTGGCTTCTGCCATCTTGTGAGTGTCCTCACGGCGCTTCACAGATGCACCCAAGCCGTTGGATGCGTCCAGGATTTCGTTGGCGAGACGCTCGGTCATGGTGTTCTCGCGACGCTGGCGGGTGAAGGTCACCAACCAACGCAGTGCCAGGGTGGTGGAGCGGCCTGGGCGAACCTCAACAGGAACCTGGTAGGTTGCGCCACCCACGCGGCGGGAGCGAACCTCGAGGGCTGGCTTGACGTTGTCCAGAGCCTTCTTCAGGGTGAGCACTGGGTCGGTGCCGGTCTTCTCACGGCAGGTCTCCAGGGCACCGTAGACGATGCGCTCTGCGGTGGACTTCTTGCCGTCCAGCAGGACCTTGTTCACCAGCTGGGAGACGATAACGTCGCCGTATACTGGGTCCTTGGGCAATGGGCGTGATGGTGCAGGACCTTTACGTGGCATGTCTTACTTCTCCTTCTTTGCGCCGTAGCGGGAGCGAGCCTGCTTGCGGTCCTTAACACCCTGGGTGTCCAGGGAACCGCGGATGATCTTGTAGCGAACACCTGGGAGGTCCTTCACACGTCCACCGCGGACGAGGACCATGGAGTGCTCCTGCAGGTTGTGGCCCTCACCTGGGATGTATGCGGATACCTCGATGCCGGAGGTCAGGCGCACACGGGCGACCTTACGCAGTGCGGAGTTAGGCTTCTTTGGAGTGGTGGTGTACACGCGGGTGCACACGCCACGGCGCTGAGGGGAGCCCTTCAGCGCAGCGGTCTTGACCTTGGCGGTCTTGTCGTGACGGCCCTTGCGGACCAGCTGCTGAATAGTTGGCATGTACCGACTTTCTTCTTTGTGGCTTGTCGTTTCCCATTCACCGTTGACGGCCAGTGAGGATATCCTCTGTAAACGTGCGTAAGCCCGTCAGCCGCTTTCGCTGGCCTACGGGGTAAAAATCCTGCGCGTTTTCAGATGCGGTGACCCATGGCCACACGGGATTGTTCTTCGCTGGCTGCGACATTCAATCCGCCGGATGATCCTCTTGTTTAGGGACTAAAGAAGCAGTTTACTAGAGCGCGGCGGTTTCACCAAACCTGCTGCGATCCTCCCGCGCTCCTGCAGCAACCTCACCGTGCGCGATCCCCCTATCCCCCATGAAACCGACGCCCAGCGCCGCGCTACTTCCACTGCTTCCGGAAGCTCAACCCGGGAATGCCGGTGCGGGAGCTGGTGCTGATCTTGCCGCGCGCATTGCGGGTGATGCGGAATGGCCCCACGCCCACTGACGAGCTCACGCCAGACTTGCTGGCGGTGAAGCGGAAGGGACCGATTTTCTTTGTTTTACGATATCCAAAACCCATGGGCGCTAGTGTAGCAAGCCGCCCGCACACTGGGGGCTGTCGTTGTCTAGCCGTCGTTGCCTAGCCGCGTTCCAGTCGCGCCCGCAGCTCCTGGTGCGCCAGCTGCTCGCCCATCCACGGGCTGAACGCCCGCGGCATCGCATCCACCGCCCGCAGCACGGACGCCGCCTCCACCCACTGAAAGTCGCACACCTCGTCCGGGTTTGGCTGACACTCGCTCGCAGCCCTGGCCACGTACACAGGGCACTTCTCCCATTCCACGATCCCGCTGGCGTCCACGGCGCGATAGGAAAAGCCGCCCAGCACCAGCTCCGGTGGTTCTATGTCCATGCCGAGTTCGTGGCGCGCCCGGCGTCGGATAGCATCGGCGAAGCTCTCCCCCGGCGCCGGATGACCACAGACGGAATTGGTCCACACGCCCGGCCACGCCACCTTAGTCAGGGCGCGGCGGGTGATCAGCACCTGCCCGGCCTGGTTCACCAGGTAGCAGGAAAAGGCCAGGTGGTAGTGGGTGTCATGGGTGTGGACGGTGGCCTTGGGGTGGGTGCCGATGGGGTGGCCGTCGGAGCTAAGCAGCACCACCAGCTCGTCGGTACTGGCGTGGGGGTGAGTCATGGTGTCCTCCTGTGTGGCCGCCATCGGCGCAGTGTGGTGGCGGTGGCGCGCAGCGCGATGCCGGCTTTGCGCGGGGTGGAGACGGACACGCGCGTGTGCGGCAGGGCGGCGGCGGGGGTGGCGTTGATGTCCTCCAGCAGGGTGGCAAAGAGGTCCGTGGCCGCGCGCACTGCCATCTGCGGGCGCAGCGGGAGAAGATCTATTGCCTCCGACGCCAAGCGCACCTCCCCCCGGATCTCTTCAACGATGTGGGTTTTCGTGGCGTCGGTGAGGGTGTGCCCGTTGTGTGCGGTGGTCTCGGTGCTCTGCGCGGCGGCGGGGAAATAGAGGCGGCCCAGGTGCGCGTAATCGTCGCCGAGGTCCCGTAAGAAGTTGATCTTCTGGAAGGCCGAGCCCAACGCCTGCGCGCCGGCGCGCAACTGCCGAAGCTCTGCTGGGCAGCGATGTTGTCCGCGCAGGAAGATCGCCAGGCACATCAGCCCGATGACTTCTGCGGAGCCATAGATATAGCTCTGGAGGCTTTCCGGGGAGTGCTCCGTGGTGCGGATGTCCATTCGCATGCTGGCGAAGAAGGCCTGCATGTGCTCGGGCTCGAGGTGGCAGCGGCGGGCGGTGTCCGCATAGGCGTGCAGCACCGGGTCGGTGTGGAAGGGGTGTGCGGGAGCGTCCATGACTTGCTGTTCGTAGGCGTCCAGCAGCGCTGCCTTCTGGGTCTGTGCTTGCTCCGAGGTGCCGGTGGCGGCGGCCCCATCGACGATCTCATCGGCGATGCGGACCACCGCGTAGAGGTTGCGGATGTCCTGGCGGGTCTGTGCATCCAGCAGGCGGGTCGCAAGGCTGAAGCTGGTGGAATAGGCGGCGATGACCTGCGCTGCCGAGCGGGTGGCCATCGCGGTGTAGAGCCGGCCGGCCGGGGGTTGTTGGTGCGTCCGCACGTTCACCTCCACCTCCAGTTGTGTTCCCACGCGGTTGACAGGTGGGCTTCACGGCAGCTTACTACATTGGTCGCACTGGGCGGGTGTTAGGCGATGTACACGTTCGCGTTGTTACCGCCCGTGCAGTGGACGTAGCTGCCCTTATCCTGGCAGTTCATGGTGTACGTGGTGTACATGACCGGACTGTACACATCGATGGTCAGGTTGTAGTTGTCCTTCTTCTCTGACCACTTCTTCACGTATTCGTTGCGCACGGCCTGGGCAAAGGGAACCGATGTGGGGCCGGACTTCCACACGGAGTTCAGGTTGCCTACCGGCTCGTTATTACGGGCGGCATCGTTGACTGCCACCACACCGGCTGGGAGCTCGGACTTAGTGGGGCGACCCTTGTCCTTCTCCTTCGGCTCCTCGGAAGCGTCGCTCGAGGAAGCACCGTCCGCCTTCTCGGAGAAGGTGCCTGCCTGTAGGGACTCCTCGTCCTGGCCGGTGAACAGCAGCAGGCCACCCACCGCCAGCAGCGCTACGGCCAGCACCGCTGCGATGGTGGCGAGGATCGTGACGATCCGCTGATCCTTCTGCGCAGGCTGATTCTGCGGGGAGGGCTGGCCCTGCTGATACGGGCCCTGGTATTGCCAGTTCGCGGGTTGCTGATGGGGTGGGTTCTGATTCTCTGTCATGGTTCGCTCGTCCGTCGGTGGGGTTGCATGGTCATCCTAGAAGGTTAGATCACTTCGGGGCTCCTTTAAAGGCAGACCAGCGTCACTTGCCCACGTTGTTTTATCAGGGTTTAACTGAGTGGTCACATGCTTACCCGCTTTACTTGGGCTCTCTTTGTAGAGGAATATCATCTTTGTAACACCCGTTTTAATATCTTTAGGACCCCAGGAGTATGCATTTATTTCCGTTGGCGAATCCAAGATCAAAACAACATACGTACGATTGGCATCTGACTTTCCGTTTGGAAATCCGTCCAATCCTTGGAGGTCCACTATTTCCTGGGCAGTTAGCTCACGAATTGTTCCGGTTACTTCATTGTTCGGATTTGACGGTGGACCCCAACCGTTGGATTGTTCTTGAGCGGGCTGGGCCTGCGGCACAGGCTGGCCGTCACCGGACGGCGCACCGGAGCCACCACCGCGCAGAGCGTCCAACGCGGAGCGATCCCCGGCGGAAATCCAGTTAATCTGCTCCTCGCGGCCTGCCAGATCCCCAGGGGTCTGGTCGATGCGGTAGTTCCAACTCTCTCCACTCGGAACCAGGCTGTTGCCCTGGCCGGAATACGGAGTAGAGGTGGTGTCCCCGGACATGCCTTCGGTCTCGGTGTAGATCACTCCACTGCCGCTACTCTCGACAGACAGGGCCGCGCGGCGCCGTCCGCTCGGACCACTTCCCAACCAGAAGGTGGGATCGTACTGCACGATAGCGTCCTTGGAATCATTCGCACCCACCACACGCACCACGGACTGGCTGTCCTTCAGCAGCAGCTCCGGCTGGCCATCACCGTTCACGTCGTGCAGCGCGTACTGCAACTCCCCGGTGCCCATTCCCCCGTACTCGCCCATGTCCGCGTTAGAGAAGTCCACCTGGGAGGGGTTATCCAACACACCGGCGTACAGATCAGCCAGCTTGGATCCGGAATCCTCGGTGGGCTGGTCCTCGGACCCAGCCTCGGGAGCAGGGCCACCCTCCTCCGGCTGTGGATCGTTGCCTGCAGGCTGCGCAGCCTGCGTGTCAGCGTTCTTCGAGCCGGAGTCGCGCGTCGCGAGCGCCGTCCCGCCCATCGCCAGGAGCACAACCTCCACGGCGATCACCGCGGATAACACTATTTTCTTAGTCAGTAGGGTCACAGCAGAGACTCTCTTTTTCCGTACACTCATCCACAACGTCAGTGAGTAATCTCCGGTCAGTCTAATACTCCGCCTCCCCCCCCCCCCCCGCAAATACACGAGCACGCCGTCCCACATGTCAGTGGGACGGCGTGCTCGTGTATGAAGTCACACTACCGGGAGAAAGCTAAGCCTTTCTCACGGCAGCGGACCCCTTAGAGTTGCAGGTCATCCAGCGGAACTGCAGCTCCGGTGAAGTCACCGTAGGCGTCATCACCATAGAAGCCATCACCGAAGGACGATGGCAGCGAGTACGCTGCAGCGCGCGCCTCCTCGGTAGGCTCCACCGTGATGTTGCGGTAACGCGCGATACCCGTACCAGCCGGGATCAGCTTACCGATGATCACGTTCTCCTTCAGACCGATCAGCTTATCGGAGCGCTTGTTGATCGCAGCATCCGTCAGGACACGAGTGGTCTCCTGGAAGGACGCAGCAGACAGCCAGGACTCCGTAGCCAGGGAGGCCTTCGTGATACCCATGATCTCCGCACGGACCTCCACCGGACGTCCACCGGACTTCACAGCTTCCTTGGACGCAGCCACAGCATCAGCGTGCTCCACCAACGAACCAGGCAGGAACTCCGTAGAACCGGAATCAATCACCGTCACGCGGCGCAGCATCTGGCGCACAATGATCTCAATGTGCTTATCGTGGATAGCCACACCCTGATCGCGGTACACCTTCTGCACCTCGTTAATCAGGTGCTGCTGCACACCACGGCGGCCCATCACACGAAGAACCTCATGCGGATCCGCAGAGCCCTTCAGCAACTGCTGACCCATCTTGACGCTATCGCCATCGCGGATCGGACGCTCCACACCACCGTTGGCCAGCGTAGCCAAGCCCTGGCGCTTCGACAGCTTCTCGTACACAACCTCTTCGGAACCATCATCAGGGACGATGGTCAAGGTGAAGAAGTTATCGTCGTCCTCAATCTTCACGCGGCCATCCACGGAGGCAATCGGGGACTTCGCCTTCGGCACACGAGCCTCAAACAGCTCCTGCACACGAGGCAGACCACCCGTAATGTCGCCACCAACACCACCCTGGTGGAACGTACGCATCGTCAGCTGAGTACCGGGCTCACCAATGGACTGCGCGGCCACAATACCCACAGCCTCACCGATGTCCACCTTCTTGCCCGTCGCCATGGACTTGCCGTAGCACGTCGAGCACACGCCCGTCGCGGTAGCACAGGTCAACACGGAACGAACCTTGACGGTCTCAACCCCCGCGGCGATAAAGGCGTCGATATCAGAATCATTAATCACCTCACCGGCAGCAAGCAGCACGTCGCCCTGAGCGTTCGTGGCGTCGGCGGCCAGGTAACGGCCAGCCACAGACGTCTCCACGAAGTCCGCGCGAGTGAACTGACCCGTGGGGTTGCCCTCAGCATCCAGCACAGCATCGGCCACGTTCATGACCACGCCCTGCTTGGTGCCACAATCGTCCTCGCGGATGATGACGTCCTGCGCCACATCCACCAGACGGCGAGTCAGGTAACCCGAGTCCGCGGTACGCAGAGCTGTATCCGCCAGACCCTTACGGGAACCGTGCGAGTTGTTGAAGTACTCCAGCACCGACAGGCCCTCACGGAAGGAGGTCTTAATCGGACGGGTGATGTAGTCACCCAGGGAGTTCGTGACCATACCCTTCATGCCTGCCAGGGTCCAAATCTGACGCATGTTACCGGCAGCACCGGACTTCACGATCATCGGAATTGGGTTGTCATCCGGGTACAGGTCCTCCACAGACTGACCCACGAAGTCCGTAGCTTCCTTCCACAGGTCCACCAGGGACTGGTAGCGCTCGGACTCGTTGATCTTTCCTCGCGCCATCTTCCTCTCAATCACACGAGCCTTGGCCTCGTAGGAGTCCAGGATCTCACGCTTGTTCGGAAGAACCAGCACGTCATGCATGGTGATAGTCACACCGGAACGAGTAGCCCAGTAGAAACCAGCATCCTTCAACTTGTCCACGGTCTGTGCCACGGTAATCATCGGGTACTTCGCAGCCAAGTCGTTAATGATGGCAGCCTGAGGCTTCTTCGCCATCACACCCTCAACATACGGGTAGTTCCACGGCAGCAGCTCGTTGAACAGCACGCGACCCAAGGTGGTCTCCGCCAACCAGGTCTGGCCACGCTGCCAGCCATCGGGGAACAGCTCAGCCTCGATGTCCGCAGGCGGACGCAGGTGGCTGATGCGCACCTTGATGGGAGCCTGCAGGCCCAGCACACCACGGTCGAACGCCATGATGGCCTCAGCCAGGGAGGAGTACACGCCCTGAGCAGGAGCATCCTCCGTGGCAGGGGTGTACGCACCCTGACCACCGAACTCCTCGCGGCCCTTCGGCATCGTCAGGAAGTACAGGCCCGTCACCATGTCCAGACGCGGCATAGCCAGAGGCTTACCGGACGCAGGAGACAAAATGTTGTTGGAGGCCAGCATCAGGATACGAGCCTCGGCTTGCGCCTCAGCACTCAGTGGCAAGTGCACAGCCATCTGGTCACCATCGAAGTCGGCGTTGAAGGCCTCACAGGCCAGAGGGTGCAGCTGGATAGCCTTACCCTCCACCAGGACAGGCTCGAAGGCCTGAATACCCAGACGGTGCAGCGTTGGTGCACGGTTCAACATCACAGGGTGCTCGGCGATGGCCTCTTCCAGCACATCCCACACCTCGGAACGCTGACGCTCCACCATGCGCTTAGCGGACTTGATGTTCTGCGCGTAGCTCTTCTCCACCAGACGCTTCATCACGAATGGCTTGAACAGCTCCAGGGCCATCAGCTTCGGCAGACCACACTGGTGCAGCTTCAGCTGAGGACCCACGATAATCACGGAACGACCGGAGTAGTCCACGCGCTTACCCAGCAGGTTCTGGCGGAAGCGGCCCTGCTTACCCTTCAACAGGTCAGACAGAGACTTCAGCGGACGGTTACCTGGGCCGGTGACTGGACGGCCGCGTCGGCCATTGTCGAACAGGGCGTCCACGGACTCCTGAAGCATGCGCTTCTCGTTGTTCACGATGATCTCAGGCGCACCCAGATCCAGCATGCGCTTCAGGCGATTGTTGCGGTTAATCACGCGGCGGTACAGATCGTTCAGGTCGGACGTGGCGAAGCGGCCACCGTCCAGCTGAACCATCGGACGCAGCTCTGGTGGGATCACAGGGATGCAATCCAGCACCATGCCCGCAGGGTCGTTACCGGAACGCAGGAAGGCGGCAACCACCTTCAGGCGCTTCAGAGCACGCAGCTTCTTCTGGCCCTTGCCATCGCGGATGACCTCACGCAGGGACTCGGCCTCGGCCTCCAAGTCGAAGCCGCGGATCAGGGTCTGGATAGCCTCCGCACCCATGCCGCCGGTGAAGTAATCCTCATAGCGGTCCTGCAGCTCGGTGTAGATGTTCTCATCCACAATCATCTGCTTCGGAGCCAGCTTCACGAACGTGTTCCAGATCTCGTCCAAACGGTCGATCTCACGCTCCGCACGCTCACGGATGTGGCGCATCTCGCGGTCAGCCGCGGACTGCACCTTCTTCTTCGCGTCAGCCTTGGCACCATTGGCCTCCAGCTGAGCCAGATCCTCCTCCAGAGTCTGAGCACGCTCAGCCAGCTCGGCATCGCGGTCAGCCTCCACTTCCTTCTTCTCCAGAAGCATCTCTGCCTCCAAGGTGGTCAGGTCGTTGTGGCGACCCTCCTCATCCACAGAGGTGATGATGTTGGCAGCGAAGTAGATGATCTTCTCCAGGTCCTTCGGAGCCAAGTCCAGCAGGTAACCCAGGCGGGAAGGAACACCCTTGAAGTACCAAATGTGAGTCACAGGTGCAGCCAGCTCAATGTGGCCCATGCGCTCACGGCGCACCTTGGACTTGGTGACCTCTACACCACAGCGCTCACAGATGATGCCCTTGTAGCGGACACGCTTGTACTTACCACAAGCACACTCCCAGTCGCGGGTAGGTCCGAAAATACGCTCGCAGAACAGACCGTCCTTCTCAGGCTTGAGAGTACGGTAGTTAATGGTCTCAGGCTTCTTAACCTCACCACGGGACCAACGACGAATATCGTCAGCAGTAGCGAGTCCGATGCGAAGCTCATCGAAGAAGTTAACGTCCAGCACGTGAACTTCCTTTCCCCTCCTCTTCGGAGGGCCTTGAAAATGTAACGAAGGTCAAATTCTAAAAGCTTGTAGCGGCGCTCTAGCCGACCTCTAAGTCAGCATCCGGACGCTCATCACGCGACAAGTTGATGCCCAGGGCAGCGTTAGCGCTGTCCAGCTCATCGTCGTCGTCGGAAGACAGCTCCATCGGAGTACCATCCGCGGCCAGAACCTCAACGTTCAGGCACAGGGACTGCAGCTCCTTCAACAGCACCTTGAAGGACTCAGGGATACCAGGATCAGGGATGTTCTCACCCTTCACAATGGCTTCATAGACCTTCACACGGCCCACCACGTCATCGGACTTGATGGTCAGAAGCTCCTGCAGCGTGTAGGCGGCACCATACGCCTGCATAGCCCACACCTCCATCTCACCGAAGCGCTGACCACCGAACTGAGCCTTACCACCCAGAGGCTGCTGGGTAATCATGGAGTAAGGACCCGTGGAACGAGCGTGAATCTTCTCATCCACCAAGTGGTGCAGCTTCAGGATGTACATGTAGCCCACAGCCACCGGGTATGGGAACGGCTCGCCGGAACGGCCGTCAATCAGCTGGGCCTTACCGAAATCATCCACCAGGCGAATGCCATCACGGTTCGGCAGGGAGGAACGCAGCAGACCGGACAGCTCCGCGTTCGACGCACCGTCGAACACAGGGGTAGCCGTCAGGGAATCTGCAGGAACGTCGTACAGGTGCTCCGGCAGGGTCTCCAGCATCGCCTGGATCTTTGGATCCTGGGACTCCGTATCAACCTTCCAGCCGGCCTTCGCCAACCAGCCCAAGTGCACTTCCAGCACCTGGCCGATGTTCATACGGCGAGGCACACCGTGGGTGTTCAGGATGATGTCCACCGGAGTACCGTCCGGCAGGAATGGCATGTCCTCAGCAGGCAGAATCTTGCCCACCACACCCTTGTTACCGTGGCGACCGGCCAGCTTATCGCCGTCCTGGATCTTGCGCTTCTGGGCCACGTACACGCGAACCATCTCGTTCACGCCGGCTGCCAGATCGTCGTCGTCCTCACGGGAGAACACGCGCACGCCGATGACCTTACCGGTCTCACCGTGCGGTACCTTCATGGAAGTATCGCGTACCTCGCGGGCCTTCTCCCCGAAGATGGCGCGCAGCAGGCGCTCCTCAGGGGTCAGCTCCGTCTCACCCTTCGGGGTGACCTTACCAACCAGGATGTCACCATCG
This sequence comes from Corynebacterium zhongnanshanii, assembly GCF_014490575.1. Classification (NCBI taxonomy): domain Bacteria; kingdom Bacillati; phylum Actinomycetota; class Actinomycetes; order Mycobacteriales; family Corynebacteriaceae; genus Corynebacterium; species Corynebacterium zhongnanshanii. The sequence goes on from NZ_CP061033.1 coordinate 1,838,409, forward strand.
CGAACATCCGCACCGATGCGGACAATACCGCGTTCATCCAGGTCCTTCAGAACGTCCTCACCCACGTTAGGAATGTCGCGGGTGATCTCCTCCGGTCCCAGCTTGGTGTCACGAGCATCAATCTCGTGCTCCTCGATGTGGATGGACGTCAGAACGTCCTCCTCCACCATGCGCTGGTTCAGGATGATCGCGTCCTCGTAGTTGTGGCCTTCCCACGGCATGAAGGCAACCAGCAGGTTCTTACCCAGTGCCATCTCACCGTTGTCCGTGCCCGGGCCGTCAGCCAGAACCTGGCCGGCCTCCACGCGGTCACCCTCGTCAACCAGAGGCTTCTGGTTGTAGCTGGTGCCCTGGTTCGTACGCTCGAACTTGCGCAGCATGAACGTGTCACGCACACCATCGTCATCCATGACGGTGATGTAATCAGCGGACACGTACTCCACCACACCGGCCTTCGGAGCGATGATCATGTCACCGGCATCGTAGGCCGCACGCAACTCCATACCGGTACCCACGTACGGAGCCTCGGAGCGCATCAGTGGCACAGCCTGACGCTGCATGTTCGCTCCCATCAACGCACGGTTGGCGTCGTCATGTTCCAGGAACGGAATCATCGCAGTCGCCACGGAAACCATCTGACGCGGCGACACGTCCATGTAATCAACCTGATCTGCCGGAACGACCTCCACGTCGCCGCCGCGCAGACGGACCTCAATACGGTCTTCGGTGAACTTGTGATCCGCGTCGAACGGAGTATTCGCCTGGGCAATGACGTGGCGATCCTCCTCATCCGCGGTGAAGTACTCCACCTCGTCGGTGATCTTGCCATCCACCACGCGACGGTACGGCGTCTCGATGAAGCCGAAGCTATTCACGCGAGCGTAGGAAGACAGGGAACCGATCAGACCAATGTTCGGACCCTCAGGAGTCTCAATCGGGCACATGCGGCCGTAGTGAGATGGGTGAACGTCACGGACCTCCAGGCCAGCGCGCTCACGGGACAGACCACCCGGGCCCAGTGCGGACAGGCGGCGCTTGTGCGTCAGGCCAGACAGGGAGTTGTTCTGGTCCATGAACTGGGACAGCTGCGAGGTACCGAAGAACTCACGGATCGCGGCGGACACAGGGCGCACGTTAATCAGGGACGTTGGAGTGATGGACTCCGCGTCCTGCGTGGTCATGCGCTCGCGCACCACGCGCTCCATGCGGGACAGACCCACACGCACCTGGTTCTGAATCAGCTCACCCACGGTGCGCAGGCGGCGGTTACCGAAGTGGTCGATGTCATCCACGCCGATAGGGATCTCCACGCCCTCTGGGGAGGTCATGGTCTTCTCACCCGCGTGCAGGCGCACCAGGTACTCGATGGTGGTGAGGATGTCCTCTTCCGTGAGGGTCATGTTGCCCTCGTGGTCGCCACCCAGACCCAGCTTGCGGTTGACCTTGTAACGACCCACCTTCGCCAGGTCGTAGCGCTTGTCCTTGAAGAAGGAGTTCTCCAGCAAAGCCTGTGCGGAGTCGCGCGTGGGGGACTCGCCTGGGCGCTGCTTGCGGTAGATCTCCAGCAGTGCCTCGTCGGTGTTGGCCACACCGTCCTTTTCCAGGGTGGACATCATGATCTCGGAGAAGCCGAAGCGGTCCGTGATCTCCTGGGTGCTGAGGCCCAGGGCCTTCAGCAGAACAGTCACGGGCTGGCGACGCTTGCGGTCGATGCGCACGCCGACGGTATCGCGCTTGTCCACGTCGAACTCCAGCCATGCACCACGGGAAGGGATCACCTTCACGGCGTGCAGGGGACGCTCCGTGGTCGCGTCGATGGACGCGTCAAAGTACACGCCGGGGGAACGCACCAGCTGGGACACAACAACACGCTCGGTGCCGTTGATGATGAAGGTGCCGTTTTCCGTCATGATCGGGAAATCGCCGATGAACACGGTCTGGGACTTAATTTCACCAGACATCGCGTTGGTAAACTCCGCGGTCACGTACAGTGGTGCCGCGTAGTTAATGTCCTTTTCCTTCGCTTCGTCGATGGTGGACTTTGCCTCATCGAAGCGTGGTTCGGAGAGGGTCAGGGACATGTTCTCCGAATAATCTTCAATCGGGGAAAGCTCTTCGAGGATGTCCTCGAGTCCGCTGGTGATGCGAACGCCCTCCCCTGCCTCGGCTTGTGCACGGGCACGCCACTCAGGGGTGCCAACGAGCCAAGCGAAGGACTCTCGTTGGAGGTCAAGAAGGCCTGGAACCTCGATGGGAGAATCAATCTTCGCGAACGAGTGTCGCTGAGATGCTCCAGGGATTCCGGCCACTGAACTTGTCTGGCGGGAGACTGCCAAGATGGGTCCTTCCAGCACCACGTCACAAGGGTCCGCATGGTGGAGCAGCGCTACCCCTGATCGGGTGTGTGTACTGAGTAGTGATGGTCATTTAGTTGGAATAAACCGACAGGACACACCGCAGCGATGGAATGACTAAACGACCTTGTCAAATCGCGTAGTGTGCATTCTGACAAAGCCTTAAAGTGGTGATATGTGCACCATAGTGCCTGATCGCGGCCGTGCGCCTGAAAATTATTCCAGCGCAAAGAAACATTGTATTACAGATATGGCCGCATGTCTAGGCTGGGCAGGAAGAAAACCGACGCCCATGTGGCCGCCCCTCGAGGCGCCCGGGGGAACTCCCGCGCCCCGTCCTCCGACGCCCGCGCGGCGCTACGGACGGCGCCTATACACAACAAGCGCGATCAGCGATGCTGCAGTCACAATAGCACCCAAACCCGTCAGCCCAAATCCCCACGACGAGGTGTGCCGAAATTCGCCCAGTTTTTGCGCCTGCGCAAGCATGTCGTGCTCCACTTTCTCCGTGGTGCGGCCGTTGAAAACCAGCAGGTCATCCAGCTTGTTGCCCTGATCGTCCAGGTATCGGGCATTCAGGTTCTCGTCCAGCGCCACGATCATGCCGCTGCGTGGCTCCACCGTGATGGTGCGTGTCCCGGAGTACGTCAGGTGCCCCTCCACCCGTTCATCGCTGCCATCCTTGCGCAGCATTTGCGTGTTCCACAGGGAGTCGTACTGAGAGGACACATCCGTGTCCGGAATCTCCTGCTTGAAGACGTACAACTCCACATCCTTGCCGGCCTGATCTTGGTGGGTCACGGTGCCCTGGTAGGCGGCCTTGACGGGCTTGCGCACCTGGTCGTCGAAGTACTCGTAGTCCCGCTGCTCCACTTCCTGCGGGAACTTCACCCACTGCCCCATGTTGTCCACGGCCGTCGGCGGCGTGGCCGGAGTATCCGAGACTTTCGCCTGACCCCGCACCTCCCCCGTGAAGCGGTCCACGGTAAAGCTCCAGATCTGCGCGTTCAGCAGTGCCTTTTCATCTTCGTCGATGTCGCCACGCGCCACGCTCACGCCCACCTTCGCCGCCGCGGAATCCTCAGACGCCGGCTGTCCCAGCGCCATATCATACTGCTTGATGACGGGGGCCTTGATGGTCTTGCCGCCCGTTGCTGGATATGCAGATCCGACGCTGGCCTCGTCGTCTTCCAGCGTGAGCGTAGACGTAGCAAGCTGCAATGGGAGCGGCTTTTCCTCGGTGACTTTTTGTGGGAGCAGATACCCCGCGGTGAGCAGAGCCACGCCGATGATCAGCGTGACGATCGCGATGGGGTACAGTTTCGAGCGCATAGCGACCACTATAGCCCTTTGCACACACACCGTGAAGAGGTTTCAGCGCAGAGCATAAGGGAAACCCCACGCACTCACCGAGTGCGTGGGGTTGGATCCGTCGAGAGACGAGATTACTTGAGGGAGACCTTTGCGCCAGCCTCTTCCAGCTTGGTCTTGGCAGCCTCAGCGTCGTCCTTGGAAGCACCCTCCAGGATAGCCTTAGGAGCGGACTCAACCAGCTCCTTAGCTTCCTTCAGGCCCAGGCCGGAGACGATCTCGCGAACGACCTTAATAACGCCGATCTTCTTAGCGCCGCCGTCTTCCAGAACAACGTCGAACTCGTCCTTCTCCTCAGCAGCAGCAGCCTCGCCGCCAGCAGCGCCGGCAGCTGCAACTGCAACTGGAGCAGCAGCGGTTACGTCGAAGGTGTCCTCGAACAGCTTCACGAACTCGGACAGCTCGATGAGGGTCATTTCCTTGAAAGCTTCGATGAGCTCATCGTTGGTGAACTTAGCCATGATGGCATCCTTTCGTTCTTCGTGCCTGCTGCGATGTTGTTACTTAAAGTGATGCAGCGGGCACAGGTTTGTGTACATGTTGTGCCACCCAGAAGCCTGGGTGGGTGGGAACTACTCGCCCTTCTTTTCCTGCAGTGCAGCCGAGAGGCGTGCGATCTGAGATGCAGGAGCGTTGAAGAGTCCAGCAGCCTTTGCCAAGGAACCCTGCATGGCGCCAGCCAGCTTGGCCAGCGTGGTCTCGCGGTTGTCCATCTCAGCAAGTGCTTCCACCTGCTCAGCGGACAGCGCGTTACCGTCCATGTAGCCACCCTTGATCACGAAGTTCTTGTGGTCTTTGCCGAAGTTCTTCATGGCCTTCGCAGCGTCAACGGCTTCGCCGTGGACGAATGCGATGGCGGTAGGACCAGTCAGCAGAGCCTCGTCGTACTCCACGCCGGCTTCCTGAGCAGCCAGCTTGATCATGGTGTTCTTGGCGACGGAGTAGGTCACATCAGCACCCAGTGCGCGGCGCAGCTCAGTGGTCTCCGCTACGGACAGGCCACGGTACTCAGTCAACAGAGTGGTCGTGGTGCCCTCGAAACGGTTCTTCAGCTCAGCCAGGGATGCCTGATTCTTTGGGTTTGCCATACTCTCGCCTCCTTCCATAAAAGTGCGCAATAAATGTGCTTGGTGTACGTGTGTACATGCACCGTTGATCATATGAAAGGCAACACTTCATACAACAAGGCGCCCCGTACCCGCAGGGGGAACAGGGCGCTCATGCTAGCTTCTGTGCGGGCCATCGTGGCCGCGTTAAGCTTTCGTGATACGTCTCGTGTTACCTGCGTGGGCCGTCATCGTATACAAGCGATGAACCTTCAATCGCGCATCCACCAGGAAACTGATGGGATCCGCAATGACCGACGGTCTTCGGTGAAACTTTGAACGTTATTCAAACTTCCTCAGCAGACTGTACAGGCAATTCGGCGAATTCCCAAATTGTGTGTAGGTGCTATGGGTTAGGGTTGGCACATGGACGCGTTTATTCCGAAGTTTCTGAAAAGTGTAGCCCGCCCCAATCCTCTGCCGGAGGGCGTGAACCAGTGGGACGAACCGTTGAACGGTCGGGTGCCGGTGATCCTGATTCACGGCACGTGGCTGAACGCGTACAACACCTTTGACTACCTGGCTCGTCACCTGATCGAGACCGGCCATGCCGTGTTTGCGGTGAACTATGGCAAGGAGCCCCAGTCCTTCGTGGGCAAGGCCGCGGGTGTGTATGCGAATAACTTCCTGCGGGAGGCATACAAAGAGGTCATCGCATTTGTGCGCGAGGTACTGGAGCGCACGGGTGCGGAGCAGGTGGATCTTGTGGGCCACTCGCAGGGTGTGGCTCAGTGCCGGATGGTGGCCGCGGAGTTCGCCGCTGAGCTCGCTGCACAGGACGCCCACGAGGAAGCCACAGACGGGCTCAACCCCGTCCGCCGTATCGTCGGCCTCGGCCCCGCGCACCACGGCACCACCCTCAGTGGCGTGTCCACCCTCGCTCACAGCCTGGACCGCGGGAAGAAGTCCTATCCGCTGATCCACGCCATCCTGGGCGGCGCCGCCACGGATCAGGCGAAGGGCAGCGAGTTCGGCGAGTACCTCAACAAGGATGGCGATACCGTCCCCGGCGTGGAGTACACGATGATCACCACCAAGTTCGACGGCATCGCCACCCCCTGGCGCGACCAGATCATGGTCGCCGGCGAGGGCGCCGTGGTCTACAACATCGGAGTGCAGGACGAGGGCAACATCTTCGACTGGTCCAGCCACCTCTCCATGCTGTATTCGCCGCGCGTGGTGGACCTGGTCAAGGAGGCATTGCACCCCGACGCCGGAGGCAGGGCTGCCTATCGGACCGCCAATCCATATAAGCGTGGCGTGGTCGTGCCCATGATGGGTGCTGTCCACCGTCCGCGTTTCCCACGCCGCCGCAGGTAGCTCCCGCGCCTCACCCTCACACCTAGCTCTCACGCGGCGCGAGCGTCTGTCCACGCCCCAGCGCGCGGTAGTCCCACCCCGCTCGTATCCACGCCTCGGCGTCGAGGCAATTACGGGCATCCACCACCACCGGCCGCCGCGCCCCCGGCCCCTCCCCCACGTCCACGCCAGCCACCCGGCGCGCCACGTCCACGGGGTCGAGCTGCCGGAACTCGTCCCACTCCGTCGCCACCAGCACAATCTCCGCCCCCTCCAGCGCGGTCTCCGCACTGTCCGCGTAGTGCAGTGTGGGGAACGCGGCACGGGCGGTCTCCATCGCCTGCGGGTCGTACACCGTCACGGCCGCACCACCCAGGGACAGCTGCCCGGCAACGTTCAGCGCGGGGGAATCGCGCACGTCATCGGAGTTCGGCTTGAAGGCAGCACCCAGCACCGTGATGCGGTGAGCGATTAAGGATCCGCCGAGTCGGCGTCGGATAATATCAACGGTTTTGTCCCGGCGGCGGATGTTGATCGCCTCCACCTCGCGCAGAAAGGTCAGGGTCTGGTCGGCGCCGAGCTCACCCGCGCGCGCCATGAACGCGCGGATGTCCTTCGGCAGGCAGCCGCCACCGAAGCCCAGGCCGGCGTTCAGGAACTTCGGGCCGATGCGCGCGTCCAGGCCCAGGGCGGTGGCGAGCTGGGTGACGTCCGCGCCAGCAAGCTCGCACACGTCCGCCACCGCGTTGATGAAGCTGATTTTGGTGGCGAGGAACGCATTCGCGCTGGTCTTGACCAGCTCGGCGGTGCTGAGGTCCATCACCAGCAGCGGCGAGCCCTCCTCGATCGGCCGCGCGTAGATCTCCCGCACGAGGTCCGCGGTGGGTGTTGCCGAGTTCGTCTCCGCGGCCGTCTCCGTCTCACCGCCCACGCCCAGCACAATCCGATCCGGATGCAGCGTGTCCCGCACCGCGCGCCCCTCCCGCAGAAACTCGGGATTCCACGCCACGTCCACGCTGGCGCCGCGCCCCGCCTGCTCGGCCAGGTCGCGCGCCCGAATCGTGATATCCGACGCCGTCCCCACCGGAACAGTCGACTTCCCCAACACAGTGTGGTGGCCGGACAGCGCGGGCACCAGCTCGTCGATCACGCTCAGCACATAGGATGTATCGGCTGCGTAGGAGTGCTTCTGCTGTGGGGTTCCAACCGCGATGAAGTGCACGGTAGCGAAGTCCGCGGCCTGGGTGTAGTCGGTGGTGAAGCGCAGCCGGCCGGCCTCGATGTTGCTCACCAGTAGCTCGCTTAAGCCCGGCTCGAAGAAAGGCACCTGCCCCTGGCTTAACGCGTGGATCTTGGACGGGTCCACGTCCACGCCCAGTACGTCGTGCCCCAGCTCGGCCATGCAGGCCGCGTGCGTGGCACCCAGGTATCCCATTCCAAACACAGTCATGCGCATAGAACAGAATGCTACGGGCATAAGGTAACGCCCCGGTGACGGGGAGGTGTCACCGGGGCGAAAGCTTGCTGCGCACTGATACCGGAGTACGCTCCGCGCGCAGCGTACCGCGCGGAGCGCTACCGGAAGTTGAGATAGGCCTTCGAAGGAGTGGGCCCGCGCTGGCCCTGGTACTTCGAGCCCAGGCTGCCGCTGCCGTACGGGGATTCCGCGGGGCTGGTCATCTTGAACAGCGCCAGCTGGCCCACCTTCATGCCGGGGTACAGCGCGATGGGAAGGTTCGCGGTGTTAGAGAGCTCCAGGGTGATGTGGCCGCGGAAGCCGGGATCAATGAACCCGGCCGTGGAGTGCGTCAGCAACCCCAAGCGCCCCAGGGAGGACTTTCCCTCCAGCCGACCGGCCAGATGCGCGGGGATGCTGAACGTCTCCAGCGTGGCGCCCAGCACAAACTCGCCGGGGTGCAGGATGAACGCCTCATCCTCCGGCACCTCCACCAGGGTGGTCAGCTCCTCCTGCGGCAGCTTCGGGTCGATGTGGGTGTACTTCGAGTTGTTGAACACCCGGAACAGACCGTCCAAACGCACGTCAATGCTGGACGGCTGCACCATGGACTCGTCATAGGGCTCGATGACAAGGTCGCCGCTGGACAGGGAGGCTCGGAGGTCGCGATCTGAAAGTAGCACGCCTCTACTTTAAACCAACTGATCCGCACCTGGGAGCATACGCGGCATAACCTTGCCCGTTGGGTTGCGTGGCAACTCATCCATGAACGTCACATCACGGGGCACGGAGTGCTCCGCCAAGTGCTCACGGGCCCACTGCTGGATGGACTCCAGGGTCAACGCGCGCCCGGCGTCGGAATCCTCGGGGACCACCCACGCGGCGAGACGGGCGAAGGTATCGCTATCCTTCACGCCCTTGATGAACAGGTCACGGATGCCCGGCATCGTCACCAGGATCTCCTCCAGGGAGCGCGGGTAGACGTTCTCGCCGCCCACGATGATCATGTCATCCGCGCGGCCCAGGATGAACAGCTGACCGTTCTCGTCCAGGTAGCCGCGGTCGCCGATCTCCAGCAGGCCGTGCTGCTCCGTCATCGTGTCGCGCGAGTTCGTGTAGGCGCGCATGGTCATGATGCCTCGGGCGTACACGCGGCCCGGCTGGTTCGGTGGCAATGGGTTGCCCTCGTCATCCAGGACCTTCACGCGCACACCATTGGCCACGGTGCCCGCAGTAGCCGGATTCTCCAGCAGCTGCTGAGGGCTCGCGATGGACACCACGGAGTTCTCCGTGGAGCCGTAGAAGTTACACACCACGGGGCCGAAGGTCTTCTGCAGGCCGCGCAGCAGATCCTCGTTCATCGCGTTACCGGAGGAGACCACGAACTCCACCTGGTCCACCGCGTAGTCACCCTGCTGGGCCACACGCAGCTGCTCCTTGGAGAAGATCGGGCTGGTAATCAGGGCCTCGGCCTTGTATTTGTCCATGTCCTCCATCGCCTGCTGAGGATCAAACACGCGGCGCAGAATCACCGTGGAACGGTGGCCCAGCAGCAGGTTCACGCACGCCCAGCCCCAGGAGTGGAACATGGATGCGGACATCTGCACCATCATATGCGCACGCCATGGGATCTGGGTGATGATGGACACCAGAGGAACCGGCCACAGCGGCTCGCGGTGGCGCACGCCCTTCGGGGTACCGGAGGTGCCGGAGGACATGATGATGATGTTTCCCTTCACCGGGCGCTTCGGCAGAGGCTCCTGTGCCTCGCTGGGAGCCTGGTCGATCAGCTGCTGGAAGGTAATGCGGTTGGGGTTCGGCACCTTCGGGTTGTGCAGATCCTCAGCGTAGGCAGTGAAGATCTCACAGCGGTCGTAATCGGCTGGGAGGTGCTCGGCGAACTCCTCATCCAGGAACAGAACCTCAATGTTGTGCTCGTCGATGGACGCCTCCAGCTGCGCCGGGGAGCTGGCCACATTCAGCAGGTAGATGTCCGCGCCGATGAAGCCTTTCGCCGCCAGGAGGTTAATCATCACGCGGGAGTTGCGGGCCATCACACCAATGCGGGAGCCGGTGCCGTAGCCCTTCGCCTTCAACGCGCGACCCAGAGCCTCGGAATCAGCGAGCAACTCTGCGTAGGTGCGGGTTCCGATATCGTCGATGACCGCCACGCGATCCGGAGCTGCCGACGCCGCGTAGTACAACTGACGCGCCGCGGTGAATCCCCAGCGATACACGCCCTCCACCAGGGCCCGCTTCTGCTTCAGGCCGCCACCCTGAACAATGAGTCCAGATTTCAGAACAGTACCAATGCCCGTCACCGTGCCATAGACGTTCGCCCACTGGTATTCGGCATTCCACTTGAGCTTATTTAGGGTCTTCTGGGGAATAAAAGCCAATTTGTGCCTCTCCTCTAGCTCTCTTCTTGCTCTCTTCTTAACGAGAATTAAGGTTACCCGAAAAACGGGAAACCTTAAGAAATCTCAGGACAATGTAAGTATTGTAAACGATCTCGCGAGCCGAAAAATTACAGTCTGTTTCTATAACAACTCTGGCGCCGGTCCTGGCAGCGACCGCTACATCGGCAGGATGTTGTGCTTCTTCGGCGTCTCCACCGTCTGCTTATGACGCAGCTGGCGCAAAGCCTGACGCAGACGCAGACGCGTCTCCTCTGGCGCGATCACCCCGTCCAGGTAACCGCGCTCCGCAGCCACATACGGGCTGGTCATGTTGGCATTGTAGAAGTCCATGAACATCTTCTTCGCCGCAGGACGCTGCTCCTCCGGCATCTGCGCCAACTGCTTGCCCTGCATCATCACCACAGCAGCCTCCGCGCCCATCACCGCGATCTGCGCCGTGGGCCACGCGAAGTTAATATCCGCCCCCATGTTCTTGGAGCCCATCACCGCATAGCCACCGCCGAAGGCCTTGCGCACTACCACCGTCACCTTGGGCACGTTGGCCTCCACGGTGGCAAAGCCCAGCTTCGCACCGCGGTGAATCAATCCCTGCTTCTCCTGCTCCACACCAGGCAGGTACCCCGGCGTATCGACCACCCAGACCAATGGGATGTTGTAGGCGTCGCAAATACGGATAAAACGCGCCGCCTTATCGGCCGCGTCCGCGTCCAAGCATCCGGCGATCTCCATCGGCTGGTTGGCCACCACCCCCACGGAACGGCCGTCGATGCGGGCAAAGGCGGTGATGACGTTCTGGCCGTAATCGTCCTGGACCTCCAGGATGTTCTCGTCGTCGAAGATGCGGGTGAGCACGTCCATCATGTCGTAGCCCGCATTGGGGTCGTCCGGGATGATGCTGTTGAGCTCCACGTCCCGCTCCGTCAGCTCGTCCGAGGGCGCCCAGAACTCCGGGGTGCTATCCCACGCCGAGGACGGCAGGAAGTCAATCAAGTCCTTCACGTAATTGAAGGCCTCCTCCTCCGACGGGGCCACATAGGACACATTTCCGTTGCGTGCCTGCTGGCGGGCGCCACCCAGCTCCTCCATGGAGACCTTCTCGCCGGTCACGGACTCAATCACGGCAGGGCCGGTCACAAACATCTGGGTGCGCTTATCCACAGCCACCACAAAGTCCGTGGTCACGGGAGCATACACCGCGCCACCGGCGGACGGGCCCAACAGAATAGAGATCTGCGGAGACTGGCCGGACATCGGCATCTGGCGCCGAGCAATCTCCGAATACATCGCCAGGGACATCACCGCATCCTGGATACGCGCACCACCGGAATCGTTGATACCGATGATCGGGCATCCGATGCGCAAGGCCATGTCCATGACCTCCACAACCTTCTTACCGAAGGTCTCGCCCACGGAACCACCGTAGACCGTCTTATCGTGAGCGTAGATCGCCACCGGCCGGCCGTGAATGCGGCCGTAGCCGGTCACCACACCGTCACCGTAGGGGGCGTCCGGGTCCCCCGGGGTCCGGCCCAGCGCACCGATTTCGCTGAAGGAGCCTTCGTCCAGGAGAGCGTCGATGCGCTGGCGTGGGGTACTCAAGCCCGCGGCATCGCGCTTGGCCTTGGCGGATTCGCTGCCGGGATCCAAGGATTTCTCCAAGCGAGAGTGAAGCTCCTCCAGCTTTGCTGCAGTTGTGTTCTGCTGGTGCTCAGTCACGTGGTTCCTTCTTATTGATACTCGCTATTGGCCTGTTGCTCGTGCTCGCTGCTAGTGCCCACTACTAGTGCTCGCGGCGGGCGCTCGCTGCATGAAAGACATCCGCACTCTACTGTACAAGCGATGCAATGTACTGGGACATTACAGCGCCCACCGTGGAGATCTCCGGTTCATCCACCACGGCCAGGTGGTCGCCGTGCAGATGGATGATCTCCAGGTCCTTCACGATCTGGCCCCAGTTGCCATCCTCCGCAATGTCGTGCAGGGCAGGCTCCAGTTCCAGCGCGCCGTCGTGCATCCGCTCCGCACGGAACAGGGTCACCGGCACGTCCACAGACGCCCACGCCTGGAAGTCCAGAGAATCCAGCACCCGGTTATCCACGAAGCTGGCACGCTGATGCTCCAGAACACCGGCGGGCAGCCCCAGGCCGTGCGCCTCCGGGGAGTCCAGGAACTGCTGGAACATGGCCAGCATCACGCCCTCGCCCTGGGATTCCAGCAAGTCGTGAGGAATCTCCAGCGGCAGGCCATAGGTCTTCTGTGCGAAGGCGGCGTAGCGGTCCCAGCGGGCGTGCATCTCCTCCTTCGTATCCGGCGCGGGGTTCCGCGGCTGGACGGTATCCAGCAGGATGATGCGGGCAACGCTTGCAGATGGCAGCCCTTCCTCCGCGCGCTGCTGCAGCTGCTGCGCGGCCTCGTAGGCCAGCGCGCCACCGAAGCTCCAGCCACCCAGAATCACGGGCTGGCCAGCGGAAAGCTCCACAATTTCATCCAAGTACGCCGCCACGCGGTCGCTCAAGTCGCCTTCCAGGCGCTCCACGCCGTACACCGGGGTGTTCTCGGGAAGCCGGCGCGTCAACGGCTGGTACACGCTGGCCGAGCCGCCGGCTGGGTGGAACAGGAACACCGCCGGCACCGCAGCGCCTTCCTCGGTGTCCGGGCGTGCGCGCAGCACACGGATGTTGCCCTCCACCTCGGTCTCCAGGGATTGGCGCACCACGGTGCTCAACGATTCCATGGTCTTGGCGTGCAGCACGTCCTCGGCGGTGATCTCCGCGTGGGAGCGCTCGCTCAAACGCTCGGCGATGGCCTTGGCCTGCTCCTCGCTGATGGCGGGAAGTTCGCTGGTCACGCCCGCTGCGGCCGCGCCGGTGATCTTGGCCCACGTGGCGAACACCAGGCGCTCGGATGCGTCTCGGGGTGCCACGCCTCCGGCCTTCACGGTGTAGTCGGAGGTGGACTCGGCGTCGGCCGAGCCCTCAACACCAGCACCTTCGCCAGTCAGCACCGCCTCGCCCAGCCCATGACGATCCGCCACCATCTGCTCCACCATCGCGATGACGTCATCCACGGACCCGTCGCGCAGCGTCTGCACCTGCAGCGATGGAATATCGAACTCGTATTCCACGCGGTTCTTAATCCGCATGCCCATCAGGGAATCCAGGCCCAGATCAATCAGCGGCAGCTCGCCGGGCAGGTCCTCCACGTCGTAGCCCATGGACTCGGACACGATCTCCCGCAGGCGCGCGGCTACGCTCACGCCGGACTCGGGCGACCAGCGATCGGCGTCCGGGTCTACCTCGGGTAGCTTGTTGTTATTCTTTATTGAATTCGACGCCGACCTCACGTCTCCCCGCCCCACCTGACCAGCGGAAACTCCCTCGTTCCCACGGCCTTCTGGCGCGGCGTTACCTGCAGAAGCACCTGCGCTCGCGCCGGAGGAATCACCCGCCACAGGCACCACAGGGATCTGGTCTCCCGCCTCGTCACCGGAACCCCCACGGCAGTCCGGCATAGGGTACAGCGTGGAGAGGAACCGCTCCCCGATCAGCGGCATGGTGGACAGAGAAGCGTCGTAGGTGCGCAGGGACCAGCCGCCCAGCGTACGATCCACCACGGTGGTCAGCTCACCCGAGGACGGCAGCACGTGCTCCTGCAGGTCCATCAGGATCAACTTGACGCTTCCGATCTCCGGATCTTCCTTCGCCAGCTGCGAGCCGATGCTGGATGCCAGGGTGTCCAGGGAGGGGACCTCGGCGGCGTCGGTGGAAAAGACAATCTGGCCGTTCGGCAGGTTCACGCGGCGTCCCGGCAGGCCGGTCAGGGCTCCGCCGGCAGGGCGTGCGTTGGTCCAGTAGCGCTGCAGGTTCCACTTCACTCCGGGCACGGCGGCGATGCGGCCGGTGCCGGCGTCCGGGCCCACCAGAGCCTTCAGATCCAGGTCCGCACCCTGGACGTACAGCTCGCCCAGCAGCTCGGTGACAGTCCGCGCGGCGGGCTCCTTGCGCTTCAGGGCAAACAGCAGCTTGGAGTCCCCCGCCTCGTGGGCGAAGGCGTTGTTCATCAGCGGCATCAGAGCCACTGGATTCGGGGCGATTTCCACGAAGGTGCGGTAGCCGTCGTCGAACTGCTGGCCAGTGGCATCGGCGAACCACACGGGTTGGCGGGTGCAGCGCACGAAGTAGTCGGCGGTGTGCACGCTCTCGCCCGGTCGGTAGACGGTGCCGCGGTCCACGGTGGAGTACAGCGGCGTGTGGATCGGGCGGGCCTGGATATCCGAGATCTCAAAGTGCAGCTCGCCCAGGATCGGATCCAGCATGGACGTGTGGCCGGCACCCTTGACGTTCAGCAGGCGAGCGAACTTGCCCTCGCCCTCCAGGTATTCCACCAGCTTCTTCACGGGCTCGGCAGGGCCACCCACGGTGGTCATGCCCGGTGCCGCGTACACGGCCGGCTCCACCTGCTCGAACTCGGGGTGCTCGGCAGTGAAGGTTGCCAGCTCCTCCACGCCGAACTCCACCACGGCCATCGCGCCCTGCTTATCCTCGGTGAGCAGGGATTCGCCCTCGCCCATCAGGCGGGAGCGGTGGCAGGCCACGGTTAGCGCGTCCTCCTTGGACAGGCCGCCCACCGCGTAGGCCGCGGCGATCTCGCCCATGGACTGGCCCACCACGGCCGCCGGGCTCGCACCCACGTGGCGCAGCAGGTCCGTCAGCGCAATCTGGATGCAGGTGATGCCCACTTGCGCGGTGGTGGTGTCGAAGTTCTGCTCGTCGTCCAGGATCATCTCCACGATGGAGAAGCCGGATTCGCGCTGCACTACCTCGTCGATGTCCCGCAGGGTGGCGGCGAAGGATGGGGAGAGTTCGAACAGCTCTTTGCCCATCTTTCGGTGCTGGGAGCCGAAGCCGGAGTACACCCACACCGCTCCCGTGGTGCTTGGCGCGTCCTGGGTCTTGACCTGCGCGCCGGACTTCCCGGCTGCGATGCGCTGCAGGCCTGCGATGGCGGCCTCCCGGTCTTCGGCGATGACCGCGCCGCGGGAGCGTCCGTGGTTGCGCCCGGCCAGGGCGCGAGCAACGTCGCCGAGCTCCACCGATTCGTTGTGCTCCAGCCAGGTGGCCAGGGTGTCCGCTGCCACCCGACGCCGAGATGGCAGCAATCCCGATACCGGGAGAACGTACGGTGGTTGGGTGAGGACGCGGCGGTCCTGTTGTGCGCCCGGCTCGCCGGACTGTGCGCCAGTCTGTGCACCCGAGGCGTCTGCGTCTCGTGGGGCGTCCCGCTCGGGGTCGTAGGCCGCGATCACCACGTGCGCGTTCGTTCCACCGAAGCCGAAGCCAGACACACCCGCCACGGCGCGGCCGGAGTACTCCGGCCACTCGCGGGAGTCCTCCACAACCTCCAGGTGCTCCCGGTCGAAGTCGATGTATGGGTTCGGGCCCGCGAAGTTCAGGGTGGGCGGGATGCTGCCGTCCTGCATACCCATGACCACCTTCATCACACCGGCCACACCTGCGGCAGCTTCCGTGTGGCCGAAGTTCGTCTTCGCGGAACCGAGCAGCAGCGGCTGTGCTGCGCTGCGGCCCGCGCCCAGTACCGTGCCCAGAGCAGTGGCTTCGATGGGATCACCCAGAATCGTGCCCGTACCGTGGGCTTCCACGTAATCCACGCTGTCGGGCGAGATGCCGGCGTCGGCATACGCGGCGCGCAACACATCGACCTGCGCATCCGGGTTCGGGGCGGTCAACCCGTTGGAGCGGCCATCGGAGTTCACGGCCGAGCCCTTGATCACAGCAAGGATCGAGTCACCATCCCGGCGCGCATCGGACAGGCGCTTGAGCACCACCACGCCGGCGCCGTCGGAGCGGACGATGCCGTCGGCATCCTCGGAGAAGGCGTGGATCTTGCCGGTGGGGCTCAGCACGCCCAGCTCGGAGAAGGCCACGGTGGCAAACGGGCTGGCCAAGATGTTCACACCACCGGCCAGGGCCACGGTGGCATCCCCATCGCGCAACGCGCGCACGGCCTGGTGAATCGCCACCAAGGACGAGGAGCAGGCCGTGTCCAGAGCCACGGACGGCCCGCGGAAATCGAAGGCATAGGAGATGCGGTTGGCGATCACGGCCGTGGAATTACCCGTCAGCGCATAGGGGTGCGCCTCCTGGGGATCCGCGGAAATCAGGTTCGCGTAGTCATTATTGGTGGTTCCCATGAACACACCCACGTTGTCCCCGCGCAGGGTGTTCGCAGGAATGGAGGCATCCTCCAGGGCCTCCCAGGCGAGCTCCAGCATGATGCGCTGCTGGGGGTCCATGTTGGTGGCCTCCAGGGGGGACAGGCCGAAGAACTCCGCGTCGAAGGAGGCGATGTCCTCCAGGTAACCTCCGGTGAGGGTGGCTTCCGCCATGCGGCGGGTCATCGACTCGTCGCCGGCGTACTCCGTCCAGCGGCCAGCCGGGGGCTCGGAGATTCCATCGCGGTAGCCGCTGAGCATGTCCCACATCTCCTGGGCGTTGTCCGCGCCGGGATAGCGGCCGGACATGCCGACGATGGCGATGTCGCGATCCTCCGGCGCGAGGGCCTGGCCGGAGTGGGCTGTGCCGTCGGCGGAATAGGAGTTGTTGGACTGGCCGGCATGCGTGCCGGTGGCACGGCCATTGATGAGGTAATCCGCCAGGGCGGCGATGGTGTTGAACTCGTAGGCCACGGTGGCGTCCAGGGAATCGCCGGTCAGGCGTTCCAAGTCGCCCGAGAGGACCACAACGTCGCGAGAGGACAGGCCGAACTCCTCCATGGAGCGGTCATCGGTGATCTCCGCCATGGACAGGCCGGCGGTGCCGGCCACCCACTCGCGCAGCCACTGGCGCATCTCCTCCACGGTGCGGACCTGAGCCGAGGTGGAGGGCAGCGGCACTGACGGCTGGTCAGTGCCTGGCTGGTCGCCGCCTGGCTGTGCTGCGTGCTGCTCCGCCTGCGGCTGGTCACCGCCTGGCTGGTCGCTGTGCAACTGTCCGTTGTGGTTGTCGGTCACGTGGTTCCTTTCGGTAAAGACCTCGGTGCAGGCCTGCCTCTGCCAGTCCTGTCGCTGTGTAGCCACGGGAAAAGGTCATCGTTCAAAAGGACGATGACCATGTGACACATGTGAATAATGTTACGGGTGTTCATGCTACAGGCTAGGGTGCCACAATCACAGCACCCACGCCTGCGCACACTCACACCATCACAACCCGTTATAACGCTGGCGCGGAGCTAAATATTTCCGTCAGCGTACGCCTTCGCCGCCACCCGGCGTGCGATCTTGTTGGCCGAGGAGCGCGGCAGCTTGCCCGGATCCACGATCTTCACGTCCTCCGGCTGCACACCGTGCGTCTTCGTCACGGCAGCTCGAATAGCCTCCACAGCTTCGGCGTCGTTGGCAGCATCCGCCTCTGGATCGCGCTCGGCGATAATCACCAAGCCCTCGATGTCACCCTCGGAGACAGCAAAGGCCGCGATCACCGCAGGAGCGGTCTGCTCCGTGGACTCGTCCGCGGTGGCCTCAATATCCTGCGGGTAGTGGTTGCGGCCAGCCACAATAATCAGGTCCTTCAGGCGACCCGTGATGAACAAGTGATCGTCCACAATCACAGCCAGGTCGCCGGTGCGCATCCACATGTCCTCGGCAGCGCCCTCGGACCGGGAGCCTTCCTCCAAACGATCCGCCAGCGCCAGGGTGTTGTGGAACGTCTCCTTCGTCTCCTCCTCGCGGCCCAGGTATCCGGCGGCCATGTTCTCGCCGTGCACCCAGATCTCACCCACGGTTCCGTCGGCCACTTCCTTGCCGGTCTCCGGATCCACGATGCACATCACCTGCGGTGCACACACCTGACCCAGGGACATGAGCGGCATTGCAGCCGCGTCACCCTCCTCGCGCTCCTGAGCCACACCGGCGGACAGCTGCTCGCGGTCAAACCACTTCGCCAGCGGACGCTCGTCGGTGGTCGGCGTGGTCACCAGCAGGGTTGCCTCCGCCAGACCATAGGACGGACGTACCGCCGCGCGCTCCAGGCCGTACTTGCCGAACACATCCAGGAACTTCTGCACCGAGGAGTTGTGCACCGGCTCCGAGCCATTGATGATGCCATCCACACGGGACAGGTCCAGCCCTTCCAGGCCCTGCACCTTCTCCGGGTCCGCGTAGCGCACGGCCAGCTCCATCGCGAAGTTAGGAACCACCGTGTAGACGTTCTCCTCGTCCTCACGGCGGTTGATCTGCTTCAGCCAGCGGGCCGGATCCTGGATGAAGTCCCGGGGGCTCATCAGATCGAAAGGAATGCCCAGGATGATCACGAACGCCGCCAGGATCAGGCCCATGTCGTGGTGCATCGGCAACCACGTGGACAAGCGCAGCGGAGTCTTCAGCTGTGCGGCTTGGAAGATCTGCAGCACGTTCGTGACGATGGACTTGTGCGTCAGAATCACACCGGCCGGCGTGCGGGTAGAGCCGGAGGTGTACTGCAGGAACGCCTCATCCGAGGAGGACGGCGCCAGCGACGGATCCGCCATAATCGCCATCATGGGGTTCACCCATTCTTCGGCCAGGCTGTCCGGCAGCGCATCCACCGTCAGCACACGCGGACGCTCCGCCGCCGGCACGGAAGAAAAGTGTTGACGCACCGCCGCCGCGGACACCTTGTTCGTCAGCACCACCTTCGGCTCGGAGGACCCCAGCACCGCCGACAGGTGCCCACTGTGCCCCGGCTCATTCGGGTCATACAGCGGCACCGGCACCAGCTTCGCGTACATCGCACCCAGGAAGGCGTACATGTACTCCGGGGAGTTGTTCATCAAAATGGCCACACGGTCGCCCTTGTTCGCCACCTGCTGCAGGCGCACGCACACCGCCTTGATGCGCGTGTTCACCTCCGCGCGCGTGATCTCCTTGACGTCGCCCTCGCGGGAGGCGGTGTAGTCGTGGTAGCGAATCAGCACGCTGTCCGTGGTGCCTTCCATCTGCGCCATGGTGTAGAGCATCTCGCTCATTCCCGAGAGCGTCAGCTGGTCCGGGATATTGATTTTTCCCTCGTCATCATAGAATTGCTGCATTGCTGCTGAAATATCCACGTGGGTCTCCCTTGCGGTCGTATTGCTGAGAATAATTATGCGATGGAACTAATTTCAATGGAATGCCCGGCGGGATCCATTAACTTTTATCTAGTGAAACACACAAAGAGGGTTGCCGCGCGGTTTACACGCAACAACCCCCTATTTTCGGTAATGAAATAAGGACGACGCCCCCGCCCATGTACTTCGCGTGCGGACGTCGGGGGTGCGCGGCGTGGGCGTCGGCGTCGGGGGAAAGGGACGGGGAGCGAGGAGCGCTAGAGGCGCTCGCGGATCAGGTCGCCCGCCCAGCCCACGATCCACTGCGGCGCGGTCTGGCCCGGCACCACGGTGCCGTTCGTGGCGTACTGCGCGTGGACCGCGTTCGCGGCGATGAGGTCCTGCGCGCGGCCGATGGCGTTGCCGATGCCGACGGGGGCGTCGCAGACCAGGTCCTCCTTTGCGCAGAGGTTGAAGACGCGGTCGTTCAGCTGGTTGAAGCCATCGGGGCGAGGGCCGCGCATC
Source organism: Corynebacterium zhongnanshanii (assembly GCF_014490575.1). Classification (NCBI taxonomy): domain Bacteria; kingdom Bacillati; phylum Actinomycetota; class Actinomycetes; order Mycobacteriales; family Corynebacteriaceae; genus Corynebacterium; species Corynebacterium zhongnanshanii. Next base: position 1,858,021 of record NZ_CP061033.1, read on the forward strand.
GAGGCGCCGGGGACGATGCCCTGGATCAGCGGGCCGACCGCCTGTAGCGCGATCTCCGCGCCCGTGCCACCGATCGAGGTATCGCCCACCAGAGTTCCGCGGCCGGCTTCCATGCGGCCATCGGCGATCAGAGCCACGCCCGCGATGGTATCCGCAGGAACAGGGCCGCGATCATTGCCGATGTCGGACGCCATATCGCCGCCAATCACCGCACCCTGACTGAAGCCCACGATGATGAACTTCGTACCCGGGCACGCCTCGTGAGTCTGGGTAAGCTCCGCGGCCAGCTTGGAGTAGCCCTCCTGGCGAGAATCGTCATAGGACATCTCGTGCTGCGCATTAATGTTGCGGAACTGGGCGGTGTACGGCAGAGTCCACACCTTCACCTGCGACGGATCGAACTGCTGCTTCAGCGGGTTCGTCACCTCCAGCAGCAGAGAGTTCGGGTTCGCCGACGGGTTCATCGAATCATCATCCGCGCGGGACTCCCACGTACCCGGCGCGGCGAGGACCTCCACGGCCACGCAGCCCGGGGGGTTGGTGCTGTCTTCGGGCTGGTTTGTGTCGCCGCCGGGGTGCTCGGCCTGGTGCTGACCCGGGCCCGGCGGGTTGTTCGAGTTATTGACCCACTGGCCCACGCCCACGACGATGGCGACCAGCAGCACAATCACGCCCAGAATAGTTAGTGTCTTGCGCATAAATCCTTACATTCCTTCAGCTCGCCGAGCGCGAAAAGGGTTTTCCCGCTGCACGGAAATAGGTGACGGGGGATAGCATCTGCTATCGACTAGCGTTCGCTAGATTCACCAGATTAGCCGCAGTAAGCCGATTTTGCCGCGTCCACAATAATCTTTTCCGCGTCCCGCGGATCGCCCTTCACAATTCCCTTGGTTTCCAACTGGCCAGCCGCCACAGGGACCAGCAGGTCCTGCTGGCCATCCTGGGAGGTGCGGCAGTAGGAACGCCCGGCGGCAATCAGGGAATCCTCCATGCCCTTCGCGCCACCTTCGGCCTTGGACAAGTCAATGTTCTTGTCCTTGAGGGACTTCAGGAACTCCTTGTCCTCTTCGGTGCGGCCGTCCACGAGGGGCACCTCGTCAACCTTGTCCACCGAACCGTCGCGGGGGTTCGGCACGACCTCTCCCCCGGCGTTACTGTTCTGGCCGGAAGATGCGTTGGATTCCTTCTGGTCTTTCTGGTCCTTCTGGTCTGAGGAACCGGAGTTTTTGTCGTCCTTGTCGGAGCTGGACTTGTCGTCCTTGTCGGAGCCGGAGCCCTTGTCCGAGTTCTTGTCGTCGGCCTTGCTGGATACCGTGACGGACGGGATCGAGGTCTCGGAGTTGCCCGCGGAGTTATCCACAGTGTCCGAGCCACAGGCCGCCAGGCCGCACAGCAGCACAGAAGATACTGCTGCCGCAGCCGCGGTGCGCTTGAGTGTGAATGCTCGTGCCATGAAAACTCCTTTTGGGAAAACTCCTGGGTTCTTAAAACAGCTAGTGTAGCCGCGGCTCCGACCGTGTGGTCGGAGCCGTGCGGCGGCGAGCCATATACCGCCAGGTTGTTGGTCAGTTGCTACCGGTTACTGCTCCGCCAGGTGCTGGCCGGGTGCTGGCCGGGTTCCGGCCGTGCCATCAACTAGTTGCGCTGCTCCTCAATCCGGCCGTTGATCTCGCGGATAGTTCCGTTCTGGAACTTCTGCTCGTTACCGCCAGCTGGGATGGCCGCGAAGTCAGCAGTTGGCCAGCCGTACTCGCCCTGCTCCCAGCGGTGCTCGCCCCACTTGTCGAAGATCGGACCGTACATGATCTTCTGGGCACCCGTCTTGTGGGTCCAGTAGATGTTGCCCTTCTCGAACTGGCTGAATGCGCCACCGTTGATCAGGATCTCATTGGACTTTGGCCAACCCAAGTCGCTGGTTGGGCCGCCGAGCTTCATGTACTTCTCGGCGATCTTGCCTTCCACGTAGTGGAAGTTTCCATCGCGATCCTTGGTGATCACACCGTTTTCAAACTTCTGGATCGTTCCACCGGCCACTGGCTCAGCAGGGGCGATTGGGTAGCCCAAGCGACCATTCTCGTACTTGGTGGTTCCCCAGAAGTCCAGGAAGTCCTTTGCGATCTCCACGGCACCGGTCTGGTGGGTCCAGTAAATATTGCCGTGCTCGAAGGTCACGAAGCGGCCGCGACCGTTAGAGATCGTGTACTCCTCAGAGGTTGGGTAGCCCAGCCAGGACTCGGTGGCACCAATCTCGGAGTAGCGTGCACCGATGCGGCCCCACAGGAAGTGAGCATCCGTCTTCGGAGTCCAGAACGCACGTCCACCGCGGAAGTCCTGAATCTTTCCGCCCTTAGCGCCGTCGTATTCGCCGGACACACACTCTCCCATCTCTGGGACGTCGGCAACACGAGCACCGATGGCGCCCTGCGCAGCACACTGTGCACCGCGGTCGTCCTTCGGCAGGCCCAGGGCGTCGGCGATGTACGGCCACGCCTCCACCATCTCGAACTGCCAGTACTTCCAGGAGTGGGTTCCGGATGGACGGAACTTCGCAATAACTGGCAAGTTCGCCTGCTTCGCGCGCTGCACGAAGGTCTCGGTGGTCATGCGGGACATTGCCTCCAGACCAAAGCCAGCCAGGTTCTTAGGCAGGCCTGGGATGTCGCCAGCTTCGTCGTACTGACCCGCAGCACCATTACCAGCGGACACATAAACGGTCTTGCCCTTCAGCGCGTCCATGCCCAGCTTAGGATCGTGGTCGATCCAGTCCTGGGAGCCATGAGGACCCCACATGTTCGTGGCGTCCATGCCGGAGCCTTCCTTCACCGCATAGGAAATGCCCTGAGGCATGCCGTAGGACGTGGTGTCCAAGTAGCCGGAGAAGGAGCCCACGAACTTGAACATGTCTGGGAAGCGTTCAGCCAGGTTCATCGCGGCGGTTCCACCCATGGACAGGCCCGTGATCGCGCGGTCCTCGGTGGTGCGCCAGCCCTCGCGCAGCACAGGTGGCAGTTCCTTAGTCAGGAAGGTCTCCCACTTGAAGTGCTTGCCGGAATCTGGCTTCTGCCAGTCCGTGTAGAAGGAAGAGTTACCGCCCACAGGCAGGATCACGTTCACGTTCTTGTCCGCGTAGAAGGAGGCGATGTTGGTCTCCAGGGTCCAGCCGGACTCGTCGTCGCGCGCGCGCAGACCATCCAGAGCCCACACGGAGGGGAAGGACTTCTCTGGGTGGATGTACCAGTCACGGGCCAGGAGGATCTGCACCTTGATAGGCTCGCCCGGCATTGCGGCAGAGTTGATGTACACATTCGCCCAGCGGTTCGTGATCCACTCCACGCGGTCCACAGACACACCTTCTGGAAGACCCTTCAGAACCTGCTCGGTCACCTTGGTGGGGGTGCGGTCCGGCCTCTGGTCGGACCTCATGTACTCCGCGGTGGAGCCTGGGCCGAGGTTGCTGGACAGCGACCCGGAGCTGCTAGGCTGCGCCACGGCGTACGAGCCGGTCGGCAGAGCGAGCGCAAGTGCTACTGGTACAGCCAGGGAAGCCGCACGGACGCGGCGCGCGGGACTGGTACGGCGGTTAGGGCGTGTGGAGGTCGCGCTGAATCGCATGTGTTCTGTCTTCCTTGTATGTGAATGGGTGTGAAGTTTTCCGCCACTTCATGCACCGGGCTAGGCCTGCGGGTAACCCTGCAGCTAGTTCTGCGGCTAGGCCTACAGTTCTACGGCTAGGGCTGTGGCTCAGCCTGCCCATGAACGGTAGTGCGCATGGGCATAGACGGTGCGCCGGCCCATGGAGGTTCCCCTCCTCCATCGGTTCCGGCTGTGTATGAAATTCTGGCTGGGTATAACGCGCAATGAACCGCGGTGAATCCACGGTGTATCACGGTGTGTGTCATAACCTGGGTGCCATTATTACAGCGGATCTAACTAAACCTTAGCCAACACTCCGAGAAAGTTAAAGTTTTACTTGAAGGTTAGGGTTGAGGGAGGCTCCCCTACCCCCACCCACGCGCGCTTCCCCCTCAAATTGTTCGACCATATCGCCAGATTTGGGCCCAAATCTGGCGATATGGTCGAACAATTTGTAAAGGGGTGGGTATAAGAAAGCCCTCCCCTGGTCCGTTCCCAAGCACATCACTTGAGAAGGACAAGAGGAGGGAAACCCCAGAGGCTCCGCGCCCGAGAGGCGCAGCGCCGTTAGGCCTTAGGCACCCGTGAGGGTTAAGCTCCGTGAAAATTAAGCGCCGGTAGCCCTCAGGATCTGACCACGAGCATTGCCCAGCTCGCGATCCCAGTAAGGCCACGCGTGAATACCGAACGCTGGGTAAGAGACCTGAACGTCAGCGCCAGCAACACGTGCCGCCAGCTCGAACTTCGCGGTAGAGGTACGAGACATCCACTCCAGACCCACACCAACGGACACACCGTACGGATCTTCCAGCACGTTCTCGTTCGTGGTCAGACCGGACGCAGCAGACAGGTACAGAGGCATTCCGCGGAATGCTCCGGCCTGCAGCAGTGGATCGTTCTGGAAACGACGTGGGTCAACCGGGCTGCCCCACATGTTCCACACCTGGGCACCTGGGCCGGAGGCATCCACCATGGCCACACCAATAGCGGAGTACATACCTGGCCAGGTTGGGTTCAGGTAACCGGACAGGGACGAAGCCTGCTTGAACTGGTTGCGGTGGTGCGCAGCCAGGTTCAGGGCTGCGGTAGCTCCCATGGAGATACCTGCAATAGCGTTGTTGCTTGGGCTCACGCCGAAGTTCTGCTGCAGGTAGCCAGGCAGCTCACGGGTCAGGAAGGTCTCCCAGCGTGGGCGGGCAGGACCGTTGTTGCCCATCCATGGTCCGGACCAGTCGGTGTAGAACTGGGATGCGCCACCCACTGGCATGACCAGGGTGATGTTGTCATCCACGAAGTGCTTCGGGGCGTTGCCCAAGTAGGTCCATGCGTTCCAGTCATCGCGGGCGCGCAGGCCGTCCAGCAGGTACAGGCCGGCGTCACCGCCGCGGGAAGCTGGCTTGATCTGAACCTGGATCATCTGATCCATGGCCGGGGAGTGGACCCAGCAGTTCTGGACAAAGTACTTGTAGTCGCTCCAGGTACATCCTGGACGCAGCCAACCGCGGTTATCTGCCGATGCGCCCGGTGTTGCCACAGCGGCAACCCCCAAGGCCGTCGCAATGGCGACGAGGGCTGCCAGCACGCGCTTACTCAGGGAATTCAACACGTGTCTCCATTCCATGCAGACCCTTGACCGGTCCACAACTCTCTTCTCTATCTCTACCGTTTTGAGCACACAGCACTGGACGCGCTGCGAACATCACATTTCAGCAACGATACCAAAAGGCTTCAGATCCAACCAACACGTCAGATTCCACCTTCGGGAACGAGCCGATACCAAGCCGCTGACCTCAGCAAATGCTCGGATGTCTGTGCTCACTCGCCGAGTATAAACGACGCCAACCTCTCCCCCGTTACACTTCCTAAAAAATATTTATAAATTTTTGTGACACAGCAAAGCACCCACCAGCCATCCCGTCCAAGATTCTCACCTAAGACGAGGGGCGGCAGGTGGGTGCGCTTCGGCGTCGAATATTAAAAAGAAATTAGAGCAGCGGAATGATGTACACGGCGATCGCAATACACACGATCCACAGCACCGCCAGGGCCTGCAGCGCGCGGTCCTTCAGGGCGATCTCGTCGGGCGCGCCACCCTCGCCGCGGTCCACATCCGCAGCATAACGCAGGATCGCCACGGTGAACGGCACCATGGAGATCTGATACCACACGGCCTGCGTGCCATCGACCTGCTGGGACAGGTCGAAGCCCCACAGCGCGTAGCACAGCACCACCGCGGTCGCGGCCAGCGTCCACACGAAGCGCAGGTAGGTGGGCGTGTAGCTTTCCAGGGACTTGCGGATCTTCGCGCCGGAGCGCATCGCCAGCTTCAGCTCCGCGTAGCGCTTACCGGCAGCCATGAACAGCGAGCCGAACGCCGCGACCAGCAGGAACCACTGGGACAGCAGAATCCCGGCAGCCACACCGCCGGCCATCGCGCGCAGCATGAAACCGGAGCTGACCAGCGCAATGTCGATCACCGGCTGGTGCTTCCAGCCGAAGCAGTAGCCCAGCTGCAGCGCGATGTACACTGCCACCACGATCGGCAGCGCCGCCCCGGCCGTGGACAGGAAGGACAGCGCCACCGCGCCCACAATCAGCACCACGGCCATCGCGTAGGCCAGCCCCACGGGCAGCACGCCTGCGGCAATCGGGCGGAAGCGTTTGGTGGGGTGCTTGCGGTCGGCGTCGACATCGCGGGCGTCGTTGATGAGGTAAATCGAAGACGCCGCCAGACAGAACGCCACGAACGCAATCAGCACGTCCAGCAGCACCTGACTGTGGAACAGCTGCTCGCCACCCGCGGCGGCCGGGGCGGCCACGACCAGCACGTTCTTCACCCATTGCTTCGGGCGCAGCGCCTTAATCATCGCCTCAGGGAGGTTGCGCGGGGCCCGCAGGCTCGGATCCGCGGCCGTGTCCTCCGCCTGGACCGCGCGCGCTTCCTCCCGGTTGTTGGAGCTCTGCGTCCACTCCGCGTCCTCCAGCGCCGAGGTGTGCGGCTCGGATACCAAGAATGGTTCCTGCCTATGTGGTTGTCGGTTTGGCCGTTCGCTCACCGATTCTCCTTGTGTTGTTGATTGTGGACCTATTCTTTTATTTTTATTCGACGCCCAGCGGCCTCCTCCCACCCCAGCCTCACGGGGACGTGGCGGCCTGGTGTGTGAGCGGCTGGCGCGCTGCGCGTTACGCGCACTCTGCGCGTTCTGGGCGCGTTACGCCACGCGGTTCACCACAGGGCGAAGCGCCAGCGCCGTGGAGGCTCCGAGTGCACTGCCGATGGCCACATCGGTGGGATAGTGCACACCCAACACTAGGCGGGATAGCGCCATCGCCGGTACTCCAATGAGGGGTGCCGGGTTGCCCAGCAGCTGGGCGAGGGCCACCAGCGCCGCGGTGGAGCTGGTGGCGTGGGAGGAAGGAAAGCTCAGCTTGGAGGGGGTTCCCACCCCGATCGCGATGTTCTTGTGGTGGGGCCGAGGGCGGCGCACGATACGCTTGAGCACCACGGACGCCGCGTGGGCGGTAAAAGCGGAGGCGCCCACGTGCAGCCACTGGGTGGAGCGTTGCTTATCCAGCACGTACCCGGCGGCGGCCAGGCCCATCCAGCCCAGGGCGTGCTCGCCGAAGTGGCTCATGCCCCTCGCCACGGCGAGTGTGCCGACGCGAAGCTCTGGGGTGGTGGAGATGGCGCGTTGGATCGCCACCAGGATCTGGGATTCGCCCAGCGGGTCGCCCGTGACCTGGCCCGTGACCTGTGTGCTCATGGTTTCCTTCTTCCTGTGTTCCTGCGGTGCGGTTGCAGTTGTGTATGTGCAGCGCTGGTGCAGTGGTCCTGCGAAGCGTGTGCAGGGTCGCGGGTATGAGGTGTTAGCTCTCGCGCTGTTCAAGCGCCGCGAACTGCTCCACCATCTCTGGTTCAAAGATACCCGCCCAGGCCTCGCGGCTGGTGAGCCGCTGGTGGGCTGCGCGGTAACGCTCGCGCATCTCCGGGAAGCGCTGGGCAACTTCCTTCTGCAGGCGTGCCGATTCCTTGGCCAGCTCAATCATCTTCTGGCGGTCACGCTTGCGGAACACCACACCGCGGCCGTCAGCGGTGGTGACGGTGGCGCCGTCGATGCGGGACAGGCTGAACCAACGCGCCTCGATCGGCGGGAGGTTCACCTGAGGCACCTCGTGGTTGCGCGTATCCGCAGGCTTTGCGTTGTTCAGGAGGCCCTGGGTCAGGGTCTTCACCTTCGCCGGAATGGACAGCGGAATGGTGGTGAGGCCCGCTGGCCCACCGGACGGCTTCGGCAGCTCCGAAGCCGACGGGATCACCACAGCATCCGGGTAGTTCTTCCGCATCGCGTTAATGCGCGGCAGGGTGGACTCCAGGATGTCGAACAGCTGTTCCGGGCCAGCCAGGAAGTCCTTCATCGCCTCGTTCTGGATCGCGACCGTGGAGTACTCCAGGCACATCAGGTGCTTCGCCGTAGCCTTCGCCATCGAGGTGACGATGCCGCGAGTGGAACCGTTGTGCTGCAGCGCACCCACGATCAGGCGGTTGCGCAGGTGGAAGTAGGCCTGCCAATCGATCGCGTCATCCTTATCGGACCACGCCATGTGCCAGATCGCGATGCCTGGCCAGGATGCGGTGGGGAAACCGTGATCGCCGGCGCGCAGGCCGAACTCGCCATCATCCCACTTGATGAACAGCGGCAGCGGCTGGCCGATCGTATCGGCCACCACGCGTGGGATCATGCACATCCACCAACCGTTGTAATCCACATCGATGCGGCGGTGCAGGTCCTTGGAATCCACGGTCTCGCCGGAGGCGTTCTCCCCGTAGGATCCGCGGTCGCGCAGTGGGTGCTTGTAAAAGTCGTGGTCGTAGTGGGTGTGAGGAGCGGCGGTCCACATGAAGCGACCGCGGTCAATCACCTCACCCATGGTGTGCAGGTGGCTGCGCTCCTGCAGGTTCAGCATCTGGCCACCGATCAGCATCGGGGACTTGGCGTACCGCGCCGCCGCCAAGGAACGCAGGATGCAGTCCGGCTCGATGGCAATATCGTCATCCATGTACAGGATGAACGGGGCCTTCGTGCCGCGCTCCGGGTGGCGCGCTTCATACATGATGCGGGAGTAGCCGCCGGAACCACCCAAGTTGCCCTGCTTCACGATCCGCAGACGATCGCCGAAGCGCTCCGCCGCCTGCTCGAAACCGTCCTCATCCTCGGGGTGCTTCGTTCCCTGATCGGGCATGATGACCGCCTCGATAACAGAGTTCACGTCCTCGTCCGCGCCGAGCGCTTCGAGGGCCGCGACGGCGTCGGTCGGGCGATTAAAGGTAGGAATGCCCACGGTGACCAGAGCATCGGCGGCGGGCAGACGGTCGCCGGGGTTCAGCGCCACCTCTCCCCTCTCGTCATCGGCGATGACCACGGGGGACGTGACCAGCTGGCCCTCGGCCTCCTTGTTCGCGAACCAGCCCGCGGAGTGGATGACGGTTTCGGATTCGCAGGTGATGTCGAACCAGATCCAGCCGCCGTCCTCGAACGGAGCCAGGGAGACCGTGAACTCCGCGGTGCCGCGGCCGGACTCATCGGTCTCCACGTCGGCGCCGGTGATGGCGATGCGGGAGCCGTCGATCTTGGAACGGTACAGGTCAACGCGCGCTTCACCCGTGATATCCAGGCGCAGCACCACCTCGTCCAACTGGGACCAGCGGCGCCAGTAGGAAGCCGGGAAAGCGTTGAAGTAGGTCTCGAAGGAGACCTCAGTTCCGCCAGGGATGCGCGCTTCCGTGCGGGACAGCGCGGTCACGCGCCCCGCACCAGCAGCTTCGTCCTCTATGAGGTACAAGGAGCGAACATCACGCGGTTCGCCTCGCTTGGGAAGGATAATTCGGGCAAGACGGGTGGTATCTACTGACATGACTATCAATTATCCCCCACGGCAGCCCCGCGTGCATCGTGCGACGCGCCGCTACAGCAGCGGCTCCAACTTATTGTTGAACATCGACAACGCCGCACCAATAGCCATGTGCATATCCAAGTACTGGTACGTACCCAAGCGCCCACCGAAGAACACCTTCGACTCGTCCGTTTCCTTCTCCGCCAACTCGCGGTACTTCAACAACATCTCGCGGTCCGCCGGGGTGTTGATCGGGTAGTACGGCTCGTCGCCCTCCTCGGCAAAACGGCTGTATTCCTTCATAATCACCGTCTTGTCCTTCGGGTGCCGGTCCTCACGCTCCGGGTGGAAGTGTCGGAATTCGTGAATGCGGGTGTACGGGAACTCGGCGTCGTTGTAATTCATCACGGGCGTGCCCTGGAAATCGCCCGTGGGCAGCACCTCCGTTTCGAAGTCCAACGTCCGCCAGCCCAGCTTGCCCTCGGCGAAGTTGAAGTAGCGGTCCAGCGGGCCGGTGTACACCACGGGTGCGTCGGGGTTCGCGGCGCGGATTTCGTCGCGCACTTCGAACCAGTCGGTGTCCAGGCGGACCTCGATGTTCTCGTGCGCGGCCATGTTCTCCAGCCACGCGGTGTAGCCGTCCACGGGCAGGCCCTCGTACGTGTCGTTGAAGTAGCGGTTATCAAACGTGTAGCGCACGGGCAGGCGGGTGATGTTGCCCGCCGGCAGCTCCTTCGGGTCCGTCTGCCACTGCTTGGCCGTGTAGTCGCGGATGAAGGCCTCATACAATGGGCGACCGATCAGGGAGATGGCCTTTTCTTCCAGGTTGGCCGCCTCCTCCGAATTAATTTCCGACGCCTGGTCCGCGATCAACTGACGCGCCTCATCCGGAGAGTAGTAGCGTCCGAAGAACTGGTTAATCAAACCCAGGCCCATCGGGAACTGGTAGGCCGTGCCCTTGTGCATCGCGAACACGCGGTGCTGGTAGTTAGTGAACTCGGTGAACTGGTTGACGTAGTCCCACACGGTCTTGTTGGAGGTGTGGAACAGGTGAGCACCGTACTTGTGGATTTCGATACCGGTCTGCGGCTCTGGCTCGGAGTAGGCGTTGCCGCCGATGTGGCTGCGGCGTTCCAGAACCAGGACCCGAGCGTTCTTTTGGCTGGCTGCGCGCTCTGCGACGGTGAGGCCGAAGAAGCCACTGCCGACCACGATCAGGTCGTACGTGTTCGCTGCAGGGGACGCTTCGGACGAAGCGGCGGTATTCGATGCGGACGTATCGGTGTTTTCGCTCATATCGGCCAGCGTACCGAGTTTTGGGACGCGCGCCCGCTATGACGCGCGGGCGTACGGCGTGCGCTCGCGCGCGTGCGCTGCGGGAGCCCGCCGCGCGGGCTCGAGCGCGCTAGCGCTCGCTCGAATCCGCGCTGAACCAACGGGACAGCACACGAGCCACCCCGTCATCATCGTTGGTGGTTGTGATTTCGTCTGCGATGGACGAGAGGCTGGCGTCGGCATTACCCATGGCCACGCCCCACCCAGCCCAACGGATCATGTCCACGTCGTTGGGCATATCCCCAAACGCCACCACCTGGCTGCGGTCCACACCCAAGTCCGCGGCGAGCTCCTCCAACGCCAGGCGCTTGGACACGCCCGGCGCGGCGATCTCCACCAGGCCGCCGTCCCAGGAATAGGTCACGGTCGCCACGCTGTGGTCCACGAGGGGGTTGACCAGCTCAAACAACTCCGCCGAGGTCATATCCGGCGAGCGGACCAGCAGCTTCGTGGCCGGGGTGCCCGTCAGCTGATCCATCGGCTCCACCACGTGCGCCTCCTCCGCCCACACGTGCTGAAAAGTGCGGGACACGGCGAAGAGGTTGCCGTCCGCATCGAACGCGCCGGCGCCGACGCGCTCCACGCCAAAGCCCAACTGCGGGTAGTGAGCAGCGATGGTCTCCACCACCTGGGACATCACCTCCGGGGCGAGAGTGCGGGCGTGCAGGACGGTATCGGTGGCGCTGTCGTAGGTCACCGCGCCGTTGGCGCACACGCACACGGGCCGGACGGGCAGCTGCTCCAGGATCGGCAGCAGCCAGCGGGCCGGGCGGCCACTGGCCAGCGTGAACACGGTGCCTGCGCGTTTCATCGCCACGACCAGCTCGCGCATGCGTGGACTCACGCGCTCGCGGGAGTCCACGAGGGTGCCGTCGATGTCGCTGACCACCAGCAGCGGCGCCTCGGCGGGCGGTTCTTCCTGAGGAACTGAGCGATCCATGTACAGCTCAGCGTCAGTTCTTGTCACGCTTCAGTTCGCGCTGCTGCGCTTCGGCTTCGCGCTTGCGGCGTCGGGCTTCTTGGTCCTGCCGATCCTTCGCCGTCGCCTCCTCCAACGTCGGGGCCGAACCACCCATCGACGCCGGCACCCAATACTCCCCGGCCGGCATCGGACCGAACTGCTGGATGTAACGCTCGCGCGTGCGCTCCAGCTGCTGCACCATCGCGTCATGCAGACGCTCCGTGGTGGCGACGGCATCCTCCGTCACCTCGACGGGGTCGCCCACCATGATGACCAGCTTCGCGTCCTTCGGGCGCCAGATCGGCTTGTGGCCCTTAGTCCAGATCTTCTGAGAACCCCAGATCGTCAGGGGGATCAGCGGGATGGAGCCGTTGGGGTCTGCGTCGTGGACAATCTTCGCCGCGCCCTGGCGGAACTCCTTGATCTCGAAGGAACGGGAGATCGTGGCCTCCGGGAAAATGCCCACCAGCTGGCCGGCGCGCAGGCGCTTGATGGCCTCGTCCACGCTGGCCTGACCGGCCGCGCGGTCCACAGGGATGTGCTTCATCGCGGTCATCAGCGCGCCCACGCCCTTGACATCGAAGATCTCCTTCTTCGCCATGAAGCGCACCAGACGCTTCGCCTTCACCCACGCGGGGATCGAGCCGTAGACGAAGTCCCAGTAGCCCGTGTGGTTCACGGCCAGCATCGCCCCGCCCGATTCAGGGATCTTCTCAGCGCCAATGACCTCCACGTCCAGGCGCTGCATGAACCTCATCCAACGGATGGCCGTGCCAATGATGGGGCGGCCGTAGGGAAATTCTTTGCGGTCGTGCGGGTGAGCCGGTGCGCGCTGGAAGTCCTCGGGGACTTTGAAGAGCTTGTCGATAATCTTGGCCATGGGTGGGCCTCCTCACGGGTTGTGTTGTGGTGGGCGCGAGTGCGCGTGTGCGTCCGCGCTTAAGCGCGGGCGCTCGGGCGTGCCGGGCGCGGGCGTTGGCGCTGACGCGCTAACGCCCGAGCGCCAGCAGCCTAGTTCTTCGGCCGCAGAACATCCTTGCCCACGAACGGGCGCAGTGCCTCAGGAACGATCACCGAGCCGTCGGCCTGCTGGTTGTTCTCCAGGATAGCCACCAGCCAACGGGTGGTGGCCAACGTGCCGTTCAGCGTGGCAACAGTCTGGGCCTTGCCGTTCTCATCGCGGTAACGAGTCTTCAAGCGGCGGCCCTGGAAGGTCGTGCAGTTAGAAGTAGAAGTCAGCTCGCGGTACGTGTCCTGCGTCGGCACCCACGCCTCCGTATCGAACTTGCGGGCAGCCGACGAGCCCAAGTCCCCGCCGGCCACGTCGATCACTCGATAAGGAACGCCCACGGCCGCCAGCATCTCCTTCTCCATCGACAGCAACTGCTGGTGTTGCTCCTGCGCATCCTCCGGCTTGCAGTACACAAACATCTCCACCTTGTCGAACTGGTGGACGCGGATAATACCGCGGGTGTCCTTGCCATAAGAACCAGCCTCACGGCGGAAGCAGGAGGACCAACCGGCATAGCGCACAGGCCCCTCAGACAGATCAATGATCTCGTCAGAGTGGTAGCCGGCCAGGGCAACCTCGGAGGTGCCGACCAGGTACATGTCGTCCTCCTCAAGGTGGTAAATCTCGTCAGCGTGTGCACCCAAGAAGCCCGTGCCGGCCATGATCTCCGGGCGCACCAACACCGGCGGGATCATCAGAGAAAAGCCGTGCTGCGTAGCCTTCTGCGCAGCCAGCTGAAGCATACCGAGCTGCAACAAAGCACCATCGCCCGTCAAGAAGTAGAAGCGCGCACCAGACACCTTCGTGCCACGCTTCATATCAATAAGCCCCAAAGACTCACCCAGCTCCAGGTGATCCTTCGGCTCGAAGTCGAATGTTGGTGGCTCCCCCACGTGCTCCAACACCACAAAGTCATCCTCGCCACCCGCAGGCGCCCCCTCCTCCACAATGTTGGAGATCCGCATCTGAAGATCATGAACCTCCTGCTCAGCAGCGTTCAGGGTCTCCTCCAGCTTCTTCACACCCTCGGCCTTCGCCTTGCCCTCTTCACGCAACGCCGCCTTCTCCTCATCAGAGGCCGACCGCATCTTCTGGCCCATCTCCTTCGAGAAAGCCTTCTGCTCCGAACGCGCCGCATCCGCCGCAACAATCGCATCCCTGCGGCGCTCATCCGCCTCCAACAGCTGGTCAATCAACTGGGGATCCTCCCCGCGAGTGCGCTGGGACTCACGGCCAACCTCAGGATTTTCGCGCAGTAGCTTCAGATCAATCATGCTCTACATCTTAGCCATGACTCCGCCCAACAAATACCCACGGGTACCCGCGGCCAACGGCCTAGGAAGGCTATGGGGAGGAGAGGTGGGCGTCGAATAAGTAACAAAGAGCACCGACCTTGGTGGCATAATAAGAAACCATGACTTCTGATCACCGCAAGCCCAGCACATCCAGCAAGTCCAGCAGCTCGGAAAAGACCAAGATCTTCCTGATCGTGGTCCTGGTGCTCGCGCTATGCGGAGGCGTGGCGGCCGCGGCATACGGCTTCATGTCCCCGGACGGCAGCAACCCACTGTCCCCCGCCAACGAAGAACAGAAGAAACAAGAAGCCGAGTTCACCAACGCCAACACAGGCTCCTGCATAACCTGGACCCCCGCGAACAACGGCACGAACACCAACTTCACCACCGTAGACTGCGCGCAGCCGCACCGCTTCGAAGTCTCCGCGCGCGAGGACCTGTCCCAATACCCCACCAGCGAATTCGGAGAGGACTCCGCCATCCCGAACCTGGAGCGGCAGCAGCAGCTGACCTCGCAGCTATGCGTGGGGCCCACCATGTCCTACCTGAACGGGAAGCTGGATCCCGAAGGCCGCTACACCATCTCCCCGATCCTTCCCCCCGCGAACTCCTGGGACGCCGGCGACCGCACCATGCTCTGCGGCGTGATGGTGCAAGACGCGCAAGGCCGATCCGTGGAGACCACCGGGCTGGCGGCGGAGCAGGACCAATCCGCGGCGTTGCCGGCCGACACGTGCGTCCGCGCTGACGGCGACGCCACCGTCGAAGTCCCCTGCGACCAAGACCATTCCTGGCAGGTCGTGTCCGTCGTGAATCTCGCCGAAAAATTCCCCGACGCCTGGCCTACCCCCGAACAGCAAAACGAACACTTAAACGAGGTGTGTACGGAGGCTGCCCGTGCCTACCTGGGCGGCGACGATCAGCTGTACGAATCGACGCTCACACCATTCTGGACCACGTTGAAGCAGCAGTCGTGGGATGCCGGTTCTCGTAATGTGAACTGTGCCGTGACCTTTGGGCACCCTGGTGGTGGCTTTGCGGTGCTGAATGGGGATGTGCGCCAGGGCTTCACGATTGATGGGGCTGCTCCTGAGAAGCGGCAGAAGCGGCCGCCGCTGAAGAACGCGCCGGCGGCGCAGCCAGCGCCGTAGTTTTTGTGGAGCCCTAGGTTCCTGGGCTTTTCCGCCTGCGCGCTCCCAGGCCTTTCACTCCATCGCTCCCCAGCCTCGCGCGTGCCCTCGATTCCCGAATCGAGGGCATTCTGCTGTTCCCTTCCTGAATCGAGGGCACTTTGCTGTGAAAACGCCGAAATCACGACAACTTGCCCTCGATTCAGGAAACACCCCAGCTCTCCCATCCGAACACGCTGGCCCAACACGCGCCCAAAGCCTCCCATCGAGCACTCCCCAGCCTGAGCCCGGCCTTCGCTTCCCCGATCGAGGGCAATATGCTGTGAAAACGCCCAGATCACGACAACTTGCCCTCGATTCAGGAAACACCCCAGCCGTCCCACCAAGATGGGCCTCCTCAACGCGCGCCCCAAAGCCTTACCCAGACCACTGCCCACCCTCGCGCGCGCCCTCGATTCCCGAATCGAGGGCACTTTGCTGTTCCCTTCCTGAATCGAGGGCATTCTGCTGTGAAAACACCGAAATCACGACACTTTGCCCTCAATCCAGGATCGCTCCCAGCATGAACCGGTCCTCGCTTCCTGAATCGAGGGCATTCTGCTGTTCGCTTCCTGAATCGAGGGCATTCTGCTGTGAAAACGCCGAAATCACGACAACTTGCCCTCAAAACAGGATCGGCCTCCAGACTGGCCCAGCGCGCGCCCACACTTCACAGGCAAAAAGTGGGTAAAACTAATGCTATGGCTGTTGAAGTTTCCGACGAGCGCTTCGAAGAGCTAGTAGACGAGGGTCTGCGGCGCATCCCTCGAGAGCTGTTGGACAATGTGCGCAACGTGGCCATCGTCATCGAAGACTTCAACTGGGAGTCCCCTTCTATTCTGGGACTCTACGAGGGCATCGCACTCACAGAGCGCACCAGCGAGTACACTTCCGCGCTACCAGACAAAATCACCATCTACCAGGACTCTTTGTGCGATTTTTGCGAGTCTGAAGAAGAGCTAGTGGAGCAAGTTGCCATCACAGTGATCCACGAACTAGGCCACCACTTCGGGATCAGCGACGAGCGCCTTCATGAACTCGGCTGGGGCTAAGCGAGCAAAGCCTACGCACGAGGGCTTAGTGGACTCACTGACTGTGGACTTAGTGATTGTGAACGTACTGGAGTAAGTGCTGGGTTGGGCTCGCACACGGGCAAAGCCCTGCTCACACAGGCAAAGCACTGCTCACACGCGCACAGCCTACGCACGCACCGGCACATGCCCTGCCCAGGACGTGACCGTCATGCACCCGCGGAAAGCCTCAAAGCCGCCGGCGTCGTCCGCCGACAACTCCCGAGCCTTCGACGCCAACCCCAACAAAACCTCCCGTGACGGCAGCTCCATCTCCACCCACTGGGTGTTCGCCACGTACGTGGAAAAGGCGAAGTCAGCGTTGATGTTTCCCAAGAACGCGGTCACGAAACGGATCACGGCGCCGTGGCTCACCACCACGACATCCAAACCCTCCCTCTCAGCAAGGAACGCGAACAGGCTCGGCAGGTACCGCTCCAGCACTTGGTAGCCGTTCAGCGCACCGCGCACGGGCCGCTGTACGTCGCCCATCAGCCACGCGCCGAATGACATGTGGTACTCGGCATGCGAGCTCTCGTCCGTGAGCATCTCCAGCTCCCCCGCGGGGATCTCGGAGATCCCGGGAAGCACCTGGTGGGACGCGATTGTCACGCCCGCGTCATCCAGCGCCGTCGCGATGTGCGCCGCGGTCTGCCGCGCACGATCCGCCTCCGACGACGCCAGCCGCACACTCCGCTCCACCCCCTCACGCGCGCCCGCGCTCTCACGCTCGTTCACGCTCTCCTCCGCGCGCTCGCTCTCGTCAAGCACAGCACCCCCACCAACCACGCGCGCGAGCTCCTCCCCCGCACGCCGCGCCTGCTGCTCCCCCAGCTCCGTCAGCGACGCGCCGGGCAGCTCCGTGTCCAGCGCGTGCATCACGTTTGACGTGGTCTGCCCATGCCTCACCATGTACACCCGCGCCGCCCGCGCACCGGTCCGATTGTCCGTCACTGGCTGTCCTCCTTGTGCTCTGTCTTGTTTCTGCGATGCGTCGTTTTTTATTTTCCCCTACGACGCCGCTACTCGTCCCCCCTGGCCCACGCCCGAACCTGCTTCCACGAATCCCCGAAGTCCGCGGGCGCGCTGCCGGCGTGCATGGACACGCCCACGTTCGCGATGGGCCAGGATCCGAGGTAGCGCATGTCTTCGGAGTTTCGGTGGAGGGCTGCGAGGGCTTCGGCTACGGCGTCGTCCTCGATGTGGCCGACCATGTCGATGTGGAAGACGTAGATTCCCATGATGGAGCCGCCGGGGTTGCGTAGGGGGCGGGATTCGATGCGGGAGAGGTCCACGCCGCGCATGGACAGTTCCATGAGTGCTTCTTGGAGGCTGGCGGGGCGGTTTTTGAGGGTGAGGATGATGGAGGTGCGGTCTTGGCCGCTGCGTGGGGTGGGGGTGCCCGGACGTCCGACGAGGACGAAGCGGGTAAACGCGCCGGGAACGTCTGCGACGCCGGTGTGGTGTATGGAGAGACCGTGGAGGTCGGCGGCTCGCGCTGGGGCGGCGGCGGCGTCGATTTCCCCGGTGGCGACGGATTCGGCGGCGGCGCCATTGGAGGCGGCGGGGACGAAGCGGGCGTGGGGTAGGTGTGTGGCGAGCCAGTCGCGGATTTGCGCGTGGGCGACGGGGTGGCAGCTGATGGTGCGGACTTGGTCGAGGGTGGTGCCGGGGCGTGTCATGATGGCGAATTCGACGGGGACCACGACTTCGTTGAAGATGTGGACGGGGCTGCCGGTCATGAGGGCGTCTTCGGTTTGGGTGACGGAGCCGTCCACGGCGGATTCGAGGGCGACGACGGCGAAGTCTGCGTCGCCGCGGCGGACCGCGTTGAGGGCGGCTGTGGGCGATTCGACGGGCAGCTGTTCGATTGCGGCGGTGTCTGGCGCGCTGGTGAGGCCGGGGATTTTGCCTTCGGCAACGAAGTCGTGGAGGGCTTGTTCGGTGAAGGTGCCTCGGGGTCCGAGGTACGCGAGCCTGCAAGACGGGGTAGTCATGCACCTAGAGTACTAGGCCGGCCTATAGTCATGGGTGATGTCTGATTTCCACCGTCGTTTAGAGGAAGCGATGCGCCGCACGGGTCTGAGCCAGGCCCAGTTGGGAGTTGCGCGTGTGTACAGCTCGCCGAAGCGGGGCGACGCGGCCGGAGGCGCGGGCGCACCTGCGGAGCGCACGGCAGCGGGCGCAGCGGACGCGCCGGAGCGCACGCCCGAGCACGCGCACGCGGGCACCGGCGACCCCCGCGCCGCGCAGCTGCCCCTGGCCGGCCAGGAAGTGCTGCTTAAAGACCTTCACCAGGTCGCCGGCGAGACGGTCTCCTTCGGGTCGTGCCACCAGGCGCGCGTCGCCGAGCACACCGACAGCGCAGCCACAGCGCTCCTCAACGCGGGCGCCAGCCTGGTGGGGGCAAGCAGCACCGCGGAGTTCGGGACGGTGGCGTATACGGAACCGGTGGGCGTCGATCAGCCGGTAAATCCCCTGAACACGGCGATGATGGTCGGCGGGTCCTCGGGCGGGGCGGCGACGGCGGTGGCGCGTGGCCTGGTGGATGTGGCGCACGCGACGGACGGCGGCGGGTCGATCCGCATCCCCGCGGCGTGTTGTGGCCTGGTGGGGTTGAAGCCGGCGCATGACCGCACGCATGCGCCGGGCGGGTTTACGCCTACGGCGCAGGGGTTGATCGCGAAGGATCTGGCGCACACGCGGCGCGCTTATGGGCTGGACGCCGGCGCGCTCACAACCCGGCGCGGCCTGCGGTTGGGGTACACGAACGCGCCGTTTCATAGTGCGAGTGCGGTGGATCCGGCGATTGCGGCGTCCACGGCGGCGGTGGCGAGCCTACTGGTCACGCACCCGGCGGTGGAGAGCTTGGCGCCGGCGCCGCGGCCGTATCCGCGGGCCACGTTTGAGCTGTTTAGCGAGTTTCTGGCTGCGCGCTGCGCGGACCTTCCGGGCACGCTCACGCCGTTGACCTCGTGGCTGCGGGACCGTGGGCGCGAGATCCCGGCGCACCGCAGGCAGCTGTTGGTGGAGCAGATCCTGGCGGTGGATCCGTCCTCCGGGCCGTGGCGCGATCTGGATGTTGTTATTAATCCGACGCTGGCCTGCGCTCCCCCAGCGCCGAACACCTTCAGCGCGCTGAGTCCGCGGCTGAACTTCCTGGCTCAGACGGCGTGGACCCCGTGGGGGACACTGTGGAATCTGACGGGCTGGGCCGCGGTGAGTGTGCCGCTGGTGGATCCTGCGGAGGTTCCTGGACGCTGGCCGATCTCGCTGATGGTGGGCGCTGTGGGTGATCGTGTGACCGACGCCGAGCTGCTGGATATCGCGGAGTTCGTCCAGAGCGTGGCGCGGCAGTTGCCGGCTGAACAGCTGTCCCTGGCGGAGCCTGGGGATGTACGTGCGCTGGGCTTTGAGCCGCGCCCGGAGAACCGGCATGAGCACGAGTGATCGCCGCGCTCTGCGCTGGAATGACCGCCGCGCTGTGCGCTGGGAGCTGTTCCTGGTCCTGGCCATCACGTTTGGTGTCTCGGGCGTGCGCGCTACCTTACGCCTGGTGGAGTCCCTGGCGGATCCGCGCCCGTTGAACCAGCAACATGCCACCCTGAACGAGCAGCAGTCTGTGCTGCCGTGGCTGGATCCGGTGTTGCAGGTGTTGTCCTCCGGGGTGTTGTTCGCGTGGGGTGGGTTGGCTCTGTTCTTGCTCACGCGCCACCTGCCTACCCCGCGCCTGACCACATCGCTCCGTTCTTTCCGCCTCACGGACGCCCTCCACGGCGCAGCCCTCGCCGCCCTCATCGGCCTGCCCGGCCTGGCGTTCTATGCGCTGGCTGTGCAGCTCGGCTGGTCGAAGGCGGTGGAGCCCTCCGGGCTGGACCAGTCCGCCTGGCAGCTGCCGCTGCTCATTCTGAACGCCTGCGCGAATGGCTTCGCCGAGGAGCTGATCGTGGTGGCGTGGCTGGTGACCCGCTTACGCCAACTGCGCTGTTCCTGGCCGGTGGTGTTCGCGGCCAGTGCGCTGCTGCGGGGTAGCTATCACCTCTACCAGGGTGTCTCGGCTGGGCTGGGGAATGTGGTGATAGGGCTGGTGTTTGTCTGGTACTTCAAGCGCACGGGGCGCGTGTGGCCGTTGGTGGTGGGACATGCGGTGATTGATTGTGTGGCTTTTGTGGGGTTTGCGCTGGGCGTGCGCGTCTGAGGCACGCGTGACGCATGCCTGACGCGCGCGTGATGTTCGCGTGACGCATGCCTGACGCGCGCACAGCACACGTGTGACACGCACCTGTCGCGCACACGATCCGTCCAACCGGCGGGGCTTTGTAGGGCGTTGCCGCTAAGATTGCGTGCATGGATTCTCGCAACGGTTACTCTGGCGATTCTGGGGATGAGTTCGCCCGGGACCGGAATGGAAAGGTGATTGTGGATCGTTTTGGTCGCCCGGTGCGGCGACGTGCGGCCCCCGATCCTTCCCCTTCCGCCCGACGCCCACTTCCCCCCAATCCCAGCGCACCCCCGCGCCGAGAGCAGCCAGAGGCGCCGCGGTATCAGCGCAGTGCGGCACAGTACCCGGCGCGGGAGCCGGTGCGCGCGCAGCCGTACGAGCCTGCGCAACACCAGCAGCAGGGCTACCAGCCGGCTTCGGGGCCCGGCGTGGCCGGCGGGCGGAGCGAGTTCTCTCGGCCGTCACGGGGCGCGCATGCCGCGCGCACCGGCAGCAAGCAGCGCCTTCGTGTTCCGGGGGGTTTCGCTGGGGTGCGCCGTGGCGTCGGAATATTGATTATTGTTCTGCTGGCACTCGTGATTGGCGGGGGAATCTGGGTGGACAGCAACCTGCAGCGCACGGATGCGATCCAGAAGTACGACGGGCGGCCGAAGGGGTCGTTGACGAGTACGAATTGGCTGCTGGTGGGGTCGGACTCGCGTGCGGGGCTGACGGCCGAGGACGCCGACCGGCTGATGGCCGGCGAGCTGGACAACACTGTGAACCACACGGACACGATCATGGTGGTGCACGTGCCGCTGTTCGGCAAGGCGACGATGATGTCCATCCCGCGAGACTCCTACGTCTCCATCCCGGGCTATGGGCAGGACAAGATCAACCAGGCGTTTGCGATTGGCGGTGCGCCGCTGCTGCAGCAGACCGTGGAGCAGTCCACGGGTATCCACATTGACCGCTATGCGGAGATCGGCTTCGGCGGGTTTGCGAACGTGGTGGACAAGATGGGTGGCGTGAACATCTGTGTGGAGGAGCCGCTGGACGACCCGATGGCGGGTATCAACCTGCAGGCCGGGTGCCAGGACCTGGATGGGCCGACGGCGCTGGGGTATGTGCGTTCCCGCTACGCGTCCGCGAATGGCGATCTGGATCGTGTGGCGCGCCAGCGGCAGTTTTTGAATGCGATGGCGCACAAGATGACCAGCGTGGGAACGCTGGCGAACCCGTTCCGGCTGTTCCCTACCGTGAAGACGCTGAGCAATTCTTTGACGGTGAACCAGAAGGATCACGTGTGGAACCTGGCGAAGCTGGGGCTGGGCATGGCCGGTGGTGTGCACCAGGAGACGGTGCCGGTGGCGAGCTATGAGGACACGGACGTGGGCAATGTGGTGCTGTGGGACGACGCCGCGGCGCAGGAGATGTTCAAGACGTTCAAGTAAGGGGCGGATTCGCACGGCGAGCAAGTTCGACTGCTGGGCAGGGTCCCGCATTTCGAGATGAAGGTGCTCGGGCTCTAGGGGCTTCGCGGGCCAATACTGGTGATACTTCGGACGGCGTGCGCACGGCTGAGTGTGGGCGAGGATCCAAATGCTGAGGTTACTCAGAAAAAGATCAGACTATTGAGCTCGACTTCCTAATCGCGTACACGAAAAGCTCAAGACTGATTTTGGCAACATAAATGAGGATGGAATAACTGCTCACACACATCGAATGTAGCGTGGACCTAGAGGCTTACACACCATGAACGACATACAGTCAAACGCAAATCTCGTTTTGACGAGCTGATTGACCTACCCGTCAAAACAACATGCTATTGAACATCAAAAGTCTTCGACCGATTCTCATCATTCTCCACCCAGCGAATAGTTAACTTTGTGCCAGAAGTCCCCATAGAATAAACTACCGGGATACTCCAACTACCCCCTGGTTCAATTGTGACCGGCCATTGCACTTGAAGAAGCTTCATCACACCCGACGCTGATTCTCCCTCAAACGCGACCGATTCTGCAGCAAGATCGCCAATATTGGTTACTTCGTACCACCGTTTGGTTTCATATTTCACATTCCCAGACTTTCTGGACACTTTTTTCTGTTGCTCATTCCTGGAAATAACCTTGAATCTAACACCTTCAGTTTTCCCTTGACCCTTCATTAAGGAAAGGTCCATTTTAGCTAGGTCACACTCAATAGCTGCCCCAATTTTATCTTCAAGGTCGTGGATACTATTAAACTCACCAAGCAAACCTCGATTACTTATTTCCTGCCTAAACCTATTAATAGCGTCTAGTTGAGAAATATCTACATCTCGCGGCACACATGCGGTTGAGAAATAAAGATGGACTGGCTTTCCGCTACTTACTGCTCGCTCAATTTCTTCAACCGTTCCCGAAACCGCTTCAGGAGTGGGAGAACCAAGGCGGCTACCAAACAAGGCAACGACGATATCTGCTCCGTCAACCCCTTGTTCATTGATGATTGACTGTGGATGATCTCCCAAGATGGGTACGGAGTCACTCTCCCAACGCCATGGGAGGAGAATGATATTTCGTGTCGTCGCGTATCTGCGATTCCAAGAATGAAGTGCACTCTCGACAGCATCACGCGCTTCGGAGACGTCGGTGGGCGAAGCAATGAGGACACGTAGAACGGTTGCAGGAAAGCTCACGCCTCATGATCTTACCTGTCGCACTGTCAAAGATCTCTCACTCTGTTCCTGCCCCTTGGTCACACTAATGTCACCCTCCTCGTCTACTATCTTCTCAGAATATGAAGATCACTGCACCGTTGGCACTGGGGATACCCTCACTTAGCGAAAACCCGATTAGTCCGGATTTCTGCGTCCGTAAGAGAGAAGACTCATTGTAAGTAGGCCGCAAAGGAAGAAGTGCCCCCTTGAGTTCCACCGAGAGGAAGCTCGGCTCGTCATCAAGTCTGAAAGATCGATCAGCCGTGTTGCTGAAAGGGTCTACCTGTCTGTCGAGATGTTTGGTAGATAGGTCAAACACGCGTGATAGCACATGGGCTCGGATGGTCACAGGAGCCTTGCCGAGCTGCGCGCAGGAAACGCCAAGTGCGCTGTGAATTAGCTGAGTCTCGGCTGAAAGCGGTGTGTCATCCTGATCGTGACACTTGGGTCACCAGTAACTAGCAGCGACCCGATGAATCAAGATGGTTTACCGCCACCGTAGGCGACACTCAGCGATCGCGACGAACAGCCCGGTAGAAGCCAATACCCAAATCACCGGCCAATGACCAGAATCAAAAGCAGCATCTTAACTACGTGTCCACCACTGGAAGGCAGCGCCGCTGAGTAAAGTACTTGGGCAGTAGTTGTTCGTGTGTATCTATGGCAAAGGGTGGCAACGGTGGCGCGCCTGAATCTCAAAGCAATTGAAGAACGTATCAAGCCCCTAGCAGGGCGCGAAGCCTACGATAAGCAGTTCCTCTTTGATCTGTTGCTAGCCTATGGCCGCTCCAAGAGCAGTATCACCCGCTTGCGTACTGGCTCGTTGAATGTAGCAGAGGACCCGGAGAACGAGGTCGCCCAGAAGAACGTGGTGTATTTCCGCTACACGGACGGCGACCTACTAGAGTCCCTAGAGCAGCTGCGCGTTTCACCCTTGGTCACTAAGTTCACCCCGCGCTTTGTCATTGTGAGCGACTATGTGCAGCTGATTGCGTATGACACCAAGACTGCAGAAAACCGCACCTTTAACCTGCGTGAGATTGACCAGCACTTCACTTTCTTCCTGCCCTGGGCTGGCATGGAAAAGGCTCAGTACACCGCAGAGTCCCACGCTGATGTCAAGGCCGCAGAGAAGATGGGCAAGCTGTTCGATGAGCTCGCCAGCGCTAACCCTGGTTTGTTGGATAACCCGGACAATCGGCACGGCCTCAACGTCTTTTTCACCCGCCTGCTGTTTTGCTACTTTGCGGAAGACACCGGCATTTTCGAAGAAAACCAGTTCACCAATGCCGTCGGCTCTCACACCTTAGAGGATGGCTCGGATACTGCTGAGTTCATCAAGGAGCTGTTCACCGCCCTTGATGAGGCCGATGCCTCTCGCAAGCCCGCACACCTCGCAGACTTCCCTTATGTCAATGGCCGACTCTTCCGCACGGACTCCGCACTGACGGTACCAAGGTTTTCTGCCAAAGCCCGCGAGATGCTCATTGAGCTGGGCAAGCAGATTTGGCTGGATATTAACCCCGATATTTTCGGCTCCATGTTCCAGGCAATTGTCACCCCCGGCAAGCGCTCTAACCTGGGCCAGCACTACACCTCGGTACCGAATATCTTGAAGACCATCGAGCCGCTGTTCTTGGATGGGTTGCGCGAAGAGTTTGAGAAGGCCTATGACAGCCCCAAGAAGCTAGAGGCCTTGTTGGTTCGTATTGGGCGTATCAAGGTCTTCGACCCTGCCTGTGGTTCGGGTAATTTCCTGGTTATTGCCTATAAGGAGCTGCGACGCCTGGAGCACTCCATCCTGCAGCGCCAGACAGAGCTCGAAGGCACCGTCAAACTCTTTGACAAGTCGCGCATTAATATCGAGAACTTCTTTGGCATCGAGATTGATGATTTCGCCGTGGAGGTCGCCATCCTCTCGCTGTGGATTGCTAAGCACCAGATGAACCAGGAGCTGCAGAAGCTCTTCGGGGTGGAGATCCCGCTAATTCCGCTGAAGGAAACCGGCCACATCCACGCCGGCAACGCCACCCGCATTGACTGGAACGACGTCTGCCCCAACAACGGCACTGATGAGATCTACCTGATTGGCAACCCACCCTACGGTGGTTCCAAGAAACTCGCTAAAGAGCAGAAAGAAGATTACCCCTTCGTCTTTGGTGAGCGCCCTTACAGCAAGAACCTGGATTATATTGCTTTGTGGTTCGTGAAAGGAACTGACTACATCGCGGGGACTAACGCCCAGCTGGCATTCGTATCAACCAACTCTGTGGTTCAGGGTGAACACGTTGCGCTGATGTTCCCGATGATCTTCGAAGCTGGGGTTGAGATAGGTTTTGCTTACACCTCCTTCAAGTGGGAGAACAACGCCAAAGGCAACGCCGGTGTAACTGTTGTGGTCATTGGCCTACGAACAGACTCCACCGCTCCCAAATACATTTACCAAGATGAGCTCCGCAATAGTGCCAACCACATTAACGGCTACTTGGCGGATGCCAACAACATTTTTATCACCAGGAGAAATGCACCTCTTGTGAGCGCATTTCCCAAAATGGCCTTCAGTTCCATGCCAAGGGATGGTGGCAACCTCATTCTGTCCACAAATGAGTGTGAAACCCTAGTTAGCCATGCGAAAACCTCTATTCCGTTAATCAAGAAGTATGTTGGTGCGTCTGATTTGATCAATGGCGAGGAAAGGTACTGCCTATGGATTGATGACGAGTTGGAACCGATTGCCCGATCTATACCGGAGATTAATCAGAGACTAGAGCGGGTAGCTAGGAGTAGGGCTGAAAGTAAGGCTCAATCTACTGCAAAGTTTGCCGCGTTACCACACCTTTTTGTGCAGCGAGCCTACAAGCCCACCGATTCCATTATCGTGCCCCGTGTTTCTTCGGAGCGCCGTGAATACATCCCGATGGGTTATCTTGGTCCGGACACCGTGATTTCCGATTCTGCTTTTGCGTTGTACGATGCTGAGCCGTGGCTGTTTGGTTTGCTGACCTCGCGGATGCACATGGTGTGGACCCGCGCCGTGGGAGGCAAGATGAAGACGGACTACCGCTATTCCAACACCATCGTCTACAACAACTTCCCCGTGCGCGAACTCACGGAAGCTGAAAAGCAGCAGCTCACAGACCTCGCCCTGCGGGTCCTGGATGTGCGCGAGTACCACTGTGAAAAGACCTTGGCGCAGCTCTATGACCCGGACCTCATGCCGGATAACCTACGGGTCGCGCACCAGGACGTCGATAGGTTCGTGGACAAGCTCTATTCCGAACGTGCGTACGAAACTGACGAGGAACGATTGTCTGACCTGTTTGCTATGTATGAACGTATGACCGCGGCAGAAGCCGCCGCGGCTCCGACTAAGCGCACACGAAAGAAGAAGACCAATGGGTAAGCACTCCCGCGAGAACATCGTCAATGTTGAATACGCACAAGCAGGCACCTCCGTCAGCACTGATGGCCTGGGCATGCGTGAGATGCAGCGCCGCGTCTACGAGCGCAGGGACTCCCAATACCTGCTCATCAAGGCCCCGCCGGCGTCCGGTAAATCCCGCGCGCTGATGTTCGTCGGTCTGGATAAGCTCTACAACCAGGGGCTCAAGAAGGTCATCGTGGCCGTCCCGGAACGCTCCATCGGTGGTTCCTTCGGCAACACCGACCTCATCTCCCACGGTTTCTTTGCCAACTGGGAGATTGAGAAGGACAACAACCTCTGCCATCCAGGCAGCACCGCCAGTAAAGTGGATGCCTTCATCCGCTTCATGCACAGCACCGATGCCACCCTGGTGTGCACCCACGCCACCCTGCGGTACGCCTTCGACAAGCTCGCCCCGTCAGACTTCGACGGCACCGTCCTGGCCATCGACGAGTTCCACCACGTCTCCGCAGACCTGGACTCCAACCGCCTCGGCACAGTGCTGCGGGAGGTCATGAACGGCTCCAGCGCGCACATCATCGCCATGACCGGCTCCTACTTCCGCGGCGATGCCGTGCCAGTGCTGCTGCCAGGCGATGAGGCAAAGTTCACCCCGGTGACCTTCAACTACTACGACCAGCTCAACGGGTACGAACACCTGAAGTCCCTGGGCATCGGGCATCACTTCTACCAAGGTCGCTACACCGACAGCGTGGCCGAGGTGCTGGACCTGGACAAAAAGACCATTCTGCACATCCCGAACGTGAACTCTGGTGAGTCCACCAAGGACAAGCTGGAGGAAGTGGGGCTGATCCTGGATGTGATCGGCGAACACGCCGGCGTGGAGGACGAGACCGGCATCATCCTGATGCGCCGCCACGACAACGGCCAGATCTTGCGCGTGGCGGACCTGGTGGACGATACCGACCAGAAAGCGCGCGCACGTACCCTGGCCTACCTCACCGACACGGCCAGCAAACAGCGCGATGCCGTAGACATCATCATTGCCCTCGGCATGGCTAAGGAAGGCTTCGACTGGCCTTTTGCCGAACATGCCCTCACTGTGGGCTACCGCGCGTCCCTGACCGAGATTATCCAGATCATCGGACGCGTCACCCGCGATAGCGAAGGCAAATCCCACGCCCAGTTCACCAACCTGCTCGCTGAGCCAGACGCGGCACAAAGTGAAGTCACCGTCTCTGTGAACAACATGCTCAAAGCCATCACCGCTTCCCTGCTGATGGAGCAGGTCCTGGCACAGAACTTTAACTTCTCCGCGAAGCGCAGCGATGACGATAAGTCGGAACCCGGCGAACTCAAGATCAAGGGACTTAAAGAGCCCTCTACGGACCGCGTGAAGCAAATTGTGGCCTCGGATCTAAACGACTTGAAAGCCAGGATTCTGCAAGACGACACCTTCGCCCGCGCAGCCGTAGGCAGCGTGGACCCCGAAACCACCAACAAAGTCCTGATCCCGAAAATCATCCGGGAACAATACCCCGAACTCACCGAAAACGAAGTGGAAGAAGTACGCCAGCGCGTAGTTGTGGACTCCGTCATCAAGACCGGCGAAGTGCGCGAAGTGGGCGATAAGCGGTTCATCCAAATGGCGCACCAATTCGTCAACATTGATGAGCTCAACATCAACCTCATCGACAAAATCAACCCCTTCCAGAAGGCTTTTGAGATTTTGTCGAAGTCTGTTACCCCCACCGTGTTGCAGCTGATTGAGGACAGCATCCACGCCACCCGTGTGGATATGTCACTGGAAGAAGCAATGCAGCTCTACCCCCGAGTGCAGGCCTGGGTGAAAACCCATAATCGCGAACCCAACCGCCGCTCCGAGGACACGGATGAAAAGAAGCTCGCCGAGGCGTTACTGGTCGTGCGCAAAGCCGTTGCCGACCGTAAGGCAGAGCAGGCCGCCGAGCACGCCGGAACCACCGCACCGGGTGAGGATGACAGGGGCGCGTAAGCCGGGCGTCGGAGGGGAAAATCGGATAAACAGGCACACACAGCAAGGAGCACCACCATGACCCACGACCCGATCAAGGACCAACTCGATGCGCTCATCGCCTCGGACACCGACGGGCTGCTGGACATGCCCGACGAACCACGCCCACCCACCGAACTGGACCGGCTGGTGCGCGCATTTGCAGAAATCAACGAGTTCTACGACGAGCATGGGCGCGAACCCAGCCCAGAAACCCTGACCATTGCCGAGCGCACACTAGGGGCGCGGCTGGTGGGCATTCGTGCCAGCGAGCAGAAAATCCAGGAACTGACAGAGCACGACCGGCACGGACTGTTGCAGCCAGCGCAGGCGCCGAGCAATCTGGATGAGCTGTTGGCGCGTGACACGTTGGGGCTTGCCGACGACCCCACCGGACTACTGGACACCTCCACGCTGCCCGCGCGGAAAAGCCCCGAAGACGGCGGCGAACGAGCCGTGCGCGTCAAAGCCAAAGACTTCCAGGCCTACGCGCAACACTTCACCGCGAAGCACGCGGGGCTTGCGGAGGGGACGTGGGCGCTCACGAAGTTCATGGGCGAGAGCAGTATTCACGAAGGGCGATTCTTCGTGATTAACGGCGTGATGTGCTTCGTGGCCGAAGTGAAGGAGCCGCAGGTGGCGCGGGGTGAGAATAAACCGCGGCTGAATGTGGTGTTTGAAAACGGGACGCAATCGGCGATGTATCGGGAGTCCTTGGCGAAGCGGCTGTATGAGACCGGTGGGCAGGCCGTCACGCGGACCACCATGAGCGCCGATGAGGTTGGGGATGCGGATGAAGAAACCGGGTATTTGTATGTGCTTCGGTCTTTATCTGAGCACCCGGATATTCGCTCCCTGAGGAACTTGTACAAGATTGGGTTCACAAGGGGGTCGGTGGAAGCGCGGATCGCGGGAGCTGAGAAGAGCGCGACGTACCTGATGGCGCCAGTGGAGATTGTGGCTCGTTACAAGGCCTATAACTTGCGGCCTTCTGCGCTGGAGCATCTGATTCACCGGGTGTTCGCGGCCGTGCGGCTGGATGCGACGGTGGTGAATAGTGCCGGTGTAAGTGTGGGTGCTACGGAATGGTTCATCGCGCCCCTGCCCATTATCGATAAAGCACTGGAGCTGATCATCTCTGGCGAGATTGTGGATTATGTTTACGACCCCGCCGTGGAGGATTTGGTGCGGCGGTAGGTGGTGGGGTGGCGGTAGGTGTTGGGGTGGCGGTAGGTGGTGGGGGTTTAGGTAGGGCGTTAGGGGTTGCGGTAGGTGTTGGGGGTTGCGGGGCCCTGACCCCAGCACTAACCCTGTCCCGGATTCAGAAAGGACAGTTACGCCACTTCCCCGGACTTGGCCTTCTCCCCACTAGGGATGGAGCATCAACGCACAACACCCACGTCAGCTGGACCTAACAACCTAAAGCATTACATACCTGTCCGAATGAATCGAGGCCGTGCGCTTTGTTGCTATTTTTGGACATGTTTTATATAAACAAACCATACACCCAGTGATATGGGGAAGATGAGAATTGGAAGCGTCCAGGCCACATCATACGTGAGGAAGCCTACAATCTCTAGCACTCCCATAATGCAAAGTGAAATAATAGTGACAAAAACAAGTATTATAAGAAAGCTCAGGAGTTTTTCCATGATCACCTAAATCTCCAATTTATAGATTCCTTGTTCTAATTGTATTGAAAACAAAGATATAAGTCAAGAGGATTGTCAACTCCAGACTGTGCCGAGGGCCGTGCGAACACCGCGGTGGGCGTCGGCCCGTTGCAGGGAATCGTGCTGCGGCCCGGCGATCGCGCGACCGTCACCGGCGTGCGTAATTACTCCACCAGCGATTGGACTAGGGTGTGTGACCTGTGTGATTACCGTGTGGTCCGTGGGGTCGAGGATCTCAGACTGGCGTCTCCGACCAAGGCGGTCTCCGACCAAGGCGACGGAACACGTGAGTCGCAAAACTCCCAGACCCGTACACAGGCCGAGCGACATTGTCTTCCGGGGCACTTCACGCCTAGTGCGGCGTGCGCGTGATGTAGGGTTAGGTGCGTCCACTGGGAATCGAACCCAGACACACACTGGTGTGTGTTCCACCGGCTGGACGGCGCTGTATTTGTTAAAAGGCCTGCTTTTTACCAGATAGACAGGCGGGCCACGGGGCGTTAATTGTCCTGTTCGTCGATCATGCGTTGCACTGTCTCACGTGCCATGTCCAACAGGTTCAACGCGGACTCCGGCGACTGATCCTCCCTCGCCTTAAGCTCCAGGAGCAATTGCTTATCGTCGGTCATCGACACTTCCACAGCAATCCAGTCCAGTAACCCCGCTTTGTCCCCTCTGTCACGGCGTCGGGACGGTTCCACATAGTCACCGAGCATCCACATGCCGACCCTCCAGATACATCGCGGTGTAAAACTCCTGCATGACCGTCAGGTCAATCTCACGAACACTCCCCTGCCCCACCGTCAGGCCTCCATACGCCTTACGCCACGGACGCTCACTATGCGACAAATCGCTGAGCTGCTGCCCATTCAGACGACCATACGCCTTCAGAACAGCATCAATAGATTCTTTCTCATCACTGGTCAGCCTGCCCGAATCACCAGGAAACAGCTCACGCCTCGCCGTGAACTCACCACGATGCTGCCCATAGAGCTCACGCACCACCGGACCATTAGCCCACGCCTCAATACGCGAATCAAACAAAAGCTGCTCATCCCACACGAGATGCCACGCCTGCGCGTAATACACAAGCTTCTGAAGCTTCATCGTGCTCACACGCCCCTCCACATGCTCCAGAATGTACCGCGCCACATCATTAACACACGCCATAAGGTGCCTCCCTGTCACAAAGTGCGCACGCTCGAGAGAACGGTAGCGATTACGTCACTCCAAAATTCTCTCTCTTCACTTGAAGCGCCAATAACCCGATCGGCTCGTTGTCCTTCAACCACTCCTCCACCGCAGCACGCTTCACCTCAAAGGACTTACCCACAACACCTAAGTCCCGATAAAGCGCCGAAAGATTAGTAGGTGGATCACCAGGCTTACGGACGTCTATATCCTCCCACAGGCGCTCCCTGAACACCTGGTCAGCGAGAACACGCTCAGCCTCATTCATTAGACAACTCCACATGAATCGTGGGCAGCTCGCCCTTTTCAACCTTAATGACCTTCATGATAGCACCGGGAGGAACCAAAAACTCCTGTTGATATGCGAGCTCTTGACTACCATTTGCCGGCATCCACACGCCCGGCGTGCCTTTCCTCACGGTCATCTTCAGCAAGGCACCAGCCTTACCAAACGTCGTGAACTCCTCTTCAGCAACAGATCTATCAGTGGATACCGCAGTAAAACGTCTCTGATCGATTTCAAGTCCAGGCAGGCCGGATAAGTCTGTTTCCCCAAACACCGCCTGCCAATTACGCACACCACGCCACATCAACACATCCCGCTTCAGCGGAGTATGCCGAGCGGCCATATCCAACGCCTCAGCCACTTGCTGAGCTCCCACATCATCGCTCATACCCCCAACGGCCTTCTGAACCTTCTCGTAAAACCTATTCTTCCCCTGCCAAAGCACAATCGCACTCCGAGCCGACCCATCCGGCAACCGATACACCCGACCATTCCGAACAGACCC
The DNA here is from genome assembly GCF_014490575.1 of Corynebacterium zhongnanshanii. Taxonomy (NCBI): domain Bacteria; kingdom Bacillati; phylum Actinomycetota; class Actinomycetes; order Mycobacteriales; family Corynebacteriaceae; genus Corynebacterium; species Corynebacterium zhongnanshanii. Next base: position 1,890,362 of record NZ_CP061033.1, read on the forward strand.
CGGCACACCAAACTCACTCATCGCCCCCAACGCCAACCCAAAATCATGAACATCACGCGCACCAGACTCATCCCACAACCGCTGAAGATCCTCATTAATCCTCGGCAAATCCGACCCATCAGCACGCACCTCAACCCCCACACACCGACTGAAGCCCCCCCCCCCGGAAGACAATGTCGTTCACCGCGTGTGCGGGTCTGGGAGTTTTGCCAGTCACGTACTCGAAGTGGCTCAGGTGTTCTTTCTAGGCATTCGCCTTGGCTTTCTTATTTCTTGGTATGGACATTGACAGCAAAATACTGGCCCATCTTCAAAAAGACACTGCAATCTATAATTTTGCGCAGATAGATACCATTCCCCCAATTCCCCTCTTGCAAGTCACAATTGCTACTTCCGTAACACCTGATGTGCCACACTTTCCGTCAATAAAACAGCCTGGTTAAAATTTTCCCACCTTTAGGTATGGCGCTTACTCACGGGATACACCGAGTGCTCCCGGTCGTACCAAAGAATACGAAATAAGGCGCCAGACCTAAATCCCCATAGTCGACATTTTCCACTCAAACGAAACCGGAAGATTCTCTCTTCATTTTCATCCAACTTATTTAACCTTTTCTGAAATTCAGAAGGTAATTCATTAATGGCATGGTCATGATTGCGCCTACGCCCATTGGACGATTCATTTTCACACTGATTCCAAGTCTTACCCCTGAGCTCATCTAGAAACTTCAGCAATTCCATAGCTTCATTAGAACTGAGTTCCCAGGAAAGTCCATCAGTCAAATCGTCTACATCGTCAATCTCCCTGGCTGTCCACTGAACATGCTTACTCTTGTAGGACCCACTATCAATAATAGAATCCGGGATGCTTCTATCGATTGCAGCTGGTGCGTATGGAGAGATATGCTTGCCACCAGAATTATTTCGCTTGTGTGCTTTATTTTTGTTCTTATGCTTTCTACTTGTCATCGTTAGGCAGTGGACGCCGATCGCATAGCACTGTAGAAGTCCTGCATAACTTCTCTACTAACCTCATTAGTACAGGAGTCTCCTTCTTCTATACCCTTTCTCGCCTCACGCCACGGACGCTCACTATGCGACAAATCGCTGAGCTGTTGCCCATTCAGGCGACCATACGCCTTCAGAACAGCGTCAATAGATTCTTTCTCATCGTTGGTCAGCCTGCCCGAATCACCTGGAAACAGCTCACGCCTCGCCGTGAACTCACCACGATGCTGCACGTAGAGCTCACGCACCACCGGACCATTAGCCCACGCCTCAATACGCGAATCGAACAAGGGCTGCTCATCCCACACGAGATGCCACGCCTGCGCGTAATACACAAGCTTCTGAAGCTTCATCGTGCTCACACGCCCCTCCACATGCTCCAGAATGTACCGCGCCACATCATTAACACACGCCATAACGAACCCCTTTGCCCATATAGTGAATGTATTCGCTGCTCAACGTCTACACAACGATTCCTTACTCCAGCTCGAGATCAACAACAAGCATCCCAATCGGCTTGTTGTCCTTCAACTACTCCTCCACCGCAGCACGGTTCACCTCAAAGGACTTACCCGCAACACCTAAGTCCCGATGAAGCGCTGGCAGATTGCAGATTAGTAGGTGGATCACCAGACTTGCGGACGCCTAGGTCAGCCCACAGTCGCTCCATGAACACCTGGTGAGCGAGAGCACGCTCAGCTTCATTCATTAGACAACTCCACATGGATAGCGGGAAGGTTTACGTCCCGAACAGAAGTAACCTTCATCCTAGCACCAGGAGAGACCAGCCCCCTGCCAACTCATCAGCTACCGAGACTTGAACCAACCATCTAGCTACTTTGCAGCACTAGGCTTCCATGAGTTGGAGTCCTTCATATAGGAAAACACCTCGTTCATCCAACCATCTGGATACTCCTTCAAAAGAGTGTCAAGCATTTGCCACGTCAACGCGCCAGCGGCATTAGCTTCATCAGCCAGGATAAACACTGCTTGCTCAACCTCTCCAGCAGCAAGATCACTCTCAGCAGCCTCCCTGCTTACAGAAGAATCAACCCTTGAATCGAGCCACGTGTACACGTCCATGTCAGTCACCATGTCTCAATCCTTCAATCTAAACCCTGCCGCCTCAGCAAGTTCTTCAACAAGCTCGGCATAGGGCTTATCAAGATCATCCCGAAGGGCTGTCTCGATCATTTCTAGTGAAAGCACACCGGACTTGCGGGCCTCAATCAGCAAGTCGATTACTGCACCCTCCTCATCCCCATAAGCCATAGACTCAGAAGCCACAGACAAATCCACATTGGCGGGCGTAATCGCCACCAGATCTTCGTAACTCATCATGTCCTACCTTCGAGCCCTTTTCGGAAGCGAATCTACCGGATATGCATCCAAAAGTTTTGCCTTTCCCCTAATTATCACATATCGAACCTGAATGATCACTCCCCGCTTCTCTAGCCACACTTCTCTCCGCATCCCATAAGATAATGAGTTCGATGGATACTCCAACGTTTCCACCACAGCGTTCGCAATGTCTTGGTGACTCCACGACTTCGGGAACTTCGACGCACGCTCACGTTGAGAATCCCACGTATGCCCCATACGAGAATCCTCAGAATGCTGAACCCACTTCCCACCCTTCAATGGAGTATCCCGCCAACCAAACAGAACATGGGCAACCAACCGTTTCAGATCCTTCGGCAGCGACTCCCCCGGAAACACCCTCGACATCCCATCACCACAATACTCAGGAACCGTCACAGTCTCCAGACCAGGCCACAATGGGCTGCCATTAAGCCTCCTAGCACTCAACACCTTCTTAAAATCAGCCAGCGTCCGCGCCCCATACTCATCCCACAACCGCTGCAAATCCCGATTAACCCGAGGCACATCAGACCCATCAGCCCCGCCAAAGAAACACCCCGGAACACCAAGCCGCTCGGTGTATGTGCGAGTCTGAGGATTTTGGCGGTCACGTACTACTCCGCCGTAAATCTGAAGTGTCCCAGGAGCTGCAATACCCCCTCCTGCTGAGATCGCGGAAGAGTTTTTGCTCCAACACCCACCCCAGGAAATAATGGAAACCCTGGTACACGCCTAGGAACAAAGCCCGGGGCACTTCAGAACGGAAAAGAGGCCATCATGCGTGGATACGCAGTCATAGACGTAGAAACCACCGGTTTTTCTTTCAAGCACGGTCACCGGATCGTGGAGATTGGTGTGGTGGAGCTGGATGCGTCGGGCGCCGTGGAGAACACGTGGGAAACGTTGGTGAACCCGCAGCGCCACATGGACGCCACAAGCACTCACCACATCACCGCCGCGGACGTCTGCGGAGCGCCCACCTTCGAGCACATCGCGGATAAGTTAATCGACTCCCTCACCGGGCGGATCCTCGTTGCCCACAACGCCCCGTTCGATAGCGGTTTCATCCAGAACGAGCTTCGACGCTGCGGTCGCGCCACCGAGGACAGCCTCCCCGCCATCGACACCATGGCGCTCGCCAAGCAATACCTACGCCTGCCCAGCGTGAAGCTGGCCGAATGCTGCAAACACCTGGGAATCACGAACGCCCGCGAGCACGCAGCCCTGGCCGATGCGGAGGCCACCACACAGGTCTTCCAGCATTTCCTGAACAACACCTCCGCGTTTGAGGAGGCCATCCAACCGCAGCTCGCCGCGGCCGAGGCGTTCAACGGTTTCCTCCAGCCTGAACAGCCTTCGCAGCCTGCGGGGCAGTCAAACCAGCAGCCCAACGAACCACTCCTGCTGAGCCGAGCGCAGACCCAGCAGGCCCGCGAGGCCGCGCACAGCGGCGGCTGGTTCGCCGGCCTGGTGGACGAGCGCGAGCCCGTGGCGAGCTCCACCGTGGAGAACTACTTCAGCCTCCTGGACAGGGTGCTGCTGGACCGCCTGCTGACCACCACAGAGCAGGACCAGCTGCTGACGTTCGCGAAGGACAACAACATCGGCAGCCAGGGTCTTCAGGATCTGCATGAGGAATATCTGTCGCAGCTCCTGGAGCTTGCCTGGGCCGATGGCGTGATCACGGAGGAGGAGCGCACTATCGTGCTGGCCGTCGCCCGCGCGTTGGGTATCCCGAGCGCTGCGGCCGAGGAGGCCCTCCAGCCGCAAGCCGTGGAGACGGGTGGGCGTCATCATTCGTCGTCCCCGGTGTATGAGGACACGCGGGAGGGCGCCATCTACGGCACCGAGGCCCACGGCACTGATCCAAGCATGGGCCCGTTGCAGGGAATCGTACTGCGGCCCGGCGACCGCGTGACTGTCACCGGCGCGCGTGCATACTCAACCAGCGATTGGACTCATTATTTCGACGCCCACGGCGTGGTACTCGCCGGCCTCTCAAAAAAGACCAAGGTGTTGATCGCGGCGGATCCCGATTCGCAATCCGGAAAGGCTCAGAAGGCTCGCGCCTACGGCATCCCCATCGTGGCGGAGGACGTCGCCCGCGACGTCCTCCGCTTCACGGAGTAGATTGGGCGGCGCCGACCTTATCGTATAGTCCGGCGCCTAGCTCAACATGCGAGCATCACTAGTGAAAATCGCCCCCTTTCTACCCCCGGCAGGGTCCAGAGAGGTCACTCTATAAGGCCTTATCTGTGCCGTCCGCTCATAACATCTGATGCCAGCCACAGTGGCATTGGACGAGGTTAGTTCATGTAGTAAAATAGCTGCCGTCAATCAAGGCAGCTTCCTCTTTTATCGCCCCTCGAGGTATACATGAGCACAAATGTAGACAAAGCCCGTCGTCTTTTTCTTTATCTGTCCGAGCTTCAAAAGATGAAAGAAAAGGTGATCACTACAACGTCGGCCTACCAAAAGGACGGCGGCTATGTCCTGAGCATGGACGAACTGAAGCGAGTTTCTTCATATTCAGGATCTATCGTCTTTGGACCACAGTTACAGTCGGCTCTGTTCAAAGAGTCTTCTGATTCAACAGGTTCGCAACGCGATAGTGAATCCACGGACAGTACGATCGTCGTCTTTAAGAAACAGACAATGAGCACCCTGGTGGAGCCTTCGCCTGAGATCGCAGAGTGGATTGACGGAGATGTGACTGACTATACTAAAGATGTCTGGATATGCGAGAAGCCGAAGACCCCAGGCGCCACTGAGGATTGGTATAGCATCTCCGATAACGAGCGGGATGACGTAGAGAAATGGCTTGAGGAATGGAAGTTATGGGCTCGTCGCTCTCGATATGCGGAATTCTACCAGAAGGCCTTCGACATCCAGACTAGTTCAAATCAGAACTCTGAAGAATTCGAGCTGGTACTTGCTCTAGGAAATTTAGCCTGGAAGCACGACCAGAACGTAGTTAACAGGCATCTTTTCACCACAGGCGTGACTGCAACATTAGATAAGCAGACTGGAGATATCTCTTTTGAATTAACTTCAAACTCTTTAAATATAGAATTCGACGTTATTCCGCCAGAAATACTCATGGATAATACCCTCACGTCTGACGTCGAAGAAACCATGAAGTTCATCGAAGGAGATCTCCTTCTTGAAGAGACCTTTGCGCTCTTAGGGGCAGTCACTGCGCATGCGCTTGGCTCAACCGCTTCCTATTCACCTGAATGGACATGCCAAACTCCTGGAGATTATCCAGTTATCGCCTGGCAACCAACCTTGATATTACGTAAGCGTCGAAGGATGGGTCTCGCGTCCACCTTTGCTGCCATTGCTCGAGAGATTGAACACTCTGGACAGGTTCCTGCGGGCCTAGCCACGCTTATTGACCCCAACAAGCAGGCCAAAATCACCAAAAACCCCGCCCAGGGCGCAATGTTCGAGATTGGCGATGAGATCTTCACTCCTTTGCCACTCAACCAGAAGCAAGAGGAGGTACTGCGACGCGTCAACTCTCATGCGCAGACTATTGTTCAGGGACCTCCTGGTACCGGCAAGACACACATGGCAGCTGCACTTGTCTCTCATCTCCTAGCCCAAGGGCAACGGGTACTTGTCACAGCTGAAGCTGAACGTGCACTGTATGAACTACGGGCAAAGCTGCCGAAGGAGATCCAGGAGCTAGCTGTATCGGTCATTAGCTCGGGTAGTGATGATCTGGCTGACTTGAGGGTCGCGATTGAAACTATTAATCGCCGGTCTAGCTCATATAACGAGGCGACAGCATCAGCCACAGCGGCATCGCTCGAGGCGGACCTCAATGCACTCCGCGAAAGGCGTGTTGCCTTGACCCGCGAGTGGGACCAGTCGATGACCGTGGAGAACTCCCCTCTCCAGGTTCCCGGTTACGAAGTCCCACTGGCCGAGGCTTCACGCACGTGGCTCGAGAACAAGCCCAAGTACGACTGGATCGAGCAGTACTCAGTGGCAAGCGCGAACACTCCTTTTCCACTGGAGCCAGAAGAGATCGAGCAATGGTTCTCTCTCATCGACAGGCCTGAGCTCGCACAAAAGGGATTGTCCACATCCGCGGATCAGTTTAACTTTTCCTCACTACTCACTGCCGAAGAGTTCGCCGAATTAATCCAGGATCTGACCACTACAAAACAAGAGCTACACAGAATATCGTTCAACTTTTCTAAAAAAGAGTTCCAGAGGTGGAGAAAATCCAAGGAGTCGGTAAAGCAACAGCTGCACAAGCTGAGCGATCAGGGTGAGAGCGCTTTTCAGAAGATAGGTTCAGAACAAGAACCCTCGAACCAGTTCCTCTTCGAAAGCCTCGAAGGAGATCGACTTTCACTATGGAACAGTACTGTCCAACTACTATCTGATACAATTCAAGACACTGAAAATAGGGCACGAAGCGCGGATTCTATTCGTCACCTGCAGATCAACGGATCACCTGAGGATTTATATCCACTGGCAAAAAATCTCTTTCTTTATCTCGAAAAGGGTGGAGAAATAAAGGTTCGCCCGGATGGGATGCCAAAAATTGGTCTATTTACAAAATCCATTCTTCGAGACTCTATGCCATTTTTCGAAAACGTGCGCATAGACGGAGTTCCACCAACTAACACAGATAGCGTTCAAAAGTTTATTGACTCCGTAGAAGTTCAATGGGGATTGCAGAAGCTTCAGAAGATATGGAAGTTTGATAACCCTCACCCTGATCTTCCAGTACAGGATCAGCTACATCAGTGGCGTTATTTAGTTAACCGTCTCCACGGCATTACCGAGAACGCCACTCAGCTTCTTCACGTTGTTGACCAACTCGCCGAGCTCGGATATACGGTGTCACCAGGAGCATTCGATAAATTTGCATCAAAACTAGATTCCATCCAACGCACTCTAGAGTTAGACGGACAGCTGAAGGCGTTAAGAAGAAAACGCCATGAGCTCCAGGAGGCTGTCTCTATCGCAGTCAAACAACTTGGAGACTCGGCACCCTTACAAGCGTTGAAGAGCGCGATCAATAAGGAGGACGCTAGCGCATACGCTCACGCACTGAGCAATATCACTGCCTTGAGCAACTTATCTTCCGACTATCGGACATTGAAGGAGTGCGAAGCCCAGGTAGCCTCATGGTCATCACAACTAGCCCGGCGGGTCGCATCGTCCACCCCAGGCGCCAAAGTACGAAACCATGTCCGTGACGCTGAGGCCGCTCGCGCCTGGCTACTCGTGGGACACCAGCTGCAGCAGAAATCGTCCCGAGATTTATCAGTCTTGTCTTCTGAGATCTCGATACTAGATGACAAAATTGCTCAGACGGTTGGAGAGATCGCGGCCCACAGAGCATGGACTCATGCTGTCGGTTCTCAGCGCCTCGATGCCCGAATGCGGTCAAACCTCCAGGCGTACTCTCAGGCGGTAGTCCGTTTAGGAAAGGGCACCGGCAAATACGCTAATCGTAAACGCCAGGATATCCGAAAGCACTTGATGACGTGTCGTGAGGCCGTTCCCGTGTGGATTATGCCGATTTTCCGCGTTGTTGAGCAGTTCGCCTTGGAAGAGAACATGTTTGACGTGATCATCGTGGATGAGGCTTCTCAGGCGGGTATGGACGCGTTGTTCCTGCAGTATTTGGCTCCACGGATTGTTGTTATTGGTGATGACAAACAGGTCTCGCCGATCTCATTTGCTGACCATCAAAACATCCACACGTTAGCTAGACAGTACCTCAGCGATTTTGAAAAATTCGATTCCTGGACAGATCCAGCGCGCTCACTGTTTGATGACGCAGTGATGCGTTACGGCGGTCGCATCATCTTGGACGAGCATCGCCGATGTGTGCCTGAAATCATCGAATTCTCGAATCGGTATATCTATGAGCCAGATAATATCGAGCTGAAGCCAGTTCGTGAAGTGGATGAGGTTCGCCTTGCGCCGTTCAAGATCACTCGTACCCCCAATGCTATTTATACGCATGGCAAGAGCTTGGTGAATAAGCCCGAAGCTGACGCTGTGGTCGACGCCGTTGTCCAGGCTCTTAACGACCCGTCATACGACAACAAGACTTTTGGTGTTATTTCACTTCTCAGCGGATCAGGACAGGCTGCGTACATCCAAGCCCGTCTTCTGGAAAAGGTGGCGCCGGAGGTGTGGGAGGAAAGAGAACTGAAAGTTGGCAAGCCCGAAGAGTTCCAGGGCTCTGAGCGCGACGTCGTATTCCTTTCGCTAGTCGAGGCAAATGATTCTTCAAAAGGAAAAACCACATTAACCCAAGAGAAGCACAAGCAGCGTTACAACGTGGCCGTATCTCGTGCGAAAGACCAGGTGTGGCTCTTCCACTCGGTCGGGACCGAAGACCTCAAACCAGAAGATATTCGCGCAAAGCTCCTGAAGTACGCATACAGCGTGGCTGAAGCCGAGCCAGAAGCCCATACGAGTGTCGCAGTACCCGAAGATAAGCGCGTCGAGCCGTTTGACTCCCTGTTCGAGCAGCGGATTTATAACTCAATTGTGCAACGCGGGTACCACGTTATCCCGCAGTTTGAGCAAATCGGTTACCGCATTGACCTTGTAGTTCAAGGAGCAACCGGCCGTTTGGCTGTCGAATGCGACGGAGACCACTGGCACGGCCAGGACTTTGCAGCCCGAGATCGCCGGCGCCAGCGCGCCCTTGAGCGTCTGGGGTGGAGTTTTGTTCGAATTTTTGAATCGGATTTCTACTTGGAACCACAGACGCAGATGAAGCGTGTGTTTGATGCTCTCGAGGAGCGTGGGATTACACCGTATTCTTCGGAGCACAAGCCTGCGAGAAATAGTTCCAATATCCGCGTGATAGAGTCAACTTTTTCGGAAGAGACAACTTCACCTGCATCGGTCTCCATGGACCATGATCAGGTCGTAGAAACTCCCGATGCTCAGTACACGCAATCTCACGCTCCTGAATACTCCGATCAGGTATCTCTACAAGAGGATGACTCGTTCGATTCCCTATCGGACGCTGAAGACACTCAAGGCATCGAACAGCCCATGACCTCTACATCTCGCCACCCCAGGTTAGATGCATACCTTACCTATGATAAGCGCACAGTGACCGCACAATACGCCACTGATGAAGAAATCCTTAATGGCCTTAGGGAGATCATCAAAGTAGAAGGTCCAATTACAGTTAGTTATTTGTTTTCCCGCTACACCCAACAAAGCGGCGGAGGAAAGCTTACACAATCAGTCAGGGATCGACTCAACTCAATCGTCAATAAGCTACTTCAGAAGGGTGATATAGTTGCAGAACAACCATTAGGTATAAACCGTTATGACGATTCAGTGCTCATGCACCGCGGTTGCGATCGAACCATAAAGAGGGAACTTGGACCTCGGACAATTCACGACGTATCTTACTTCGAACTTCGTGAGTATCTCCTCACAGCATATTCACTGTGTGGTAGTAGAAACCGTGAAATCCTTCTGCGTGAGACACTTGATCTTTTGGGCCGGAGCAGATTAACAGGCAAGACGGAAGAGGTACTACTTCCGCCGTACCAAGATTTGTTGGATCAAAACCAGCTGAATTAATGAAGTGGCTCAGGTTTTGTTCCTTGCATGTGGATTGAGAATCTGGACCATGCCAGGAAGATGCTCAACTCCGAACAGTTCGCAGGCCGTTGAACAACGCGATGCGCTTCGCCCGCGACGTCCTGCGCTTCACGGACTAGGGCGTGGTTTTGGTGGGCTCGTAATCTTGCCCCTCAGGCATGAGCAACACCTGCCCCTCCCTATCATAGTTTCGCCGGGACTAGCTCAAGCCCATCGCCATCGTCATCGTCAATATCTGCTTCCAAAGCAGCTTGCCCAGCCTCATAAGCTTCACGAGCCTTACGCACCTGCTCCAAAGTCCGGGTCACGTTGCCTTCCAGGTCCAATATCTCACACTCATGTGGGCACAACCCCGGCGCTCCACTTCCGCGAGTGACTGATCCATCAGCCTCATAAACGATCAGCACACCACTCTCCCCAAAAGGAATCGGCGCAACCTTCATATAAAAGCAATACTTGCCTTCACCATGCTCAACGAAATCATCCATCAACTCAAGTGGAGCCGCTTTCTCCTGTGCGATTCGCACAGCTTCTTCAAACGTTATCGCCATTGACCCAGACAACCTTCCATCACGTCCGAAACATCATCGACTGAACCACGATCACTGACATAATCCATGCTGCGGCTCCTCTCACATAGTGCGCTGACCCGTGAGCCGTGGCAGATCACGTGTTGATGTAGCCCGCATCTTCCAAATCCCACAACAACACCGGCACCGGCTCGTTATCTTTCAACCACTCCTCCACCGCAGCACGCTTCACTTCTTTGGTAGCACCTTCCACCCCAAGATCTTCAAACAGCATTGGAAGATTTGTCGGTGGCCCTGAATAATTCATCGGAGTAAGCGGATCAGAAAACCGATCCAAACTCGACGGCACTCTACTCATCCGACAACTCCAACTCAATCGTGGAAAGCTCTCCCTCTTCAATTTCATCCATTGCTTCCTCACGCGCAGCTTCTTCCGCCAGCGCAACACGCACTTGCTCACGTGTCTGAAGCACAGAACCATCAAGCCGCCGTACTTCATAGTCGTCGGGCAGGTATACCGGCGCCAAACTCCCTACAACGACGCTCCCACCGACTTCGACAACGATGACGCTACTGTCCCCGAGCGTCATCGGCGAAGGCTTGTCCCGGGTGAAAAAACCAAATGCGTCATCACCACAATGTACGTAATCTTCCAAGCCACCCTTAGTAGCCGCATACTCTTGGGCAATCGCCGCTGCCTCTTCCATGGTTAACGCCATTGCTCCAAGTCACCTCCAAGAACATCGTGGGTCAAGCTCAGCTGCTGCGAATCAAGTTCTTCAACTTCCCATTTCTTGCTAGGTTCCAGAGCTTCAACGACTTGTGCCATTTCAACACTGTCGTGAAGCTCATTCATGGTTTACCTGCCTCCCAACGTTCTAGGTAATCAAACGGGTCGTACACAATCTGATTGTAGTGAGGTGCCCCGAGATTTGGTTCCGTGTGGGTAAATGAGTGAGGTGTCGCGCCGCACACGACCAGGCCGTGGGCCCGGCGTTAACCCGATCACCCACCGAGGCCGGCGTCGGGTTAGAATCACGATGATCACATTGATATCAAAATGAAAGCAGCACGTGGCGATGACGGTGGACAACACTCCAACAACTGACCAGTTCCGACCAGCTATTTTACGGGCGCTGAACAATGGTAATGAAGTCTCCAGAGGGGACGTCTACCAGTTGACCGCAGACCACATGGGGTTGTCGCAGGAGGTCCGCAGCGAACGGATCGCTTCAGGCAAACTCCGGTACGTCAACCGCATCGGCTGGGCCTGTTCAAGCTTGGTTCAGGCAGGTCTGCTCGAGCGACCACGGCGAGCCCACTACCGCATCACCGACAATGGCAAGGTGGTTGACCAGCGTTCCTTGAGCGAGTATTCCGAGAGGGACATGCTGGAGTGGCCAGTGTGGGTGGCGTATCAGGAAGAGCTTGCCCAGCGTCGGCGCGCGGACGAGACTGCTCCAAGCGTGAGCCCCGATCATCAAGACTCGACTGACCCGGTTGAATCCCTTACCGCCGGTGAGAATGCGTTTAACACCCAGACCGAAACCAAGCTACGCAAAAGGCTCCAAGAATCATCGCCGGAATTCTTCGAGCGCGCGGTGATCGACGTGCTGTGGGCGATGGGCTACGGCGGCGCGCACGGGGAGAAAAAGCACGTGGGCCGTACTCGTGACGGTGGCATCGATGGGATCATTCGCCAAGATGCCCTAGGACTGACGAACATCTACATCCAGGCCAAGCGCTACGCGGACTCGAACAAGGTCGGCGAACCCGAGGTGCGTAACTTCATCGGTTCGCTCGATGCCAGAGGTGCGAACCTTGGCGTCTTCATCACCACTTCCTCGTTTCAGCCCGCAGCAGAAAAGACCGCAGCTGGTTACCGGCACGGCAAGATCGTGCTGATCGACGGCATCAAGCTCACCTCCTTGATGCTCGCCTACGGGGTGGCTGTTCACAAGGCCCACGAATTCACGCTCTACGAAATCGACGATGACTTCTTTGAAGAGGACGAGCTGGGCTAATCCCCACCACAGGCGACGGAGTGACAATCAGGAGCTCTGCAACCAACGAGCTAGAGGCGCTTAGCGAGGCCCCTTGGTGGTGACGAGATTCAATGCTCCAGTGGTCGCGGCTACGACCGAGGGAACAATCACTAGCGCGTTGAGCTCAGTCGTGAGAGTTAGCTGGTAGGCGGCAATCCCTGAGACGATGCCGATGACCAGGAGGATGATGCTGGGGATGTCGAGCCCCTTCTTTGGGCGCGCCGAATCGAGCTTAAGACTGTCGTCGTGCATCCGGCTCTTGAGCGTCATGAGTCTTCTCCTCCTTGTGAATCTTCAGAATAGTCCATTTCTTGGTGGTTCGACCAAGCAACTCAGCTCAACTGCCTTGAAAGCCGCCTCAGTGAAGCTGGCTGTGTTACGGTTTTGCAGAATGGCGTGACGAGATCTTTACGATCCCCTATCCGCTGGCGGACCGCCGGCTCCTCACCCCGTGGCCCCCAGGCCTGTCACCGTATTGATATCTCATTTTCCAAGGAAAGCCCATGAAGAAGATTCTTACCTTTACCCTCGTGGGCATAGTAGGAGCCTTCTTCGACTATGGGACTAGAACCCTACTGCTCCACGTAGGCGTTCTTGGCTTCTTAGCTCGAGGATGCAGCTACATCGTGGGAAGCACCGTCGCTTACTACCTGAACAGCTATTTTACTTTTAATGGAAACCGGTCCAGGACAGAAAAAGCCCGCGCGGCTGCCGTGTACTGCCTATGCTTCACAGCAGCAGTCCTGGTTGACCTCGCAATCAGAAAACAGTTTCCCGAAGTGCCGCACGTTCTTTTATGGTCCTGGGTATTCTCTCAAGCAGTCGCCACGGTTCTGAACTTTTTACTTCAGAACTTCTGGGTGTTTAACAATCCGACCCAAACTGAAGCGACGCCTGCTTCTCATAGAAAAGAGACACCATGACCACCACATGGGAACCAGTCCCCCTGAAGTACCGATGGATTGGACATCTGATCACCGGTGTTGTCCCATCTGCATTGACGTTCGCCCTCGCTGCAGGAGGCACACGCCTGCTTCCGTACAAACCCCTGGACACTGACCTCCAGGGCACCGTCACCTGGGGTTGGTTAATCACAGAATCCCTATCTGCCGTCTTCGACCAGCGCTATGCGATCAAACACCAACACGACGCACCCGGCGGATGGGCTCCCATCTACTGTCGTCTGGCCAGCTGTACAGCGGCACACTTCGCACTGTCGTACGCAGTATCCTCCTCCGCTCGCTACGCCTCCCTCGTCGCGGCAAGCGCAGGCGCAGCTGAACTCACCTGCGCCTGCGCTTTAAAAAACTGGGAAAAAGGAATGTCCCGCGAAGAAGTGCGGGACGCATGGAAGAAAACAGTAGAAATGACCAAGGCGATGCGTGAAGAAAGCCGTGGGCCCAACCCCACGCACCAGTAGCAGCTAGCGGATCGTGACCTCGCGAGACACGATCGTCTGCTTCGCCTTCTGCTCATCAGCCGTCAACGGCTCCGTCGCCGCCAACGCCTCAGAGATCTTGGCATCCAACGTCTCCAAACCATCAGCCCACTCGTTGTGACCCTTGGAGTTATCCAAGTCCCACACAGGAACCAACACATCATGGGTACGGAACACACCAGCGAACTTGGAGCCCTCACCCAGGTGCAGATCACCGGCAGCCAGCAGACGAGCCAACGCGTTCAGCAACTCCGCTTCCTCCTCCGGGCGAACCCAACGGATGTGAGCCTTCTCGCCCGGATTAATCCACCACGCAGCACCAGGAACGGACGCATCCACCCGGTCAGACGGCAGCACGGAATCATTCGCACGCTGCAGCGTTGCCGCAATCTGAGGGTTCTTCAACGCCTCTTCCGTCAGCCACCAGCTAAAGTCCTGAGACACCTGAATGTCAGCAACCTGCTCCTTATCCAACAGATCCGCCAACGGAGGCTCAGTACCGTCCGCGATACCAACATCCAGGGACGCACCAGGCTGCGCGTTCAACGCCCAGTTCAAGCAGTACGCCAAATCGCGGTTAGGGTTATCACCCCTGCGCTGCGTCTGCAACGCAACAAAAGCCTCGCCACCATCGCTCTCGGAACGGCGCAACGCCGCCACCGCACCCGGCAGCACCGTCGCAATGTGAATCGGGTACTCGGCACCCGCCACAGTGGCCTGGAAATGGGCAGAAGGAACGAACTCCTGCAACGCAATCAAGTCCGACTCCATCGCAAAACCACCATAAGGGCGAGGGTCCTTCTGCAACTTCGCACGCTCAGCAGCGCGAGCCGCAAGCTTCGCCTGACGGCGGCTCATGCCCTCGGGAAGCTGTTCCTTATTCTTATTTTTCTTAGACACGCGCAACAGTTTAGCGGGTCTAGCAAACACTCACCACTCACACCCACTCACACATCCCGCCACTGCACCGCCATCCCCGGGAAATTCGTCGCCAACCAATCCACACCCCGAGCCTTCGCCCACATCACATCCCGCTCCTGATCCACAGTCCACATATACGTCCCCCGCCCAAAACGCCCAATAATGTCCGGCCGCACCTTCCCCCGTGCCAAAGACACCCCATGCGAATGCACCACCCCCGCCCGCTCCAACGCCGGATTCATCACCTTCTGAAACTCCCTACGCAACAAAATCCTGTGCGTCCGCGGACTCAACCCCCGAAAACGCCACAAACTACTCGGATTAAAACTCAACACATGCACGCGCCGCATCATCTCCGCAGACCCTCCCCCACCCCCACCACCAGCAGCTCCCCTGGCCTCCAACTCCTTAAACAATTCCCACTCCACAGCAGCCCCAAAACGATTCGGGTGTTTCGTTTCAATAAAGAGCTCCTGACCATCGCGACCCCCGGCGTCGTAGAAAAAATCAAGCAATTCCCGCAACGTCACAATCCCCGCAGGACGCTCCACGGTCCCGAAATTCAACCCCCGCAACTCCGCCAACGTCATCTGCGAGATCAACCCCCGCGGACGCCCCGCATCCACACACGTCCGCGCCACCGAACGATCATGAAAACACACCAACTGATGATCCGCCGTCAACCGCACATCACACTCATAGCCATCAGCCCCCTGACGCAGCGCCAACTCATACGCCCCCATGGTGTGTTCCGGCAACTCTCCGCTAGCACCTCTGTGCGCCACGACCTTCATAAACACTATTACTAGTCCCCCTGAACGCACCTCGCCACCGGAAGTACTAGCCTTAAGATCTGTGAGCACGAACCTGGACTTCAACGTCACCGATACCGCCCTGGTATTCGAAGGCGGGGCCATGCGCGCGGTCTACTCCGCAGCCGTCGTAGAAGCCCTCATTGAATCCGACGTGCGCTTCAGCTGGGTCGGCGGCAACTCGGCCTCCACCAGCCACGTTGCCTACTACATCGCCCGCGAACCCCAACGCATCCGGGACATGTACACCACCTTCCCCGCCGACCCCCGCTTCGGCGGCGTGCGCACCTGGCTACGCGGCAACGGCTTCTTCAACTCAGAGTTCATCTTCGGCCAAGCCGGCTCACCCGGCCACCCCCTCCAACTGGACTGGGACAAAGTGGTGAACTCCAACGTGCGCTTCCGCATGTCTGGATTCAACCCCGCCACCGGCGAAACCCGCCACTGGGGGCCCGAAGACATTACCAGCACCGCCGACTTCTTCCGCCACGCCCGCGCGAGCTCCACGTTGCCGATCCTCATGCCGCCCGTAATACTCGACGCCCAGCCCTGGTTCGACGGAGCCTTCGGACCCACCGGAGGCATCCCCATCGACGCAGCCATCCACGACGGATTCGACCGCTACCTCTTCGTGCTGACGC
Source organism: Corynebacterium zhongnanshanii (assembly GCF_014490575.1). NCBI lineage: Bacteria > Bacillati > Actinomycetota > Actinomycetes > Mycobacteriales > Corynebacteriaceae > Corynebacterium > Corynebacterium zhongnanshanii. The sequence goes on from NZ_CP061033.1 coordinate 1,906,730, forward strand.
GCACACGCGACTATGTGAAAAGCCCCTCCCGCTTCTCCTCCGTCATCCGCCGGTACTACAAGGACTACCCCCTGCTGGCCGAATCCATGATCACCAGGCACACCCGCTACAACCAGGCGAAAGAGCACATCTTCGAACTGGAACGCCAGGGCAAGGCGTACATCTTCGCGCCGGAAGAGATGCGGGTGAACAACGGCACGCGAAACCCGAAGCTGCTGGAGGGCGCGTATCGGGCAGGGCTGGCGCAGGCGCGGCGGGAGATGCCCGCGATTCGGGAGTTCCTGGGTTTGAGGTAGGCCTATGTTGTACGCCCGCAGCGAAAAAACGTTGCACAAACCACAAAAAATCTGGACACTGGATACTACACGTGAAAAACCCACACAAGGAAAGGTAAGGGAAAACACAATGGCAAAGTACGAACTCCCAGAGCTGGATTACGCATACGACGCACTGGAGCCACACATCTCCGGCGAGATCATGGAAATCCACCACACCAAGCACCACCAGAATTACGTTAACGGTGCAAACGCCGCCCTCGAGAAGCTCGAGGACGCACGCAAGAACGATTACATCGGCACCGCCGTCACCGCACTGTCCAAGGACCTGGCATTCAACCTCGGTGGCCACACCAACCACTCCCTGTTCTGGAAGAACCTGTCCCCTAACGGTGGCGGACAGCCAGAAGGCGCACTGGCAGAAGCCATCGAGCGCGACTTCGGCTCCTTCGACGCATTTAAGGCTCACTTCAAGGCTGCCGCTCTGGGCCTGCAGGGCTCTGGTTGGGCAGTGCTGGGCTACGACAAGATCGGCGAGCGCCTGGTTATCGAGCAGATGACCGACCAGCAGGGCAACCTGTCCATCGACCTCGAGCCACTTCTGCTGCTGGACATGTGGGAGCACGCGTTCTACCTGCAGTACAAGAACGTGAAGGCTGACTACGTTGAGGCTGTGTGGAACGTCTTCAACTGGGATGAGGTATCCGCTCGCTACGAGGCTGCTGTTAAGTAGTAGGCAGTAGGCTGTAGTACCAGCTGGCCGACCTTCGGGTCGGCCTTTCTTTTTGTCCAGCGCGCTCGCAAAGCCTGCAGGTTGTACAAATTGTTCGACTAAAACGCCAAATTTGGGGCCAAATTTGGCGTTTTGAGCGAACAATTTGTAGGCCTTCCTGATCCAAGGCCCGTACCCTGAACCCATGGCCCCACTCATCCTCGCCTGCGACTTCGGAACAACCAGCCTCAAAGCCGCACTCTTCCACCCCAGCAACCCCACCGCACCACTGCGCACCCTCGAAGCCGCCTACCCAACCTCCGGCACCACCCAGTGCGCTGAGGATTGGTGGGCCGGTTGGCGTCGGATAATGTCATCAATTTCCCCCGACGCCAAGCCCTCCATCATCAGCCTCACCGGCCAGATGCAGGATCTCGTGTGCACAGACGCCGCCGGGCGGGCCGTCGCTCCGGCCACGCTCTACACAGACACCAGCGCGACGCGCGAAGCCCGCGTGCTCCACGAACGCCTCCCAGACTGGGAGCGCATCACCGGCAACGAGCAGGGCGCGAACTCGCCGGCGGCCATGTGGATGAAGGGTGTGCCGGCGGGCACGCAGCGCGTCCTGTTCGGGCCGGCTGGGTACATCGCGGCGCGGCTGGGGCTCGGATTCCACGTGGACTGCACCACGGCATCCACCACCGGGCTTATGGACTTCACGACGCGGAGCTGGTCCACGCGCGTGGCACGCGCCGCGGGGATGCCGATGGAGGTGCTGCCGGAGATCAGCGATGGGGTGATCGGTTCGGTGGGCGTCAATGACCTGGGGATGCCGGGGCCACGAGCCTCGGGGTGCTGGGTGGAGTGGGCTCGGCGCCGAGCGCCGCCGAGCGCGCGACAGGATCAAAGGTGCCGGATGGCGTGGGTTCGGCGGGACCGGGTGGTTCGGGTTCAGTTGGATCGGGATACGTGTATCTGGGAACGTCCGGGTGGTATGCCGAGATTCTTGAGGACGGCCAGCGGCCCGACTGGCCTGGCGCTTTTCACACGCTCGCGCTTCCTGGTGGGCGGGCGCTGGCTATCGCGGCGGTCCTGTCGGCGGGAGGGACGGCGCAGTGGGCACGAGAGCGGATCCTGGGTGGGGCGACTCCCGAGGAAGCTGATGCGCTGCTCTTGCAGCGCGGAGCGGAGGACCAGCGCGAGGCGAGCGCACAGCAGGAAGCGGAAAACCAGCGCGAGGCGAGCGCACAGCAGAGCGTGAACACCCACCGCGGCTGGACCGGGATCACCAGCCTGCCCAGCCTCCACGGCGAACGCTTCCCGATCCGGGACGACTCCGCCACGGCAGCCCTAGTCGGCCTCACCGGAAAGCACACTGCGGCCGACCTCTATAAGGCAGTTCTGGAAGGCGTGGCACTGAGCCTGGCTCCTGCTATCCCGGCTGGAGAACAGCATGGGGTGCTTCCCATCACGGGTGGTGGGGCCGCGTCCCGCCCATGGCTGGAGATCTTCGCGGATGTTGTGGGGCGGCCTGTGGCGGCTGCGCCTGACGCGCATGCGTCGCTGGTGGGGGCGGCGTTGGCTGCGTCGGAGGTGCTCTGTGAACAGCGCGTCCAGCAGGGTAGCCCCGAGCAAGAATCACAGCCTAAGCACCCACCACACTCCAAGCTGTCGGATCAGCACAGCGAGCGCCGATCACACCCCGAGCACCAACCGCACCCCGCTCCGTGCGATCAGCACATCATCCCCCACAGCGCGCAGGCTCACGCCACATACGCGAAAGCCCAGGAGTTACACCTGAAACTCCAGCGCACTCTCTCCGAGATCCCCTGCAAATTGTTCGACTAAAACGCCAAATTTCGGCCCAAATTTGGCGTTTTGAGCGAACAATTTGCACCTCCCAGGAGGTCAAGCCCAGTCAAATCCAACCAAGGCCAGCCAAGCACTCGAAACAGTCGTGAATCCCCACCCCATCTCCTGCCCCAGACTCCACAACCCTGTTCATCATCGCTGCCGACCCCGCCTCAGCCGGCCTCTATACGTGCACTTCCAGAATCCCAGACCCGCACACAACCGCAGCCACTACCTCCTCCGGGGCATTCACGCAGCCGAGCCGCTTTTGGTTTTCGGCACCCCACTTTTCACGTACATGCGGCTGCTTTTGTTCCGGTGTGGGTGGCACGTCCTTGGCTACGGTCCTCAGCCTTACGTGGCGTTGTCCCGCGTTGTGCTAGCGCCGACGCCTGAGCTTCCATCTCCTCGGCAGTGCCGTGTCGTCAGTGTCGGTGTCGTCACTGGCCTCTGTGGTGGTGTCCGCTTCATCAGCGGTGGTGGTGTTGGTGGTGTGTTGGCCGCCGTGTGCACCTTCGATGAATCGGAGCCAGGTGTTGCTGTGCATGTAAACGTGTTCTCCTTTTTCAGGGGTTTGCCGCCCACATAGGGTGGGCATGAGAAAACCCCACCACCACGCGGCCTTTTCGGCCGGTATGTGTGGTGTGGGGTGTGGTGCGGACGCTGGGAATCGAACCCAGACACACAAACGGTGTGTTCCACCGGCTGGACGGCGCTGTATTTGTTAAAAAGCCTGATTTTTATCAGATAGGCAGGCTTATCCCTACCGATTTTGCTAACAGTGCCTCGATCCAAGACCTAAGACACCGCCGTGAAGCCTGCGCTAAGACAGCTCACCAGCCGCTAGCTTACGTTCACAGATCTCAATTACGGGACCGATGAACGGATCGGAAGAATACTCCTTCTTCAGTCGCTGAACAATTTCTGGAGTGACAGCGCCTTCTTCCAACGCATCTTCAAGCAAGTTAGCAATCGCTGACTCTGGCTCACCTGCAGCATAATCTTGTTCAGCTAGATCCCTATACACACTAGGAGGAAGCGTCGCGTCGAGCCATTCATATTCCTGATAAACATCAGTCATGACGCACCGCCTTTCTACCTACTCTCTTAACCGGGTATGCACGAACAGACGTTTCTCTCACGATACCATTTGTCACAGCGTATTGTGCCATAACAATGGTGTCATTGAACTTTCTGTAAACACGCCGTCTACTCGTCCCCGCCGCCGGTTCATAGTACTTCGGGTTTTCCAACGTCTCCACGACAGCATTAGCAATCTTCTGATCACTCCACGACTTCGGAAACTTCGACGCACGCACACGCTGAGAATCCCACGTATGCCCCATACGAGAATCCTCAGAATGCTTCACCACCTCCTCACCCCTACGCGGCCGATCACGCCAACCATGCAACACATGAGCCACAACCCGATTCAAATCCGCGGGCAACGACTCACCCGGAAACACCCTAGAGGTGCCGTCACCCCGATAGGCCGGCACCTGCACACGCGTCAAAGCCGACCAAGGCTCTCCACCAATGAGGCGACGCTGTTCAAGAAACTCCCCAAACTCACGCACATCACGCGCCCCAGACTCATCCCACAACCGCTGAAGATCCCGGTTAACCCGAGGCAAATCAGCCCCACCACGCGACGCCAAAGACGCACCCCGGAACACCATGCCGCTCGGCATATGTACGAGTCTGGGAATTTTGACGGTTACGTACTACTCCGCCGTAAATGTGAAGCGCCCCAGGCTTCCCCTCCGACTCAAACGAAACAAAACCTTGGACAATTCAAAATGCCGCATACCGGCACCGGACACACAGCGTGCCGCGTAATCTCCCCGGCACAACCATAGGACTTTGTCGCAGTTGTTGAGCATTTCCCCAGGACAAAATCTCGAAAGAGCGAAATAATCCTATGGTTGTGCCACGGCGCCTCCCAACACGACCGCGACACCCCGACAGCAGACACGAATTTTGTCGCATAACCCTGATTATTTTGACCAAACTTTGACCACCGGGGGTGTCCAAAATGGACTCGCGTGGAATAGACTGCAACAGCGCCCCCACCTGCACAGATACAACTAAACCCCAGCTCATCGCTGAACTGGGGAAAGTGATTGGCGGTAGTGGCGGGATTTGAACCCGCGGTTGGGGGTTACCCAACACTCGCTTTCGAGGCGAGCACCTTCGGCCGCTCGGACACACTACCATCTGCTGTTTTGTAGCCTGGAAACCGTCGACGGCTTCCCTGCAACACAGCACGATACAGATTAACACAGCTGGCAACCAGCCAGAAAAACAGGCGCGCTCCGAAAACCGGAGTGCGCCTGTTCGATACGAAGGCCGCTAGCCCCAAGCCAACCGGCCTACAGCCAGTCAGCTCAGGCCGACCAGCCTCAAACCGGCCGGCCCCAAGCCAGCCGGCCCGCAACGAGAATCTACTTCTCGTCCTCGCCCAGAACCTTGTCCAGGCCCTTGCTCAGGGCGTCCTTGCCCTTGTCGGCGTTGTCGCCGAGCTTGTCGTCAGCGATCTGTCCAGCCTTGTCTTCAATCTTGTCGCGGTTGTCGGACGCCAGGTCCTTTGCCTTGTTTCCAAGATCTCCGAGTCCCATGTGTCACTCCTTGAAATTAATCTTCTCGTTTCTGTCCATCTACCACCGTACGGAAAAATGTTGCCGCGTGCAGGGGCTCCCCGTTGTCCCCTTTACCGACGCCGCCTCTCATCCCCGAAGTCTCGCGAAAAACTCCGAGAGCAGCGCTGTGCCCTGTTCTTCCAGCACGCCTCCGCGCACTTGGGTTTTGTGGAGGGGATGCTCCCGCGGGATGTCCCACACGCTCCCGCACGCCCCGGTGTTTGGTTCATAGGATGCGAACACGATCCTGTGCACGCGGGCTCCCACCAGCGCGCCGGCGCACATCGCGCACGGTTCCAGGGTCACGTACGCCGTGCAGCCGGTGAGCCGCCACCCGTCGATGCCGCCGGCCCCAGCGCTCCCGTCACCGCCAGTGCTCACGTCACCGCCAGTGCTCACGTCACCGGAAGCACTCACGTCACCGGCGCCGCCCTCGGCGTGCGCGCCCGTGCCCGCGCCCCCGCGCGCGCTCGGCACGCGCGCAGCGCTCACGGCCTCGCGCATCGCGGCGATCTCCGCATGTCCCAGCGGGTCTCCGTCCGCTTCGCGCCGGTTCGTCCCGCACCCCAGTTCCTGCCCTTGTGGGGACACGATCACTGCCCCCACCGGCACGTCCCCCGCCGGCGCGGACGACGCCACCTCAAACGCACGGCGCATCCACCGCTCATCGGCGGCGTCCATCTCCGGCTGCGGCAGTCCCGCCCCGATCAGCCTGCCCGCGCCCACGCTAGTAGTCCAGCTCCAAGCCCACCTCGTCAGCCAACTGCTCCGCGAAACCCAACTCCTCAGCCACACGCATCACCTGCTCGGATGCATACAGCTCCTCGTCGTCGAAGATCACGGTCAACACCTGCTCCGACGCCCCCAGGTCCTCCAGCAGCTCAAAATCCCCTTCAGGCCACGGCTCGTCACACTCCTCGACCTCTTCCTCGGACGGAGAATCTACCCCCAACTCATCCAGAATGTCATTGGCGAGATAGTAATCTAACGCCGCGGTGGCGTCGGATAATAATAGGCGCGCACCCCCCGGCACAGGGCGAACAATGGCAGACCAGTCGTCGTCCATGCACACGAAGCACACCAGCGCACCCTCGGCGCGCAGCCCTCGCAGCTCTTTCACCAGTTCGTCCAGGCTTTTCAGAGAGTCACTCTGCAGCTCCTTCACGTCCCAGCTGCCCTCGCGGCCCACGGCGGCAACGGCGAAGGTGATCTCGTCTGCATCATTGCTGTTAGTCATATGCACAACGGTAGTCGGTTGTGTGGTTCACTGGGTAGTGTGAACGTAAAAAATTCCCCCGACGCCCCCTCCGTCTGCATCCTGGGCCTCGGCCTGATCGGCGGTTCGCTGCTGCGCGATCTTACCGCCGCGGGCTTCAACGCCTACGGCTGGAACCGTTCGGAGTCCACGGTGCGCGCCGCCACGGCGGATGGCTACGACGTGACGGGGAACCTGGAGGACGTGCTGGTCCGGGCGCGGGAGGACAACGCGCTACTGGTGCTGGGGGTGCCGATGCCGGCCCTGGATTCCCTGCTGGGGGCGATTGCCGAGCACGCGCCGGAGTGCGGCCTGACGGACGTGACGTCCGTGAAAGCGCCCGTGCTGGAACGGGTGCGCGCGCATGGGCTGGAGGCGCGGTTCGTAGGCGGCCACCCGATGGCGGGAACCGCCGACTCCGGCTGGAAAGCCACCATGCACGGCCTGTTCGACGGCGCCGTGTGGGTAGTCGCGCACGATAACGCGCCGATCGGCTCGGCCGGACAGGCGCCGTCGCGGGCGAACCCGTGGACGAAAACGTGGCACGCCGTGGTGGACATGGCCCACGCCGCCGGGGCGGTGGTGGTGCCGGCGCACGCGAAGAACCACGACCGTGCGGTGGCGCGGATCTCCCACCTGCCGCACATCGTGGCCGAGACCGTCGCGATCGGCGGCGACCTGGGTGGGCCGTTGGCGCTGAGCCTGGCTGCCTCCTCCTTCCGCGACGCCACCCGCGTGGCCGGAACGGAACCGCACCTGGTGCGTGCAATGTGCGAAAACAACCGAGAAGGCCTGGTGGAGGCACTGGACGAGGCCGTGGAGCTGATCCGCCAGGCCCGCGAGGACCTGGCCAGCGGCGGCACCGTGCGGGGCCTGACCGAGGACGGGTTCGCCGCGCGCGGCCGGTTCGAGGCGCGCGCGGGCCGCTCCAAAGGCGACGCCACCAACCGCCCCATCTTCAACGTGCACCCCGGGAAGCCGCGGTGGATCTCGCAGCTGGATGCGGCGGAGCAGGCCGGCGCGGAGATCACGATTATCTGAGCCGGCGCGCGGCGGTGTGCGCTACCACCCGCGAGCGATCTCCATGAGCAGCCGTTCGCTTTCCTCCCGCCCCTCGCGGTCGGGGATGTCCCCGGTGATGAGGAACTCGTCGATGGTGTAGTCGCTGCCGCCGATCCGGTCAGCGATGCCGTGCAGCGCCTCGTGCACGCGCTCGGGCGTGCCGGTCAGGTGCTGCGCCTGCATCTGCCGAACGCGTTGCCGCTGTTGCTCGCTCAGCGCGTCCAGGTCCAGGTTGCGGGCGGGCTGCAGCGGCTCGAATCGCCCTGTGGTCTGTGATACTGCCTGGGAGTAGGCTTCTGGCAATAATAAATCCGACGCCCAAGCCTCCTCCTCCCCCACCGCCACGTGCAGAGACGGGATGATGTGTGGAGAGCCCAGGGCTCCTTCGCGGAAGTTGTCTACGTATGCTTCGGCTGCGGCGACTTGGGTGTCGATGGGCCCGCCGAGGATCACGCCCAGGCCAAGGTGTGCGGCTTCGAGCGCGGAGCGGTAGCCCGCGAGCACGAACACCGGCGGCGCGCTCGCCGCCTCCGCGGCGAGCCGCGGGCGCTGTGTAATCGGTGCCTCCCCCCTCAGATACCGCACCACCTCCGCGAGATCCTCCCCAAACCTCTTCTTCACCGCCACCGCATCTTCCTGACGCAACGCCTCCCGCACCGGCTGCGTAAACCCCACCGACGACCCCAGCCCCACATCCACACGCCCCCGATGCAACGCCTGCAGAGTAGCGGCCTGCTCTGCCACCACCAGCGGCGGATACGTCGGCACCATAATCCCGCCCGTGCCCACACGGATCGTGGAGGTGTGGTTCAAGATATGGTTCGCCAGGATCGCGGGTTGCGAACCCGCGATTCCTGGCACCGCATGATGCTCAGCCACAAAAAAGCGATGAAACCCCATGGATTCGGCCGATTTCGCGTGAGTGGTGACTGCGTGGAGAACGGCGGCGTCGGAAGAAAAATCGACAGTCGTGATTGCCCGATCCAATAGAGAAAAACGCATAAGCCCAGCCTAATGAATTGCGGCGCTGCGCTACCATGATGATCGGCACGCGAGACTCTCAACCCCGAACATTATGAGCACACGGATCCTGATTATCGACAACGACCCCACCATTCTGGATACCCTGCCTGCGCATTTTTCTAGCGCTCGCGATATGACGATAATTGACGTGATGGCGTCTGGGATGCCGGCGCTGGAATGGCTGGACGAAAACACGTGCGACCTCATTCTGACCGGCATGGAACTGCCCGATATTGATCAGTGGGAACTGATTGAGCATTTGCAGCGGGACTATCCGGTGCCGTTTATCGTGTTGGCGTCTGAGCATTCCGAGGAGGCGATGCTGGAGTGCTTGCGCATGGGCGCGGTGGGGTACGTGCTAAAAAGTCAGACGCCGGACGCGATCCTCGCCGCCGTCCGGAATGCGGCTCATGGCGGGGCGGCGTTATCGATCGCGAGTGTGCGCAGGCTTGTTGAGATGAGCGCGGCGTGTGGCGGAAGTGCGGCTGACGGCTTGATGAACAACGCCGCTGACATTCTCAGCGAATCCGAACTGCTCGTGCTAGACCTGCTGCTCCAAGGCTTCCCCAATAAGCGCATCGCCGAAGAATTGAACTACTCCGTCTCCTCGATCAAACAGAAGACCTCGGCAATTCTGAAAGCCACCGGCACAGCATCGCGCACGGAGCTGATCGCCAAATACCACCAGTCTTAGCGGCACGGCAAGCAACTCTGTACTTAAGTACAGAGTTGCAGCGCTGGTCTAGATATTTTCTGCTCAACGAACGATAATGAAGAACATGCGTTGTTTGCAACGAGGCCTCGGCGTCGGATCACAGGTTTGCACACCCGCACAAACGACGATCAACAGGAAGGCACATCATCATGGGCAAGAACACACCCGCCATATCCTGGGTATTGATAACAGTCGGGCTAGTCCTGACCGTCCTTTTTATCGTGGATGTTGTCGACTCAACGGCCGGTCTGATCGGGATGTTCGCATGCGCTCTCGCATTGATCTTCAAAGGCCAACACATCAAAAACCAACACACTAAGAATCAATAGGGTCATGAACAGGGCCATGGACTGAGACGACGAAGGTCTCGAGCTCCCAGGGCCTGACGATGAGGAGGAAAACCATGGATCGTCAAGAGAATCTGATCCTATCGTGGATATTTTTGCTACTTGGACTGCTCAACGTTGTCCTATTCTTCATCGGCAAAGCCGACGTTACTTCCCTAACGATAGGTGTATTGGCTTTGACCGCAACTGGCATCACGTGGCGGCGCCTCCGCAAACAGAAAGAGGCGGAAGAGCGCAGATCAAATGATAGTGTGCGCGCCTCGGACAGCTGATTCGTAGCAGGCAGATGGTTGATCGAGAGCGAGCCTGCAACGACTCTCTGAACTCAAGAGCGACGCAAGCAAAACGAAATCCCGGCAGGATCCTGCCGGGATTTCTAAGTGGTAGCGGTGGGGGGACTCGATCCCCCGACCTCACGATTATGAGTCGTGCGCTCTAACCAGCTGAGCTACACCGCCACGTTAGTCGGTCAAAACCTGAAGCGTAGAGCACAGGCATTGACAGAGCCCCCTGACGGAATCGAACCGTCGACCTTTTCCTTACCATGGAAACGCTCTGCCGACTGAGCTAAGGGGGCATATCTTTACTATGCAATCCCGCGCCTTCTTTCGTTGCGCTGTCTTGCTCCGTAAGACTCGATTAGCTTAACCAATAGCGAAAAGATACACAAATCAGCAGGTAGATCCACAAAAACGCGCTACTTTCGCGCTGCTTGCAGCCGTGCCGTCAAAGCAGCCGAACCACCTGGGCTCTCTGGAGCGGACAATTGGTGCGACCCAGACAATCCCGACAGCACTGGCTGGGACATTGCCAGCCCTGTCGGCGGTAGGCACGCTGGCACAACCATAGGTGTTTGACGCAGTTCTTGAGCATTTCCCCAGGATAAAATCTCGAAAGAGCGAAATAATCCTATGGTTGTGCCGCGGCGCCTTCCAACACGGCCGGAAGGCGAGAAATGAAAGCAGAAACCCGCGGGACTCAACGAGTCCCGCGGGTTTCACACTGTGCCAGATGATGGATTCGAACCAACGTAGGCAATGCCGACGGATTTACAATCCGCTCCCTTTGGCCGCTCGGGCAATCTGGCGCGCACTTTAACGTGCGTTAGGTACTCTACTACGAAACCCCCACACTCACGCAAATCAGCAGCTCAGAGCGCGCTTTTTGACGCCACGCTCAAGCACGCAGTTGGCAGCTCGCTCCATGCAAGGGCTGAAGCACACACGGACGCGCAGGCGCTCACGCGCGGCGGCCGGCGCTGCACCCGCAGCGCGCGCCGCGCTAACCCAAGCGCTTCAACGACAACGTCAGCAGCGCGCGCAGCGCATCCGTCACCTCGCCAGCCGGCAACGCATCCAGCTCCTCTTCCGCCAACTGGCGGTATCGCTCCACGTCCGCCTCAGCCTTCTCACGCCCCTCCGAAGCGCGGATGAGGGACAGCGCTTCGTCCACGAGAGCATCCTCGGCCACAGGCCCCGTCAGGATCTCCCGCAGCCGGTCGCCCGCAGCACCGTCCTCCCGCAGCGCGTACAGCACCGGCAGGGTCCACACGCCCTCGCGGAGGTCCGTTCCCGGGACCTTGCCCGAATCCTTCGGATCCGACCAAATGTCAATAATGTCGTCCACAATCTGGAACACCTGACCCATGTGCCGGCCGAAGCGGAACAGCGCATCGCGCACCTCATCCGGCGCACCCGCGTGCATGGACCCCAGGTACCCAGCGGACGCGATCAGCACACCCGTCTTTTCCTGGATCACCTTCATGTAGTGCTCGATCTCGTCGCCACCGGGCTCGCAGCCCACCGTCTCGCGCATCTGTCCGGTCACCAGCTCCCGGAACGTGGCGGCGAAGTGCTTCACCGTCCCGGTCCCCAGCTCGGCCATCATGTCGGACGCCACAGCAAACAAGTAATCGCCTGCCAAAATCGCCACTGAGTTATTCCAGCGAGCGTTTGCGGATTCCGCGCCTCGGCGTCGGTCGGCTTCGTCCATCACGTCATCGTGGTAGAGGGTCGCCAGGTGCGTCAGTTCCACCACAACAGACGCATTGACCACATCATCAGACATCGACCGCGGGCCATACATGCCAGCCAGCAGCGCAAACATCACGCGGAAGCGCTTGCCGCCCGCCACGGCCAGGTGGCTGATCTTGTCCACCAGGAAGTCCTCGCCCTGGGCCAGCTGGCGGTGCAGTACCGTTTCGGCGTTCTGCAGCCCGGCGGTCATCGCCGCGTTCAGCTCCGGGGACCCCAAATCCGGGGCGGCAGGCGCCGTGGGGATGGCGGTGGTCTGCGCGGACGTGGCCGTCATGGCCGACGTAGCGGCGCCTGGGGCGGCCGTCGTGGCAGGTGCAGCGGTGTTTGCCGAGTGGGATGCCATGGTGGTAGCTTGTCTCATCCTTCATATTCGGGCAGAAATACTTGTCCCAGATTACCTTAGACGTCGCGTTGCTTGGGCATTAGGCGTTTGTGGAACAATGAGGATGATGTCTGACTTGCGCGATCCTGCCCCTTTTATTCCCCCGACGCCGAAGCGCACCCCCGCCGCAGCCTCCCCCCTTAAGCCGGCGCGGGGTGAGGAGCTTTCTGCTGATCTTGTGATTATCGGCGCGGGCCCGGCGGGGTCCGCGGCGGCGTTCCATGCGGCGCGGACTGGGATGGATGTGCTGGTGGTGGATATGGCGGATATGTTGGCGTCTCCACGGGATAAGACCTGTGGTGATGGGCTCACGCCGCGTGCGGTGGCGGCGTTGGAGGCGTTCGGGCCGGCGGGGCGGGCATTGCTGAATGGCCGTCCGCATATTCGCGGCTTGAAGCTGCATGGTTTTGGGGGTTCTGTGACGGCCCCGTGGCCGGAGCGCGGGGCGTTCCCAACCCGCGGGAGCGCCGTGGCCCGAGTGGAGTTGGATGCGGCGTTGCTGCGCGCTGCGGTGGACGCGGGGGCGCGGTTCGAGGGCGGCATTAAGGCCACGGGTGCGGATACCGGCGGAAGTGCGGGGTCGGAGATCGTTCACGCGGTAATCGGCGTGCGCGACGGCCAGCCAGTCAGGATCCGTTGCCGACAGCTGCTGCTGGCGGAGGGCGTGCGCAGCGGCGTAGCCCGGCAGCTGGGCGTGGAGTGGCTGCGCGGACTAGTGCATGGCGTGGCGGCGCGGTCATACGTGCGCACACCCGCGGGCGCCGACGAGTGGATTCACTCACACCTGGAGCTGCGCAGCGCCAACGGGGTGGCGCAACCCGGCTACGGGTGGATGTTCCCGCTCGGCGCGGGTGAGCCGGGTGGGGCGAGCGGCGGCGTCGGTAGGGCAAATTTGGGGTGCGGCGCGTTGGCGACCAGCACCCGCCCGGCAGGAGTGAACACGAAAAAGTTGCTGCTGGAGTACGCGGAATCCGTGCGGGACCTGTGGTCGATTGAGGGGCAGCCGCAGAACGTGAAGTCGGCGCTGCTGCCGATGGGCGGTGCGGTGACGCGCGTGTCCGGCCGCAACTGGGCGTGCATCGGCGACGCCGCCGCGCTCGTGAACCCGCTCAATGGCGAGGGGATTGATTACGCGTTGGAGTCGGCGCGGCTCGTGGTCCCCCTTTTATCCGACGCCCAGCGCAATCCCCACGGACTTCTCTACCAATGGCCGGCGCTGTTGAGGAAGGAATACGGGGATGCGTTTTCTTTGGCGCGCCGGTTGGCGATGGTGCTGACGATGCCGGGGTTGCTGGCAGCGATCGGACCGGTGGGGATGCGTGGGCCGTGGGCGCAGTCGGTGATGGGCACGGCCGCGCGGTTGATGGGGAACCTGGTGACGCCGGAGGATCGCGATGTGGCCGGCCGCCTGTGGCTGGGAGCGGGGCGGCTATCGCGCGGGGTGGACCGCGTGCTGGCGGCGGACGCGCGGCCGCTGTTCGGCCGCACGTAACCCGCGCCGGTACGATTTTCCCGATTCAACCGGGAAAATCTTCCTAGTACACTAGGGTAAATTTTCCTAGTTCGCTAGGGTAAATCTTCGTAGTTTAGAAGGGTACATCTTCCTAAAATGCACTTTTAGCTGGCATTATGTGAGCTTCTCAACTAAGCTTCATTGTATGAATCGAAGCTACCGCCGGAGAGCGATAGACAGCCTGCTGGACAACTACCTCCCACACCTGCCAGCCATCGCCATCGAAGGCCCCAAAGGCGTGGGGAAAACAGAGACAGCACGGCAGCGCTCCACCGCCGAGCTTCGCTTAGATACACCGGGCATGGCCCAACTTCTGGAAGCTAATCCCGGCCACATCACCGACGCCGAAGGCACACTGCTCATCGACGAATGGCAGCGATACACTCCGTCGTGGGATCTGGTTCGCCGCGCTGTCGACGACGGTGCCCGCCCCGGTTCCTACTTACTGACCGGAAGCGCTTTTCCACCGGTGGGCAGCGCCATCCACTCTGGTGCTGCACGGATTGATGCTGTCCGCATGCGGCCTTTTACACTGCAGGAACGTCTCGATTCATCCCCAGCACTGCGCATCGAATCCTTCTTTAACCCCTCCGCCGACGAAGCAACCGCTAGTCATCCCACAAACACTATTGAGGAGCTGGACCTGACCCCAGAGTGGTACGCCACAGAAATATGCCGCTCGGGTCTCCCAGGCATCATGGACCTCCCTGAAAACTTGCGTGTCACGAGGCTCGATTCCTACATGGAACGCCTAGCAACCCACGAGTTTCCCGAGCAGGGCTTAAGGGTACGAAACCCACAAGCCGTCCTTCGATGGCTCACCGCTTACGCCGCAGCCACATCACAGACCACGAGCTACACCGAAATTCTGGACTACGCCACCCCAGGTGAAGCGACCAAACCCTCGAGATCTACCGCCGATGCGTACCGCAACCTGCTTGAACAGCTCATGATCCTGGAACCGCTTCCAGCGTGGACCCCGCTCATCGCCGGTTTCCCGAAAACCGCCAAGGCTCCCAAGCATCACTTGTGCGATCCGGCTCTGTCCGCGCGCCTGCTAGGCGCACGTCCACACTCACTGATCAGCGGCGATCCGCAACAGATTCAGTTGTTCTCCCAACTCTTCGAATCCTTGGCTGTGCTCACGGCCCGAGTGGCCGCCGAAACTTTCGGTGCTCGAGTGTCACATCTCCGAACGCACAAAGGCGACCACGAAGTCGACATCATCGTTGAAGGCCCTGACAAGAGAGTCCTCGGCATCGAGGTGAAGATCTCTCCCGTGATTAAAGACGAACACGCCAAGCATCTTCACTGGCTCCACAAAACTCTCGGGGACAGGTTCACTGGAGGGATCATCGTCCACGCTGGACAGCACTTCTACCAGCGGCGCGATGGGATCTGGGTGGTCCCGCTCGCCGCGCTCGCCTAGCGCGCGACGCGCGCTGGAGTGTGACGGCCCAGCAGCCAAGCGCGCGGAACGCGGGCGCGGGCTCGACGCGGGCAGGATGCTGCGCGGGGTCGCGACGAGAGGTTACGCGGCGAAGGCGCTAGGCCAGCGGTTTCGTGGCGCTGTGGAGCGCCACGATACCGCCCGTGAGGTTCTGCCACCCCACGTTCTCCCAACCGTTCGCAGAAATCTCCGCAGCCAACTCCTCCTGGTCCGGCCACGCGCGAATCGACTCCGCCAGATAAATGTAAGCCTCCGGGTTAGAAGACACCACCTTCGCGACCTCAGGCAAAGCCCGCATCAAGTACTCCTTGTAGATGGTCTTAAACACCGGCACCACAGGAGTCGAAAACTCCGCCACCGCCAACTTGCCTCCCGGCTTCGTCACACGCGCCATCTCCCGCAGCCCGGCACGGAAGTCCACGATGTTGCGCAGGCCGTAGTTGATGGTAACGGCGTCGAAGGTATTATCCTCAAACGGCAAATTCGTGCCATCGGCGCAGATCATCGGCAAATTACGGTGCGCACCCGCCTGCAACATCCCCAAAGAAAAATCGCACGCAATGCAGTAGGCGCCCGATTCAGAAAACTCCTCCGTGGACACGCCCGTGCCCGCGGCGAGATCCAGCACGAGGTCGCCTTTGTGCAAGTCCAGGCGTCGCCGGGTTCGTTTACGCCACAGTCGGTCCTGGCCGAAGCTCAAAACGGTGTTGGTGAGGTCGTAGTTCTTTCCCACGGCGTCGAACATGGACGCCACCTCGTGGGGCTTCTTTTCTAGGCTTGCCCGTGACATGAGTGCCATCTTATCGCCTCGGCATAATAACCATCGCCTCGGCGTAATAACCCAGGAGCTGGTCACAGATTTTCTCCCAGGTCTTGCCCTGAACGGACTGGTACGCACGGGCCTTGAAACCGTCCAGATCCGCGGCGATAGCCTCCACAGCGCCGGGCAGCGCGCGCTCAAAACCGTCCACGTCCAGCAGGTATCCGTTGTGACCGTCCTCGATGAGGTCGATCGGGCCGCCGGCGGCCGGAGCGATCGTCGGCACCCCGGACGCATGAGCCTCCTGGATCGCCTGACAAAACGTTTCCAACTCGCCGGTGTGCACGAACACATCCAACGACGCGTACGCCCGCGCCAGCTCCTCGCCGTAGAGGGCGCCGGTGAACTCGGCGCCCGGCATGAGCTGTTCAAGACGGGCGCGCTCGGGGCCGTCGCCTACGATCACGAGCTCGATCTCGTACCCCTCCGACGCCGCACGCGCTGCCGACTCACCGTGATCAACCGATTCGCCGTGACCCGCCGACTCAACGCGCCCTACCAACTCACCGCAGTCAGCCGACTCGACGTGACCCGCCGACGCGCTGTGTGTGGCAGGCACGGCGCGGTCGAATAACACAGCGCGCCCGGCCAGCACCGCCAGACGCTCCACCGACTTTTCCGCCGCCAGCCGGCCGATAAACCCCACGCGGATCGTGCGTCCGGTCACGCACGCCGCTCCGTGCTGCGGCACAGCAACCGCCCCGTCCGCCCCAGGTGCAGTCTCACCGGCCGGCCCGCGCTTCGCGGGATGAAACCGCTGCGTATCCACACCGCGCCCCCACTGCCGCACGCGCTCCACGCCGTGCGCCGACAACTCCGCAATGGACGCCGACGACGGCGCCAGCGTCATCGCACACCGATTATGAAATACACGCATCCACCGCCAGGACGCCTTCTCCAGCACACTCAAGTGATAGCGGCTGGTATAGCCCGCCACATCCGTCTGATACACCGCCACCGCGGGAATCCCCAAAGTCCGCGCCACCAGCGCAGCAGCCCCGCCCACCACGAACGGAGACGCCAAGTGCACCACATCCGGCTTATACCGGCGCAGGGTGCGCACAAGGGTCGGCGTCGGAACCCCCACGGGCAAAGAGTTAATCAGCGGCAGCTTCACCGCCGGCACACGCACCACTCGGAAACCCTGATAATGCGTCACCTCCGGCTTCCCGTCGCGGGCCGCGGGGGCGATCACTGTGGCGTCGTGTCCCCGGGCGCGGCAATACTCCAGCACACGCAGAACGGAATTGACCACGCCATTGACCTCGGGCAGGAAACTCTCCGCAACAATCGCCACGCGCATGGCCTCTAGTGTGGCTCCTTCACATCACGGGCAGACGTCCTCCCGGTTAACCCCCACGCAAACTTTCGCAAACTCCAGGTGACAGCCCAGCGCAGCCCCAGCACGATCGCCAGCAGCGCCGCCATGGACGTCCCCGCCGGCAGGAACGCCAACGTCCAGGACCGGCCCTGCACTTTCACGTTCTCCGGGTCACCGATCTGGTAGTCCACGCGCACGCGCTGCCCTTCCACCAGCCCCACGGGGTATTTCAGCCCCACTTCCGGCTGGTGGTAGTTCCCTTCGGCGTCTGGGAAGCGGACGGTGGTGCGCAGCGTGCCGACGTTCAGCACCGTGGCAATGCTGGTGCCGCGTTGGGAGGAGATGCGGGCGTCGTCCATGGCGGAGGTCGCGACCATCCCGCCGCACACCAGCACCACGAAGATGCTCAGGGCGAGCGCTACCTGGTTGATGCGCCGGAGGACGATCTCTTGTCGTGGTGTCATCGTTGCGGATTAACTGTGGTTACGATGTGTTGTTCTATTGTCCGACGCCAAGCGCGATCCACCACAGCCTCCACCACCGTGATGCCTTCGTTGCCCAGCTCTTCGTGTTCTTCCACGATCCGTGCCAGGTCTTCCACGGAGGTGGCCTGGTGGTAGTCCGCAGAGAAGGCGTGGCAGATGTCTTCGATGTTCGCGCCGGTGGGGGTGCCGAAGACGCGTTCGAAGGCGGGGGTGCCGTCGCCGAAGGTTCGGAGGGCGTCCCGGCCGGGTTCGAGGGTTTCGAAGATGCCGCCGCCGTTGTCGTTGGTGACAACGATCAGCATGTTGGAGGGGCGTGGTTCGTGGGGGCCGATGTTGAGGGCGGTGGCGTCGTGAAGGAAAGTGAGATCGCCCATGACCGCGACGGTGCGTGGGGCGCGGATGGCCGTGGGGTCGGCGGCGGCGTGAGCGAGGGCGGCGCCGATGGCGGTGGAGATGGTGCCGTCGATGCCGGCGGCGCCGCGGTTGGCGAGGGTACGGACGCCGTCGAAGGGGAGGCCGGCGCGGGAGGCGTCCCGGACGGCGGTGGAGGCGCCGAGGACGAGGAGGTCTCCGACGGAGAGGCTGTCTGCGACGACCGCCACGGCGTGCGCGGCAGAGAACGGCGCGCCGCCCGCCGCGCTGTTTTCTGCGCCGCCCGCAGTGCTACCTGCGGCGCGCGGGAGGCGGAGCGCCTGGCGGACGGCTTCCGCTCCCATGTCGGACACGCCGCGGCACACGTCCAGCCAGGCCTGTGGAGAGTCGTTCTCCAGGCGGATACGGCTGCCGACCTGCACAATGTTCGTGGCGAACGTCGGGTAGTTCTCCACATCCGTGAGGACGGTGACCGGAATGTCCGGGTCCTTGAGCAAGGCGGTGACGGCGCGGTGGAGGGTGGGGCGGCCCACGAGGATGATGTGCTCGGGGCGCGTCATCGCGGAGTACTCGCCGTGGGCCACCACGCCGGCGGTGAACATGCCGATGGCTGCCGAGTGCACGGGGAAGTCCGGCGCGGCGGCGGTGGGTTCAGCGATGGTGGGGACGTCCGCGAGCTCGTCGCTGATGGCGCGGGCCCAGGCTTCGTCGGCGCTGGAGCCGGCGATGACCAGGGTGCGCTTCGCCAGATCGACGCCAACCTCACCATATGGAAGCGCCCTGTTCCTGCGCGGATTCTCCCTCGCGTCCCGCGCCGCT
This sequence comes from Corynebacterium zhongnanshanii, assembly GCF_014490575.1. NCBI lineage: Bacteria > Bacillati > Actinomycetota > Actinomycetes > Mycobacteriales > Corynebacteriaceae > Corynebacterium > Corynebacterium zhongnanshanii. Next base: position 1,925,807 of record NZ_CP061033.1, read on the forward strand.
CCACTCGCTATGTCTGCTCCGCTCACAAGCCCGGCCGCGCCCGCTGCAGCCTCGTGTGCTGCTCCGTTCCCGGCCTCACGCCCGGCAACTTCGCCTGCCGGCTCTGCCTCGCTGGCCGCCTCGCGTGCCAGGAGGCTCACCACATCCGTGCTCTCCGGCACGAGTGGCTCCTCCAACGGCACGTCCACGTGCACGCCACCGGGGTTCAGCGGGTTCAGCGCGGCCGCGACTGCTTCATCGATCACGCGACGCACGCTCGCGCCGGTCACACCCAGCTCGCTCGCATCAGCATCGGCTGCACCAGACCCGCCGCCGGCCGCCACGAGATCGCGCACGCTCCCGCCGTCGGTGGTCAGCGTCGCGCGAGCATGAACACCAAAAATCTCTGCCTGCTCAATCGTCTGATTCGCGCCAGTACCCACCAGCGCCAACGGTCGATTAGCCGACAGCACCATCAACGGCACCCCCGCCATGGACGCCTCCACCATCGCAGGCAGACAATTCGCCACAGCCGTACCGGACGTCATCACCACCGGCACCACACGCCCCGACGCCTTCGCCAAACCCAACGCCAGAAACGCCGCCGTGCGCTCATCCGTCCGCACATGCACCCGCACACGCCCAGTCCGATCCGCCTCCGCGAACGCCAACGCCAACGGCGCCGACCGCGAGCCCGGACACACCACAGCCTCCCGCACCCCGGCGCGAATCAGCTGATCAACAACAGTCACACCAACAACAACGGAGCCCTGGGCCTCAACATCCAGGGCCTCAACATCTGGAGTATCGACATCTGGGGCATCTACATCTGGCTTCTCAGTCACACCCACTAATCTACTTCACTAACTCCCCCGCTTCGCGGCCAGCAACATCCGATCCACGTCGCGCAGCACCTCGTCCACAATCGCCGGGTCGTTACCCGGTTCCTGCCGCGCCTCCCACAACGTCTGCTGCGCAGCCCTCAGCGCCTTCACCCGCACCGCATTAGCCTGCTCCCGCATCTGCGACGCATACGCCATCCGCTCCGCAATCAGATCCGCCACCGGAACCTCCACATGCTCCTCCACGGACACATCATCTGTCCCGGCCTTATCTGCCACCATCTGCTGCGAGCGCGCATCCACCGGCACACCATCGCTATCCACCACGATCTTCCCCTCCGCGATCAAGGCCTTCTTCGCACGAGCACGCTTATATGCTTCGATGGCTGTTGGGGCGTCCACCCTGGCGTCGGTCGATTCGGTCAGCCAGTTCTCCACATTCGCCAACAATTGCGGCGGCAAATCATCGGTATGGCGGTACAGCTCCCGCAACGCCGCACGATGCCCACGCAAGATCAGCGCCTCACGGGCCTCATCGCCAGCAGCATCCGGGCCGGACGCCAAATCCAGCTTCGACAGCAACCACGGCAGCGTCATGCCCGGGATCACCATCGTGCACAGCAACACCACCAACGCAATCATCGACAGCTCATGCGCATTCGGCAACGCCGCGTACGGAATGGACAACACCAACGCCAAGCTCACCAAACCGCGCATCCCCGCCCACGTCAGCATCAACACCTCCTGCAAACGCAACGGCGCAATATCACGACGGGAACGGTTCCGGTTCAGCCAATAGAACCCAAACATCCACACGAAACGCACCGCAAACAGCACCACGGAAATCACCAGACCCACCAGCGCCGCATGGATCAGATCCGTGCCCACCTGGTCGATCGCGTCACGCACGCTCAAGCCGATCAGACCGAACGCCAAGCCGGTGAAGACCATCTCCACCGTCTCCCAAAACGCCGAACCCGACAGACGATCCTGCGCCCCAATGTCCAACTTGGAGTTCATCTGCACCGCCGCAATCACAATCGCAATAACGCCCGACGCATGGGCCTCCTCCGCCGCAATGTACACAGCAAAAGGAACGATCCATGTGAACGCCGTCCGGGCGGTCGTGGACTCCATCCAGTTCGACAGCTTCGCCGCACCCCAGCCTGCAATCAAACCAATCACCACAGCTAAGACCACAGACAACACAAAATCGCGCACCCCTTCCGCCACGTGAAGGTCCTCCCCCGCCAACAACGCAGCCAGGGCGACGTGGAATGAGACGATGGAGGCGGCGTCGTTAAACAATCCCTCCATCTGCAATGTCGACGTCAACCGGCGCGGAACCGCCGTAGTCTCCGCCACAGCATCCACGGCCACCGGATCCGGCGGCGCCAACGCCGCGCCAATCACCACCGCAGCGGCCACCCCCAGCGTGGGATACATGAGCAGCACCGTGCCCGTCACCGCGGCGATCGTAGCGATCACCAGCAGCACAGAGAGGCTAATCACCGTGGTCAGCTGCGTTTTAATCACAGCCCAACTGGTTTTACGCGCCAGCGCCCACAGCAACGGAGGCAAGAAAATGGGGAGCATCAGATCCGGCGGAATCGTCATCGAGGGCAAGCCCGGAAGGAAAATCGCCCCGGCAATCACCACTGTCAGCAACGTGGGCCACGGCAACCCCAGCCGCTCCCCGAACGCCACCATCATGATGCTCACAAAAACGATGATGATTAAACCAATGAGAATCTCCACCAGAAGCTCACCACATTATTCACTCGCCAATAATTTTCCTCCCTAGTTTACCCAGGGGGCCGGGCAGGACGACGCGGGCCGGGCGTCAGAGCAAGTGCTGGTACGCCGCCTCGAGGCGCCGCAGCCACCACTCGCGCCGCTCCGCCGGCGCCGCCCACCGCTCCAACACCTCACGATCCGGCACCACCGGACCGCTCACAATGCACCCGTCCACAATCGGACGGCGCGCCACATCCACCTCAAACAAGGACCCCGTCGCCAAGCCCGCAGCCTGCGCGGGCACCACCACGCCCTCGTCGTCACCGCACTCGATCTCCCGGCGCAAGCACGCCGCGGCCTCCAACCCGGCGCCCACACCCACCGCGGTGTCCAACGCCGAGCTCACCGTCAACGCCACCCCACGCCGCGCCACATCATCCGCGATCTCCAACAACCGATCCACCCCACCCAGCGGAGGCACCTTCACCACCGCCACGTCACACGCGTTCGCATCCACCACCTCGCGCACCGCGGCCAACGGGTCCGCAGACTTCCGGATCGACTCATCCGCCGCCACGCGCACAAAAATGCCCCGGCGCATCAACCCCATCCGCACCGCGGCCAACTCCTCCACAGTCGCGCACGGCTGCTCCGCATAATCGCACGCCCCCTCCTGCGCCACCACCTCAATCACCCGCAGAGCATCCTCCACAGACCACCCCCCATTCGCATCCATCCGAATCTTCGGAGTATCCGTCGCAGCCGCGCCACCATAGTTCTCCGCGAACCACGCGCGCACCGCCCGCACACGCGCCAGATCATCCTCCACCCCCTGGCCCTTCTCCGCCACCTTCACCTTCACCGTGGTGCACCCCGGATACTGTTCCATCAGGCGCCTCACCGCCCCCGGGTCGCGCGCCACATCCACCGCGGGGATTGTAGCGTTGACTTCGACGGGGACTCCGGGGGATGAGAAACCGTGGGCGTCGATAAATAAGGAGGAACGCAACCACCGGGACGCCTCCTGCGGCCCGTATTCCACAAACGGCGCCCACTCCGTCCACACATCCGGCCCCTCAAACAGCATCGCCTCGCGGACCGTCACGCCGCGAAACGGCACCCGCAACGGCAACGCCACCACATGCGCGCGGCGCTTCAACTCATCCAGATCCACCAGTGTCATCCCAGTCATGCCCCTCACGCTACCCTTAACCCATGACAAACCCATTCAAGCCCGAACTTTGGAAACCCGTCGACGGCTTCGACAACCTCACCGACATCACTTACCACCGCCACGTCGGCGACGGCCGCGAATACGGCATCGTCCGCATCGCCTTCGACCGGCCGGAGGTGCGCAACGCCTTCCGCCCGCACACCGTTGACGAGCTGTACCGCGTGCTCGACCACGCGCGCCGCAGCCCGGACGTGGGCACGGTGCTGCTCACCGGCAACGGGCCGTCCCCGAAGGACGGCGGCTGGGCGTTCTGCTCCGGCGGCGACCAGCGCATCCGCGGCCGTTCGGGCTACCAGTACGCCCAGGATCACAACTCGGACGTGGCTGCCGCGGATGCGTCGTCCGTGGATGAGGCTCGCGCGAAGGTGGAGGGCGGGCGCCTGCACATCCTGGAGGTGCAGCGACTGATCCGCACGATGCCGAAGGTGGTCATCGCTGTGGTCAACGGCTGGGCCGCCGGCGGTGGTCACTCGCTGCACGTCGTGTGCGACATGACGCTGGCCAGCCGCGAACACGCACGCTTCAAGCAAACCGACGCGGACGTTGGCTCCTTCGACGCCGGCTACGGATCCGCCTACCTCGCCAAACAGGTGGGCCAGAAGTTTGCTCGTGAGATTTTCTTCCTGGGCCGTAGCTACGACGCCGAAACGATGCACCGCATGGGCGCCGTAAACGAAGTCGCCGATCACGCGGAGCTGGAGGACCTAGCCATCGAGTATGGCCGGGCCATCAACACGAAGTCGCCGACTGCGCAGCGGATGCTGAAGTTCGCGTTCAACCTGACCGACGATGGGTTGATGGGCCAGCAAGTGTTCGCTGGTGAGGCGACGCGCCTGGCGTACATGACCGACGAGGCCGTGGAAGGGCGGGATAGTTTCTTGGAGAAGCGCGCGCCGCGGTGGGATGAGTTTCCTTATTACTACTAGCGCGCGAGCGCCGGCGCGCTGGCGCGGTTCGGGGTGTGCGCCCGGCGTGACTCGCAGCGCGGGCGCGGCGTGAGTATGAGCAAGCGCTGGGGCAGCGTGAACGTGCGCCAGCCTGCGCAGGCGCAATTCATGTACAGTTGTTGACATGACAACATTGAGAGATATTTCGCTTGTGCTCGCCCGCGTTATCCTCGGCGTGGTGCTGTTCGCACACGGCTGGCAAAAATACAACGATTGGACCATCGCCGGAACAGGCCAGTCCTTCGGAAATGCCGGCGTCCCCTACCCTGAGCTCTCCGCTCAGTTCGCCACCTACTTCGAGATGGTCGGCGGCGCTCTGCTGATCCTCGGACTGCTCGTGCGCTTCATCGGCCCAATCCTGGCCATCCAGATGGCTGGCGCGTTCTGGTTCATGCACCGCGGCTCCGGCATCTTCGCGTCCGATGGCGGCTGGGAGCTGGTGGGCGTCATTGCCGCTGCTGGCCTGGCTCTGTCCGCGGCGGGCGCCGGACGCATCTCCCTGGACCATCTCCTGACCGCGCCGTTCCGTAAGCGCAAGGAGAAGAAGGAAGCGGAGAAGAACGCGGAGGCTGCCGCCGAAGCTCCAACAGGCACGGCCGGCGCGACGACCACCGCAGGCGCTGCATACCCTGCAGGTGACACCGCCACGGCAGGAACCGCAAGCACGGCAAGCACGGCTGGAGCAGCAGGCGCCGCGTACCCCGCCGACAACGCGGACGCAGCAACCACGGCATACTACCCCGCTGACAACGCGGACGCAGCCACCACGGCATTCCCAGCAGGCACCACCGCACGTTCCGCGGATGGGGGGAGCGATGCGGTGAAGGGCGGCGTCGGAGAGGATAACGACGCCACCACCGTGTTCCCAGCCGCCGGCGACACGCCGGACGCGAAGTAACGGCGCGCGACTCGCTCGTCGCGCACGGCGCCAGCGCACCACACCACCCCTGGCGAGTATGATCTACACCACAAAAGCCCCGTTCGCGGGGCTTTTTCGCTACCCCCGGCGCAGCGCGAAAAATATGCGCAATCACCCACTAATTGCACGCTCGGGCTACCCAGCCGAACCATACAAGCGCACCTCACGCGGCATTTTCCAACCGTTGAAATAAAAAATGCTTGACGTTTCCCATCATTGTGTTCTACACTCGCATGCAGACCACGCGGGGGGAATCCCCGCACACTCCAGCCCAACCGGCTACTCAACGAGAATCGAAAGGAGAGTCAGCCGTGTTCAACAACTTCACAACCATCATCCGTACCATCTGCACCACCCAGGTCACACCATCCGAACGCTTAGGCATCATCAGCCGCGGCACTCACCACGATCACTCGAACGCCGGACGCGGCGAATGCAAAGCGCTGAACAACACACTGAACAACGCCACCATCCAGCTCGCAGACGGAACCCGTATCCCCGCCACCATGGCGCTGCTCGCAGAGTACTACCGGGACACCGCTGACCTCGCCACCCCAAGCCTCAACGCTATGGACACCCGCAGCCCCAGCTACAGGGACATCATCGCCTACCTCATCGACACCAGCGCCACCCCAGCCACCACCACCGACATTCGCGAAGCATACCTGGCCCTCTACGACCACCTGCCCAGCGAATTCGAACTGGAAACCACCATCGACCGCGTGCGTCAATTTGGATTGACCGCCGAAACGCAGCACTCTTAGAGGCATGACCCAGGAACACGCACCCCAGCAGGTGCCCCTCGAAGCGCACGTCATCAACGCCGCCGACCTGCCGACGGCCCTGCCGCTCATGAAGGACCTGCTCGACGGCACGCGATCCCTCATCCCCCTCGACCGCCCGCACCCCTCACCCAATATCCCCGCGCTGATGCGTGCTGGTGAATTAGTCGACGCCGGCATGCTCATTGCCTCCACTTCCGGCTCTACTGGCACCCCCAAGGGGGCAATGCTCACCCACGAGAACATCCTGGCCTCCATCACCGCGACCGAAAACTACGCCCGTAGCGAGTTCGGCGCGGAGCCAGGGCCGTGGCTGCTTGCGCTGCCCGCGCACCACATCGCCGGATTGCAAGTGATCCTGCGCTCCCTGCACGCGGGCCACGAGCCTGTGGTGTCCCGTCATCTGTTGAGCGGAACCTCCTTCAGTGGTGAGACCTTCATTCAGGACGCCGCGCGGCTGCGCGAACTGTACCCTGACGAGGACCTGTACGTGAGCCTGGTGCCCACCCAACTGGAACGCATCCTGGCTGTTGAGGGCGGATTGGAAAGCCTGACGACGTTCGCTATGGTGCTCGTCGGCGGCGCGGCGGCACGCGGAACCTCCATCGACGACGCCCGCCGCGCCGGCGCCCCCATCGTCACCACCTACGGCTCCGCCGAAACCGCCGGGGGCGCCGTCTACAACCACCGGCCCCTGCCGGGCGTGACCCTCAGCATCGACTCGCCCGACTCCCGCGGAGTCGGACTCGTCGTCATCAACGGCCCCATGGTTTCCCCTGGTTACCGGAACGCCGCCTTCGGCCGAACCTTCCCCGCGGAACACACCTTCGTCACCTCTGACCTGGGACAACTCGATAGCACCGGAGAGCTCACCCTCCTCGGCCGCGCCGACGGCGCCATCAACACCGGCGGCTACAAAGTCCTGCCGGAAGAAGTGGAAAAGATTCTGTGGACAGCCTTCCCGGACGCGCACCTTGCCTGCGCCGTCAGGCTCGAGAGTGATGAGTTCGGAGAGTCCATCGGCGTGGCACTGGAACTGCCGGATGCTGTCGCGGGCTCCGACCCCGGGCATGTCTTCCACACGCCCCGCGGGCGCGCGTTCGTGGACATCACTAAGATGGTGCGGTCCACGCTCCGCGGGAGCGTGGACCGGCACCTCATCCCCAGCCGCGCCATCGCTCTGGAGAACATGCCCACCATTGGGCCGGGCAAGGTGGACCGCATGACTGTGAAGCAGACGATGAACACCATCACGCAGTGGTAGCGTCACCAGGCCGCCACACCGTTACGCCGCCGAACCACCGCGCGACGCTGCCACACCACAGCACCACCACTGCGCAACACCCCGCCGCGCATCACCAGCACACAACACACCACACCTCGCCGCACCCACCCACAGTCAAGCGGTGCAGAACCACCGCGCCGCGCAGCCCGACACAACACACCGCACACGACCACCGCGACACACCGCCAAGCCCACCCACAGTCGCGCCGCGCGGCCAATACCACCACCGCGGCGCCCGCCAGCACACAACACACCACGCCGCCGCGCCCACACACCACCGCGTAAACTTCTACGCATGCCAAGCAACAACACGTATCCCGGCGCGACAGCGCGGCAATGGTTCACCGGCGCACGCCCCCAAACCTGGGCCAACGCCATCGCCCCCGTCCTCGCCGGCACCGGAGCCGCCATCATCCACGGCTCCGGCGACGCCCTCCGAGCCGTCCTCGCAGGCATCGTCGCACTCGCACTCATCATCGGCGTGAACTACGCCAACGACTACTCCGACGGCATCCGCGGCACCGACGAAGACCGCTCCGGTCCCCTCCGACTCACCGGCTCACGCCTCGTCCACCCCCGCAAAGTAAAACACGCCGCCTTCGCCGCCTTCGGCATCGCAGCCGCCGCCGGCATCGCCCTCAGCCTCCTCAGCGCCTGGTGGCTCATCCTCTTCGGCGCGCTGTGCATCCTCGCCGCATGGTTCTACACCGGAGGCAACAACCCCTACGGCTACCGAGGCCTCGGCGAAGTAGCGGTATTCATCTTTTTCGGACTCGTCGCCGTCATGGGAACGGAATTCACCCAAGCCGGCTCAATCTCCTGGCAGGGCGCGACGATGGCTGTTGCGGTGGGGGCCATGTCGGCGTCGGTTAATTTGGTCAACAACCTCCGCGACATCCCCACGGACGCAGACGCCGGGAAGATCACCCTGGCCGTCCGACTCGGCGATACGAACACCCGGCGCCTATGGATCCTGCTGAACGCCACCGCGATGGTGCTGACCGTGGTGATCGGGGTGGTGTCCCATTGGCCGGCGCTGCTGGCGCTGCTGGCGTCGGTGTTCCTGTACGGGGCGTCGCGGCCGGTGACCGCGGGCGTGCAGGGGCGGGGGTTGATCCCCGTGCTGGCGCTGACGGGGCGGGGGATGCTGACGTGGGCGTTGATCATGTTCGCCGTGAGCTTTTTAGCTTAGGCGCTGCTCCAGCTGGCGCCGCATTTGCTCCTTATGAGCCCGACGCCCAGCATCTCGTTCCGCCACAGCCTCCGTCACCCGAAGGCGCAGCTTTTTAAACATCACCATCGACAGGGGAAGCGCCAGGATGAGGGCGAGCAGCGCGCTGATGAGCAGTGGGAAAGTGTTGGCCATGCCGAGCAGGATCACGATGGAGTGAATGATGAACGTCAGCGCGAGGAAGAGGAGGAATCGCAGGAAAGCGTAGAGGAGAATGTCGCGCCACGCTGCGCCGGATAGTTTGGCCTTGTTTTCTTTATCCACGTGGATAACACTACAACTTGGGGGCGGCTCGTCGCTAGGATGGGGTGCATGGGTCGACTGATTCTTGTGGTTCTTGTGATTGTGACTGTTGTGTTGTTGTGGCAAGCTTTCGCGCCGGAGCAGCTGCGGTTTGGCCGGCGGGGTTCTGGAGGCCGGGGTTTTGGACAGCAAGGCGTCGGAGGCCAGGGTTTTGGGCGCCAAGGTTTCGGAGGCCGGGGGTTTGGACGGCAGGATGCGAGGCCGGCAGCGCCGAAGGGCCCGGACGACGACCCCGACTTTCTCTGGAATCTGAAGAAGGAGCGGTTTAAGGAGCAGCGGCGTCGGGAGTTGGATGAGCAGAAGCGCAAGCCCACCAAACCTCAAAACCGCGAGGAGACCGCCACAAACGACGAGCCGAACACCTCGCGCGACGAAACCACCCCGCGCGAAACGGGCAGCACCAACAACCCACACGACTGCCCCACCACCGCCAACGAACCACACAACCGCGAGAAGAACGCCCCGCGCGGCCCACAAGGACAGCCCAACACCGCCAACGAACCACAGAACCTCGAGCAGAACGCCCCGCGCGACGACACCGCCGCCACCAACAAGCCGAACACCTCGCGCGACGAATCCACCCCGCGCGAAACGGACAGCACGAACAATCCACACGACCGCCCCACCACCGCCAACGAACCACACAACCGTGACCAGGCCGAACCACGCAAGACCGACGGCACGAGCGAAAACAACGAACCAGAAAAGTAAACCCCTCCCAGCGAGTAGCGACCGTTGGATCGGATCCGCTCCTTCCCGATTGGCGCAAACGCTCCACTTGAACGGCACACTCGAACCACGCGACAAGCTACCCCGAACATGACGAAGCCACTCCCAGTGAAGCCTGGTTACGCGACACAATGTGCGTCCGCTGTCGGCGTGCCGCGGTCGTGTTGGGAGGCTCCCTGGCACAACCATAGGATTATTTCGCTTTTTCTGGATCGTGTCCTGGGGAAATGCTCAAGAACCGCAACAAAGTCCTATGGTTGTGCCAGCACTCGTACTGCCGCCGGGACAGAGGCAGACTCCAGCGTGGTTGGTTCGTTGGCTTGGAGGTTAGGGCATGGGGAAAGGGAGCAGTCTCGTCGCCTACCAGTGGTCGGTGCAACACCGGGGATTTCTGGTGGAGTAGCCCGATATATGCTCAGCTTGAGCATATATTCTGAGCGTTAGACCAGATCAGACTCCGGAAATCGCTGTTTTCGGACACACATTTTGTCGTTTAAGCTGCGAAGACGACAAGCCGGACAAGACACGCGAAAGTAGCGACGGGAGATGGATGTACAGCAGTGCAAGCCCAACTGCGCGCGCGAATCGCAAACCTCGCACGAAAACGGCAGCGCGCGATACTCCCACGAACGGCTCACCACGGGCGACAGGACTCGCGCGCGAATCGCACAGCGCGCGCGCGAATAGAGGCGTGCGGGAACCACACCGCGGAAAGCTAGGGAGAGTGCTCTGGGGAGCGCACTCCGAATCGAAGTCCGCGCTTTCGGGTTCGCGCTTCACCGGCCGAGGTGCTCTGGATTAGTCCTCCCGGGCGGGGTTTTCTGAGTTTCTCCTCCTCGGTCGGTGTTTTGTGGTTGGCACTACCGGGTTAGCGCTCCCGGGACACTGTTCCGGGTTGGTGTTTTGTGGGCTGCACTACCGGGTAAGTGCTCCGGGTGCGCGCTTCGGGTTAATACTCCCCCGGAGGCCGCCACACCACGGTGCCGTTTATTCGGTCGACGCGGCCTCGGGGTCGAGAGGTGGGCGTCGGATTACAAGGATCATCATCGTTGACCCCATTATGATACGGGCACAACGGCGCGAGATTATCCACATTCGTCAAGCCCCCATTTTTCCAAGCCTTGATGTGGTGCATCTCGCACTCATCGACCGGGCGATTGCAGCCCGGCCACACGCACGTCTGATTCTCCGCGCCCAGCATAGTCCGCTGCTTCCAACTGGCCGTCCGCGACAGCCGGTACAAGTTCACCGGCCCGAGCTCCGGGTGCACGACGGTGACGAACCCGTAATCCGTGAGCTTCCGACGCACGAACTCCGCGCCCGTCATCGTTGCCCCGTTGGTGAGGCGTAGCAGAATTTCTTCATTATCGACGCCGGCCTGCGTGTCCTCGGCGTGCGTCCTGTTGGAGCTATCGGCGGGCCGGAGCAGCTGGTCTAGCTGATTCAGCGTGATGATCACGTGCGGCGTGAGGGCCGGGCGCAACGACGACGTCGCGGCGCCCGCCCCACGGTGGAGAAGCGCTTCGACCGAACGCATCGGAGCTTCTGGATCGATGACGCCCTGCAGGTCAGCGATGATGCTCGACGGGCCCGTGAGCGTGAGGCTCCACGGCCCGGACGCCCTCCGCGTCACGCGGACCGACTGCTGCAGCGGCTTTCGGGGCTGCAGTTCACGCAGGCGTTTGCGCGCGATCCGGGGAATGTTGCGAGGGTCCGTGTGGCACAGTTCTTCCCGGAGTGCCCAGGCGTGGGCTGTTTTCTTCGCGCGGCGGGCGAACTTTTCGATCGTGAGGATGGTTGCTAGGTCGTGTTCGAGCAGCCGGGCTGAGGCGATGGCGTCGCGTTGGCGTCTGGTGAAGGGGGTGGAGCCGAAGTAGACGTCAGCAAGCTGGACGAGCTCTCGTGCTGACGTGTGGCTCAGCCCTCGTGCACACAGGTCCTCTTCGGACGCACCGACGGCCGCTTCGACAAGGTCGATGCCCTGCCGGACGGCTGCGATGTAGTTCTCGAGGATGTTCATGAGGCACACGCTAGTTCTCTGTTGGGCGGCGTGGAAAGGGGCTGACGGAATCTGTGGATAACTGCCTGCGCGGCAGGCAGTTATCCACAGGTTGGTAAAAGTGCGCTTGCGCGGGCGGCGCAGGTGGGCTTATCTTGAAAAGTTTGCACTGTGCCCAGCATCCTGCCGCTTCCACGACGACCTCGCGTCGCTTCCACCAAGCTCTGTCTCCAGGCCCGCACCAACTTGGGCTAAGCGACAAAATGCATGTCTGCTGTCGGCATGTCGCGGTCGTGTTGGGAGTTGCCGCGGCACAACCATAGGATTATTTCGCTTTTTCGAGATTTCGTCCTGGGCAAATGCTCAAGAACCGCAACAAACTCCTATGGTTGTGCCAGCACGCTTACCGTCGGCAGAGCTGACAATGTCCCAGCCAGTGCAGTGGGGATTGTCTCGGCCGCTGCACAAGCGGATTACGGGCAGCCCAGTGCCGGGGGGGAGGCTATGCGACAACTGGGGTCATGCGGCACACTGTGTGTCCAATGCCAGTGAGGATATACAGTGCCGGTGATGATGAGGCATCTGCCGCCGGGGGCAAAGATAGGTTCCAGCATGGTTGATGCACTGGCGTGAAGGATAAGGCGTGAAGGATAAGGCATGGAGAAAAGACATGGAAAACAGGAGGCAGTCCGTCGTCTACCACATGGTGGGCGCAACACCGAGGATTTCTAGTGGAGCAGCCCGATACATCCTCACTGAGCATATATTTTGACCATTAGCCCAGGTAAACCGCCATAAATCGCCGTTTTCGGACACACATTTTGTCGCATAACCTCAACTGATTTTCAAGGTAATTCTCCGATGTCGTGTCGACGTGGGCGTGCGCCTCACCGTCTCCGGCGGGCCACGCTACGCGGTACAGGCGATCCGTGTCGGAGCACGGCGCTGATCGACGCGAGGCACGCGACTTCCGCGCCGCTGCGCGGTGCTGATCCGCGCGCGCCGCTGTGCGGTGTTGCTCGGCGCGCGGTGCTGGGCGCTCCGCGATGCACGGTGTGAAGGCAGGGCGGCACGCGGGATCCGTGGAGGCGAGAGGGATACTCGCGCCGAGAATACGCGCAGAGTTGGGCACACGCATTCCAGAAACCTGCCGGGTCAGCGCACGCCCAGCACGGCCTTCACCGAACGCGGCGATCTTATTCAGTTCGCAGGCCTGCCAGGTCAGCGCACACCCAAGACAGCCTTCACCTGGTTCAACGCGAGCATCCGCGTCGGCAGCAAAGAGCGCACCGCATACAACGGCCACCCGGCCTTCGGGTACACCAGCCGAGCCTTCCTCTGCGCCAACGCCTCCGCCACGAACGGCGCCACCTCCTCCGCGGACGCCTGCTCCCCGCCCGGGTAAAACACTCCCACACCGACGGATTCGTTCTCCGAACGCAAAGCATCCGCCAACGCTTCCACTCCCGCCTTAGAAGCCGCCTGCGCGGATTGCCCCGGCGCGTGCGCCACTGCTGCCCACGCGGACGTCATCGCCACATACCCCTGGGACGCCTGCACATGCGGCAGCGCCCCGTGCACGGTGTTGTACACACCGACCAGGTTCGTGTCGATCGCGCGCCGCCATTCGTCGGGGTCCTGCCGGGATACGGCGCCGTGCGTCGTCATCCCGGCATGTGCCCACACCACGTCCAGGCGTCCGAATTCGCGGACGGCGTAGTCGGCGGCGTCGGCGCATCCTTCGGGTACGGTCACGTCCAGGATCACGGCGCGGAGTTTGTCTGCGGTGGTCACGGGCGTCGATCCAGGGAACGCTCCGAGCATCATCGCGGCGCGCATGGAGAGCGCCTGGTTGTCGGAGTCCGCGAGCACGAGCGTCGCGCCCGCCGCGGCCAGCCGCTCGGCCACGTGCCCGGCGAGCTCCCCCGCGGCGCCCGTGATCAGCACAACCTGGCCGCGAATACCACTGAGGTCCGGCTCGTACGCGTCCTCCAGGCTATGCTTACCGCGTTGCGCTCCGGCTACGCGCCCGAGTGCGCCGAGTGCGGCGTCTTTAATTGTCTCTACGATGCTCATGCTGCTTCTCCTTGGGTTCTTTCTAAATATTAGGCGGAAACTATCAAACCCACTAAACCCGACGCCGCCGCGCCCCCTTCTCCCCCACCACCCCAACCGAAGTTGCTGTGGAATGGGCGCTCGCGCGCACGGTGTCGCTCTCGCAGGAGGGCCCGTGTCGCACCCGACCACGCTGGTTCCGAAAGGAGTGTCCCAGGTGCACCAAAACCTGGGCTACCGTACTCCGTCTGAGGCTGCCGTACACCGGCTGTGCGTGGAACGCGTCCTGTTTTGAGGACACATTGCTGTGATTTGGGCGTTTTAACAGCAGAGTGCCCTCGATCCGGGAAATGAGGAAGCCGCGCGGCCATCAGCACCAGCAACCGCGCCGCGATCACACGCCGGCATCAGCGCGGTCAGCCGCGCCGGCTCCAGGTGACGCTGCGCCGGCATCAGCACCGGCAGCCGCGCGGTCATCAGCACCTCCATCCGCGCGGTCATCAGCACCTCCATCCGCGCACAATCTGATGATCAATGCCGGGGGCAGATGACGCTGGCCATCATCAGACACCGTGATCCGCTCCGGGATCGAGGCTGACCCGTTCGGAACGACCCGTCCGGAAATGGTCGATCAGCAGGAAAATGTTGTCCCACTGCTTGTAGATCGCCGCGCGCTCCAAAATGTTGTCCAGCTCGTACAGCTTTTCCCGCAGCGCGCCCGTCCGGTGCTGCAGCTGATCGGGAAGCTCCTGAAGCCGTCGAGCATGAGCCTTCTCCGCGGCGGACAGTACGAGGGACGGGAGCTCGGCGTCGATTAAATCAAGATGCATGTAATCCACAGCAGGATCGCCCACGGTCATGTCGGAAAAATCGATCACACCCACCCCGCCCTCGGCGGTCCACAGCACATGCTGGTCGTGGAGGTCGCCGTGCGTGAGGCACCGCTGCTGGCTCGGCCGAGCCAGCAGCTCCTCAATCTGCGCGAAGTTCCGCTCCACCGCAGCCAGCTCCTGCTCGGAAATGTTGCCGGTCAGGAACTCCGGCACGCGCGTTTTCATGAGCTCGAACTTCCCGGGCAAGGCCCGCGGGTTCATGTTCAGCGTGGAGGTCGCCTCCCCGTCGGTCCACCAAGGTTCCACGTTCACCAGCGGCAGCAGGTCCGGGTCCATGGTGTGCATGCGGGCGAACATGGTGCCGAGCTGTTCGATGACGCGTTCGCGTTGCGAGTCCGTCATGCGCGCCCAGACGTCGGCTGTGAGCGGTTCGCCGGCGACTTCCGTCTGCAAGCTCAGCATCACCGGGTTGGGCGTGCCGAACGTTCCGCGGGCGTAGGCCTGGCGCACGGTTTCCGGCACGCGGGCGGTGGAGTTGCGGAACAGCTGCGCGATGATGGAGGACTCCAGCGCGGCTTGCGCGCGGTATTCCGCCTGGTGCGGGACGCGGACCACCACGGAGTCCGGCACCATGTCCTGCAGTTCCCCTTCGGCGGAGCGGAGGCCGCGCAGGATGACCACGGCGTGGTCCATTCCTTGTTCGGGGATTTCTTCGGATTCCCACGTGAGATCTCTCCACGTGTTACGGACCATGTCCGGGACTGTGCGTAGTGCGACCATGTGCGGCATTCCTTTTCTTTTTTATCGTCGACGCCCAGCCTATCGCTTTTCCACCTCACCTTCCGATGTCGGCGTGGTGTTGCGGCGCTGGGTGAGCCAGGATCACGGTGCAGCACGGCGAGGCGGCGCGCCGCGCCGGTATGCGGGCGCGCTGGGCGGGTCAGGCGCGCTGGCCGCGCTGCAGCAGCTGCAGCAAGTACTGCCCGTACGCGCTCTTGGACAGCTTCTGCCCCGCGGCTTCTAGCTGTGTGTCCGTGATGAAGCCTTTCCTCCACGCCACTTCCTCCGGGCAGCTGACTTTCAGGCCTTGGCGCTTCTCGATGGCGCGCACGAAATCCCCAGCGGCGGCGAGGTCGTCCACTGTCCCGGTGTCCAGCCACGCGGTGCCGCGCGGCAGCACTTCCACGTGCAGCCGCCCTTGCTGAAGATACGTGCGGTTCACGTCGGTGATTTCCAGCTCTCCGCGCGCGCTGGGCTGCAGGCTTTTCGCGATGTCCACCACGGAGTTTTCATAAAAGTACAGCCCCGGCACCGCGAAGTGAGACTTCGGCTTCTCCGGCTTCTCCTCCAGGGACAGCGCCGTGCCGTCCTCATCGAACTCCACCACGCCGTAGGCCTGCGGCTCGGCCACCCAGTAGGCGAAGATCGCGCCGCCGTCGGGCTCGTTGAAGTGCTGCAGTTGGGTGCCCAGACCGGAGCCGTAGAAGATGTTGTCTCCCAGAACCAGCGCCACGGAGTCCTGCCCGATGAAGCGTTCTCCCACGATGAACGCCTCGGCCAGCCCGTTCGGCGCATCCTGGACCGCGTAGCTGAGCTTCACTCCGAATTGCGAGCCGTCTCCCAGCAGCGCGCGGAACTGCGGCGCGTCAGCCTCCGTGGTGATGATGAGGATCTCCCGGATGCCCGCCAGCATGAGTGTGGTGAGCGGGTAGTAGATCATGGGCTTGTCGTACACCGGCACGAGCTGCTTGGACACAGCGTGCGTGATCGGCCACAGCCGCGAGCCGGTTCCCCCGGCGAGGATGATGCCTTTCATTGCGCTACTCCCCGGCCCATGCGTCTGATTCGTCCATGGCGAGTTCCCATCCGCGTTGGAGTTCTTGCTCCCACCCGCGGACTTCGCGGTAGTTCGGCAGACGGTCTGTGACGTCCGCGAGGTGCGGCGCGGCCTGGTCTTTCGGGGACAGGATGGCTGTGTCTTCGTCGATGTCCCATTCGACGCCCAGCGCGCCGTCGAAAGGGTGTATCTCCCATTCGGCGTCCGGATTATAGGTTTCTGTGACGAGGTAGTTGACCACGGCGGTCTCGGAGACGGCGTGGAATGCGTGGCCTACTCCGAGTGGGATGTGGACGATGAGAGGCTGGGCGTCGGATATAGGCAGGGAGACGTGCTTGCCGAAGGTGGGCGACCCGGTGCGCAGGTCCACGAGAACGTCGGTGATGGAGCCGGCGACGCACGTGACGAGTTTCGCTTGGCCTGGGGGGACGTCGGCGAGGTGGATGCCGCGGATCACGTTGCGGGTGGAGCGGGAGAGGTTTGCTTGGGCGATGGTGAATGGGTAGCCGAGGCGTTCCATGAATTGGTCGCCGCGGAACCATTCGTGGAAGCTGCCGCGGTCGTCGCTGAAGGTGCGGGGGACGTACACCCAAGCGCCGGGGATGGGGAGGTCGACGATGGTGCCGGGGAGGGTGTTGTCGGTGTTTATGCGGTCGAGGAGGGCGCTCACGTCCAGCGAAGTGTTGGTGGTGTTGGTGGTGGTGGCGCTGCCGGTGCGGGTGGCGGTGTTGCTGGCGCTGGCGCTGGTGCTGGTGCTGGTGGTGGGCTGTCCGTCGGCGTGAGTCATGCCCACCACTTTAGCGGCGCGGGGTGCCGGGTTGTGAGAAATACCGCTGTGAGAAAGAGCGCTGCTGGGAGTAGCTCAGTTAGAAGTAGCACGCCAACGGACCGTCGGGGCCGTCCACGATCTGCACGGGGGTGTTGAAAATCTCGGACAGGGTCTCGGCGTGCATGATCTCCTCCGCGGGGCCGAAGGCGCAGATCTGTCCGTCTTTGACGGCACAGATGTTGTCTGCGTACTTGGAGGCGAAGTTGATGTCGTGCAGCACCACGATGATGGTGCGGCCGAACTCAGCGGCGGCGCGCTGAAGGTGCTGCATCATCTGCACGGAGTGCGCGATGTCCAGGTTGTTCAGCGGCTCGTCCAGCAGCACGTAGTCCGTTTCTTGGCACAACACCATGGCCACGTAAGCGCGTTGGCGCTGGCCTCCGGAGAGCTGGTCGAGGAATCGGTTTTCGAGCTCACGGAGCCCGAAGAAGTCGATGTAGGTGGAGATGATCTCTTCATCTTTTTTCGTCAGTCGCCCGTGGGAGTAGGGGAAGCGGCCGAAGCCAACGAGCTGGCGGACCGTGAGTTTGGTGATGAAGTGATTTTCCTGGCGCAGGATGGACAGGATTTTTGCGAGGTCTTTGGACTTGGTGCTGGAGACGTCGTATCCGGCAACTTCGATGGTGCCTTCGTCAATGTCCAGCAGTCGGCCGACCATGGTCAGCAGCGTGGATTTTCCGGCGCCGTTGGGCCCCACGAGGGCGGTGATGCCGCCGGCTGGGATCTCGAGGTTGGCCGGACCGATGCGTACTTCGTCGTTGTAGTCCTTTTTGACGTTGTTGAGGGTAATCACAGGCGTCCCTTTCGTAGTAGAACGGTGAGGAATACAAGGCCACCGACCAGTTCGATGATGATGGACACGGCTCCTTGAGCGTAGAAGATGTGGTTCATCACGAAGTAGGCGCAGGTGAGCACGGCGAAGGCCATGAGGGCTGCCATGGGGAAGAGGAAGCGGTGGTCGTAGGTGTTGGCGAATTGGTAGGTGAGGGTGGCGACCAGGAAACCGAGGAAGGTCATGGGGCCAACCAGTGCGGTGGACACAGCCATGAGGATGGTGACCAGCACCAGGATGTAGATGTTGAGGGCCTTGTGGTTGAGGCCGAGGTTGGTGGTGACGTCGCGGCCGAGGCTCATGACGTTGAGCTTGCGGGACGCGAGGTACAGCAGCACTGCCGCGCCGATGAGCATCGGGATGGCGACGGGGTAGTACTCGGGTTTGGAGTTGTTGACGGAGCCGAAGAGGCGTGCGGTGAGCACGTCGAATTCGGACGGGGTGAGGAGGCGTTGCATGAAGCTGGAGACGGAGCCGAGCCCGGCGCCGATGACCACGCCAACCAGCAGAGTGGCGTGCATGTCCGCCTTCCGGCCGGTAAGGAGCCAGCCGTAGAGCAGCACGGCCATGCCGACCATCAGGATGATCTGGAGGAGGAACATGGGCAGGCTGCGGGCAGCGGCGAGTCCCGCCACTCCGCCGAGGAAGACGGTGGTGGTGTGGATGGCCGCGTAGAGCGATTCAAAACCCATGATGGATGGGGTGATGATCCGGTTGTTGGTCACGGTTTGGAAAGCGACGGTGGCCATGCCCTGGCAGATGGCCACCACGGCCATGGCGATCACCGCATGCATGCGGCGTTCCGCCAGCAGCCAGAATTGTGGCGTGCCGACGGGCATGGGGTTTTTGTAGGCCAGCAGGCCGAAGGCGCACAGTGCGCCGACCGCGATAAGAATGGTGAGGACGAGCCAGTATTTGCGGGAGTCGTGCGGGGTGGCGAACGCGCCGGCGCTGTGCTTCCGGGTTGGTGTCTTCTTGGTTTGAGGCTTGTCCTGAGTCGCGCCGTGGGGCTTGGACTGAGACGTGTCTTGTGGCGCGTCGTGGGAAGTGCGTGGTGTGTTGGCTTCGGTCATGGCTATCCCCTATTCCTTGCGATCATGACCACGAACACGGTCGCGCCGACCATGCCGAGAATCAGGGAGACAGGGATCTCGAAGGGCGCGATCAGCGTGCGGGCCAGCAGGTCGCACACCGCGACCACGGCGATTCCCACGAGGCAGACCCAGGGGAGGTTACTACGCAGGTCATCGCCACGGATCATGGAGACGAGGTTCGGGACGATCAGTCCCAGGAAGGGGAGGTTGCCCACCACCACGGTCACCACTCCGGTGGCGAGTGCCACGAGAGCCGTTCCGATGAGCAGCATGCGCTGGTAGTTCAGCCCCACGGAGGTGGCGATGTCTTCGCCGAGCCCCACGACAGTGAGACGGTCGGCGAAAAGAAACACGATGATGCCGACGATCAGGACGATCCACAGCACCTCGTACTGACCCTTGTACACAGAGGTGAAGCTTCCGGCGAACCAGATTCCCAGGGACTGCAGCAGATCAAACTGCAGGGCCAGGAAGGTGGAGACAGCACCGACCACGGCGCCGAGCATGATGCCGATGATGGGCACCACCAGCGACGAGCGTAGGGATACGCGCCGCATGAAGAGGAAGAACACCATCGCTCCAATGAAGGAGAAGATGCAGGCGGACACCATCTTCGTGAGGATGGGAGCTGCGGGTGCGATAATCATCACAACCAGCAGGCCAAGCCCAGCCCACTCGGTGACTCCGGTGGTGCTGGGTGACACGAAGCGGTTTTGGGTCAGCATTTGCATCACCAATCCGCACATGGCCATGGCGGCGCCGGCAAGGATCAGTGCCAGCGTGCGAGGCACGCGCGTGATGGCGAACATTTCGGCCCCGTCTTCTTGATTGAAGATGTCGTATTGGCCGGTGAAAAGGCTCGCGACCAGCAGCGCTGCTACGATCAGCGCTGCGATGGCGAACTTCCAGGTGAAAAGCCGCGGGCGGGCGGAGCGGTCCAGTGAGGTGGACATCTCTGTCACTTTCTTATGTTTTCTTATGTTGTCAGGCGACGTGGGGCGCCGTGCAAGAACCGGTTGGAGTCGGCGCCGGCTGTCTGGCCGGCGCAGGTTGTCTGGCCGACGCTGGCTGTCTGGCCGGCGCCGGTAGGACACAACGCCGGCGTCGGATCACATCGACGTCGGCGTGGGTCAGCACTGGAGCGAGTCAGCGTCGGCACCAGGGCGAGCCGGCGTCGGATCGGATCGGCGTCGGGGCAAACCGGCTACTTCTTAGCAGCCTCGAACTGGTCGGCCAGAGCGTTCAGCACCTCGGTGTAGGTGATGATGGACTCGTTGGTGTAGGTGTCCTGAGGAGCAACGTACACGTGTCCCTCCTTCATAGCCTTCACGTTCTTCAGAGCCTCGTTGCCCTTCAGGATCTCCTCGGCTGGCTTGTAGCCGTCTTCCTTGGACTTGATAGCGCCATCGCGGTCCATGACGATGATGAAGTCAGGGTTAGCCTGTGCCAGGGTCTCCACGGAGACGTCATCACCCTCGTGGTTGTTGGTAGCACCCTCGATCTTCAGGGCTGGCTTCAGGCCTACCCAGTCGAAGACCGGTCCGTAGAAACGACCCACGGTTGGGGCGATGTAGCCGATCTCGCCACCGGAGACGTTGACTGCCTCGACGGTGCTCTTGCCGTCGTAGGCATCCTTGGCGCGCTTGAGGGCGGCGTCGAAGTCATCGACGAGCTTCTGGGCGTCCTCTTCCTTGTCGAAGATCTTGCCCAGCTCGGTGACCTGGCGCTTGAGCTCGTCAGCCATGTTCTCGCCTTCACGTGGCTCGAAGTCGATCACAGGGGTGTCCGGGTTGAGCTTCTTGATTTCATCCTCGTGCTGGGTGAAGCGCTGTCCGGCGATGATCAGGTCCGGCTGAGATGCAACAAGTGCCTCGAGGTCCGGCTCGCGGTGAGTTCCGAGGTCGGTGATCTTGTCGTTGTTCTTGTAGCCAGGGATGGTGTTTGGAACAAGGCGCTTAGGAGCGGCTACCAGATCCACGCCCCACTTCTCCAGGACCTCGAAGGTGCGGTTGTCGGTGGAGGCTACTGCCTTGGGTGGGTGTGGGACGGTCACGTCGCCAGAGTTGTCCTGGACGGTGATGGTGGTTGCTTTGTCGTTGTCAGATGCGGACTGCGAGGTGTTGTTTCCGCTGTCGTTGCTTCCGCAGGCGGCGAGGGTGAGGCCGGCCATTGCCAGGGTGGCGACGAGCTTTACTCGGGTGCGGGTTCGTAGGTTGGTCATGGTGTGGTTCTCCTTTGAGTCGATAGTCTGAGTGATTGTCAAGTCGATAATCACTCAGGCTAAGGGCACACTTACCCAAAGCTGCATAGGCTTGCCTATGTTACTTAACACTTATAGCAACATGACTGTGTCGAAATATGGCGGGGGTGTTTTCCTGGGGGATTAAGAGCTGCTACGGAGTCTAAGAAAAAATATAATTCTCTTATTTTTGCTGCTATCTTTGTTCAGCATGTCCACAGATACACACGTGAATCGACAGGAAGAACGCCGCGTTCTTGGCGCCACCCTGGTTGGAACCACCATCGAGTGGTATGACTTTTTCATTTACGCTCAAGCTGCAGGTCTGGTATTCGCAAGCCAGTTCTTCACCCCTGCCGGCAGCGACAACGCCACCCTAGCCCAGATCCTGTCCTGGGCCTCCTTGGGCATCAGCTTCCTCTTCCGCCCTCTGGGCGCGGTCATTGCCGGCCACTTGGGCGACCGCCTGGGCCGCAAGGTCATGCTGGCCACCACGCTCATTCTGATGGGTGCGGCAACGTTCCTCATCGGTCTGCTCCCGACCTATGAATCCATCGGCGTGGCAGCACCGATCCTGCTGGTGGTTTTGCGTGTTATCCAGGGCTTTTCCGCCGGTGGCGAATGGGGCGGCGCGGCCCTTCTGGCTGTGGAGCACGCTCCCGCGAACAAGCGCGGACGCTTTGGAACCTACCCGCAGATCGGCGTTCCCCTGGGCCTGTCCTTGGCTACCGCCGTCCTGCTGTTCATGACGCTAGTAGTGGGCATTGACGCGTACAAGGAGTGGGCATGGCGCGTGCCTTTCCTGTTCTCCATCGTGCTGATCTTTGTGGGCGCCATTGTTCGTTCTCGCGTGGCAGAGTCTCCCGTCTTTGAGGAGGTTCGTGAGCGCGCCGCGGAAGCATCCGCTCCCGTTGCCGTGCTGTTGAAGAACCACTTCCCACTGACCCTGAAGGCTGCTCTGATTTTCGCTGCAAACAATGCAACGGGCTACATCCTGATGACGTTCATGGGTTCCTATGCCACGAAGAAGCTGGAAATGGATCAGGCACAGGTGTTCTGCGCAGTGATTGTTGCCGCAATCGCATGGACGGTCTTCACCCTCCTGAGTGGTTCCCTGTCTGACCGCATTGGCCGCACGCAGACGTTCACCATCGGCTATGTCCTGCTGGTCGCTGCCATTTTCCCTGCGTGGCTGCTGGTCGATGCGGCGAATATCTGGCTGTTTGCCACTGCCCTGCTGATCCTCACGCCGGGTCTGGCGTTGAGCTACGGCCCTCAGTCCGCGCTGTACGCGGAACTGTTCCCGCGTGAGATCCGCTACTCTGGCGTGTCCATTTCCTACGCCATCGGCGCGATCCTGGGTGGCGCTTTCGCGCCGATGATCGCTCAGATGCTTCTGGGCCGCACGGGCAGCACGCTGTCCATCGGCGTGTACCTGGTGGTGCTGTACGCGATTGCACTTATCGCCCTGTGGTTCACTCCGCGCGACCTGCACAAGCGCACGCTCTAACGCTCCAAATCTGTGAAGATGTGGGGATAGCGCTTCTTCATCGCAGCAGTAAGCTCACGATCCGTCAGCAAGTGAGCAAGCTGAGAGAGTACATCTGAGGGGTGTGCTTCAGACATTGTCTGAAGTGCGCCCCTTAACTCATTGTGGAATGCACTTTTGAGATCCTTAATTCGAATAAGGAGATCTCGCCCTTTGGGGGTCAGGGCATGAAGCGTTGCTCTTTTATCCACAGTGGATTGCGAACTTATAGTGAGCCCCTTGGCGGCCAAGGTGGCAAGGAGACGGCTCGGACTTCCGGACTCACAGATCAGGTGGCTGCCCACCTCACGCGTACTCAGAGGTCCATGCATCCCGACAATTTCTATCGCCTCTGCCTGCGACGTCGTCAGGTCAAGCTTCCCAAAGAGGTTATTCAATTGGCGATTACCTTGCCTCTGGAGAGCCAAAATGAGGTATCGAAACTCCTCTGGATACTCAGCAATGCTACGGGCCATAACGCGTGCCTTCTTTCATGTCAGGACAGTATCGAGGGTATGCGCTAAACGAGCGAGACGCTTGTGCGGAACTCGAGAAGATTCCTGATCACCAATGACTCTTGCGAGGATCCCTTTCTGCGCAACCGTATGGGTAACCTCCGCACCCCTACCTTGTGGATCAATGGCGAAGGTGGATTCTTCGACCAGACCAGGGATAACGATGCGGTACTTGATGGCACGTGCATCTGTCGGCACCTGAGTCATTGTCCCTCGTAAGACACCATGCACGGTGACGGCATATTCGCCCTCCTTATCTAGCGGTTCGACATGACTCATGGCGGGGTTCCACTCGGGAAAGTTCTCAGCATCGTGCAACACACGCTCGATCAACGCTGGATCGTGATCAATTGCCTGCACTGCGGTATGTACAGATTTAAATGACACAACACTTACTATAGCTTCACCAGGATAAGCATGGGTACTAATGGCAGGTTTTCAGCCTTGTTACCACCGTCAATCCACCCACTTAGGGGGAGGTTGCCCTACACCCCTTCACGCCCCACTGTCCATACTGTATCTATTTACATGACACTTCATACATGTTGTGTCATGTAAATAAATGAAAGGATTACTCATGCCTTCTGCCTTGGCTAACACCCCACAGGCTGAGCACCTCAAAACCGATGCGCGTCGGAATGCAGAAACTCTACTCTCACCCATCGAGGACATTGTGGCGGACATCGCCGCAGGAAAAATGGTCGTTCTTGTTGATGACGAAGATCGCGAAAATGAAGGCGATCTCATCATGGCTGCAGAAGCCATGACTCCTGAGTCGGTTAATTTCATGATCACTCACGGCAAAGGACTACTGTGTGCGCCAATGACGGCTGAACACGCCGCGCAGCTGAACTTCGCCCCTATGGTTCACAGCAACGAAGACGACTTCGGCACAGCTTTTACTGTCTCTTGTGATGCCACCGCTGACTTTGGCGTCACTACAGGCATCTCCGCTGCCGATCGGGCAACGACCATTAGCCTACTCGCTTCAGGCGGAACCGCATCGAGTTTTCACCGCCCAGGCCACGTTTTCCCACTCATTGCACGCCATGGCGGTGTTTTAGCTCGAATCGGGCACACCGAAGCTGGAAGTGATCTCGCCGCTATGGCCGGTTTTTCACCAGTAGCTGCCATCATCGAGATTATTGGCGATGACGGCGAAATGCTTCGCCTTCCTGAACTGGTGGACTGGTGCGGCAAACACAACATATCTCTGTCAACCATTGAACGTTTGCGTACATATCGCCAGGCCCAAGTGGAAGCCGGAGTAGACATCACGCAACGGCCAGACGGCTCGGCATTGGCAGGCCTCCCCGTGTCTGCGAAGGAGGCTTAAACGTGGTCAACTACAACAACACAAAAACTGGTCAGCTCACGCGAAAAGCTTCCACTCCTGCCATCCATGAATTGGTGTTACGCCATCTGGCCTATGTCGAGGGCCTGGAAAACATTCCCCGCACCGGACCTGTAATCCTTGTAGCTAATCACGCTTCTTACATGGACCACTTCGTCACTAAAACGCTCAGTGAGAGTGTCCGTGCCGGACGGGTATCTTTTCCTACCAAATCTGAAGCCTTTGAAAGCTTTCTCTCCAGGGTCTGGCACGAATCAATGGACTGCTACCCAGTAAACCGCAACGCTCCCGGAAAGGAGGTGTTCCAACGAGCTCATGAAGCACTCCTCCGCGACGACGCTTTGGTTCTCTACCCGGAAGGAACCAGAAATACAGGAAAGGGTTTACTTCCCTTTAAAACCGGCGCCTTCCGCATCGCACTGGAAAACAAAGTCCCGGTGGTGCCGATTGGACTGACAGGCTTAGCCGAAGTACTTCCCAAAGGAGCACGTCTGCCTCGTCGTCACCTTCTCTCGGTAGCGATTGGTAAACCCTTGGAAAGGGCCAGCAGTGGAGATACACGATCGATTGCCCGAAGTATGCGCGATGATGCCTATGACGCAATAGGTACACTAAAGGATCGTGCACGCCATGCCACTCCGAGCGACTGTGGCCATGCTCTCGAGACAATCGTGGAGCTAGCGCAGCAGATTGTAAGTGAGAACCTTACTCCCGAGGGCACACTATCTGCCGAGGTAATCCACCGAGTTGAGCTGCTCCTGAAGATCGCCGATAAAACGTCTCAACGGCGCCTCGACCTTCGAGTGCAGCAAGCTCGACTTGATGGATTCCGAGCAATGAATGCTCCCACCGCAACGGGAGCCTTCATCCGCACGGCTTTGGTGCATCGTAAAGCATCAAAATTGTCCGATCTACATTCTTCTAATGACTTTGCAGCGTATCTAGCTGGGCGTAGTGCTCTCATGCTCCCTCAATGGTTTGGAGGAGGTGCGGAACGAGCTCGAATTCACTTTCAGCGCGCTACTGAACGCGAAGGCAATGTGGCCTCCCAGGCATACGTTGGTTTAGCTGAATCCTTAGCCATCTCGGGGAATACCCCGGCTGCACTCCAAGCGTATCAACACGCAGCATCAAGCATTGCGGAGACAGATCCTCGGGGATCAGTCCGAAAAAGGAAAATTAAGAACGCCATCGCCGCGCTCACAAGCGCGCATGAGGGAGAGCTATAAGCCATGATTGCTTCTTTCGTTCAACGTCACGCTACATTAGTGGTCGCAGCATGGATTGTGCTCTGCGCGCTAGGAGGCTTTGGCGCTTTACAGCTCAATGACGTCGTGAAAGCTGGCGGATTTAATGACCAGAACGGCCAATCATTTGCCGGTCAGGAGGCTAATCGCCACGCTTTCAACGATCCCGAAAACGAACTATCGGTTGTCCTGACGTCCGATAAGCAGATCGATGCATCGGTTGTGGACAAGGTGGAGGAGTCCGTTAAAACCTTGCCGAATATCGGTGCAGTGACAGATGGTCGGCAGGCTCCGCAATTGGCCTCAGACTCTGGGCACACCCACATTGTTCAGGTTGGAGTGAAGGCGGACAACACCACCACCCAAAACATGGTGCCAATGCTTCGAGAAAAGGTATCCGAAGCGCTTGCTGACACAGCAGTAGGAAGCCACGTCACTGGAGCCGCAGCTCTTGACTACGACCTCAACATCCAATCACAGCAGGACGCACTCCACGCAGAAATGATCGCTTTTCCGCTGTTAATCCTTGTGCTACTCGTCATCTACCGAGCCATCGGCCCAACAATCCTTACCCTCATCATCGCGGGTGTGTGCCTTATGGGAACACAAGGTGCGGGAACACTGCTGTCACACTTTATGGATGTGTCCAACATGTATATCACTGGCGCATCTCTCATTGGCCTCGCAGTCTCCGTGGATTATTGCCTATTCCTCATCGCTCGCTATCGGGAGAATCTCCTCGAGGGGCTATCCACAGCAGAAGCGTTGACAGCAGCAACAAGAACCGCTGGACATGCCATTCGCTTTGGCGGCCTGTCTGTCATCGCCGCGCTGTGTGCTCTGTTTATCGCACGTAACATGGTCTTTTCGTCCATCGCCTGGGCAGGAATCATTGTCACTGCTATTGCTCTGCTAGCTCTCGCCACACTCGTGCCTGCACTCATAAGCTTGGCGGGTGACAGACTGTTCTTCGGCAAGCTTCCCGGATTCCACAGAGCATCGATCACCACGAAAGCACAGCTCTCCCCTACCCTCCGGCTTGCGCTAGCGAAACCCGCACTCGTCGCTCTCTCAATCACGATCCCTCTTGCGCTCTTCGCCAGCCCCCTGGCCAGCATCACTTTGCAGGTCCCAGTTGCCAGCGCGTCAATTCTTCCCGAAGGGAAGGATTCACGGGCAGGCATTGAGACGATCCAGACCGAACTCAATGCTCATGAGCTCTTTCCCACGAGTATCACATTCGAAGGAGCAGAAAGTGAATCGATCAAGGATGTTCAGCAGCGCGCCATGGCGTTGGCGGAACGGCTAGAGCCGCTTGCCACCGTCGATCACGTCTTCGCTCCTGGCACCAGTACAGAGCTGGAGTCACCGTATCCGTTGACGGGATCCAGCAATGGTATGAATTATGCCCGAGTCATGCTCACGTCCACCGGGCTACCTGACTCGGCTGAGGCTCATTCCATGATTGAAGAGATCCGCAAGCTCACACAAGACCAAGCTGGAGTCTATATTTCTGGAGCGACCGCGCAAGGCAGCGATTTTGACCGCCTTGTAGAACAATCCATTCCATGGATCATCGGAGCAGTCCTACTCATTTCACTAGTTCTGCTCGGGTGGGCATTCCGATCATTGCTTCTGCCCATTCTCGCTGTCGTTCTTAATGGTTTAGTGGTTTCCGCGGCCATGGGATTATTGTCACTGCTGTGGAGGTTGTTCACCGGAGAGTCGATCAACTCCGTCACTCCCATTGTCATTTTCGCCATTGTCTTCGGACTCTCCATGGACTACATGGTGCTCATGGCGTCACGAATGAAGGAAGAGTTTAGCAACGGCGCTGACCATACGCGCGCCATAGCGTTGGGCGTAACAAAAACATCAGGGCTTGTGATCTCCGCAGCGATCATCATGATCGGGGTATTCCTATCCTTCATGGTCGCCGAAATCAGTATTGTGCGAGAACTCGGATTGGGGTTAGCTATGGCCGTGGCTTTGGATGCGCTTATTGTCCGCCCCATGCTACTGCCGTCAGCGCTAGCACTCATGGGCCCCAAAGCCTGGGGCCGCACTAGCACGAAAACTATGTAGTTACAGCGCCTCGGGGCACGCTGCCCGTCGGCGTGTACCTGGTGGCGCTATACGCGATAAGCGCTAGCCGGAAAGCTCGTGGCTACTTGTCCCGAATCCGCTTCATCGCAACGGCAAACAAGAAGAGTGCTGAGATAAAAGCTGCGATGGAGATAGGGTTATATAAATCCAACTGGCTGCTATCTCCCAACCACGTAAAGAATAGCGCGTTAGCACATCCTATGATGATCAACGCTACCGCGGTTAAAAATAAACGTTTCGTCGAAGTATGCGGCAGAAGCACCTGCGAGTTTGTCACCGACAACACCTCCATAAAGGTCGGCTTCAGTCATATCGCTTCAGTCATTGAACGCACAACAGCGAGCGTTCACCACAGATGCTACCTACATACTAAATGTTTCGCAACCTATAGCACTTTCTCCGTGGCGCTATACTTCTCCTCCGCCTCAGCGCGCGTAGCGCCCCACCACTCCGGATGGGACCGGTACCACTCCACCGTGGCGGCCAGCCCCTCAGCAAAACTGGTGTAGCGCGGTGACCAGCCCAAAGACTCCGTACTGGAGGGGTCGATCGCATACCTGCGATCGTGCCCCGGCCGGTCCGTCACATGCACGAACCAGTCCGAGGGCTTCTCAAAAAGAGCCAACAAATCCCCCACTACTTCCCTATTCGACCGCTCGCCATCGGCACCGATCAAATAGGTCTGCCCCACCTCACCGCGCTCCAGAATCGTCCACACCGCATCATTGTGGTCGTCCACATGAATCCAGTCACGCACATTATCCCCGGCCCCATATAAACGCGGCTTCTCGCCACCCAATAACCCAGTAATCTGCCGCGGAATAAACTTCTCCGGATGCTGCCGCGGCCCATAATTATTGGAACAATTACTGATCGTGGCACTCAGCCCCCGGGAACGCACACACGCCCGCACAAAATGATCCGCCGCCGCCTTAGACGCGGAATACGGTGAACTCGGAGCATACGGCGTCTCCACCGTAAAACGCGCCGGATCATCCAACGCTAAATCCCCAAACACCTCATCGGTGGAAATGTGGTGCAGATGCACCCCACAACGCACCGCGGCCTCCGCCAGCACCACCGTGCCCTCCACATTCGTCCGCGCAAACAACCCCGGATCCAGAAGGGAATTATCGTTGTGGGACTCCGCCGCGAAATGCACAATCGCCACGCTGGACGCATCATAGCCATCGGCCTCAGCCTGCGCGACCAGCCCAGACAGCACGCGAGAGACCGTCTCCACATCCACCACAGACCCTCGGGTGAACTGGAGGCGGGCACGCTGGGCGTCGGGGACAATCAGATTATCCGGATTCGCCGCATACGTCATCGCATCGAGCACGTGCACGCACACGTCAGGGCGCGTCTCCAGCGTCCGGTGCACAAAGTTCGAGCCAATGAAGCCCGCGCCGCCCGTGACCAGCAGATAGCGGAATGTGCGCATCGTTAGCTCAGGCCCGCGTAGGAGTGCAGACCGGACACAACCATGTTGATGAAGAACAGGTTGAACACCATCGCACCAAAGGCCACCACGTTGATCCAGGAGGACCAGTTACGCCAGCCCGGGGTGGCGCGCGCGTGCAGATACGCTGCATACAGCAGCCACGTGATCAGGGACACCGTCTCCTTCGGGTCCCATCCCCAGAAACGGCCCCACGCACCATCGGCCCAGATCGCGCCGAAAATCACGCCCAGGCCGAAGATCGGCAGCGCCCACACACACGTCCGGTACGCCAACGCGTCCAACTTATCCGCGGCCGGCAACGGCGCCACGATCTTGCCCAGCACACCGCGCTCCTGCCCCTTCGGCTGGGTACGGCGCACCAGGTACATGATGGAAAACACACCAGAGATCAAACCGATGGAACCACCAATGGACACCGTGGACACGTGGATGGAATACCAGTAACTATTCAGCGCCGGCACCAGCGGGCCGGACTCCGCGTACAGCTTCGTGCCGCCGTAGAACATCAGCCCCACCACCGGAGTGAGGATCCACGGCCACATCACGCGCATGGACTTGCGGCTGATCATCACCACAGAAATCAGCATCGCAGCCAGGGTGACGGTCATGATGTACTCGAACAGGTTGCCCCACGGGAAGCGGCTGTTCGCAAGGCCTCGAGTCACCGAGTGCACCAGGTGCACCGCCACGCCCAGCCACACCAGCGCCTGCGCAATGCCGCCGAACTGGTCCGTGCGGCGTGCGCGCCGCAGGATGTACTCGTCCTTCAGCCGCTCCGGGAGATCCTGCTCCCCCACGCGTGCGCCGTCGCCCGCGCCTGCTGCCTCGGCCGTTCCGGACGCGCCCACCGCAACCTTCTGCTTCACCTGGGAGTTCGACGCCGCTTCTCCCCTCAACGCCGCCGCACGATCCCGACGCAGCTCCGCCACAATATTGAACAGTCCGTAATAAACCAAAGAAAAGACGAGCGCCAGAAGGTACACGCCGATAGTGGTCTTGAAGGCCAAGTCCGAGAAATCAGCCAAGTTTTGGTTAACCATCATGAGCAGCAGAACCCCTATATACGGTGGTGAAATGAGTCGTATTTGAACCTAGTCCGCCGATCGCGGGAACACAACCACGGCGGGTGTACGGCGACGGCTCGGGGCGGCCATCGGTGGCGGCAGCGGGCGGTGGCGTGCGCCGGCGCCAGCCGCAGCCGGCTACAGCCGGTCGGACAGGCGATCATCCAAGCCATCGTCGTAGCGGGTCTCCCAATCGGTCACCGCCGAGCCATCGGCCTCATCCAAGTCTTCCTCATCCAAGCCCAGGATCTCCTCTGCGCGGCGATTAAACTCCGCACCCCAACCCGCAGAATCGGTGCGGGCCAGGCCGGCGATCTCCACATGGGAGGATTCCGCACGTTCGTCGGCGGGGGCGATGCGCACCCAGATTCGGCGTCGTTTCACCATCAACGATCCCACCAGACTCAGCACCATCAGGATGGAGAAAAACAGCACCCAGGTGGTGGTCGGATCATGCGAAATCTGCAGGTTCACGAACTCCTTCGCACCATCGAAGGTGATTTTCGTGCCATCGTCCAAGGTCACGGACTCGCCCTGGGACAGGTTCACGCGATCTAGCTTCGACAGGGAACCGTTGTGCATGCTGCGCGGATCCAAGCTGAAAATGCTCTGGGCCACGCCCGCGTCCAAGCCGGTATCACCGCGGTAGACGTCAATCGCCACCGCAGGATCCGTCATCGCAGGATAGGAAGAGGACAGGATGCTGCCGTTATCCCCCGAAAACGCCGCGGTCGGGGCGAACAGACCCTGAATGGAAATCTGCTTCTGACGCCGCTCAAACAGATCCGGGTACATGCCCGCCGGCGGATCCCACCGCACTGCACCGGAGGACAGGAAGTTCACCAAATCATCCGGACGGAACTGGACAGTATCCGTGCGCTTCTCCCCATTCGGCCACTCGATGGTGAACGTGGGCGCATAGCCGTGGCCCTGCAGGTACACGCGGTCGCCATACATGCGCAGCGGGTGGTTCACCTTGAGGGTCGCGGCCTCCCAGGTGTCCGAATCCTGGAACACCTGCTGGCCGTTGGCGTGGCGGATATCGGACTCGAAGTCCACAGCCTGGCCATTCGGAGTGTACTCCGCCTTGAAATCGCGCACATCCACGCAGAACGGGGACAAGCCCGTGCCATCGAACAGGGCGCCGTGGCGGAAGGAGTCAAAGTTAGACACGGCGCCATTACAGAACTGGGACTGTTCCCCGTCCGTGCCGGCGACAACAATGACCTGGCCCTCGTAGTAGGTCAGGCGCCCCACGGCCACAGCCACCAGCACGCCCACCAGGGAAAGGTGGAACACAAGGTTCGCGAACTCGCGCAGATACCCCTTCTCCGCGGACAGGGACCACTTGCCCTGCTTATCCTCCTCGGCGGGAGTCTCCGAGACATTCCAGCCCTTGAACCGCTTCCGCAGCTGCTCCTGCAGAGCCTGCGGTGCGACCGCCACCGTGCCCTCAACATGCCGAGGCATGCGGCGAAGCACCTTCGGCGCGGCCGGCGGGTTGGTGCGCAGGGCCTTGTAGTGATCCCAGGAACGCGGAATGATGCAGCCCACTAGGGAAACGAACAGCAGGACGTACACGGCGGTGAACCACGGGGAGCTGAACACGTCGAACAGGCCGATCTTGTCGAACACCTCCGCCGTTTTGCCGTTAGCCTGGATGTACTCCTCCACCTTGCCGGCGTTCAGCGAACGCTGCGGCAACAAGGCACCGGGGACAGCGGCGATCGCGACCAAGAACAAAAGAACCAGCGCGGTCTTCATTTTGGTCAGCCACTGCCAACCCTTCTTGGGAAGTCCCAGGATGCTCTTCGGCGTGAGCTGCATGGAAATGCCTTTCGCAGTGTGGTCGGTGGTCGCCGACGTCTCGGCGCGGTCGGGAACTAAAGCGTCACCCTCTAGATTGGCAGGACAACATCAGAAATGAAAACCTGGCGGATCCACTCCACCAGAATGTTCCACTGGCCGGTCAGCAGCAGCAGTCCCACGATCACCAGCAGAGCGCCGCCAATCATCTGGATGGTGCGGGAGTGCGTGCGCAGCCAGGACACGCCCGTCAGGATCTTCGAGGACCCCAGCGCCACCAGGATGAATGGCAGCCCCAGGCCCAGGCAGTAGGCCACGATCAGGATCACGCCGCGGGCGGCAGTGATACCTTCGGTGCCGGCGGCCACGGAGATGATCGCGCCCAGCGTGGGCCCGAGGCACGGGGTCCAGCCCAGTGCGAACACGCCACCCAGCAGCGGCGCGCCGGCCAGGGTGGTCCAGCGCTTGGGGTGCATGCGCTTGTCCGTCTGCAGGGGTTTGATGAAGCCCATGAACACGATGCCCATCAGAATAGTGATCGCGCCTCCCACGCGCATGAGGAGGTCCTGGTTCATGGTGAGCGTGCCGATCACCCCGAACACCGCGGCGGTAGCCAGCACGAAGACCACCGTGAACCCCAGCACGAAGAGGAACGCCGCCAAGGCCACGCGCCCGCGTCGGGATGTCACCACGGTTCCGTGGCTGTTGAACTCCGTGTCCGCGCCCACCACACCGGCGAGGTAGGAGATGTAGCCGGGCACCAGCGGGATCACGCAGGGCGAGGCGAAGGAGACGAGCCCCGCCGCCGCGGCGACCAGGAGGGCCAGCAGGAGCGGGCCGGTGGCGGCGGTGTCCGCGAAGGTGTCGCCGATGCTGGCGAGGGTCAGGGTGTTCACGGCTGCTTAGGACTCCTTCGCCGGCTGCTCGTCGATCAGTGGCTCAATCACGTCCCAGAGCTCCTGATCCGTAATCTCCTTCAGGAAGACGTGCGCTGGCCGATGCTGCTTGTCCAGCACAATCGTTGTTGGAATGACCGACGCCGGAAGCCCGCCCAACGCCAGCGCCGTCTTAAATGGAGGGTCGTAGAGCGACGGGTAGGTGATGCCGTTATCCCGTACGAAGTCCTGTGCCTTTTCACGGATGGGGTCCTTGACGTTGATGCCCAGGATGGTGCCGGCCTTGGCTTTCTCCAGTTTTTCCTGGACGTTTTGGAGGTCGTCGGATTCGCTGCGGCATGGGCCGCACCATTGACCCCAGGAGTTCAGGACTACGATCTGGCCGTCGAAGTCGGACAGGGAGATCTCCGAGTCATCCAGGAGGTCCTTGCCGCTGAAGTTCTGGATGGGTTTGCGCTCCCCTTCGGGGTAGCTGATGGAGGTTTTCCCGCCGGGGGAAACGAACTCGAACGTGCCGCCCACGGCCACGGCGTCCGTGCCGGCGGTGGTGTTGTCGCCGCACGCGGCGAGGCTGAGGGTGGTGGCGGTGGCGAGGAGTGCTGCCGCCGCGGCTTTGGTGGCGCGGCGGGGCGCAGCGTTGTTGCGCGGCGTGGCGTTGTTGCGCGGCGCGGTGGTGTTCGGCGCAGCGGCCTCGCCGCGCGTTGTGGCGTTAAACATCTTGAGCTGGCTCCGCATAGAAGATATCGGTCAGGTCACTGCCATCGAACACCAGGGATGTCACGGACGCCAAATTGCACTGCCGGGCGGCCGGATTGTGGGCCAGCGGCAGTCCCTGGGCGTCCCTCTGGATCATGACGATCGGCAGCTGGTGGGAGACGATCACGGCCTCATGGCCCAGAGCGGTCACGCGTGCGGTGTCGATGGCCTCCCACATGCGATCGCGGATCTCCGTGTACGGCTCGCCCCAGCTGGGCTTCGCGGGGTTGGCGAGCATGGGCCAGCGCTTCGGGTTCCACAGAGCGCTGCGCGGCCCCTTGATGTGCAGTCCCTCCAGGTCATTGCCGGCTTCGAGGACGCGCTCGTCAGTGACGATGTCCAGCCCCAGCTTCTGTGCGAAGGGTGCCGCGGTCTCCTGGGCACGCTGCAGCGGGGAGGCGACCAGCAGGGTCACGTCGTGCCCCGCCAGTTCGTCGGAGGTCACGTCCGCCATCTTCTGGCCTCGGGTGGACAGGCGGTAGCCGGGCAGGCGTCCGTACAGAATCTTCTGCGGATTGTGTACTTCTCCGTGCCGGACGAGGTGAACGATTGTTGCCATGGTTGTTCAGCCTACCTGTTTGGGCTCGGTGCTCTAATTTCCGGGGCGCGTCGCCGTTGCTGCAGCTCGTGCGGCGCTACCTGCGGCCTGCTCCAGACGCTCGAAGTCAGCGTCCGTCAGCGCGGTGGACACGAACCAGGTCTCGTACACGCTCGGCGGCGCGAACACTCCTCCGTCCAGCAGCGCGTGGAAGAACGCGGGGTAACGCCAGGTATCGGCGGCCTGCATGTCCGCGAAGTTGGTGCCCTCTCCTTCGGCGAAGCGGAAGGAGAACATGTTCCCGGCGCGTTGCACGTGGTGCGCCACGGATTCGCGGGCCAGTGCCTCGGAGACGATGCTGGACACGCGCTGCGCGTTGGCGTCCAGGGTGGTGTAGACCTCTGGGGTGGCGAACTTCAAGGACGCCAGGCCGGAGGCCACGGCCACGGGGTTTCCGCTGAGCGTTCCGGCTTGGTACACGGGGCCGGCTGGCGCCAGGTGGTCCATGATGTCCGCGCGTCCTCCGAAGGCGGCCGCGGGCAGGCCACCGGAGACGACCTTGCCGAAGGTGGTGAGGTCGCCGGCTACCTGGTCTTTGCCGAACCAGCCGCTGTGGCTCACGCGGAATCCGGTCATCACTTCGTCGACGATCAGCAGCGCGCCGTGGGCGTGGGCTACTTCTTTGAGCTGGGCGTTGAAGGACGTCTGCTCGGCCTCACCGTCGGCAGCTCCGTCGGCAGAGTGCAGCGGCGTGACCGTGCCCATGTTTCCGGCGGCGGCTTCCACGATCACCGCGGCGATCTCACCGGGGTGCGCCTCAAACACTGCCTTGACTGCCTCGATATCGCGGTAGGGCGCCACCACCGTATCCGACGCCGCGGCCTTCGTAATTCCCGGCGAATCCGGCAAGCCGAAGGTAGCCACTCCGGAGCCTGCCGCGACTAGAAGGGAGTCCACGTGCCCGTGGTAGCAACCTTCGAACTTCAGGATCTTGTCGCGTCCGGTGAAGCCGCGGGCCAGGCGGACTGCGGACATGGTGGCTTCCGTGCCGGAGTTCACCAGGCGCACCTTGTCCACGGAGGTTCGGGAGACGATCTCCTCAACCAGATCAACCTCCATGGAGGTTGGCGCGCCATAGGACAGGCCCTTGGACGCCGCCTGGTGCACGGCGTCCACAATCTCGGGCTTGGCGTGGCCGTGGATCATGGGCCCCCAGGAGCAGATGAGGTCCACGTAGGTGTTTCCATCTTCGTCGTGCAGGTGGCTGCCGTTGGCGTGCGTGATGAAGGGGGCGGTGCCGCCGACGGATCCGAAGGCTCGGACGGGGGAGTTCACGCCACCGGGAATGACCGTGCGGGCGCGTTCCATCGCGGCGGCGCTGTTGGTGTGGTTCAGGTGTGCGGTACTCATGGGTTTTGTGTGTCCTTACAGTCTGTTGTGTGGGCTTACAGTGCTCTCAGTGCTTTCCAGCCTGCCAGTCTACCGCTCGGAGGCATCGGCCTCCGCGGCGTCTCGCTGAGCGAACTCGATCGCCTCGGCGCGCAGCTTGCTGCGCTTGCGCATCTCCCTCAAGTCCCGGAACTGCGCCACCCAGGACTGCCAGGCGTGTGTGCTGCGCAGCATGGTGCGCGCGTAGCTGCGGCGCAGAATACGGGCGGAGCGGAACTCGATCAGCGAGGAGCTGGCCAACATGCACAGCGTGGCCAGCAGCGGGTTCAGCAGGCCACACATCGCCAGCACCAACGTGACGATGTTGTAGCCCCAAGACAGCCAGATGTTCCAGTCCACGGTGTTGCGGATGTGGCGCACCAGGTTCACGATCTCGGGCACGGCCTCCACATCTTCGCGCAGCAGCACCACGTCGGCCGCGCCGTCGATCTCGGCGGCCACGGCGTCGACCCTATCGGCGGAACCCATCAGGATGCCGATATCGGCCACCCGCAGTGCCCCCAGCACATCCTGGTCCCCGACCATGCCCACGGACACGCCCTGGGAGTGCAGCGCACGCACGGTCGCTTCCTTACGGTTCGGCGAGATTCCCGCCAGGACCGTGGAAATGCCCACGGAGTCAGCCAGGCGCCGGGCCACAGGATAGGGGTCGCGCGAGAGCATGTAGGTCTCCAGCCCCAGCTCCTCAAGTTTGTCGATGGCCTGTGGGGCGTCGTCCTTAAAGCTATCGGCGAGGTTGATCACGCCGCGGTCCTTGCCCTTCCAGCTCACCACCACGGGGGATCCGCCGGATTCCACAGCGGCGGCCAGGCGGCTATCGCGCAACTCGCCCACTCCGCTGGGGCGCCAGAGGCGGGCCGGGACGTTGCGCATTTCCCCGTTGATGGGGATCTCGATTACGCCCTCGAACACGCCGCCTTGGGTGATGGTGACGTCCCCGATCTCCAGCCAGTTCGGCACCTCATCGCCGCCCGCCGACGCGTCCCTGGCTTCGCGGTCGGCCCGCACGATCGCCTTCGATACTGCGTGCTTGGACTCCATCACCAGCGCCGACGCCACGCGCAACACCAAATCCGGATTCTCGCCCTGAGCGGCCGTAATGCCAATCACCTGCATCGGCCCGTGTGTCAAGGTGCCCACGCGGTTGAACACCATGGACTCCACCTGAGCCAAGTTGTGGATGGTGGTAGTGTCCCGCAACAGCGCGCCCTCCGTGGCCGCGCGCCACAGGCCCAGGCGCAGAGCCAGCGGCGCGGACATCGCCAGCGCCACGGGCGCGACCGTCGCCAGCACTGACAGGCTTGTGGCCATCGCGGCATCCACCGATTCGGTGATGAGCCACCAGATCCCAAAGGCAATGAGCGCGAACAGCAGCGCCCACGGCACCAGCAAACTCGCCGAGCGCGTGGACAGCTGGGCCAGGCGGTTTTCATCACGAGCCGCGTTCAGCACCCAGCGGTGCATGGACGCCAAACGGGTTTTGGAGCCCGTCTTCACCGTGCGGCACTTCAGAGTGGCGCCGTGGTTGCGTGCCCCGGCGTAGACAATGTCATTGACGGACACCTCCCGCACGCGGTGCAGGCCGCCCACCGGCCCCATGTCCACCAGAGACTTTCCACTGATCACTTCGCAATCCGCCGGGAAGGTCATGCCGTTGGGAATCAGGATGTCATCACCGGTGCGGATCTCCCCCACCGTGATGTCCTTCTTCGTGGCCTTACCCTTCTTATCCTTACGGTCCTTACGCACCACCGTGACCGTGTCGTGCGGGGAAATCGCCAGAACATTCAGGAGGGTGCGCCCGCGCAACGTGTTCCGGCGGGACAACAGCCGCCCGATCAGCAGCAGAATCGTCGCGCCGCACGCCACGTCGAAAAACAGGGAGCCCTCATACTCGGGGGAGCTCCAGGTGGCGGCCAGCAAGATCTGCTGGCTCTTCCACCCCACATCGCCCACATGCGTGGTAACCAGCTGGTAAATCGAAAACAAATACGCCAATGCAATCGCCGCAGAACTGGCCGAGTCCAGCGCCGACATTCCCCGCCGCAGGCCACCCAACGCCGCGCGGTGGAACGGCCACGCAGACCACAGCACCACCGGCGTGGCCAAAGCCAGGCACACCCACTGCCAATAGTCGAATTGCAGGCTGCCCACCAACTGCAGCACAATCACCGGCACACCCAGCAGTATCGCCACCACCAGGCGCGTCTTCGTAATCAGCTCACGGGCCGTAAACAACACCTCAGTGCTCTCAAAGGGGCGGCTTTTGCTTAAGAGAACTTGGGCGTCGTTTTGTCTTTTCATCCTCTCCGCAGCAGCCCACGCACGTCGATGGGCATCCACGTTACGGCGAGCACGGGGCGCATTGGGGCGCTCCATCCGGGCAATGCGGCGGCGCAGGGAGGAATCGGACATCCACGCGTCCACGCCAAGG
This sequence comes from Corynebacterium zhongnanshanii, assembly GCF_014490575.1. Classification (NCBI taxonomy): domain Bacteria; kingdom Bacillati; phylum Actinomycetota; class Actinomycetes; order Mycobacteriales; family Corynebacteriaceae; genus Corynebacterium; species Corynebacterium zhongnanshanii. Next base: position 1,964,671 of record NZ_CP061033.1, read on the forward strand.
TCAAGGAACACCTGCTCGATCTGGGTCAGGTTAATGCTATCCGGGGCGGTGATCCACACCTGCTTGGTGCCGTAGACCACCACGGCTTCCACCCCATCGATCTCGTTGAGAGCATCCTGAAGCTTCGTCGCCGAGACGGCAGATTCAAACGTCTCCACGTTGTACGCCAGGCTGGTCAGGCCGCGGCCATGCATCCTCTGGAGCGAATCATGTTCTTCGCTGGAATAGTGCGCGGCGGGCGCAAGATCCTCCCCGCTCAGGCCCGCGGAGCGCGCGGCCTCTCGGGCTTGCTTAATTGCCTGATCGACTTTCAGGAGCTCATTGTTGTCAGCCATTAGCTCGACGTGTCCTCTTGATGTTGCTCGAGGCGGTGACCCGCGTCGAAATAGGGATCCGACGCCGGCCTCCATGCCAACAGATTCGCCACCGCCAAGCCTAGTGCGAGGAGAGCCTGGCCCGGTCCGGTGAACTGGAAAACCCAGCCCGCGAGCATGAAGAACATGCCGAGGGCACTGCACCACAGCACCAGGCGGCGCTTGCCACGATAGCCGTCCTTCACCCCCGTGGAGAGCGCGGCGACAACCAAGCCGACCACGATATTGATCACGCCGAGGATGCGGACGTTCTGACGCACGAAGTTCATTCTGTCGGCTTCTTCAGGGGTGAGGGGTTCCCGATCCCAATGGGCCGTGACGAGGAAGAAGCCGCTGAGGATCATGAACGCAGCGATGACGAGGAAGAACACGAACGCGGCGATGACGGTTCCTGGGGTGGGGTCGCCCGGGGCCCACTTATTCGTGGCCCGGTTCTTGTCGCCGGAACCGTCGCGGTATAGGGAGGGGAACATCGAGGTCATGGGCGGTGATTGTTCTGGTGGTTGTTGTGGTGAGTGTTCGGGTGGTTGCTCTGGTTGTTCTGTTGGTTGTCGGGGTTTTTCCGAGTGTTGCGGCGCTGTCCGTCCTTCTCCGCTTTCTTCTTATCTTTTAGCTTCTTCTGCTCTTCTTCGTATTTCTGCAGTTCCTTGCGGTACTCCTGGAACTCCTTATTCGACGGCATTCCTAACCATTCCGCGTTACTTGGGCGAGTCATAAAGTACAGACCCAGGACCGCAGTCACACCAGAGAGGATGGTGAACACCCCGGCCATCAGAGCTAGCAGCACGTTCATGGAGTTCGGCGCGCTGCTGAACACCACCATCACGGCGCTAAGACCGAGGTACAGCGAACCCACGGAGAGGAACATGCGCGAGTAGTTGCCACCGCGACCGGCGCGCCACGCCAGCCAGGCGCACACCAGCGGCACGAAGATCAGCCATCCCGTCATGGTGATGTTCGTCATCGTCACCACGTGGGAGATGCTTTCCTCCTCGGACATGCCCGTAAGGTGAGCCAGCTGGCCAATCCCTAAGCCCCCATTGCCGTCCTCCAGTTGCTTCTTCACCTCGGCGTGCAGCGCGCGACTGTCCATAATGTTCGCGGTGAACTGCACCAGCGCATGCCCAATCTGAAAAAGGGCTGTGATCAGCCATGCCCCCACGCCCCACTGCACGTTCTGTGGGGCTTCCTTAAGATTCTTCGCCAGGCCGTCGGGGCGGCCCACCTTCGGCGGCTTCGGAGGAGTCGGCTCCTCACTAGAGGTGCCGCTGCCGCGACGAGGCGAGCCACCGGGCTGTTGGCCGCGAGGGGGAGCCGGTTGGTGGTAAGGGTTCTGCTGTGAGTTCTGCGTGGTGTTCATACTCGCTATAGCCTATCGGACTTGTCCTACAGCCACCGATCGGTGTGCGCTGACGGACTGGGGCGAGCGCGGGCAGGCGCGGTGTGCGAAGCCATCGGCGCTCTGCAGAGCTAGAAGACAGGCTGAACCTATGTACTAGGTGGTAGTTGGTGTACTAAGGTATCTGTGAGTAAGTCACTCACACGTAACGGAAACCAGATGAATCATCACACCCTCTCCGTATTCAAGAACAGCAGAGTCCCAGAGCACCTCACTGCAGCGAGCGTATTTTCTGCTGCAACAGGACTGGTGGGCGTCGTACACACGGCTATTTCTTATACCCACTACACCAAGGTTCCTGGCGATGAGCAGGTTCACATGAACATTCCGATCACAGGGCTTGCGTTGGGCTTGTTCTTTGCGTCATTCATTCTCTTCGCTGTCGGCCTATGGTTTGGGAAAACATGGTCTTATTCAGCACTAGTTCTCACAAACGTCATCCTGACCATCATCACTTTTACGATCTTCAAGGGTGGACAGATCCCCTTAGGTCTGGTCTTCACGTTCATCGTGCTCAACTTCTACTACTTCCTCTTCTGCAAGGAGTCATTGAACTGGTACAAGCAAGCTTACTATGAACGTATGTACGGACCAGTTGAGCAATAACAATATCCAAAACCAGAAGGATTACCATGAAAAATAAAAGAATGGCCATCGCTATAGCAACTACAGCAGTTGCACTTTCCGCTTAACCATCCGCACATTCCGAAACAGTAACCTATCAAGCAGCAAACGGCACTTGGCATGGACCATATTCTAATTACTTCACCTGTACACCAGCACAACTTCTTCGTGAATTCTCAGTAGATCACGACTGCGAAAAGCACACCGACGGAAAATGGTGGTTTCACACAAGATAGAACTCAGGTAGAAAACATCAGCTTCTTCCAGCGAAAGAGCCGCAAAATGACCGCCAGAAGTAATTAAATCGGAGGATTATCGAATTGCCTCTACTTGCTGCGACGATATAAGGTACTCCCGATAAATCCGGCAATATTCACCAGCCCACACAAGCAGGAAATGCCAATATAGGAGAACACTACTCCAATACCTTCCTGAGCAGGTACGCCAAAGCTTGCATCGATAACGAATGCGGCGGAAAAACCAGCGCCCGTAAGCCCGGAAACTATCAGGACATCACTGAAAAACCGGGCATAGAGAAGAGATACAGCCAACGAACCCAGTATCACTGTCGCACCACAACACACAATCTGCCATGGGGGATAATGTGCGGGCGCCCCTCGACGGACGAAATCAGCGATACCTGAGTGAGAGTTCCAGGATAGCCATGCCGCTGCCGAGAAAAATCCCACCGTCGCAGCATAAACATACAGCTTAACCGATTCTCTCCACGGCGAGATCCGCCGGGCGGAAGCTCGCCGCACGAGAAACACGCCTATCAGCGAAGGGACAATCACGAAAATAAATGACACCCACAGGAAATCATCAAATCGAAAGTTTCCGCTAAACATTCATACCTTCCCTTCAACACGATCGTAGACAGTGACTGTCAGAGCTATGACTTATAACGATCTTTTCTTTGCTTCACGTGCCGCTTCAGCAAAACTACGGAAAAAGTCGTAACGTTCACAACAAGGCATAGAATAGTGATACCCACAAAGGAGAAGACTATCCCGATTCCCTCTTGAGCAGTGACGCCAAAGGAAGCGCCACAAGCGAAGGCAATCGCGAATCCAGCGCCCGTGAGCAGGGATATAGCCAGAACATCAGGGTAGCACTGTGAAAAGAAGTGCGAGATGAACAACGAGCCAATAATGACAGTCGCGCCACAGCAGATTATCTGCCACACAGGATAGTCAGCGGGTGGGCCATATTTAACAAAAGTTTCTAGAGTGGAATAGGAATTCCACGACAGCCAACAAGCAGCAGACATGAACCCCACACAGAAGGCGTATAATTCCCCCTTCAGGAGCTTTGACCGAAAGGCTACTTCTTTGCCGCACGAGAGCCAAAATACTACCAGGCAGATCAAAGTAGGGACAACGACAAAAATCGTCGAGGACCACATAAAGTCATCAAAGCGATAGTTACCTTGATACATGGTCTCTCCTTAAGCATTAAGCGACTCTATAGAGAGCCCAATGGCATCCGCATGCCGTAGTGCTAAGTTTGGATCAGAATCGATCGGACCGCGACCATGGCGCACTCTAGGAGATACCCTGACATCAAGCCGCCAGTAGACCTATCGACTCTCCAACCCATGCGGTACATCGATCTCATCTGTTACCGCCAGCGCCATCAGCGAAGCCGGACTCTCCTACTCTCAAGTCTTGCTTCAGGTCGCGCCAATTTATTATTATGGAATTTGGATTGCGAAACTTCATACTATCATGCAGGTAAACAGTTCTGCAATGAACAGATCTCAGCTCGCGACGCCTTCGCGGATGCCAACCCAATGCGGAGATCTCGCAGTGCTATGCCAACAGTCGCGCTGCTTCAGTTGCCCAATAGGTCAAAATAATGTCCGCACCAGCCCGGCGAATGCCATACAAGGACTCAATGATCGCAGGCTCCCGATCAATCCAGCCATTCTGCGCTGCCGCGCTGATCATCGCGTATTCACCAGAAACCTGATACGCAGCCACCGGAACCGGAGACTCATTGGCAACCTCCCGCAGCACATCCAAGTACGGCATCGCAGGCTTCACCATCACCATGTCAGCCCCCTCATCAATATCCAGCTGCACCTCCAGCAAGGACTCCCGAAGATTACGAGCATCCTGCTGATAAGTCCTCCGATCCCCCTGCAAACTAGACCCCACAGCTTCACGGAAGGGACCATAGAACGCAGAAGCATACTTCGCCGAATACGCCATAATCGACACATCCTGGAACCCTGCTTGATCCAAAGCCTCACGAATAACACGGATTTGGCCGTCCATCATTCCCGACGGCGACACAATATGCGCGCCAGCGCGCGCCTGGCTCACGGCCATAGCTGCATATTGTTGGAGAGTGGCGTCGTTATCTACAACGACGGTCCCCCGCGCATTTTCCTGAAGCAGCCCGCAATGGCCATGGTCAGTAAATTCGTCCAAGCACGTATCGGCCATGACCAGGATGTCATCGCCGAAACGCTCCCGCACGGCCTCCACACCACGATTCAGGATCCCGTCACTGGCGCACCCGGCGCTACCCGTGGCGTCCTTGTTCTCGTCCGTGGGAACGCCGAACAGATCGACAGCGCCCACGCCCGCCTCGGCGGCCTCCTCCACCGCATGCAGCAAAGAATCGAACGTATGCTGCTGCACCCCCGGCAAGGAGGAGATATCGCGGGGCGCGTCGATGCCCTCCGCGATGAACATCGGCAACACCAGGCGGTTTGGGTTGATGTCCGTCTCCGCCACGAAATTGCGCATCACGGGCGACGTGCGGAGCCGACGCGGGCGGCGGAGCGGAGTGTGTTCAGAGACAAGCTTCTGGTAGTTCGACATGCTTGCCATGCTACTCCCCGTGCTGTGGTGTGCATGGACTGTCCTGTGCACATTGCCTGATTGCATATTGTTCGATCAAAACGCCAGATTTGGGGCCAAATCTGGCGTTTTGATCGAACTTTTTGTGGTGGACGGCTTTGAGACCGGCGAGGCTGGAGCCTTAAGGCTCTGGGCGGTGAAAAGCCAGCCAGTAAAGCTCCGGTTGCTGAGGCTCCGAGCAGTGGAAGTTCTAGCCGATGGGACTGCTGCCGGTGAGGGACCAGCCAGTGAGGCTTCTCAGAGTCGGACTACTCTGGCAGCGGCTCAGTGCCGGATTCTTTGGTGATGTAGAAAGCGCCATGAGAGGCGTTATTGTGGCTGCACTTTGCCGTTCGACCAAAAGGCTCAGTGAAGGTACTGATGAAGAAATTGCAAAACCAGTCCCCCTTTTCGAAGTATATATCACTACCCTTTGGGTCGTCCTTCTCCCATGCCTCCGAATACTCTTCCACCAACTTCGTGATCTCAGCGCAACTGACCGCACCATCGGCGATCAGAACGTTATGTTCGCCCATTCCAGCAAAGTTTAGACTTCTACATGAGGTGCCGATAGGTTGGATTGACCTGTTAATGTAAAGTTGTCCATTACTGGTTACTTTAAATGCAGAGCCTCCCTTTTCACAAGAGAAGGAATCTGAAAAATTGTAGCAGGTAAAATCGGCAGCAACCACATGCTGACCAGGCTTTAGAGGCTCAATCTCATCTATTAAGTCAGCATCAGGTGTGCTTCTCGTCTCACTATCTTTAAGCGAAAAGGTCTTCAACACAGTGTGATATTCAATGGTATTAGCCGTGAAGGCTTCTAATTGCTTCTTAGACTTCCAGCCTGCATTCACCTTTGTATCAAGCTCGTCTGAGCCACACATGAATTCTGGCTCGCCTCGATCAGTAACTTCTAGAGAGCACCAACCACGAATTCCTTCAGGTCCTTCTATCGGAATGTAAAAGGCATCGCGGCCTGTCTCGAAGTTTGCCGCATCGACAGCTTCTGTGTGCTCACGCGCCGGCGCATCAGGGTCGAAGGTTCCATTACTCGTCTGGAAACGATCCCCATCCACCTGGCGCCTCTCGCCATTGTCGGCAACCGGCATACCCAGGGACTCTAACAACTTCTTATCCGGAGTAGTCCCCATATCCGACGGCACAGTCCGGGGAGTGTCCACCGACACGCTATCCCACACCTGCTGCTGGTCCTCGATCGCGGCCTTGGAGTACTCCCAGGTATCAGAATCACCGCTATCCAGGTCATACCCACGCAGCTTGGGCAGCCAATCCACACTGGCATAAATGGCCGTGACCTGCCCCGGCGCATATCCATCCCATGCTGCCTCCGTCGTGCTCGGGGCAGTGTAACCCGTCCAGGCTTCCGCCAGCGGGTTACCGCACGAGCAGCGCACACGAGGCACACCACGCCCGTCGACCAACACACCGGTACCGCGCTGCAGCACAGCCTGGAACGGGGTGGCCTGCCCGTCGTCGTAGCCGTGGTTGGTGACCCACGTGTCTTGCATCAAGACCATCGGCATCAACGATTTCACATAGAGTTCGACGTCGCCCTCGTTAATACCAACCCCTTTGGCAAAGGCACGGTTGAGGTCCTCATTGCCGGAAAGGTTGTCGATCAACGCCGCCGCGTCGCAGACCGACAGTTCGCTGGTTCCTCCGTATAGGTTGGCGTCACTGCCGTCCGTGCCGGCCCGCCTGTTCGCATGGGAGGTGGTGCTGTCCTCGAGCTTCTTGGAGGCTTCGTTATCTGCGACTGATGTCATGAATGGGTTCACGCCTGGGTCGTCGAAGGCAAGGTATTCCATCCGTGCCAGGTGCTGGTTTTGTTGGTATTTGGTGAAGGCCACCACGCCGCCGCCGATGACCAGTGCTGCGACGAGGACAGCGGCGATGATCACTGGGAGTTTGCTCTTCGGCTGGGCAGGCTGCAGCTGCTCAGGCTGTTGAGGTTGTTGCGGAGTGAAGCCTGGGTGCTGAAACTGGGGCGGCAGCTGCGGTTGGCCAGGCTGACCGGGATACGGTTGGCCAGAATATGGTGACCCGGGCTGTCCCTGCCATGGACCTTGTGATCCATGCGATCCGGATTGACCAGGTTGACCTGGGTATGGCTGCCCAGGCTGCCCCTGCCACGGTTCTTGTGGTCCAGGTTGACCCGGCTGACCTTGCCACGGACCCTGCGGTCCCGGTTGGCCGGGTGGGTTGTTCGGCGGCTGGTTCGTCACGTGAAGCTCTCCTGCTGTCTAAGCGTTAGTTAAGAGGAATCTTAAACTTCATCATTTTCGTGCGGTAACCATCGACGATGGATGCAACCCTTTATGGGGTAAAGGTTAGAAGCACTTCGCCGTCTCAGGCTTTCCAGCACGAACCCACCCAGCCCGAAGCCGCCCAGCATGAGTCCGCTTGGCGGCTAGCCCCGCGCTCCCAACCAAAAAAGTTCGATCAAAACGCCAGATTTGGGGTCAAATCTGGCGTTCTGATCGAACAATTTGTAGAGGGGCTACTCAGCCTTCTTGCGCCGCCGCCGGCGCTTCCGCGGCGGCGGCAGCTGGTTATTCGCGCGCAGCATCGCCACATGCTTCGCCAGTGCATCCACCAGTTCGGGCACGCCTGCCACATCAGGCATCACGTCCACGCGCAGCCCGTACTCCTTCGCCGTCTGAGCCGCCATCGGCCCAATGCACGCGATGATGGTGCGGGCATGCGGCTTCCCAGCAATGCCCACCAGGTTCTTCACGGTTGAGGAGCTGGTGAAGCACACGGCGTCGAACCCGCCGGTCTTGATCATGTCCCGGATCTCAGGGCTCGGAGGGGCTGCGCGCACGGTGCGGTAGGCCACCACGTCGTCGACCTCCCACCCCAGATTGATCAGGCCATCGACCAGCACGTCCGTGGCGATGTCTGCCCGAGGCAACAGCACCCGGTCCACCAGGTCCAGGTCCGGATCACACGGCGGGAACACCTTCACCAGGCCAGAGGCATTGCGCTCCTCGGGGCTGGGAAGCAGCTCCGGTGTGATCCCCAGGTCCTGCACGGCCTGGGCCGTCTTCGGCCCCACCGCGGCGACCCTCACGCCGGCAAGAGCCCGGGCATCCAACCCAAACTCGTTAAGCTTTTCCCACGTAGCCTTCACCGCGTTCACGCTGGTGAACACGATCCACTGGTAGTGGCCATCCACCAGCCCCTTCACGGCACGCTCCATCTGCAGCGGGCTTCGCGGTGGCTCCACGGAAATCGTCGGCACTTCCACGGGGATCGCCCCGTGGGATGCCAGCTGGGTGCTCATCGGGCCGGCCTGGTCCTTGGCTCGGGGCACCAGGACCGTCCAGCCATAAAGCGCCCGGTTCTCCCACCAGGAGTACTTAGACCGGTTGCCCACCTGGCTGCCGATCGTCACCAGCATCTCCTCCGGCAGCTCCCCTTCCTTGGCCGCCGGGCCCGAGGCCGCCGCAATGGACTTCAACGTATCCAACGTGACGTCGTAGGACCGCTGACGCCGAGTCGTTCCGTGCAGCGTCACCGTCGCCGGGGTGCTGCCGGCCACGCCGTGCGATTTCAGCTCGCTGGCGATCCCCGCTAAGTCCGACGGCGAGGCGGTCAAAATCAACGGCAATCCCGCATTGGCCAGCTGGTCCCAATCGGCACCTCCGCGCACGTCAGCTTCGGTGACGTCCGGGCCCACGCCAATACCCGTGAAGGCTGGCACTGCCACGGATCCCGTCATGCCTGGCACCACTTGGAAGTCCGCCCCCAGGTTCGCCACTTCCTGGAGTTCCTCCATCACGTAGGGGTTGCTCAGGGGGTTGCCGGCCACCAGTCGGATCACGTCGTGTCCCGTCTTGGAGCAGGCCACCATAGCCGCGGCGACTTCCTTGGGTGGGACGGGGACCTCCGACGGATCGGGTTCAGCACTGCTGTTCCACGTCGCGGATTCCACGTCCTGGGGATCCCCCGGTGCAGCGATGACGATCTCCGCGGCCGTGGGAGGCTCCGGGCGTGGTGGCTTACGGCGCGCCCCGGCCTCCTTCGCGGCCTTCACCTGCTCTTCCCACTGCGCCTCGGCGGCATCCAGCTTCTCCTGAGGCACCGGCACGCGAGAACCCACCAGCTTCCGTACCGCGGTGAGCACCGCAGGATCCACCCACGCGTGCGCGGTATTGACCAGCACGTCGCGGGCTTTCACAGTCAGCAAATCCGGGTTACCGGGGCCTGCGCCAACAAATAAGATGCGGCCGTTGCCTATCGGGGTCAATCCGGAAACGGTCATGGGATGTGCTTTCTACGGTAGCTGCCTAGTCTCTTGAAGCTCTCCGTTACTGGGGCTCTCCGCTACTGGAGTTCTGCTCTGGAGAGACACATGAACCTAGGCAGGAATGTGAACGAAACTTTAAACGAAACTGTGGACGAAACTATGGGCGAAAACGTTGGACGAATCTGTGGACGAAACGAGGAACAACGTGGTGCTGGGTTCTTAACGGACGCGCTGTGGCTGGTGGCCGCGGCGCCCAGATGTTTACGTGGCGGCCACGATGCGTGCCGCACCTCTGTCTATCAGTGTGCGCCCCACCTCGCTGCCCAAGGCCCGGGCGTGAACCAGGATGCGCTCTCTGGCCTCGTGGTCCAGGTTGTGATGGCCGTCGGCGTCCATCTCAGCAGGTAGGTCGAATATTTCGGTCCTGGATTCCACCAATTGTTGGGAGCCGTCCACGGCGAACACTCCACCGGTGACGGTCAGCTGTTGGCCGTCGCCGGTCCACTCGGAGCGGACAGCCACGGGAGCAGAGCAGCCGGCTTCCAAGGTCGCCAGCACTGCGCGTTCCGCCACGGCGGCGATGTGGCTGGGCAGGTGGTCCAGGGCTCGCACGGCGGTCCAGGCTCGCTGGTCGTCGCAGCGAACTTCCACGGACAGGGCACCCTGGGCTGGGGCGGGGATCAGCACCATGGGGTCGATGGATTCCGCCGCACGCTCGAGCTGGCCAATACGCTCCAGCCCCGCGCGCGCCAGAATCACCGCGTCCAGATCCTGGTTCACTCGGTCCATACGCGTGCCCACGTTGCCGCGCAGCGGCACCAGTTCCAGGTCGGGGCGCAGAGCCCGGACCTGGGACACCCGTCGTGGCGCGGAGGTTCCCACCTTCGCGCCCGCTGGCAAGTCCATCAGCCCAGAGCCGTCCCGGGAGACCAGCACCTCACGCGGGTCCACGCGCTTCGGCACCACTGTGCGGAAGCGCGGATCCGGTGCCGTCGGCAGGTCCTTGAAGGAGTGCACCGCAATGTCGCACTCGCCGTCATGCAGGGCCGTGCGCAGGGTTTCCGTGAATACTCCCACGCCGATTGCCGCCACCGGGATCTGCGACGCCTGGCTCGCGTCCCCCGGAGTGTGCACAATGTGAAACTCGACGGATTCTCCGCGGGCCTCCACGGCCTCCTTCACATGGCCGGATTGGGTGGTGGCCAGCAGGGATCCGCGCGTGCCGAGCAGCAGTGGTTTCTCGGCCGCGTTCTCGGAGCGCTGAGCCGAGGCGTTCTCCTCCGGCGTGTGCTGAGGGTTAGTCATTCTTCTCTCCCTGTTGAGTTTCGCGCTGAAGATAGGCACTCGCAGCGCTGGCCGTCACAGCCCCTTGCGACCGGGCCTCCGTCACGGACTCAACCGTGCCCATCGGCAAGTTAAACAGCGCCGCCAACGCATCCGTGTACGTCACCCGCTCCCCGTCGGCAGACAGCCGCTTCGCCTGCACCGTCGGAGTGTGCAGCAATTTATCCACCACGCGACGCACGGTTCGCTCCACCTCCCGCCGGTCCAGCTCCGACATCCCCGGGGTGTGCTTCTCCAGCTGCAGCAACTCAGCCGCCACCACGTCGGCCGCCTTCTGGCGCATGGCCTTCACCGTCGGCACCACGGCCTGGGCTCGCTGGTCCTCCAGGAACTCCTCCAGCTCCCGGGCCACGATCTCACGCGCGGACTCTTCATCCTCCACGCCTTCGCCGGCCATGGTGGTCAGCTCTTCGATGTTCAGCAGCGTCACCTGGTCCAGCTCCGCCACGGCCTGCTCCACATCTCGTGGCATGGACAGGTCGCACATCACCAGCGGCCGTGGGCTGCGCTGCCGCAGCGCCTCCTCCGTGTGCGCGCGGGTGATCACGTTGCCCACCGCGCCCGTCGCGGACACCACAATGTCCGCGTCCACCAGCGCCGATGGGATGCCCTCCAGACCAATGGCGTGCGCGCTCACCCCCGCTTCCACGGCGTGCGCCGCCAGATTTTCCGCACGCGCCACGGTCCTGTTGGCGACCGTCACGTGGTCAATGCCCAACTTTCCCACATAGGTCGACGCCAAGCTCGCCATCGCCCCAGCACCCACAATCACCGCACGCTTCCCTTCTAACGGGCGCTGCGCGGATGTGCGCTGGGCGTCGGAATCAAAAAATCGCAACGCACGGTCCACGGCGAAACTGACCATGGACGCCCCAGCACTATCAATCGACGTCTCCGTGTGGACGCGCTTGCCGGTGCGCAAGGCCCGCTGCGTCAGGTCATGGAGCGTCCGGCCCACCGTGCCCGTCTCGTCAGCAACCTGGTACGCGGAACGCAACTGGCCGATGATCTGCTGCTCCCCCATCACCATCGAATCCAGCCCGCTGGCCACGTTCAGCATGTGCTCCGCGGCGGCGTTGGAATAGTGAACATACAGGTGCGGCTCCAACTCCTGCGCAGTCACCCCAGTCATGTTCGAGATCGTCTCCACCACATGATCCAGGCCGGAGTGGAAGGCATTCGAGACGGTGTAGAACTCCATGCGGTTGCAGGTGGACAGTACCAGGGACTCGCTAATGACGTCGTTATCCACCAGCGCTAGCTGCAGCTTCGACATTTCACTGTCGGCCACATTGACCTTCTCCAGCATGGACACGGGGGCGGAGCGGAAGGATAAGCCAACCAGCAACACGGACGCCGAACCGGTACCGATCCTGGTGCTAGAGCTCATTGCGATGCTCGCCTCTCCTGCTACGTTTGTGCCACGTTTCCTGCTACGTCGATTATCGACCCCTAACCGTATCCCTTAACCCACCCCTATGACAAAACAACAGTGGTGCTTTGTTATGGAGGGGTTAAGGAAGCAGGGGGAGGCGCGGGTGCGGCCGCCTACGACAGCGCCGCGATCAACTCCTGGTCATCCACCTCCCAGCACGCAATCTCTTCATCGTCCACCAGGACCACGGGCACGCGATCGCCAAACTCCATATCCAGGCCGGGGCCGTCCGTGTCCACATCCAAAATCTCCAGGGTGCTGTGGAATCGCTCCACGATGGGCCGGATCTGCTCCACCACTCGCGCGCAAGAACCGCAGGTGGAGCGTGTCATGACTGTGACTGTGTGGGTGGGCTGCATGATGCTCATCCTAATCCGTGGCTGATTCCTTGCCTCATTCCTTGACTGCTCGCCGCGTTCCTCTGTGCGAGAGGGTAACCTTTTGTGTGTGAACGCGCCCTCCCTGACTGACCTCGCCCGCACCACGCGTGCCGCCAGCGAGACCATAACCGACGCCACCAGCGCCGCGATACTCAGCGTGCGGGGCTTAGTTCGCCGTCGTCTGAGCCGGGAGATCTTCCCTACCCAGGGTGACGAGGCGCAGAAAGTTGCTGGTCAGGCCAGTGCGATGGCCGCACTCCGGGGACGCTACCTGAACCCCGGGGCGTACCTAGACCCCGAAGCTTTCGACGCGGAGACGAATGCCAAGATTGACCGCTTGGCGGATAGCTACGAAATGACCGGGGACGAGTTCCGGACGGGGCTGCGCAACCTCCAGGGCGCTTCTATGGCTGCCGGGGGATCGAACCGCCTGAATACTCCCGACCCTACGATCCCCCAGGACCTAGGTGCCGCCGCGTTCTTCGATGTGGATAACACCCTGATTAAGGGCGCGTCCCTGCTGGTGTTTGCCCGAGGTTTGGCGCGGAAGAAGTTCTTCACGGTGGGCGAGATTCTGCAGTTTCTGTGGATGCAGGCGAAGTTCCGCGTGATGGGCAAGGAAAATGCCGGCGATATTGCATCGGGACGCCAGCAGGCGTTGCAATTAGTGGCGGGCCATAAAGAGCAGGACCTCATTCAATTGGGTGAGGAAATCTGGGCTCAGAATATGGCCGAACGCATTTTCCCCGGCACGAAGGAATTGGCCGATAAGCACCTGCGCGCCGGCCACGAGGTGTGGTTGGTGACGGCCTCCCCGGTGCAGTTGGCGCAGATCATCGCCCGTGAACTGGGGTTCACGGGCGCTCTGGGGACCGTCACTGAGGTGAAAGATGGGAAGTTCACCGGGAATATGGTGGGCGATATTCTGCACGGTCCGGGTAAGAAGCACGCGGTGCTGGCCTTGGCGGCGTCTGAGGGATTAGATCTTGAGCGGTGCACCGCCTATTCGGATTCTTCTAATGACCTTCCCATGCTGTCCATGGTGGGCACCGCGGTGGCAGTGAATCCCGATTCGGAATTACGCAGAATTGCCAAGGCACGCGATTGGGAGATCCGCGATTATCGCCGCACTCGGCGAATATTGAAGCGCTACGGCGCCCCGGCCGCAGGGGCTGCGGCCGTGGCGGGAGGCTACTGGATCAAGCGGCGCTGAGCGTGGCAGTATGCGCGCCACACGGCGCTAGTGTAGGATTCCCACCCCGAAAGAAATCAGCACCAACACCGCAGAGAACGCCCACGCCAGTGGGAACGCCACCTTCAAGTACTTTCCCATCTGCCCCTGAGCCAAACCCAGAGCCAGCCACAGGGCCGGAGAAAACGGCGACACAAACGTGCCAATCACATTGCCGATAATCAACGCCGCCGCGGCTCCCATGCCGCTCACCCCGAACGTGCCCACAGTCTCCTGAACAATCGGCAACACCGAGAAGTAGTAGGCATCCGTGGAGGTCAGCATATCCAACGGCACGCCCAACAGCCCCACAATCACATGGAGATACGGCCCCACGGACTCAGGAAGAACCCTCACCAACGCCAGCGCGATCTCCTCCAACATCCCCGACTCATTCAACACCCCCAGGAACATCGCAGCAGCCAGGATCACACCTGCCATGGCCAAGGCGTTCGGCGCGTGGCGTCGGAGGGCATTGGATTGCTCATCGGCAGTCGGGAAATTCACGATCATGGCGATCGTCGTGGCGATCAGGAACGCCGGCGCAGGCGGGAGGATGTCCGCCAACAACACCACCAGAGTCACGAGCACCAAAAGCACGTTCGTGATGGTCACCCACCGGGCAGAACGATAAGAATAGCCCTTGTCCTGGACATCCTTCTCATGCGACGCCGCGAAATCAGCAGCCACCGTCCGCACATCCACGGTAGCCGGGCCATGGAATTGGCCGGAGGCGCGAAGGCCGGCTAGGCGTCGTTGTTCAGTCCAGCCCAACCAGGCAGCCACGAGGAACACCAGGACCACCGCAAGCGCCTGCATCGGCAAAATATGCAACCAGATCTGATTCGGCTCCTGCGCAACCACCGCACCCGCGCGGCCCAGCGGGCCACCCCACGGCACCATATTCATCACCGACGCCGCCAACGCCACAATAGTAAGCAGCACATACCGCGACATGCCCAAAGCCTGATAGAGAGGCAGGAGTGCGGGGATGGTGAGCAGGAACGTGGTGGAACCCGAGCCATCGAGATGGGCCACGATGCCGATCGCGGCGGTGCCGAGGGTCACGAGGAGGACCTTGCCGCGCGTGGCGGTGATCAGCGCGCGGATGACCGGCACGAACAGGCCCACGTCCTGGAGAATCCCGAAGAAAATGATGGCGAAGATGAACATCACCACCACGTTGATGACGGAGCCCAGGCCGGAGGAAAAGAAATCCGCGATGTCCTCCGGGCCGAATCCGCAGATCAGGGCGCCTGCGATCGGCACCAGAGTCATCGGCACGATGGGGTTCACCTTGCCGCGGATGAGCAGGGTGACCGTGCTCAGGATGATAACCAGCCCCATCACAGTGAGGCCCAATGGAGTGTTCATGCGTCATTCTCCCGGTCGTGACCCCGGCTGTGGATGGCGGGCGGCTGGCGCCGGGCGGCACTGGTGTGTGCCGGGCTCAGGCTTGGCGCTGGGCGGCCGCATACCGAGGACGGGGCAAGTGGTCGTCAGTGTTCGAGCTAGTCTAACTCAGGTTGCACCCGGAATGTTCGGACTCAAAACACCCAGGAACCCACCCCTCAAAGCAAAATGCTCGGTCATATCGCCATTTTCCGAGGGAAAAATGGCGATATGACCGAGCAATTTGTGGGTGCGAAGGCTTACTTGCCCAACTTACGACGCTGAACGCGGGTACGGCGCAGCATCTTACGGTGCTTCTTCTTGGACATACGCTTGCGGCGCTTCTTAATAACAGAACCCATTGTGGGAACCTCGCTTCATATCGATGGTCATATCTTGTTCACGCCCAGCCTGACCTTCCGGCGGGCGGACACGGTGCCAGTCTGACAAAAGTGGGGCGGACCGACACGAATGGTCAATAGTTTAGCGCGTCCCCCATCCCGTCACCAAAGCGGGGCGCGCTTCGCGCGCTGTTCCACGCGCTGTGTAGCCAGCCCGGGCACGCGCCGCGCGCACCGTACGCACCACGCACTGGCAGCAACGTCGCAGCTCCCTGAGGGGCAGAAGTACAACGGCATGACACAGTTAAGCCCCGGAAACACTCGAAAGTGGGCCATTTCAGAGACTTCCGGGGCTTAAGTGTGTCACGCTATGGCACTTTCTCGTCGGCCGACGCCGACACGTGGCAGCGCGGGGTGCGCGCAGGCAGTATGCTCCACGTGCAGCGCGGCCCGCGGCCGCGGCGCGGCAGCGCGCAGGCCCCGCGTGCAGTGCGCGCTCGCGCGCGGAGGCTCGCGCACAGCAAAGCTCCCTGAGTGTTCCTCAAGGAACGCTCAGGGAGCTCAGGGCGCTTGAGAAGCTTAACCGGTCTTCGTTGCAGTGTATTCCGAAGATCCCAGGTACTCGTTCACTGCGGACTCGCGCACACGGAAGTTGCGGCCTACCTGAACGGCTGGCAGCTCTTCGGAGTGGATCAAGCGGTACACAGTCATCTTGGACACGCGCATGAGGTCTGCAACCTCAGCAACGGTCAAGAAGCTTCCATTGTCATTACTAGCATTAGCCATATTTTCTTCACTTTCTTGGCGCCCTCATGCGCGGCAGGCTTCCCCTCCTGCACGACATCGCACGTGAATCGCTCGTCCATAATCGTACGTGATTCTTGTGATTTATGTGAAATAGAGGGAAAAAATGGACGTGTGAGACCTTTCACTACTGCTGCCACGCAAGTTATCGCATGTTATCGCACGCTAAAGCTGTGAACAGTGTTACAGAAAGCAGCGGCAGCATACCCACATGTTGGGGGAGAGGACTCCTCGGTCGCGGCGCCGGCGCTGCGATCATCCGGCCGGGAGATCCGACTCAGGACGCAACTGGGCAACCGGCGCCAGAGAGGTCGACTCAGGACGCGCGCAGCCGCCTCGCCGCTAGTCTTCCTTGTTCTGCTGCCCCAGCTCCACGGAACGATCGCGACACGCCTGCATCGCCTGGAAGAAGGCCTTACGCAGGCCGTTCTCCTCCAACGCCCGAGTAGCGGCCGCAGTGGTGCCGCCAGGGCTGGTGACTTTCGTGCGGAGAGTGTTGGCGTCGTCCCCATCATCCTCATCCAGGTTCCGCTCCAGCATCGCCGCAGAACCCGCAGCGGTGGACACGGCCAGCTCCTCCGCAACTGGGCGTGGCAGGCCGAGCTGCACGCCCGCGTCCGTCATCGCCTCCACGACCAGGAAGAAGTAGGCCGGGCCAGAGCCGGACACGGCGGTCACGGCATCCAGGTCCTTCTCCTTGACGATCAGCGCGCGGCCGGTGTTCTCCATGAGCTTCTTCACGCCCTGCAAGTGCGTGTCCTCCGCGTGGCGTCCGCCGGCGATGCCGCTGGCACCCTTGCCCACCAGCATCGGCGTATTCGGCATGACGCGCACCACAGGAGTTCCCGCGGCCAGCTGGGACTCCATGAATCCGATGGACACGCCGGCCGCCACGGATACCACGACCGTGTCCGCGGAATTGCCGCTCACCGTATCCGCAATGTCCTTAAGAACGACGCCGACCACATCAGGCTTGACGGCAATCACCACAAAGTCGGCTTCTTCGGCTACTTCGGTGGCGTCGTCCGTAGCGACCACGCCGTAGCGTTCGCGCAGTTCTTCGCGTCGCGGCTGGGCGGGGTCGCTCACCACGACGTGCTTGGCGTCCACGCCTCCCGAGATCACGCCCGAGATGAGAGCTTCGCCAATGTTTCCTCCACCAATAATTCCAATTCGTGTCATATCTCCAGAGTGCCAGCTTCACTCGTGTTTCGCACCCTTGCAGGCTGTGAGCAGCGCAAACCGCCCTCCTGCGGTGGCAGGAGGGCGGGTGTTGCGTGGGGTATGGGAGGCCTTGGGCCGGGCGTGAGCGGATGTTTATCGCGAGGCTATATCGCGATGATGAGAGCTATATGCCGATTATGAGGCGCGGCCCGATAGTCAGCACCAGGCCCACGATGAGGGCCAGGATCATCAGCAGTTTGTCCTTGTGGCGGAGCAGCAGGTGCACTCCAACGACCATGGCGACGGTGGCGATCAGCGCCAAGGCCAGCACGATGATGGGGCTGACGTTGGCCCACAGCAGGTTGAAGCCGATGAAAATCAGCACACCCGCAGCGACCGCGCCGATAGCCTGGGCGATCATGGCTGGCCAGGAGATGCGGTTGTCTTCGAAGTCCACGACCTCGTTGTCGGAGAGGGTGGCGACGAGTTCTTCGAACTCTTTCGGGCCTTCCACGGGGCCTTCGGCACGGTCGGTCTCGACCTCGTTGGCTTCTTCGACGTCACGGGCCTCTTCAGCGGTGGGCTCTGCCTCATCGAGGTGGTCTGCCTCAGCTTCTTCAGCGCTTGGCTTTTCAGCAGGCGCCGCAGACTCAGCAGCAGGCGCAGCGGCCGCAGCAACAGCCGCGCCGGATTCTTCGGCGTGGGCCTCCGGGTCGGAAACCTCGGCGTCGATGGGATCATCCCCAGCAAGCTCCACGTCGATGGGTTCGGCGGCGACCTGGTCGGCGTCGGTCACAGTACGTACCTCAGCCTCCGTCTCCTCAGCATCGACCAGCTCAGCCTCAAGGATCTCCGGCTCGGTCACGTTCACCGAATCTCTGTCCAGCGCCTGAGCAGCGCGGATGTGCTCATCCTTCACGACGGGGATGGATCCCGTCAGCTCCGCAACGCTCACACCGCCCTCGGACAGGCTGCGACGACGATGCGGACGAGAACTGTCGGAAGAACCGCTGCGCCCATGGCGGGCCAGCAGTTCTGCAACGGTTAGCTTCTCACTCATTCACGTTTCCCATCAGCTTAAAACGCCTACGTCACATGGCACTTTAAGAGTGCATATTACTCTGAGATCCACCAGGCCGATAATTGCCGAACGCACCCGGATGTGACACAGAAGTTACTCTAAAAGTTATTACAGCCTAAATTAGCCTATCGCGCCAGGCCGTGTGACCGCTTCGCAGCGCACACTTACAGCCCTAATGCGTCCAATAACTCCACGGCGCCTTCTCCACATCTGTGTGCGCAAAGATCACACCCTCGCGTAACGCCCACGGGCAGTTCTTCAGCGTATCGATGTCCAGGTGGCGCATGGTTGCCTCCGCGACCAGCGCGCCGGCCACGATCTGGTAGGAGCGGTCCACATTCACGCCCTCCAGCTCGGCCCTGTCGGCGGCGGTCATTCGGGAGATGAAGGCGATCAGCTGCCTCAGGCCGGCCTGGGTCAGCCGTCGCTCCACCCGAAGGCCCGCGGAGGACGGCGCCGCACCCGTCAGGCGCGCCAGCATTTTGAAGGTTTTGGAGGTTCCCACGGCCAGGTCGATCTCGCCGTATTCCTTGATCTGTTTCACCGGCTCTTTGAGCGTTTCGTCGATGTATTCCCGCAGGTCGGCGATGGCTTTTTTGCTCGGCGGGTCCGTTTCGAACCAGTCGCGGGTCAGGCGGCCCGCGCCGAGGTTCACGCTGCACGCGATGTCTGGGTTTTCGTTATCTCCCACGGAGATTTCTAGGGATCCGCCACCGATGTCCAGGTCGCAGATGCGGCCTGCCGACCAGCCGAACCATCGGCGCACCGCCAGGAAGGTCAGGCGCGCTTCGTCCTCACCGGACAGGATCTGCAGCCGCACGCCGGTTTTCTTGTCCACATGATCCAGCACGGCTTCCCCGTTGGCTGCGCTGCGAATCGCGGAGGTTGCGAATGCCAACATGGATTCGCATTGGAACTGGTCCGCCATTTCGCGAGCCAGGGCCACGCCTTTGGTGAGCCGGTCGATGCCCTCCTTATTAATGGCGCCCTGTGTGTCCAGGTATTCCACCAGGCGCATGGGGGTTTTCCAGTTGCTCATGGGGGTTGGCGGGCCGCCTCGTTGGGCGTCAACCACCACGAGGTGAACCGTATTACTTCCGACATCTAGGACACCTAATCGCACTGCTTAAGATTAACCGATACGGTGGGTGCTTGTGAGTACACACATCGCATCGGGTTACCCCGAGGGCACACCCGCGGACTTGTCAGTGCAATCTGGCCGGGAGCTTCCTGCTGATTATCCCCGGGAGTGGTTGGAGTTTCTGGACCCCGCTGATCCTGAGCACATTATTTCTCTGGATCTGACGTGGTTGCTGTCGTCGTATCGTTGCCGCTTTGGCACTGAATCCTGTCTTGGAATCGACGCCGGCGCGCGCGACGTCGGCTGTTGCGGACATGGGGCGTTTCTGACGGACGAGGATGACCGTTCTCGTCTGCGTGAGATGGCGGAGCGTTTGGGGCCTGAGGATTGGCAGCATTGGGGACGTTGTCACGAGCAAGCGGGCGATCCTGCCGGGCACGCCACAGGCCGCGAAGGGGCAGGCGCGAGCACAGACGCAGACGCGGGCGTTCGCGGGAGCGGCGAGCAGGAGCGCCTCGAGCAGGGACGCGTGGAGCCGTGGCTGGAGTGGGACGAGCTGGAAAACGATGAGGGCGAGATGGAACCCGCGCTCAAGACCGTGGTCGTCGACGGCGCGTGCATCTTCGCCAACCGCGCGGGCTTCCCCGCGGGAACCGGCTGCGCGCTGCACGCCTATGCCCTCAAGCACGGGCTGTCCATCGTGGACTCCAAGCCGGAGGTGTGCTGGCAGCTTCCCCTGCGCCGGCTTGAAGAGTGGGAGGTTCGTCCCGACGGCGTGGAGCAGCTGCGCACCACCATCACCGAATACAACCGCCGGGGTTGGGGCAACGGCGGCGAGGACTTCGACTGGTACTGCACCACTGACCCCACCTGCCATGCAGGGGCCGATCCCCTGTGGCGCACGCACAAGGAGGAGTTGGAGGAGCTCATCGGAGCCCCGGCCTACGAGGTGCTGGCGCAGCATTGCGAGCAGCGGGAGAAGCTCGCCGCGCTGTCGCCCAGCGGGCTCCCATTGATTGCGATTCATCCGGCGACGCTGGAGCAGCGTCGCCGGGAATCGCAGGCCTAGGCCTCGAACTTGTAGCCCAGCCCGCGCACCGTCACCAGAATCTGCGGGCGGGACGGCTCCTCCTCAATCTTGGAGCGCAGACGCTTGATGTGAACATCCAGCGTCTTCGTATCGCCCACATAGTCCGCGCCCCACACCCGGTCAATCAACTGCCCACGCGTCAACACCCGGCCGCTATTGCGCATCAGGTACTCCAGCAGATCGAACTCCTTCAGCGGCAGCTGGACCCGCTGCCCATCCACGGTCACGATATGCCGCTCAACATCCAACACCACGCGCCCCTCGCGGAACACCAGGCCGTCGTCCGCGTCCTCGGCCGGGATCTCGTTATCCCCTCCCCGACGCAACACAGCGCGGATACGAGCGATCAGCTCCCGGGCAAAGTACGGCTTGGTGACATAGTCGTCCGCGCCCAACTCCAAACCAACAACCTTGTCGATCTCGCTATCCCGCGCGGTCACCATAATGACCGGCACGCTGGAGGTCTGCCGGAGCGTCCGGCAGACCTCCGTGCCAGACATCCCCGGCAGCATGAGGTCCAGAAGCACAATGTCCACATGGTTAGCCTCGAACATCTCCAAGGCAGTGGGGCCATCACCGGCGATAAACACCTCGAAGCCCTCTTTTTTCAGCAAGAACGCCAATGGTTCCGCCAATGATTCCTCGTCTTCGACAATAAGAACACTGGTCACAGCGGAAAACCTCTCTGGATCGACAGCACTAAAGCCCAAGGGTACACGGCCAGTTCGCGCTACCTCTAGTTCAGGGTCGGATGATCCCACCGCGGAGTAGCCCAACCCCGTGCGCTGGCTCAGCACTCCATCAACTAGTTCAGTGCCTCATCATCGTCATCATCGTCAGTCCCCGTGCTCAACGACAACGACGATACATAGCCACCCGCCGCCTTCTGCTGAGCCTCGTCATACACCGGCAACTCCAACGCAAACGTCGACCCAGTCCCCGGCCTCGACCACAAACTCACCGACCCACCATGGTTCACCATCACATGCTTCACAATCGCCAAGCCCAGGCCCGTGCCACCCGTATCCCGAGACCTCCCCTTATCCACCCGGAAAAACCGCTCAAACACACGCTCGTGATCCTCCGGCGCAATGCCAATCCCACGATCCGTCACGCTCAACTTCACCGCACCAGCATCCACCCGCCGAGAAATAGACACCGAACTACCCTGCGGCGAATAGTTAATCGCATTCGTCACCAAATTACTCAACGCAGTAACCAGCAAATTCCTGTCCCCTCGGACAGGCACACCCAACCCCGCATCCGTGACAATCTCAATTCCCGCCGTCTCAGCGGCGAGACGGCAGCGCTCCACGGCGGCGTCGACAATAGAATCAATATCCAGAATCTGCGGATCAGGCAGAGACTCCGCACCCTGCAACTTCGACAGCGAAATCAGCTCCGTGATCATCGTACTCATGCGCGAAACCTCCTTCGTGAGCTTCCCCCCGAAATACTCCACAGACTCCGGATCATCCTTCACTGACATCATCGTCTCCACCAGCAAAGAAATCGCCCCCACGGGAGTCTTCAGCTCATGCGACACATTCGCCACAAAATCACGCCGAGCCGACTCCATGCGGATCTGCTCCGACACATCCGAGGCATACACCACAACATAACGATCATCCGTCAGCGTCAACAACTGCACATGACCCGCAACCTCCATCACCGGGCGGGCGCCACGCTGAACCACCGGCTTCACCGTCATCTCACGAGACACCTGATCCACCAGCACCTGCTCCACGATCTCCCACACCTCGGGATGAACCATGCGCTCCTTAACCAAACCCAGCTCATGCGCACGCGGATTCGACAGCACCACACTACGGCGCTTATCCACCACAACCACCGCATCCGGCGACGACTGCACCGCAAAATACAACACCTGGGACACCGTGGAAACCTTGTTGTCCTCCAGGTCCGCCTGCGTTTTGCGATGGCGCAACTCCCGCACGCGCAGGCGATACAGGAGCACAGCCACCACAGTGACCAGCACACCCGCGGCCACGCCGCACAGCACCGCTAGTCCAAGTTCACTCATAGGAGTTCAATGTACACGCTGGCACGCACAGAGCTTGGGGTGGCGGTGCGAGAGCACTAGGACGGGTGGGCGACGCAGTGCGGAAGTTCGGGCGCGGAGAGGATGGGACGGGGCGCGGCGGCGTCGGGGCTACTTGGCCTCGCCCTGAGCAGCGACAGCAGCAGCACCAGCGGCCGCAGCCTCCGGATCGAGGTACTGGCCACCCGGATTCAACACCGAACCATCCTGGCCGATGGTGTACACCAGCGGAATGCCGGTAGGGATGTTCAGGGCAGCGATGTCCTCATCGGAAATCTTGTCCAAGTGCTTCACCAGCGCGCGCAGAGAGTTACCATGCGCAGCAACCAGCACAGTCTCGCCCCGCTTCAGGCGCGGCTCGATCTCCTCCTCGTAATAAGGAATGAAACGCTTCACCACGTCCAACAGGCACTCGGTGCGAGGAACCTCAGGCAGGTCGCTGTAGCGAGGATCATTGGTCTGGGCGTACTCGTTGTCCAGCTCGATCTCTGGCGGTGGGGTGTCGTAGCTGCGGCGCCAGCTCATGAACTGGTCCTCGCCGTACTTGTCCTTCGTCTCCGCCTTGTTCAGGCCCTGGAGCGCACCGTAGTGGCGCTCGTTCAAACGCCAATCGCGGATCACGGGGATCCAGTGACGGTCAGCCGCATCCAGCGCCAGAGCTGCCGTGGTGATCGCACGACGCAGCAACGAGGTGTACAACACAGTAGGCTCCAAGCCTGCTTCCTTCAGCAGCTCGCCGCCGCGCTTCGCCTCCTCACGGCCCTTGTCCGTCAGAGCGACATCCACCCAACCAGTGAACTGGTTGGAGGCGTTCCATTCACTCTGGCCGTGGCGGAGGAGGATCAGGGTTCCATTGTTGTCAGAGTTATTAAAGCTATTAGAGCTGTTTTCGGAGCTGGTGTTTTCGGTCATAATGTCTATTGTGCCACCTACTGCTCTGATTCCTTGTTTGTTTCCTGCCCCGTTTGGGGGTCAGCTGCCTGATGTGCGGTCTCCGGCAGGTCAGAATCCGGCGGTGGGGACAGCAAGGCAACCTCCGCCTCATCCGGCTTGAGGTGCGCAAATGCCGCCAAGTTGAACGTTGGTTCCCCGCGGGACAAGCGCCAGGCCCACTCGTGCTTGATGGAGGATTCGAAGCCGCGCTCCAGGATCCGGTTGAAGTCCTGATCCGCGCGCTCGAGCACCTGGCCCAGGATTCTTTGCACATCGTCGGCCGTGGTGGAGTCCGGGAATTGCCCCACCAAGTAGATGTCATCGTTGCGGTCCAGGGTGTAGTGCACACCGAAGCTCTTGCGGTTGGCGTGCAGGAGGAGCTTGTACACCTCTTCCTGGGCTTCCTCCACGCGGCGGCAGACGAAGGCTTCTACTCGGAACATGCCTTCTTGAGGGATGAAGATGCAGTTGGTTTTCAAGCGCTTCTCGCCTGGTAGCACCACTACAACGTTGTCGCCCGCGTCCTGGTATTCAACCTCTGCTGTATCTAAGAGGTCACAGATTCCTTGTCGATCCATAGCTTCCACGTTATATGAGGTGGCGCTGCCACGTGAAGGAAAAGCCAGGGGTACGCGCTGGCGCACCCCTCCCAAAATGTTCGATCAAAACGCCAGATTTGGGCCCAAATCTGGCGTTTTGATCGAACAATTTGTACAGAGTTTATCCCGCAGGCTGCCGCGGCCCACCACACCCCTGCGGCGGCAACTGCTCATACAGATCCTTCAACCGCGCAGCCGTCGCCGACCAGCAGAACTTCGCCGCATGCTCCGGCGCATACTCGCCCATCGCAATCCGGCGCTCATCATCCAGGATCAAGGACTCCAACGCATCGGCCCACGCGGCCGTCTCGTGACCGTCCACCAACACACCGGACTTCCCTTCCTCCACGGCGATCGGCAGCCCTCCCACACGCGTCGCCACCACGGGCGTGCCGCAGGCCTGCGCCTCCAGCGCCACCAGCCCAAAGGACTCGTTATAGCTCGGCACCGCGATCACATCCGCCGCTTGGTACACCGCCACCAGCTCCTCCGGCGGCCGCGGCGGCAGGAACCGCACGCACCCCGCGATCTCCAGTTCGGCGGCCAGGTTCTGTAGGAACTCCAGGCTGTCCTCCCCAGCGCCGGACGATCCTCCGCACACCATCACGCTCAGCAGCTGCTCGGGGTGCCGCCGCTGGAGCTCCGCCACGGCGCGCAGCAGCACGTGCGGCCCCTTGAGGCGCTGCAGGCGGCCCACGAACCCGATCACCTTCGCGCGGAAGGAGATGCCCAGCGCTCGGCGCCAGCGTTCCGTGGCCCGGTCGGATCCGGGCGTGAAGTGTTCCACGTCGGCGCCCGGCGCGACCACGTGGATGTTGGCGCCTTCGGCGTCGTAGGAGACTGTGAGGTCGCGCGCTTCGGCGTCGGTATTAACAATCAGAAGATCCGCATTGTCCACGATTTGTTGTTCGCAGATCATGCGGGATTCGGGTTCGCGCGAGTCACCTTCGGCGAGCGAGTTATTTTTCACGGCCGCGAGCGTGTGGGACGTGTGCGCCCAGGGGACGTTCCAGAGGTCGCGGAGGAGCCAGGCGACCTGCCCGGACAGCCAGTAGTGGGAGTGCAGCAGGTCGTAGGTGATGCCATGGTGACGCACGAACGCCAGCACGCTTCCGGTGAACGCCGCCAGCTGCGTGGGCAGTGCCTCCTTCGCTAGTCCTTCGTAGGGCCCGGCCACGCAATTGATGACGCGTACGCCGTGCTCAACGTCCACAATTTCGCCTTGGAGTGGGCGGGTTGCTCGGGTAAATATATCTACGTCGACGCCGAGCCTCGCGAGCTGCACAGCCGTATTTCTTATATAAACATTCATTCCGCCGGCATCGCCGCTGCCCGCTTGTTCCAAGGGGGAGGTGTGCATCGAGATCATCGCAACGCGCATATCGGCTAGTGTACGCGGGCGGCGGGGCCTTCAGCGGTCTTCAGCGGGGGTGCTGTGTGTGAGGGGTGAACAGTTTTTTAGTATGAAACTTCTTTGTTCTGCTGAATACTTGAGTGGCAAACGTTATCCTGGTCACAATCTCCACAATCTCCACGATCGAGATAACAACCGAGATAACTCACAGCCAGCCCAGACAGCTAAGACAGCTCAGTCGAAACATTAAAAGGAATACGTGATGACGACCGCCGAAGACACCCCACACAATGGCGTGCCAGCAGGCAACGAAGCCAACGCAACCAATGGACCAGCCCCGGAAGGTACGGCGTGGAAGGAGAAGCCGTACCTGAAGTACTACGCGCCGTGGACTCCGCACACCTTGGAATACTCCGAGGACACGCTGGCGCACATGCTGAAGGATTCTGTGCGCAAGAACGGACAGAACACGGCGTTGGAGTTCTTCGGTGCGTCCACCTCCTACGCTGAGCTGCAGGAGCAGGTCAATGCTTTCGCGGCGGGCCTGCGGCACTTGGGTGTGAAGAAGGGCGACCGCGTGGCCGTGATTCTGCCGAACTGCCCGCAGCACATCATCGCCTACTTCGCGATCCTGACGCTGGGCGCCACCGTCGCCGAGCACAACCCGCTGTACACGGCGCGTGAGCTGGAAGGGCCGTTCAACGATCACGGCGCGAAGGTCTGCATCGCCTGGGATAAGGTGGCGCCGTTGGCGCAGTCCCTGGTGGGTAAGACTCCGCTGGAGACGATCATCTCCGTCAACATGATCGAGGCGATGCCGAAGATCAAGCAGTTCGCCCTGAAGCTGCCGCTGAAGTCCATTAAGGAGAAGCGGGAGCTGCTGCATGCACCGGCGCCGGGAACCATTCCTTTCAGTGCTGTGAGCTCCGACAAGATGGGCGGCAACGGCAAGGACATTGAGATTCACCCGGACTTGGGTCCGAACGATCCGGCACTGATTCTGTTCACCTCTGGAACCACCGGCAAGCCGAAGGGTGCTCTGCTGTCCCACGGCAACATCATGTGCAACGTGACGCAGGGCTTGGCGTGGGTGAAGGACCTGGGCAAGGGCGGCCAGGAGCGCTACCTGGCGGCGTTGCCGATGTTCCACGTCTACGGCCTGACGCTCACCACGGCTTTGGGCGTGGCGACCGGCGGCAAGCTGGTTCTGCTGCCGAAGCCGGAGGTTCCGCTGATCGTGGATCAGCTGAAGAAGGAAACTCCTACCTACATGCCGGGCGTTCCTACGCTGTACGACAAGATCCTGGAGGCCGCGGACAGCCACAACCTGGACCTCAAGGGCATCAACAACGCCCTGTCCGGTGCTGCTCCTCTGCCCGTGCACACCACGGAGGCGTGGGAGAAGAAGACCGGCGGAAAGATCATCGAGGGCTACGGCCTGACGGAAACGGCGCCGATCATCGTGGCCAACCCCATCACCCCGGACCGCCGCGCCGGTCACATCGGTATTCCATTCCCAGACACGGAGCTGCGTGTGGCGGACCCGGAGGACTTCAGCCGCACCATGCCCGATGGCGAGGCCGGCGAGCTTCTGGTTCGCGGCCCGCAGGTCTTCAAGGGCTACATCAACATCCCCGACGAGGACCAGCCGTTCTTCGAGGACTGGTTCTGCACCGGCGACATGGCGGTCATGGAGCCCGACGGCTTCATCCGGATCGTGTCCCGCATCAAGGAAATGATCATCACCGGAGGCTTTAACGTCTACCCGGCTGAGGTGGAGGAGTACCTGGAGGAGCACCAGGACATCGTGAAGGCTGGCGTGGTTGGCCTGCCTCAGAAGGATGGCTCCGAGGAAGTGGTGGCAGCGATTGTCCTGCGCGACGGGGTGCCCGAATCCAGCTTCGACCACGAAGCCATGAAGGAATACTGCCGCGAGGGTCTGACCCGCTACAAGGTGCCGCGCCGCTTCTTCATCATCGACGAAATGCCGGCCGACCTGATCGGAAAGATCCGACGCCGCGAGGTGAAGGACCTGGTGCAGACCATGCTGTAACGGCGGGCTCCGTCAGCCCGACGCCGCCCGGCCGCAGCACGCAGGTTGCTGCGGTCAGGCAGCTGCGGCCCGGCTACAACCACTGGAGGGATTATGACCACAACACACCCAACACCCACGTCAGCCCGGGCGGGCAGCGCTGCGGCCTCAGCGCCCGAGTCCAGGCCCCAGGGCTGGAAGGATTCCAAGAAGTACTCCTGGGCGTTCAGCCTGATCCCGGCGGCCATTCCCCTCATTGCCTGGGGAATCGTTGAGTGGCTCCAAGCACTGAACGGGCCCCAGTGGCTGGTCCACGCCACCTGGTGGGCCGGCCCCATCTCCGTGTTCATCCTGATCCCTCTGGCGGATCTCATCCTGGGCCGCGATGGCGAGAACGTTCCGGAGGAGTTCGTCCCCTGGCTGGAGGAGACGAAGTTCTACCGCATCATCACGTACTTGTACTTCCCCATCATGCTGGCCTCCATCGTGGCGTGCTGCTACCTCTGGACCAGCGGGGACTTGACCCTGTGGGATAAGTTGGGCTTGGCCTGGTCGATGGGCATGACGTCGGGAATCGGCATCGTTGCCGCGCACGAGTTGGGCCACAAGAAGGGTTCCTTCGAGCGCTGGATGGGCAAGATCACCCTGGCGATTCCTGCCTATGGGCATTTCTATATCGAACACAACAAGGGCCACCACGTGAAGGTCGCCACGCCGGAGGATCCGGTGAGCTCACGCATGGGGGAAAACGTGTACACCTACCTGGTGCGTTCCATCCCTCAGCAGATTCCGCGCGCGTGGGGCATCGAGCGCAAGCGCCTGGCCCGCAAGGGTAAGCCTTCCTTCCACATCTCTAACGAGGTGCTCAACGCCTGGCTGGTGACGGTGGTTGTGTGGGGCGGACTGTTCCTGGCGTTTGGGTGGACGATCCTGCCGTGGATGCTCATCCAAGCTGTCATCGGCATTGCCCTTCTGGAGTTCGTGAACTACCTGGAGCATTATGGGCTGCTGCGTCAGCTGCAGCCGGATGGCCGTTACGAGCGCTGCTCGCCGGAGCATTCCTGGAACTCGGATAACCTGACCACCAATATCTTCCTGTACCAGCTGCAGCGCCACTCGGATCACCATGCCAATCCCACGCGCCGTTATCAATCCTTGAGATCCGACGCCAAAGCGCCCGAATTACCAGCCGGCTACGCAACGATGATCTTTCTTGCGTCCATTCCTCCGCTGTGGTTTGCCGTCATGAACCGACGACTCATGAAGCACTACGGCGGGGACATCCGGCGGGCGAATGTGCTGCCACGGAAGCGCGACGCTTTGGCGGCTCGCTGGCACACGGCGGACGAAGGGGAATCCCATGTCTGAGAAAGCGCACGCGGAGAGTGCCCACGCGGAGAGTATCCACACCGAGACGGTTGAGCAGCGGCGGGCTCGCGCCCGGCAGCACTACGCGCTGGCGTCGGCCGGCACGGCGGTGGGGCTGGGGCTATTGCTTCTGGCGGTGCTGGGCTTCGTGGGCGTTGGTGGGCTGGCCACGATCATTCCCTGGACTCTGGTGATCAGTTTGTTCTTCCTCATTCCCGGCATCGCCGGTGTGGTCCGAGGCCCTGGTCAGCCGTCCACGTACATCATCCCGCGGCCTCAGCAGCGCACTCGGATGAGAGGCACGGCCGCCGCGCGCTAAAGCACGCGCCGCGCGGCAGCACAGCGCAGACCACTGTCACGGGAGCACCTGAGGACGCTCCAGAGAAACACCACGACAGAACAACACACGACAGAACAACAGAAGAAGAGAAGTCACACAACAGAAGAGAGGAACACCATGGCTATCCACAAGTGCACGTGTTGCGACTATCAGTATGACGAAGACCGAGGCGACTACACCGAAGGCTTCCCCCCGGGCACGCCGTGGGACAACGTGCCCGATGACTGGTTCTGCCCCGACTGTGGCGTGCGGGACAAGGTGGACTTCGAACAGGTGGGATAACTAAGGCGTCCCCGCGCCCCCGGTACTCGTGGAGGCGATGAGCGTCATCGCCTCCAGAGTCTGCCGGCAGTATTCAAAAGCCACCGCAGGGTTCGTGGGCTCGGCCTGCTGCCACTGCTTGAAGCCCGTGTTCAAGGCCGCGGACACCATCGCCACGATCACGCCAGCCTCCCGGCTAGAACTACACTGCTGTTCGCTCAGGCGGCGGCACTCCGGCCGCTGGTGCAAAAACTCCGCCAGGTGCTGCTCCACGTCCTCGTGCAGCGCATGGAACTTCGCGAAAAAGCTCCTCGCCAGGGCGGGGTTTTCTTCCCGGATCACCCGGCGCCGCCGGGTGATCTCTGGCCGGTACTGATCGCTGCGCAACTCGCTGGTCACGAGCCTAAACATCAACGCGAGTACGCGATACACCAGAGACGGCTCGGCAGCCACCTCAGCACGGGTTCCGTCGAACCACTCAACACTTGCTTCTCCGGGGAGTTCCGGCTCCGGCCCCAACACGGCCACTTCTTTGCTGGGGAAGTAATTGAAGAAGGTGCGCGGGGAGATGCCCACGGCGGTGCAGATGTCTTCGACCGTGACGGCGTCGAAGCCTCGCTCCAGGACCAGCCGGGTGGCGTGGTCCTGGAGGGCGGCGTGGGTCGCTCGGCGCTTTTCCTCGCGCACAGACCGCCCCGCATGCGCCGGCCGTTCCGAACGCACGCAGCGCTCAGACCCCGCAGACTGCTCAGAACCTCCAGTCCTCTCAGCCATCACAGCGTAGCGCCCAACCAGATGGGCTCCGGCTCCAGCACCACACCGAAGGCCTCTCGCACCCCGTCGCGGACAGCCCGAGCCAGCTCAACAACATCCTCGCTGCTCGCACCACCCCGGTTCGTCAGAGCCAGCGTGTGCTTCGTAGACAAGGACGCCCTGTCATTGCCCGGCACGTGCCATCCCTTAGAAAACCCGGCGCGTTCAATCAGCCAGGCGGCAGAGAACTTAAAACGCTCTTCCCCTTCCGCGCTGTGGCCTGCGGGGTACAGCGGCATGGAGTCCGCTTCGGCGTCGGAACAACGGGTACGCACAGCGGCAACCACCGCATCCCGGGCGTCCCGGCCCACCACAATGGGATTGGTGAAAAAGGACCCGGCGGACCAGGTGTCGTGATCGGCCTCGTCCAGCACCATGCCCTTGCCGGCGCGCAACGCCAGCACGGCCTCACGCACCTCCGCCACGGGACGGCGCACGCCATGCCCCTCCTCGGGCGTAACACCCAGGCGCCGGGCCAGCTCGCCGAACCGCAGCGGCGCGCTCAGGCCGTCGGTGCTCAGCTGGAACTCCACGGCGGTCACCACGGCGCGATTCGTGAACTTCAGGTTGGAGTAGCGATAGTCCAGGTCCAGGGACTCCGGATCCACCCACTCCCAACGGCCGGTCGAGCGCTCGTACAGCTGCACCCGCCGCAGCGTCTGGGACACCTCCGCGCCGTACGCCCCCACGTTCTGCACCGGGGTGGCGCCGACGGACCCGGGGATACCGGACAGGCACTCCAGGCCGCCAAGCCCCGCCGCCACGGTCACCTCCACCAGCTCATCCAGCACCACTCCGGCGAAGGCGCGCACCACGCCCGTGGACGTATCCACGGAGATGTCGGACTCGCCCTGAATCTCCGCGTCCTGATCTTCCTCCGACACCTGGGCTCCCGCAGCTCCGGCGTGCGCCCAAATGACCAGCAGGTCTTGTACCCCGGGCCCCTCGCCCACCACAAGGTTGGAGCCTCCGCCGACCACAATGTTTGGGATCTCCTCCTGATCGGCCCAGGCCACCACCTGGTGCAGAGCCTCCGCGGTGGCGCAGGCGATCACGGCGGCGGGGGCGCCGCCGATGCGCAGGGTGGTCAGCTCCGCGAAGGTGCGGCCCACACTATGAGCGCCGGGCACGGTCTGCGCGAACTGCTCGGCACGCTCGGGCACGGATGTGGTCGCAGGTGCGGTCGCAGAAGTGGACTCAGCTGCAGTCTCAGATGTGGACACAGTTTCTGGGGAAAAATCCGAATCAGTCACGGGTATCAGGGTAGTCTGTTGACATGACTACTCACAGCGAGAACACCGCAACGATCAACTTTCCTATCGAAAAAGTTCACGAAGCCCTGACCTCCAACGCATACTGGACCTACGAGGTAGAAAACATCGGTGACGAGCCAGGCCAGGTTCACACCTTCACCGAAGACCCCACCAAGGTGGAACTGTACGAACTTCTTCCCAAGGCCGCCCTTCCCGAGGCCGTGCGCGGCTTCGTCTCCCAGGACCTGAAGCTCAAGCGTGTTGCGAGCTTCGGACCGTTGGCGGACAACACCATCACCGGTGAGGTTACCGCTGAGGTCAAGGGCGCGCCCGTGTCCTTCTCTTCCGAGGTGAAGCTGACCGGCGAGGGGGACACCACCACGCTCGTCGCGGATTCCGCCGTGGATGTGAAGATCCCGATGATGGGCCCAGTGCTGGAGCCGAAGGTCGCCGAGTGGCTGGAGGACTTCCTCGCCAGCGAGGCAGCCTGCATCGAAAAGTGGCTGGCTGACAACCAGTAACCTCGGCCAGTAACATCGGCTGCCATGGCCGATCACGCGCATAATCTTAAGGCCCGTTCGTGGACATCGGACGGGCCCATCGGCATACCCACCCGCGGCACCACCGGCTTTAACCGCCTGCGGAAATCCGACCGCTGGATTGCCTCCCACCCGCTGTTGCGCCGGCAATTCCAGCGCGCCATCATCCACGAGCAGCGCAGCCCCGTCGCGGTGGATGTGGGCTACGGCGCCTCCCACACCACCACCTGCGAGTGGGCGCGCTTCCTCCGCACCGTCCACCCCAGCGAGCACCACCCTGTGCAGGTCACGGGCCTGGAGATCGAGCCCTCCCGGGTCCTCCCGCCCCGCGACGGGGTGACCTTCGCCCTCGGCGGTTTCGAGCTGGCCGGCATGCGCGCCGACCTGATCCGCGCTTTCAATGTCCTGCGCCAATACGACGTCGACCAGGTCTACGCCGCCTGGGACACCATGCGCTCCCGCCTGCGCCCCGGCGGCCTGATCATCGAAGGCACCTGCGATGAAATCGGCCGCCGCAGCTGCTGGGTACTCCTCGACCAGGACGGCCCCCGCACCCTCACCATGGCCTGGGACCCGTTCGACGTCCACACACCCAGCGACATCGCCGAACGCCTGCCCAAAGCACTGATCCACAACAACACGCCCGGTCACCGAATCCACGACATCCTTACCGCCATGGACGACGCCTGGGAACGCGCCGCGCCCCTCGCCGTCTTCGGCCCGCGCACCCGCTGGAGGCAGGCCCTGGACACCTTCCTGAGTGAGAGCGGAGATGAGGGTGGGCTGCGGACACTGCAAGCCCGGCGTCGAATTCAAGACAACACAATCACGCTCCCGTGGAACATGGTTGCAGACAGGGACGGCTATGGGGAACACTAGATCACGTGAGTACAGCAAACATGACAGGACGTTCGGCGGGCACCCGGAAGAAGACCGGCCTTGTGTGGAAAATTCTGGGCGGCCTGGTGGCCGTCATCCTTATTCTGGGGTTGTTCGCGGAGTTCGGGCTGCGCTGGTACATCAAGGACAACATTGAGGACACGCTCAAGGAGCAGGCCGCGGCGTCCCGCGTGCAGATGCAGGCGGATCCCAGTGTGACGATGGGCAGCCGGTCTGTGGTGCTGGGCCTGCTGGGCGGGAGGATCCCGCAGCTGGATATGGAAATCCCGTCGTCGCTGCAGGTCAGCTACGAGAACAACGATAAGTCGCGTCCGGTGGTCGCCGGCGATCCCGCGACCACGATTCACGCCACGGACATTGCGCTGAATGGGTCCTCCCAGGAGGACATGATCCTGGGCAGCCTGGAGGTAGAGACCGTGCTGCCGGCCGAGGCGATGCTGGCGCAGGCGCAGCAAACCATGGCCGAGTCCAAGCAGGAGCAGCAGCAGGACGAGGGCCTGGAGGGGCTGGTGCAGCAGGCGCTGCGGGTCACGGACATCACCACCGATGAGGCGAACCAGACCCTCACGTTCCAGCTCGGCGGCGGGCTGGCCGACCTGGTGCTGCGCCCCCGCGTGGAGGACGGCCGCATCACGATGGACACCACAGACGTGAAGTTCCTGGGCTTCAGCCTGCCCAGCGCCATCGTGGACGCCATCGGTGAGCAGATCGCGCAACAGGCCGAGGAGGCCGGAAACCTTGGCGATCATCTCCGTATGTCCGACGCCCGCGTGACCGACGAGGGGCTCAAGGTTGTCATGCAGGGCAACGACGTCAGCATGGCGGAGTTGGCCCGGTCCTTGAACGAGGCCAGGGGCGCTGCCGACGGTACGGTGCGCGGTGGTGACGGTAGCGCTAGCGCTGGCCGTGCCGGCGAGGGGCACGGTGCAGGGCGCGGTGAAGGACGACACGACGCTGGCGCGGACGGTGAACTGGGCTCTGCAGATCACGACGCTGGGGATTCTGGCGCGGCAGATCACGGCGCAGCCCGTCCCGATGCTGCACAGGAGCAGGACTCCGTCACGATCCCTGAGCCAGGCGCCGTGGGATCCAGCGAGCGCCGCTAGCCCGTGTGGTGCACCTCGGCGAGCTCGTAGACCGGGGTGTCCAGACCTTCGTACCGCGCCTTCAACTGCAGCGCCAGGTACCGCGAGTAGTGACGTGACTGGTGCAGATTGCCGCCATGGAACCACAGGTTCTCCACCTGGGTGGGCTTCCACATATTGCGCAGCTCCCCTTCCCACGGACCGGGATCCTTCGCCGTGTCCGACCCGAGGCCCCAGCAGCGACCCACCTGATCGGCAACCTCCTTGGAGATCAGCATCTCCGCCCACCCATTCATCGAACCATAGCCCGTGGCCTGCACAATCACATCCGCCGGAAGCTCCGTACCATCCGTTAAGACCACGGAGTGCTCCCTCACTTCTTTAATCGTCACACCGGACTTCACGGGAATGGATCCGTTCGCCACCAGCTCCGAAGCGCCCACGTTGATGTAGTATCCCGAACCGCGGCGCACATACTTCAAGAACAACCCTGACCCGTCATCGCCGAAGTCCAGGAGAAAGCCAGCCTTCCTCAGCTGGTCATAGAAATCCTTGTCCGCTTCCTGGATTCTGTCGAAGATGGGCCGGTGGGCGTCGGGCAAAATTTTGTACGGCCACGACGCAAACAGTAAGTCAGCGCTATCCACGTCGAGCCCGGCGTCCACCGCGTCCTCGGAGTACAGCGGGCCGAAGACCTCCCGCATCAGGGAATCAGATTGGACGATGTGGGTGGAGGAGCGCTGGATCATGACCGGCTTCGCGCCATGGTCATACAGGTCCGCGCAGATGTCGTGGGCGGAATTGTTGGCACCCAGCACGATCACATTCTTGCCGGCATCCCCGCCACCGCCGGGGTGTTCGGAGGAATGGCGGATCTCACCCCTGAAGTTTTCCTGCCCCTCCATGTACGGGCGGTTCGGCACGCCGGACATGCCCGTGGCCAGCACCAGCTGCGTGGGTTCCAGCGTGACGTCCTCGCCGTCTCGGTTCACGACGACCGTCCATGTACCTGAGGCTTCGTTGAAGGTTGCGCCCTTGCACTCCGCGTTGGTCCAGTAGTCCAGGTCCATGATCCCCACGTAGTGCTCAAGCCAGTCACCCATCTTGTCCTTCGGGGTGAACACCGGCCAGTCATCTGGGAACGGCAGGTAGGGCATGTGGTCGTACCAGACCGGATCGTGCAGGCACAGGGAGTGGTAGCGGCTGCGCCACTGGTCACCCGGGCGTTCAGCCTTGTCGACGACCAGTGTAGGCACGCCCTGGCGTTTCAACCGCGCGGCCAGGGCGATGCCACCCTGGCCGCCGCCGATGATCAGGACGTAGGGCTGCTCCGAGTAGCCCAGGGTGCGGCGGCGCTCCGCGCGCTTATCGGCCCAGTTCTTCGGATCTTTCTGCGGGCCGTGCTCTGCGCCCATCGGGCGGCGGTGGCGGGACGGCTCCGGGAAATCCTTCAGTTCGCGGGCGGAGGTCATGACGGTCCACGCTTTGCCGTCGGCGAGGCGGGCGATGCCCTTGCAGTGGAAATCCGCGGAATCGCAGGTGAAGTGGACTCGGGTGACCTGGGTGCCGATCATGTCGCTGCCTTCGTCAGCCACCTCTGTGATGTGGATGTTGCTCAAAGCGCTCGCTTCTCTGGTTGCCTGCAGCATCTGGGTGATCGCCGGGATGCCCTCCGCGGTGTGCAAGTTCCAGGTGAAGGCGAGGAGGTCTCGCCAGTAGCTGTCCTCGCGGAAGAGTGCGCGGACATCGTCGTCGGAGATCGTTGACTTCTGTGTCAGCTCCTCCAGCGCCATGGCCCAACGGTGTGCGGTGTCCTTCAATTGATCGCAGTTCATGGTGATCTCCTTGCCCCGTGCTGCGCACGTGCCTCAGTGTGTTTTGCTTTCCACCAATTGGAAAGTGCTGACCATCACATTAGATTCTTGAGTGAGATCTGCGCCACATAGTTATATCTTCACCACACCCGCGGTCTCCACGCGGACGTCGTGGTCTGCGCCTAGTTCTGCGTGTTCACGCTGCGCCTTGCGCTGTGTCTTGCGCTGCACATGTAGCCTGCGCGCTCAGTCTGCGCACACATCGGCAAACCGAGCGTTCACCAACGGCGCCAGGTCCTCCGCATTCATCTCCACATCCAGGCCACGCCGACCACCCGAGAAGAAGATCGTCTCGAAAAGCACAGCCGTCTCATCAATCACCGTGGGAAGCACATTCTTCTGCCCCAATGGCGAAATCCCACCAGGCACATATCCGGACGACTTCTGCGCATCTGCAGGATCCGCCATCGTCACCTTGGGCACCCCGTGCGCTGCCGCAGCCTTCTTCAGACTCAGCTGGTGAGACACTGGCAGCACACACACGCCCAGCACACGCTTCGACCCCTTCCCCGCCGTGAGATCCACAACCAATGTTTTAAAGAGCCTGTCTGGATCCACACCCAGCTCATGGGCCGCGTGCTCCCCAAAATGATCCGTCCCGGCCTCAAAAGTAGACACGGTATGGGGCACGCCAGCCTCCTCCAGAATCAGCAGAGCCGGAGTGGCAGCATGCGGTGTCTTGGACTTCTTGTCATGCTTCTTACCCACGCGCGCTACACCCCGGCTCTCTACTCCGCTGAGCCGTCCGCGGCGCCATCCTGCGGCCGCGACGACAGAATAGCCTCCGGCGCCGACACCCCCAGGCGCGTCGCCCCCGCCGCCACCATCGCCACCGCAGAATCCCAGTCACGGATACCACCGCTGGCCTTAATACCCATCAGCCCCTGTTGCTGCCGCACCACATCCGGTAGACCGCACGGAGCCAACTTCCCAGCAGAGCGCAACTCCTCCGCCATAATCTCCACCGCCCGCACACTGGCACCCCCAGCCGGATGGAAACCAGTAGACGTCTTCACATAATCAACCCCCACAGCAACACACGCCTGCACTGCCGTGCGCAGCTGCTGCTCAGTCAATGCCGCGGATTCCACAATCACCTTCAGCACAGCCGGCTGCGGAACCGCCTCCCGCACCGTCATCAATTCGCTAATCAGCGCAGTGCGATCCTCCGCAATCGCCGCCGCAATATCAATCACCACATCCACTTCATCGGCACCATTCTGCACCGCAAAACGCGCCTCCGTGGCCTTAATCAAACTGGCATGCTTCCCCGACGGAAACCCCGCCACCGTCGCCACCACCAGACCCGACTCCTCGGGCACAGCCACCGGCAGCATCGAGGGGCTCACGCAGATGGCGCCGCACGACAAGCGAAGGGCGTCGGATATTAATCGGTCCACGTCAGCCCGTGTCGCCTCCGGCTTCAGCACGGTCGCATCCATGATCGCGGCCAACGCCGCAGGGCTCAGCGTCTCAGCATTCACGGCCACGCTCACCAGCTCCCGCTGGCGTTATCCAGCACGTCACGCAACGACGGGCGCACATCCTGCCAGTACACGCCCACAATCACCGCCGCGATAATCCACAACATCTGCAGCCCCGGCAGAAAGGACAGCACAACCAACACCAGCGCGCCACCCATCAACATCAACCAATTCTGCTTCTGGCGATCAATCACCATAAACGCGTCATCGCGCGTGATGGCGATCTGCACACCGCCCACCACAGCAAACGCCAAAACCAGCAGCCCAGCGGCCGCATTCAGCCCAAACAGCACGTACCACAGACCG
The DNA here is from genome assembly GCF_014490575.1 of Corynebacterium zhongnanshanii. Classification (NCBI taxonomy): domain Bacteria; kingdom Bacillati; phylum Actinomycetota; class Actinomycetes; order Mycobacteriales; family Corynebacteriaceae; genus Corynebacterium; species Corynebacterium zhongnanshanii. The sequence continues at coordinate 2,002,739 of NZ_CP061033.1, forward strand.
GTCAGCACAACACTCATGACCGCTATGCTACCGCGAAAACCAGCTCAGTCAGGGAATAGATCACCAAACCAGCCAACGCGCCGACGATCGTTCCGTTCACGCGAATGAACTGCAGATCCTTGCCCACCATCAGCTCGATCTTGTCGCTGGCCTCCTGGGCATCCCACCGCTCGACGGTCTCGCCGATGATGCCGGTCACCTCGCCGGCATAGTTGTCCGCGAGGTAGCTGGCGGCGCGGACAATCCGATCCTCCAGCGCGTCGCGCAACTGCGGCTCATCCTGAATGCGCTGGGCGAACTCGTGCGACCACTGCGCAATCTTGCGGCGCAGCAAAGCCTGCTCATCGCGCGCCATCGCCGTGACATTCGAGCGCACAGACTCCCACAACTTTCCGGGCAGCGCCTGCACCGGCCCGGACCTCATGATGTCCTCCTTGAAGCCTTCCACCTTGGCAATCATGGCCGGATCGTGCTGCAAGTCCTGCGCCAACTGCGCGATGAACGAGCGGATCTGCTGACGCGCCTCATGATTCGGATTGTGGCGCACATCCGCGGTGAACTGCACCAGCTCGCGATACACCTTGTCCCCCACCAACTCGCGGACGAAGCGGGGCGCCCAGGATGGGGTCCGTTCATCGATCAACGTGGTGACAAAATCCTCCGACGCCCGGGCTTTGTCATCCATCCACACCACCACAGCGTCCACCGCGGGTTCCGTGCGGCCCTCATCGATCAATTGCTGAAGTCCCCGGCCCAAGGGCGGGGCCCACTGGGGTTCGCTGGCTTTGTCGATGACGAGGGCGCGCAGCACCTGCTCAGCTTCTGTGGGGTCGATGCCGTTGATCACGACATCGATCAGCTTGCCGGCCTCTTGAGAGATGCGAAGGTCACCCTGCTGGTTAAGCACCCAGTTGCTGGCACGCGACGGGATGTGGGCCTTGTGAAGCTTGTCGCTGATCAGCGCGGCGTTGAGGAAGTTCTCCCCCACGAACTCAGACAGCGCGTGGCCCACCTGGTCCTTTTTGCGCTTAATAATCGCGGTATGCGGGATGGGGATTCTAAGCGGGTGCCTGAACAACGCGGTGACCGCGAACCAGTCCGCCAAGGCTCCGACCATTCCAGCCTCCGACGCCGCCCGGACGTACCCCACCCATGCGCCAGGATTGCCCTGGTATTCCAACCAGCGCATGGAGACGTAGATGACGGTGGCGAGAATCAGCAAGCTTGTAGCTATTGTTTTGTGCTTGCGCAGATCCGCCCGGCGCGCCGCCTCAGTTTCCGGGGCTGGGCCTGGGACCGGCAACGCGTTGCCGTTGAGTGCTGGGGCTGCGGTGTTTCGATGAGTCACCCATCCTATTATCCACAATGCTGCCGTCTACTCAGCGGGGTGTCTTAGAACGTCGACTCGATTTTCCTAAGAAAAGAATAAGACCAGGTCAGAAAACTGGCATCATTTATGCGATTTGTCGAAGCGACGTTCTAAGACACCTCTCCCTCTAACAGGCAGGCTGTGATCAATAGGTAGGCAAAGCTGCAAGCAAGCAGCAGGCAATAAGCAACTAGAGAATTGCCATCAACGCGCGTAGATTCAAACTGTGATCCTCCTGAAGGCCACGCGCGCCACTGACCCTTTGGGTCACCGCCACGCGAATGCCCGCACCATCACCTGGGCTGCCCTTCTCCTCTGCACGCTTGCAGCCAGCTGCGCCGCAGCGCTGCACCTTGGAACCAGCACTCTTGGCTCACACGCTTCCCTATCTCCTGAGCAGCTCCACACCATCATTCACACCATCCGCGCGCCGCGCATCACGCTCGCGGTATGTGTGGGTGCGGGGCTCGCCGTCGCGGGCGCCGTGATGCAGGCTCTTGTGCGCAATATCCTGGCGGATCCTTATATTGTCGGCATTCATTCGGGCGCCTCCGCCGGGGCTGCGGCGGTGCTTCTGGGCGGCTCCGCCCTGGGAGCTGTGGGCGCTGCAGGCGCTGCCGGCACAGCCAGCGCCGCGATCCCCGCGCTGGGTCTTCAAGCCGGGGCTTTTGTGGGCGCGGCGGTGGCGTCTGTTCTGGTCTTTGCTCTGGCGCGGACGGCGGGTTCATTGAACGCGGTGCGCATTCTGTTGGCGGGCGTGGCCGTGGGTTATGCGTTGAGCGCATTGACGAGTTTCATGGTGTTCGCCTCCGATTCTCCCGAGTCTTCGCGTTCTGTGATGTTTTGGTTGCTTGGTTCGTTGAATCTGGCGCGGTGGGATTCGGCGTTGTTGGCGTGTGCCGTGGTGACGGCGTTGTGTTGTGCTGTGTTGTGGTGTGTGGGGCCGCATGTGGATGCTGTGGTGGTGGGGGATTCTACGGCGTTGTCGTTGGGTATTCGTCCGGCTCGTTTCCGCGCGGTACTACTGGCGGTACTATGCGTGTTGATTGGTTCGCTGGTCGCGATGAGTGGCGCGATTGGTTTTGTGGGCTTGGTGGTGCCGCATGTGGCCCGCCGCCTTGTGGGTAGCGCCCACCGCCGGATGTTGCCGATCGCGGCGCTGCTGGGTGCGTTGTTGCTGGTCTGGTCTGATGTGCTGGCGCGCCTGCTGCTGGCTCCGCAGGAGATTCCCATCGGTATCATTACTGCATTGATCGGCACTCCTGGTCTTTTTATTCTTATTCGACGCCAACTCTCCTCCCCCTAAGGTTCCCTCCCATGTTTACTGTTCGTTTGTCTCGCGTCCCGCGGGGTGCCCGTGTTGTCTGTGCGTCGGTGGCGGCGTGCAGTGTGCTGGCTCTGAGTGCGTGCTCGTCACACGCAGCGCATGAGGGTGAGAACGTCGTGCCCAATTGTGGGCACGACGTTGTCTTTGAGAGGGAGCCGCAGCGGGTGTTGACGATGGGTGCGGAGTCCATCACGACGTTGTCGCATTTGGGGGTTCTGGATCGCGTGGCTGCGCGGGCTGGTAGTTATCCGGAGGAGTATTTTGACGAGTCGATTCGTTCGGCTCTTACGGAGGTTCCGTCGTTGACGGACCGTGTGGATGCCACGGGTCATATTCAGATTTCTACGGAGCAGGTGGCTGCGGTGGATCCTGATGTGGTGTTGGGGGCGTCCGATACTGTGACGTTTGAGTCGATGCAGGCCCAGGGGATTCCGTTGATTAATGAGCCGGCGTTTTGCGGAGCGTTGGAGGGGCCTGCGAGCTTTGAGGATGTGTGGGATCAGGTCGCGACGTACGGGAAGGTGTTCCATCGAGAGGAGCGCGCGGCTGAGTACGTTGCGGAGTTGAAGGAGCGTCTGGCGGAGCTCGCGATACCGGGGGCCACGGACGCCGGTCAGAGCCGCGCAGACGCCAGTCCGGGCCGCGCGGGCGACGAGGGCTCAGCGCACCCTCTGACCGTGGCGGTGCTGTACCCCACCATCGGCGGCGGAGTGACCTACGCCTACGGCACGCGCTCCATGTCGCACCCCGTGGTGGAGGCTGCGGGCCTCACCAACGTCTACTCCGATGTGAACAAACGCGTCTTTGAGGTCAGCGCCGAGGACATCGCCGCCCGGCAGCCCGACCTCATCATTTCCCTGTACACCGCCGGCGACCCCGCCGCCGTTGTCCAGGCCACCAAGGATCTTCCCGGAGCGAAGACCCTGCCGGCAATACAGAAGGGACGGATTCTTCCGCTACTCCTGAATTACGCGGAGCCGTCCACGCCCCTGGCCGTGGACGGAGTGGAGAAAATCCACGAGTTCGCGGACAAGGCAGCGGCCGAATGGCACAAGGCAGCCGAATGATCGCAGCCACCGGAGTGTCCATTGACCGTGGGGCGCAGCGCATCGTCGACAACGTCGACCTGCACTTCCCACCGGAGCACCACGAACCGAACGCCGGTCACCCCTCGGTCACCGGGCTGGTCGGCCCCAACGGCTGCGGCAAAACAACGCTGCTCAAAGGCCTCCTCGGGGAACTGCCTTGCGCGGAAGGCAGCGTCACCATCGACGGCGAACCGCTCGCACGCCTATCCCGGCGCACCATCGCCCAACAGTTCGCGATCGTGGTCCAAGAGGACAGCACCAGCATCCCCATGACCGTCGCCGACCTGGTGACCTTGGGCAGAATCCCGCACAACAGCGCGCCCTTATCGGCGGGTGGCTTTCGGGGAGAGAGGCGGCGTCGGGAAGAAAGAATCATTGTCGAAGCCCTGACGGCGGTCGGGCTGCGCGATAAGGCTACGCACGAGCTGGCGCGGCTGTCCGGCGGCGAACGGCAACGCGCGCGCATCGCCCGGGCCGTGGCGCAGCGCACGCCGCACCTCATCATGGACGAACCCACCAACCACCTGGATATTCGCTTTCAGCATGATGTGCTGCGGCTGGTGCAGGAGCTCTCGTCGACGCGGCGCGTGGCCAGCCTGATCGTGCTGCACGACCTGAACCTCGCTGCCCGGTACTGCGACTACGTCTATGTGATGGACGCCGGGCGCATCGTGGCTGCGGGAGCACCGCGGGAGGTGCTCACGCCGGAGGTGCTGGAGCCGATATATGGGATTCCGATCACGCGCGTTGATGTGGGTGGGAATCCTCAGCTGCTGTTTGGGGAGGGTGGCGAGGCGGCGCCGTAGCGGCGCTGGATGCGTTGGATGCCCGCGCTGGATGCGTTGGCCGCACTGGCTGCACCGGTCGAGCTACATTGTGCGCAGGTCAAAGCTCGGTTTTCCGCACAGCCGCTGCCGCGCGGCGCTATGCAGTGCGTCCATCGTGCGGCGGACGTGTTCCATGGTCGTGCCGGCGATGCGGACGAGGGCGCCGGCGTTGTCCACCAGCGAGCTCACACCCACGGCCAGGGGTGGGGTGTGCGTGCCGCCGACCACCGCATTGCCAGCCAGCCGCTGCCCCAGCTCATGCAACTCATCCACCAGCACAGCCACGTCCACGCTCGGGCGCTCCGGCGGCACCACCACCAGGGTCGCCCACACCGGCCACTCGCCAAACAGCTGCGTATTCGCGTTGTTGTGTTCCCGCAGCGCCGTCATCCGATCGTTCAGCAGAATCCTGCGCTCGCGGGTTACTCGCAGGGTGATCGAACAGGCGTCGAATTTATGTATTTCCCCCGACGCCACACGTCCCATCATGACCACCTCCCCCGCAATGAGCGCTGCATGCGGGTGCAGGTCGAATTCCGTCAGTTGGAGGAAGCGGGAGCCGCCGAACAGTGTGGTGTGACCGGGCAGGTATTCCAGCATGGCGGCGTCGGCGACGACGGCGCTGGTCCATTGGCTTCCGAAGCCGCTGTTCATCCGGTGGACGGAGGTGGCGGCCTGCGTGGTGATCAGTGCTGTGGCGTTGGGCTGTAGTACGAAGCGCTGGCGGATGCGGTCGTTTTGGGCGATCCCGCCGCCGGTGCTGCGCAGGTACACCACGGCGGTGTGGGGGTCCTGAGGGTCCACGTGGAGGGGGCGCGAGAGACTCATCGGCGCTTTCACGTAGCGGCGGGCCATTCCCGTTTTTCCGGTGGTTCCTCGAACGAGTTCCAGGTCAATGACGCCGAGTTTCCCCGGGCGCCCGACGGCTTGGACGCCGTCGCCGGCGGCGGGGTTGTCGTAGGCACGGAACTCGTAGGGAACCGGTGGTGTGAGCGCGCGAGCGTTGGTTCGCTGAAGTTCCGGGACGGTGACTGCCATGCGAACCAGTCTACGGCGCTGTGCGACAATGTCCTGCCCAGCACGGCAGCGGTGGCACCCAGATCGACCGAGCAGGACCGCGTGCGACAATGTCCGTATGAATATCACCGTCTACTGCGGCGCCTCACTTGGAACGAACCCCATCTATAAGGAAGCTGCGATCCAGGTCGGCACCTGGATTGCAGACCACGGCCACACGTTAGTGTTCGGCGGCGGCAACACCGGCCTGATGGGCACGGTCGCGGATGCGGCGCTCGCGGGTGGCGCGGAGGTTATCGGAATCATTCCGGAGTTTCTCACAGCTCGCGAGCCTGCACACTCGGGCCTGACGGAACTCATCACGGTGGACGATATGAGCACGCGCAAGCTCATGCTGTTCGAGCGCGGGGACGCCTTCCTGGCGTTACCGGGCGGGCCGGGCACGTTGGAGGAGATCACGGATGTGATTAGCTGGGCTCGCATTGGTCAAAACGATAAGCCTTGCGTGCTGTTCAACGTCAATGACTATTACGCGCACCTGCAGGCTCAGTACGACCACATGGTTGAGGAAGGTTTCCTGTCCCGCATTGATCGGGAGAGCATCCTCTTTTCCGATGATCTGGGGCAGGTCACGCGATTCATTGATCCCTCTGTTTAGACCTTTCGGCTTATGCGAACTCTTCGGCTCGGATGCTTCTCCGCTGCCGTGCGATACAGCCGGACTCCGCCGTGAGACCCCACGGACTAACACTCGCGATGCGGCCTTACGATAACGCCTGGAGAATACGCGGATTAATAAAAATCTTTTCCCGCCCCAACTGAACACTATCCACGGCACCTTTATCGGCCAATTGCTTTAACCACTTCGCGGCAGTCTGCCGTTGAGCCAATCCGGCCTCCACCACATCAGAAATTCGTAGGTAAGGATTCGAGACCAGCAGCTCCGCCAGTTCTTTTGCTGGCGCGATGCCGGCGCCGCGCACCTCGTCTTCCATACTGTGTTGTACTGACGTAATGGCGTCGATCAGCTGCAGAGCATGCCGAGCGGCGTTCTCAACGCACCCCACCATGAAGAGGATCCATTCTTCCCACGCTCCATCGCGTGTGACGGCATTCAGCAGACGATAGTATTCACTTTTCTGGGCCACGATCTCGCCAGAAAGATACAACACGGGCAGCCTTAAGGCTCCCTGCTGCATCAGCAAGGCAATATTTAAGATTCTTCCGGTTCTTCCATTCCCGTCGTAAAACGGGTGAATCGCTTCAAATTGATAATGTGCCAGCGCCATCAGCACAACAGGATGGAGGTCATGCTTCGAATAGAGGTAGCGCTCCCAAGCCGATAAATGCTGTTCAATAACCTGCTTCCCCTCGGGCGGGGTATATACCGGCCCCTCCGAGCTACTGCTTCCAATGAACGTGCCTGGCGTAGATCGAACCTGGGCGTGCGAGCCCTGAAGGACAGTACAGACGCGTACCGCCAGTTTTTCGGATACGGGAAGTTCTTCTAAGTCCTGAGTCGCCGTGTACAGCGCATCGTTGTACCGGAGCGCTTCCTTCGTTGCCGGTGTTGGCTGATTGTCGACTTTCCAGGCGGCTTTGAAGAGCTCGTCGTTGGTGGTGAAAACATTTTCAATTTCCGACGACGCCTGCGCCTCCCGGAGAGGGATCGTCGCAGTCAAGATAGAGGGGTTGGGGATTAATCGGCACGCGGTGTTGAGCTCCGCCAGGGCTTCCTGCGCGCGGATCACGGCCTTCAACACCGCTCTGGTCTCGATCTCCCCTGCTGGTGGCAGGGGTGGAAGCGCGTTGTAGGGAACGCGCGGGTCGAAGGGTGCGGAAGCGCCGAACATGTACACACCTTACCCAGATCAGACCGGACGTGTCGATTTTTGGCCCGAAAATCGACACGTTTCCGGGATGTGTCGATTCGGTGTACATGTCGCACATGTACTCGCTCTACGCGCGGTAGGACTCCAACGCCTCGACCAGCTCGTCGATCCCGTCGCCGTCCAGACAATTCGTCAGCACCACAGTCTTATTGCTGCGCACATCGTGCGCGTCCGCAGCCATCCGATCCAGGTCGCAGCGCACATATTGCGCAATATCGATCTTGTTGATCACCAGAATGTCCGACTCAGTGATTCCCGGACCGCGCTTTCGGGGCATTTTCTCCCCTTCCGCAGTATCCAGCACGAATACAAAGACGTCCACCAGCGCCGGCGAAAACGTCAGCGTGAGGTTATCCCCACCGGATTCAAAAAAGAGAGTATCAATCTCTGGATGCTCGTCTAGCATGTCCGCCGCCGCCATGAGATTCATGGTCGGATCGTCGCGCACAGCCGTGTGCGGGCAGCTTCCGGTTTCCACGCCAATCACCCGCTCACCTGGGATAATTCCCTCGAGCTCGCGGCGGATATGCATGGCGTCCTCTTGCGTATATATATCATTTGTGACGACGCCAACCGTTCGTCCCAACGCTTGAAATCGCGGAACCAGCGCCTCAATGAGCGCGGTTTTTCCGCTTCCCACAGGGCCGCCAATTCCGATCCTTAACGGGCTACCCTGCCCGGTCACCGGATTGGACTGCGCCGCATCAGCCGGCGCTGGATTGGATTGCATGTTGTCTACCATTTTTCTCTCCATTCCTTTTCTTCATTTCTACTGCGTCTCCACAGTCACTGTTCTGCTGTGTCTCCACAGTCACTGTTCTGCTGTGTCTCCACAGTCACTTTTCTGCTGCGCCTTCAACTCAATTCATGAATAATCGCGCTGGCGCATACTGATGAGCGGCACTCGCCAGGTCCAGCGCCGGCGAACTGCTCCCAATATGTCGCATGTCCTGGCACTTCACCATCCATAGCGCCTTCTCCACACACTCCTCGGCGAGCTCCTTCATGAGCGGCCGCGCCCGCTCCACCATCACTTGCGCGCCGATGTGATCGCACTGCCGCAACCGCAATGCCGCCGACGCCCATCCCATCGCCACACCCATCATCTCCACGGCCACCGCGTGGGCGGCATCCAGTCCATGCCGCTGGTGAATGAGCCCCAGTGCCACGGCTTGATTGCCCGCGGTGCGCCGCGAGGTGACGTGATCCATGTAGAGCTCCAAGAGCCCCTGAGTATTCTGCTGCTCGGACACACGGCTGTGCACCTGGGCATATACGCTCAGCGTCTGGCGGCCCACGCGGGTGGATGCGCGCCGGACGGCGTCGGTGACCTTGGTGGCGCTTAGCTCCTCATCGGCGGCGCACAGCAGCGCAATCACGCTGTCGCCGGACGCGCGCCGGTTGGGAGTGTGCTGTTCGTGCGCGCGCTGGGCGTCGAATTGACAGGACAACTCCACCGCAACCGCCGTCGCCACGCCATCGGCAGGGGCATAGGCATGGCGCAGATGATCCAGCAGCGCCTGCCCGGCCTGCTCCGCGCCGGCCACCCGGCCAGTCTGCACCAGGCCCTCCAACCCATTGGACAGCGTGTAACGGCCGGACGGGTAGGCGGAATCCCCGTACACCACCGAATGCATGACCGAATCAATACTCATCGCACAGCCCCTGCTAAAAGAGATAGAAAAGCTGCGCCAACGGCAGAGATTCCGCCGGGGCAATGGTTGCAATTTCCCCGTCCACGCGCACCTCATAGGTATCGGGATCCACCTGAATATCAGCCAGGCGATCATTGAGCACCATGTCCTTCTTCCCGATGGTGCGGCAATTCTCCACGGGCAGCACCTCGGACTTCAGACCCAGCCGCTCCGGCACGCCCTCTTCGATGGCCGCCGCGGACATAAAGGTCACGCGCGTATCTTGCAGAGCCGACCCACAATTACCGAATTGGTCCCGATAAAACACCGGCTGTGGCGTCGCCAAGGACGCATTCGGATCCCCCATCGCCGCCCAACAAATCCTTCCCTTGCGCAACACCACGTGCGGCTTCGCCGCAAAAGAATCAATAGGCCACAGCACCAGATCCGCAAGCTTTCCCGGCTCAATGGAACCCACGTGCTTCGAAATACCCTGCGCAATCGCCGGATTAATCGTAATTTTCGCCAGATAACGCAACACGCGATTGTTGTCATCGCCGTTGTCCCCCTCAAGCTCACCGAGCTGCTCCCGGCAATGATGCGCCGTCTGAAACGCTCGCACCCAGGATTCCCCCACGCGTCCCATCGCCTGGGAATCCGAACTGAAAATGCTGATGAGGCCCATATCATGCAGCACGGTTTCCGCCGCGATGGTTTCCGCGCGTACGCGAGAATCGGCAAAAGCCACATCCTCGGGAATGTCATGCGACAGGTGATGGCACACCATCACCATGTCCAGCAGCTCATCAACAGAATTAACCGTGTACGGCAACGTGGGGTTCGTCGACGCCGGCAGGACATTTCCCAACCCCGTCACCCGCAAAATATCCGGTGCGTGACCACCCCCGGCACCCTCGGAGTGAAACGTGTGCACCGTCCGCCCGCCTAGGGCGCCAGCAGTCGATTGGAAAAAGCCCGATTCATTCAAGGTATCCGTGTGAATGGCGAGCTGGGCGTCGAATTCATCACAAATATCCAGCGCATTGCGGATACTCGCCGGGGTGGCTCCCCAGTCCTCGTGCACCTTCAGCCCGGCTGCACCCCCACGCATCTGCGCACGCAGGGCGTCCGGCAGCGCCGCGCTGCCCTTCCCCAAGAACCCCGTGTTGACCGGCAGGCCTTCGGCGGCGCGGAGCATAAACTGAATGCCATCCGCACCCGGCGTGCACGTGGTTCCTAATGTGCCTTCAGCAGGCCCGGTTCCGCCGCCGAAAAACGTAGTAATTCCATTCGAAAGCCCCTCCTGCGCCTGCTGCGGCGTGATGTAATGAATATGAGAATCCACCCCACCAGCCGTGAGAATACGGTGAGTCCCCACAATCACTTCCGTACCCGGGCCAATCACCAGGTCCGGATCCACCCCATCCTGACTATGCGGGTTGCCGGCCTTTCCCACGCCCACAATACGGCCGTTCTTGATGCCCACGTCCCCCTTCACCACGCCGAGCGCGGTGTCGATAATAATGGCCCCCACAATCACGGTATCCAGTGCATCCACGGCGGTGGGGTCCTGTCCCATTCCATCGCGGACGGCTTTTCCGCCGCCGTACACCGTTTCATCGCCATAGGAGCACGCGGCATAATCCTGCTCAATCCGGATGGTCAGGTTCGTGTCCGCCAATGTGACGCGATCGCCTGTCGTAGGGCCGTAAATCTCTGCGTATCTGCTGCGGCTCAATCTATTGTTCATCTGCTTACTCTTCGTGTGGGGTAATTCGTTGCTGTGCGACATTGTCTTCCGAATTGGAATTCTTCAAAAAATCCTCCAGCCGCCGCATCGCCTGCTCTCGAATCTCCTCGTCGTCCAATGGCCCATCGACCAGGTTGGAAAATCCATACAAAACACGCGCCCCGCCGAAATCCACCAGCTCAACCTCGCGCGTATCGCCCGGCTCAAAACGAATAGCCAAACCGGAGGGAATCGCCAGATGGCGCCCATAGGCAGCCTCCCGATCAAACTCCAGCGCCGCATTCGCCTCAAAAAAGTGATAGTGCGACCCCACCTGAATCGCGCGGTCGCCCGTATTCGCCACGGATACAGTCACCGTCGCGCGGCCCTCATTCATGACTATCTCACCTGGCTGCGTGATATATGCGTTAAAACCGGAAGACATCAAACAATTCCTTAGTGGTGCGAATGACTGTGTGAATGCGCATGACCGTGTGCGTGAGCATGCGCGTGGGAATGCGCGTGCCCGTGCGCATGATCCTCGTCCCCATGCGAATGCGCGAACCCCTGATCGTGATCCGCCAGCAACCCCGCCGCAATGCCGTCGTCGCCATGTTCCTGCGCATGCAACGCCTTTTTCACCGACGCCAACACCGCAGTCTTCAACGCACTCCCGGGCATGAGGGCGTGCGCCTCACAGCTCTCCGCGCGTGGTGCATGAAAGTCAGCACGCACCACAGCCACCGTCGGCTGCCCATCCATGATCTTGTGCAGGCGCGAGGTCACCTCCGGCAGCGTAGGCCAACAGTCCGCCCCGCGCTGGCCTGGATCATCGAACGCCAGGGCCACCTCGGTGGATTCCGAGAATTGTTGAGCGAGCCTCACGCGACGACACAGTTCGGCGTCGGCAAAAGGATCGACGGCGGCGGCGAGGAATACGACGGCGTCGTGGGTAGGGGCAAGGCGGCGCAGGTGGTGGCGCATGCGCGCGATGACGTAGGTACTCGTGCACACCGGCGTAGCGAGGGCGGCGCGGAGGGAGGTGCGTTCGGTGAGCCATCGCAGCGCCTGTGCAGCGTGAGTGATGGAGGTCAGGTCGCGGCCGGTACACATCGGGACCACGCAGACGCGGTCGTGGACTATGGCGGACAGCTCGCGGGCGGAACGGACAACGGGCAGGCCGGTGACCTCGTGCAAGTAGTGAGTGTCCGTGGCCTCGGCGGTGGCGTAGAGAACCACGGGCACGTCGGTGTGAGTGTAAGTGTGGGTCATGGCGCGATCACTACTCCCCGATCGGGTCGTGGACACTCACCAGCTTCGTGCCATCCGGGAAGGTGGCCTCCACCTGGATCAGGCTCAGGCGCTCCCGCACGCCCGGCAGCACATCGTCGGGCCCCAGCACCTGGCTTCCCACCTCCATCGCTTCGGCCACGCTCAAACCGTCGCGGGCGGCTTCGATGACCGCGTCGCTGATCAAGGCCGTAGCTTCCGGCTGGTTCAGCTTCAGCCCCCTCTGCTGCCGACGGCGGCTGACCTCAGCGGCGGTGAAGATATAGAGCTTTTCCAGCTCGCGGGGTGTGAGGTTCATGTAGTCGAGTGTAGCGAGCAAATATTACAGCGATGTTTCACACCGGATCGGCTACGAGGCATTGCCGGTGGCACGCCATTGCACACACAACAAGGCCGCACCCTGCCTGCCACCGGGCGCGATCAACGCGCAGCGGGCAGGCTGTCAGGGTGCAGCCTTGTGTGTTGGAGGTGTGCGCAGAAGTAGCCAGCTTCTGCGCTGAAGCACTGTTATGTGCGAAGTCGGCCTAGTGAATACGGCCGGTACGCGCCTTGTACTCGCGGTAGTTCTTACGACCCAAGTGGATCATGAACATGCCACCGAACAGCAGGCCGAAGCCCAGGATGGCGCCAGCCAGAGCGTACTCCGGGCCCAATTCCTGAACACCGGACTGCCAGGTGGCCAGGCCGAAGACCATCAGTCCGAAGCCGGCCAGGGAAGCCAGGATGGCACCCATGCCCACCCAGGTGATGGAACGCTGCAGGGAGGAGTGAGGAGCATCGAAGGAAGATGGCACGTAGCCGTCCAGGTACTGCTTCTCAACGTGGAGTTCTGGAGCTAGAGACATAGCTCTTTCCTTTCAGGATGTTAGTCGTCCTTGCCGCGGAACGCCGCACGTGCGCGCTCCTTGGTAACGGCCGAGACGGCAGTCAGTGGGATGCCCGCCGGGCAAACGTCTGCACATTCACCATACAGGGAACATGGACCAAAGTTGGTCTCGACTTCGTCGATCATCTTCCGTGCACGGCGTCCTCGCTCCTCACGTCCCAGTGGGGACAGGGTGAGGTGAACCAGCTTTGCACCGGTGAACAGGTGCGCAGCACCGTTCGGACATGCGGCAACGCAGGCACCACAGCCGATGCAGGCAGCGTGGTCCAGGGCGCGTTCGGCGTCGGCGTGGTTGACCAGCAACGAGTCGGCGTCGGGGGCAGTTCCAGCCATGACGGACACGAAGCCACCCTTTTCCATCACGCGATCCAGTGCGGAACGGTCCACCAGCATGTCCTTGACCACTGGGTAGGCCGCGGAGCGCAGTGGCTCCAGCTTGATGGTGTCGCCATCGTTGAAGGACAGCAGGCGCTGCTGGCAGGCCGGCTTGTTCTTGTCCGGGCCGTGTGGACGGTCGTTGACCATGAGGCCACAGGTTCCACAGATACCTTCACGGCAGTCGGAGGCGAAGGTGAATGGCTCCTTGCCAGCCTCGACGTACTTGTAATTTACGTGGTCAAGCAGCTCCAGGATGGACATCTGCTCTGCTGCGTCGTCGACATCGACAGACTCGAAGTGGCCTTCGGCATTCGGGCCCGCCTGACGCCAGATTTCAAGATGTAGTTTCATTACTTGTAATTCCTTGTCATCAGCGGGATTCGGTCAAAGAACAGTGGCTCGGAGTGACGGATGAACTTGTTCTCGCCATCCGGCTCCCATGCGGAGACGAAGCACCAGTTGTCATCGTCACGCTCGGCCTCACCGTCTTCGGACAGGTGGTCATCGCGGTAGTGTGCACCACAGGACTCGTCGCGGTCCAGTGCGTCCACGCACATCAGCTCGCCGAGGTCCAGGTAGTCAGCCACGCGGGTTGCGTACTCCAGCTGCTGGTTCATGTCGTCGGCATCGCCAGGGATGTGAACGTTGGCCCAGAAGTCCTTACGCAGTTCGCGGATCTTCTCGATGCCGGACTTCATGTCCTTGACGTTGCGGGACACACCACAGGAGAAGTACAGGATCTCGCCCAGCTGGCGGTGGTAGTACTCGGCGGAGTGTGGGTTGTCGCCCTTGATGTTCATGATCTTGTTGATGCGAGCTTCGGCGCGCTCGATGGCGGCCTTTGCTGCCGGGCCATCGACGTCTGGGATTGGGGTGCCCAGGCGTGGTGCCAGGTAGTTCGGGATCGTGAACGGAAGGGTGAACCAGCCTTCCACGGAGGAGGACAGCAGGGAGTTTGCACCCAGGCGGTTTGCACCGTGGTACATCCAGGAGGATTCTCCGGAGCAGAACAGTCCCTGAATGGAGGTCATCTCGTTGAAGTCGGTCCACAGGCCACCCATGGTGTAGTGGCAGGTTGGTGCAATACGCATCGGGGTTTCGTATGCGGATTCACCGATGGCCTCTTCGTACATCTGGATGAGGTTGGAGTAACGCTCGCGGATCGTGTCCTTGCCCAGACGGTTGATGGCGTCACCCAGGTCCAGGTACACCGAGTTCTTCATCGGGCCTACGCCGTAGCCAGCGTTGATCTGCTGTGCGTTGGCACGGGACGCGATGTCGCGGGGCACCAGGTTACCGAAGGCTGGGTAGCGGCGCTCCAGGAAGTAGTCGCGCTCGTCCTCGGGGATGTCCTTCGGATCGCGGTCGTCACCCTTCTTCTTCGGGGTCCAGATGCGGCCGTCGTTACGCAGGGACTCGGACATCAGGATGGTCTTGGACTGCCAGGTGGAGTTCACGGGCAGGCCGGTTGGGTGGAACTGCACGAAGGATGGGGAGGCCATGTAGGCGCCCAGCTCGTATGCACGCATGATGGCGGATGCGTTGGAGTTCTTGGCCAGCGTGGACATGTGGTACACGTTGCCGTATCCGCCGGTAGCCAGCACGGTGGCGTGGCCGGTGTGTGCGGTCAGCTCACCGGTGATGAGGTTACGCATCACAACACCCTGGCATACGCCGTCCTCCACGATGAGGTCCACGAGGTCGTTGTGGGTGAAGATTTCCACGTGGCCTGCGCCGATCTGGCGGTAGAGGGCGGAGGTGGTGGCCAGCTGCAGCTGCTGACCGGTTTGTCCACGGGTGTAGTAGGTGCGGGAGACCTGCACACCACCGAAGGATCGGGTGGCCAGGGTGCCGCCGTACTCGCGGGAGAATGGGGCACCGATGGCGTTCATGTGGTCGATGACCTTGGGGGACTCCATGGCCAGGCGCCAGCAGTCGTTTTCGCGGCAGCGGTAGTCGCCGCCCTTCACGGTGTCCTTGGCGTGCAGGTAGGTGGAGTCGTTATCCAGCTTCTTACCGCGGGAGGAGTTCACACCACCCTGTGCGGCGATGGAGTGCGCACGGCGTGGGGAGTCGTGGTAGGTGAACACCTTGACGTCGTATCCCAGCTCGCCGAGCGCGGCGGCTGCTGCGCCGCCGGCGAGGCCGGTGCCGACGATGAGGATGCGGAACTTGGCACGGTTCAACGGGGAGACCATGCCGAAGTGCTCCTTGGCGTACTGCCACTGCTTGTCCTGGGATACGGCGTGTGGTGCGTTGTCCTTGAGGACGGTGCCCACGCTCACGCCAGGCACGGAGGACTGTGGAGCGGCGAAGGCCGCTACAGCCTTGTCGTAGTCAAAGTCCGCGGTCTGATTGTGCGGGTGGTTAGTAACTTCGCTCATTGATTTCTCTTCTCCTAAATCAGACTCGCGACTAGTGCCCAGCCGAAGGAACGAATGGGACGTTGTCCACAAGACCCAGCATTACTGCCAGCGGAATGGAGATGTTGCCGATCATGACGATGGCTGGCAACAGGTATGCAATCCACAGTGCTACCTGGCGGGTGCGGTGGCCCGTGATGCCGAGGTCGGAGGTTGCAACCCAGATTCCGTGGGACAGGTGCAGGAACAGAACCAGCATGGCCAGGATGTAGAAGATTGCTACGCCTGGGCGCTCGAAGGAGGCGATGAGGTTCTGGAATGCTGCGTGGGATCCGTCCACTGGGCCTTGGAACTCATCGGAGGCGAAGGGCTTCGCGCCGATGGTGAGGTCCAGCAGGTGGAAGATGATGAACAGCAGCAGGACTACGCCGGTGACCAGCATGTTGCGTGCTGCGAACGAGGTGTAGCCCTGGGACAGTCCCTTGCGCTTGAAGCGTCCGCGGGACTTGGAGCCGCGGCCGCGCAGTGCGAAGGCACACCAAATGTGGAGCACCAGGCTGACGATCAGGACTACGCGGAATACCCAGAGGAAGACCTCGTGTGGGATCAGCGGGTAGCCGAATTCGCGCAGGAAGTCAGCGTAGGTGTTGAAGGATTCGGCTCCCATGTAAACCTTTAGGTTTCCTACCATGTGAACCAGGACAAAGAGGCCGAAGATGATGCCCGTTACGGCCATCGTCAGCTTCATTGCCCAAGATGGGAAGCCAGGCTTTTCCCTTAGTGGCTTCGTCGTAATTTTGCCGTGAACGATTGCTTCACGGTCGTCAGATTTAACAGTCATGGCACCTCCAGTGTCATAGACACTGTAAGGCCTGGACCCCTGCTTGAACCACTTTTGGTAGCTCACGTCACTGCCTTCACACCCCGTTATGGGGGTCATAGCACTTGACCTGCTGTTTTCCAACAGTACAAATGTACTGATTTACGAAAAACTCACGTTGCGAAAATGCCGAAAACGGGCTCCGTCATATCAATATAGTTATAGAAATATGTCTTTTTTAGATTCGACGCCCAGCGCACCCCTCCCCCGGCCTACCACCCGAACCACGGCTCACCTACGCACACCCGCGGGAGAGCGCCTGCCGTGAGGCGAACCGCTACTGCTCCGGCTCGAAGTTCAACGGCCCCTCCGGTCCGGATTCATCGCGGTGCGCCGCATACTGGGCGTGGCTGGGAGCCACGGCGGCAGCACCCTCGCTCAACACCGTCTGTCCGTGCACCGTGACGGACTCGCGGCCGGACTGGCCGCCGATCTCCACGGACTCTCCCATCACGATCAGCTGCACACCCTGGGAGGCATCCCCGTCGTCCACGGAGACCGTCACCTCTCCATCGCGGACGCACACCTCCAGGCGCACCCCGCTCAACGTGATGTAATACGTCAAGCTCTCCCAGTCTCGCGGAAGGCGCGGGTAAATGGAGAAGTGCCCATAGTGATCCCGCAATCCGCCGAAGCCATTGGTCAGCGCGGACCACACGCCACCACAGGACGCAATGTGCACGCCATCGCTGGTGTTGCCGTGCAGGTCACCCAGATCCACAAACAGACCCCGGTGGAAAAAGTCCAAGGCCTTATCCTCGTAGCCCAGTTCCGCGGCCATGATGGACTGCACCACGGCACTGAGCGTGGAGTCTCCCGTGGTCAGGCGATCATAGTAGTCATAATCAGCCTTCTTAATCTCCGGCAGGAACTCCTGGCCTTGCAGGAACAGCGCCAACACCACATCTGCTTGCTTCAGCACCTGGTAGCGATAAATCGTCAGCGGGTGATAGTGCAGCAGCAGCGGCCGCTTCGGCTCCGCATCCGGATCATCTAGGTCCCAGATCTCGCGCTGAAGGAACTGATCGTCCTGGGGGTTCACGCCAAGGCGCTCATTGAACGGAATGTACATGCACTCCGCGGCCTTCACCCACAGAGCCAGCTCGTCGTCGGACAGCCCCTCGCGGCGCGCCAAGTCCTCGTAATCGCCGGGGCGTTCCTCCCGCAATTGCTTCGCCACGGCCGCGGCGATGCTCAAGTTAAAGCGAGCCATCACATTGGTGTACAGGTTATTGTTCACCACGGTGGTGTACTCATCGGGTCCCGTGACGGAGTGAATCTCAAAACGCTTCTGATCCGCGTTGAAAAAACCCAAGGACATCCAGAAACGGGCCGTATTAATCAGAATGTAAATGCCCTGCTCCAGCAGGAAATCCACGTCCCCGGTGGCATAGACATACTTCATCAGGGCGAACACAATATCGGCATCGATATGGTACTGAGCCGTTCCCGCCGCGTAATACGCAGAGGACTCTTGCCCGTTAATCGTTCTCCACGGGAACAAGGCGCCATCGTGGGACAATTCCAGGGCGCGCTGCTTCGCCGCGGGAAGCATGTCATAACGGAAACGCAGTGCATTCCGGGCATAGGCCGGGTTGGTGTAGCACAGGAACGGCATCACATAAATCTCCGTATCCCAGAAGTAGTGGCCTCCATAGCCAGAGCCCGTCATGCCCTTCGCCGGAATACCATTAAACTCCGCGCGCGCCGAGGCCTGCAGCAGCTGGAACAAGTTCCACCGCACCGCCTGCTGCAATTCCGGCTGCCCCTCAATGCGCACATCCGACCGCTTCCAAAAACGGCCCAACCACTTGCGCTGATTCGCCACCAGATTGCTAAATCCCACGGACTTCGCGCGCGTAATCGTGCGCTCGCAGCGGAACGCCAGCTCCTCCGGCGCCACATGGCGGGAGGAGTGGTACGCCACGAACTTCTCCAACCGCAGCTTCATCCCCTTGTTGCCCTTGAGGTGATAGGTCACCCGGGCCACATCCTCCAACACCTCGGTGGAAATCTCCACACCCGGCTGCCCATGTGCATCGGCCGGATTATCCACTTCAAGAATGTGATCCATGGTAGCGGCCACCGTCATTCCCGAATGATTCACCTGGTAGCCCAAGGTCGCGTTCTCGGCCCCGGCGCTCTTTTGATACTTCGGAAGGAACACCCGCTCCTTAAATTGCTCACCTTTACGCGGATCAAAATGCTCATCGGACTCGGCCATGGGGCCCCGATCCGCATTGGGGAACTCATCTTCCCCATCCTGGCGGTTGAGCAGCTGAGAAGAAATCACCACGGCCGCATCAGCATCCAGCAATTCCACTTCCAAGCTCATGATCGCCACATGGCGCTCCTGGAAAGAAACCATCCGCTCCGACGTCACCCGGACTCGCTTTCCACCCGGCGTTCGCCACACCAGCGTGCGGCGCAACACACCCTCACGGAAATCCAGGCTGCGCTTATAGTCGCTGACCTCGGCATTGCCCAGCCGCAACGGTTCATCGTCGATGTACAACCGCATCGCTTTGGCGTCGGGGACAGAGACAATTCCCTGACCAGCCCGTGCTAAACCATAGGCGTCTTCGGCGTGCTGAATATCCCACGTTTCGTGCACACCATTAATAAACGTGCCATGTGCATGGGAATCACGGCCCTCCGGCGGATTACCACGCAGGCCCAAATAGCCATTCGATAATGCAAACAGCGTCTCCATCACGCCAAGATCGCCGTGATTAGGTTTCGTTTCCACCCACGCCCACTCATCCACGGGGTGCACGTCACGATCAATCGCCGCCAGAGGATCCGCATTCGCCAACTTCCAATCCGTGCGGAAATTCGCCGCATTCAAATCCCCACCATCCACAGGACGGTTGGGGCCCTGGTGAGACTGAGTACGGCGCTGGGCAAGAAACTGCTCCAATTGCGATGTAGAGGACTTAGAGCTCATGAAAGGGTTGCTCCTGACGGGCGTATGAGTAATGGCAACATTATGGCACGATCCAGGCAGCATTACGGAATAGGCCGCACTGGCCAGCAGCGTTTATAGCAGCTCGGCCAGGTCATCAACAACTAGCGTGGCGCCCGCATCCAACAGCGCATCTGCACCCGTCCCGCGGTTCACGCCCACCACAAGCCCGAAACCTCCGGCCTTGCCGCTGGCCACGCCGCTGGTGGCATCCTCCACCACCACAGCCCGATCCACGGACACGCCCAGCTGCTGCGTCGCATACACATACGTATCCGGCGCGGGCTTTCCCGGAAGCTCCTGTTCCACTGCCACCAGGCCGTCCACAACCAGCTCGAAGCGATCCAGCAGACCGGCCGCCTCCAGCACGGGCCGCGCGTTCTTCGAGGAGGACACAATCGCGATCTTCGGTGCCTTGCGTGCGGATCGTCCAGCCTGCGCTGTGTGCGCTTCCTGCGCGCGCTGCCGGATCGCATCCAACAACTGCACCGACCCTGGATACGCCTGCACACCCTCTGCCACGAGCTGCAGAAAGTCCTCGTTCTTCCGCGCGCCCAAGCCGTGAACGCTCTCCACGTCCGCGGCATCATCCGGCTCACCGACCGGCAAGGTCATCCCACGAGATTCCACAATGGCCTGCACTCCCTCATCTCGGCGGCGCCCATCGAGGTAATCGAAGTAATCCTGTTCCGTATACGGCCGCACGCCCCGCTGCTCAAAAAAGGCCGTAAACATGCGAGCCCACGCCTTCCTATGCAGATCAGCGGTGGGAGTAATCACGCCGTCCAGGTCAAACAGCACCGCGTCATACTCAAAAATCCGGGCGTAAGCAGGGTAATCCGTATATCCGCGCTCTCCACCCTTATAGAACGTCGAAGAATCGGGCTCATTCAACTCCCAACCGTGCTCCCAACGCTGGGGAAGATCGGGATTCGCAATAAACAATCGGCCCACGGCCACCGCATCGGCACGACCACTATGCACAATAATCTGCGCCTCATCCAGCTGCGTGAGCTCCCCAAAACCGGTATTGGATATCAGCCGGCCACCATATTCCTGCCGAATCCACGCGGGAAGATCCGTCACTTCGGATTGAGCGGCGTCTCGGTCGGAGGCTTCGGCGTCGAATATCCCCGCAGCATCTTTATGCAACAGGGAGATATACGCCATATCCAGATCATCCAACCCCTTCAGTAGCGCCCCATACGTGGCAATAACATCAGCACGGTCAGGCTCCAGGGCGCCCTGAATATTGTGCTCGGGGGATATCCGCAACGCCGTGCGGCCAGCACCAATTTCCTCAACGACTGCCCGGACCACCCGCACCACAAAACGAGCACGATTTTCCGGCGAACCGCCATAGTTATCGGTACGCAGATTCGATTCCGGACTCAGGAACTGATGCAATAAATAGCCATTAGCGCCATGGATTTCCACGCCATCTAATCCGGCATCAATGGCACGGCGCGCACCCGCCACAAATTCCTCAACAATGCGATCCATATCCTCGTGCGTCACCGCGCGGGGCAGCGCCGCGTCCACCTTGGCGTTGAAGGTGTGAACCTGAGTGCCCGACGCCACAGCGCTCGGCGCCTCCGGCTGCACCCCACGCAACAAGTCCGGGTGCGACAGGCGCCCACCGTGCATGATCTGCATAAAGATCGTTCCACCCGCGGCGTGCACTGCCTCGGCAACCGTGGCCCACGCCGCTTGCTGCTCCTCGTTCGCAATACCGGCCTGACCAGGGAAAGCGCGGCTGCTAAACGCCGGGAAGGTCCCCTCCGTCACGATCAGCCCGGCCGAGGCTCGCTGGGAATAATAGCGCACGTGGAGATCCGTGGGCACGCCATCTTCACCTGCGCGCTGGCGTGTCAGCGCCGCCATGGTCACGCGATTGGGGAGGCGATGGTGCGGCAGGTCCAGCGGGGTAAATAAAGAGGTCATGCCACCCGTTATACACGGATGGCATGACTGCACGAGCGCTAGCGGAAGATACTAGCTGACGATCTGAAGGGGTTGTTAGCGGGAGTTATTAAGCGATGTTGTTCTTGGCCTTAAACTCCAAACGACGAGCATGCAAAATCGGCTCAGTATAACCAGACGGCGACTGCTCACCCTTCAAAATCAAATCCTTCGCAGCCTGAAACGCCACAGAAGAATCAAAATCAGGCGCCATATCACGATACGCAGCATCCCCAGCATTCTGACCATCAACCTTCACAGCCATACGCTCCAAAGCATCAACAATCTGCTCCTCAGACACCACACCATGCTTACGCCAGTTCGCCAACAACTGCGAAGAAATACGCAACGTCGCACGATCCTCCATCAAATCCACATCATGAATATCCGGCACCTTCGAGCAACCAACACCCTGCTCAACCCAACGCACCACATAACCCAAAATGGACTGACAGTTGTTATCCAACTCCTCCTGAACCTCAGCCTCAGACCACGTCGCAGACCCCTCACCCACAGCAGCACCAGCCACAGGAACCGTCAAAATCTTACCCAAAGAATCCCGACGACCCTGCTCACGCAACTGCTCCTGCACAGCAAACACATCCACCTCGTGATAATGCGTCGCATGCAACGTCGCACCCGTAGGAGAAGGAACCCACGCAGTCGTCGCACCAGCCTTCGGCTGACCCACCTTCTGCTCCAACATCTCAGCCATCAACTCAGTCATAGCCCACATACCCTTACCAATCTGAGCCTTACCAGGCAGAGCATGAGCCAAACCAGCATCCACATTGTTGTCCTCATACGCCAACATCCACGCAGAAGACTTCATATCACCCTTACGAATCATCGGACCCGCAACCATCGACGTATGAATCTCATCACCCGTACGATCCAAGAAACCAGTATTAATAAACGCCAAACGGTTCTTCACCGCAGCAATACACGCATCCAAGTTCGCCGTCGTACGACGCTCCTCATCCATCACACCCACCTTCAAGGTGTAACGCTCCAACCCAAACAAATCCTCAATCGCGTTAAACAAATCATCCGTAAACGCAACCTCCTCAGGACCATGCTGCTTAGGCTTGACAATGTAAATCGAACCATTACGAGAATTCCGACGCTCATTATCCTCAGCCAGACCAGGAATCGCAGCAGCGGTGGTGATCACACCATCCATAATGCCCTCGAAAATCTCCTCACCATCCTGATCCAAAATCGCCGGATTCTGCATCAAATGACCCACATTACGCACAAACAACAACGAACGACCATGCAAACGCACCTCATCACCATCACGACCCGTGTAAATACGGTCCGGGTTCAACCGGCGAGTGAACGTACGTCCCTCCTTGGTAATCTCCTCGGTGAGATCACCCACATTGAGGCCTAGCCAATTGTGGTAGCCCAGGGTTTTGTCGGTCGCATCGACCGCGGCAACAGAATCTTCAAAATCAATGATGGTAGAGATCGCCGCTTCAAGAACCACATCTTTAACCCCGGCCTTGTCAGTGGAGCCGACGGGGGACTCAGGATCAATCTGGATGTCAATGTACAAACCATTGTTACGCAGCAAAATGCTGGATGGGTCAGCCACATCCCCGGCGTAACCCACATACGCCTCAGGAGCCTTCAAACCAACCTGAGCACCATCAACCTCAGCAACAAACTCACCGGACTCCACCGAGTACTTCGTCACATCAGCGTGAGAACCCTCCGCCAGCGGCACAGCACGGTCCAAAAAGTCACGAGCCCACGCAATGACCTTGTCACCACGAACCTTGTTGTAGCCCGTACCCTTTTCCGCACCACCCTCTTCAGAAATAGCGTTCGTGCCGTACAACGCGTCATACAGGGAACCCCACCGAGCGTTCGCAGCATTCAGAGCAAAACGCGAGTTGAGCGACGAGATGACCAGCTGTGGGCCGTTGGTTTCAGAGATCTCCGGATCGATGTTCTGCGTCTGAATCTCAAAGTCACCCGGCTCATCCACCAGGTAACCAATCTCCTTCAAAAACGCCGTGTACTTCTCAGCATCCTGCTCACCAGGATTCTCCGCGTACCACTTATCCAACGTGGCCTGGAACTCATCACGCTTCGCCAACAACTGCTTGTTACGAGGACCAAACTCCGCAACAATCTTGCCAAAACCATCCCAGAAAGCATCGATGTCAGCGTCCGAGCCCTTTCCGATGGCCGGCAATAGTTCGGTGTTGATGAACTCTAGGAGAATTGGAGCCACCGACAGGCTTCCAACCTTGATGTAATTTTCTGTAGTCATGTTTTCTCAATATCCTTTCTCATGGGATCGTGAATCAGTTGTGCTGATCTTCCGCTTTGTGGTGAGCGTTGACGCTGGTCAAGCGCATTCAATAGCTCCGCGGAAGACCTAGTACCTGGTGTGATACATAGTTCAGAATCATCTCCTCACTGACTGGTGCAGTCCGGAACAACCTGGCAGGCCAGTACAACTCCGAAACTTCATAATCTTTGCTGAATCCGTTGCCGCCATGCGTTTGGATTGCTCGATCCACGGCTTTTTCTGCTGCTCGAGCAGCAGAAAACTTTGCGTAGTTGGCAAGCTCTCCAGCATGCTCTCCTGCATCAGCCGCAGACGCAGCACGTGCTGTCATGTGCCTCGCAAGCTCTACGTCGATTTTGGCTTCAGCAAGCGGATGCGCGACCCCTTGATGAGATCCAATGGGAGCGCCCCACACCTCGCGGCTCTTGGAGTAGTCAATGGCCTTACTTAAGGCACGTAGGGCAATACCGTTACAGAACGCAGCCATAAGAATTCGCTCTGGATTGAGGCCCTTGAACAGTGCCTTAAAGCCGTTCGTTCCTCTTCCGACAACATCTCTCGCTTCTACACGAACATTGTCACAGTGCACTAACCACTGAGAATCAGCGCTAAAATCCTCGGTCTCAATCTTTGCCTTTGTGAGACCCGCCGTATCAGTAGGAACCAGGCAACAACACACTTGTCCGTCGTTTGCTTCATCAACTTCTCGAGCAACAACAAGAACATAGTCAGCCTCATCTACTCCAGATATGAAGCATTTTTCACCATGTAAGCGGTACGTACCATCATCAGTCTTCTGCAGCTTTGTGCGAGTCCTATGGGTATTGCTTCCCGCTTCAGGCTCTGTAATCGCGAAGGCACACTTCACCGTTCCACTAGCAATTCCAGGTAGAAACCTCTTCTTCTGATCATGAGTTCCAACTCCCAATAGAATTGAGCCCACGATGCCCGGCGACATCACCAAGAGAACTGGCAGGTGCCCCTGCTCAGCCAACCGTTCTGCAACAATACTGAACTCTAGGAGACCAGCCCCACCTCCTCCGTACTCCTCCGGAAGCCCTATTCCCACAAGGCCGGCATCCGCTAAGTCCTTCCACAATTCAGTCGCCGGTTCATCTGCTGCGATTTTCGCCCTTCTGTAATGGCGCCCGTACTTGCTCACTACTGTGTCCACGGTGCTGCGCAGTAGATCTTCTGTCAGTCGATCCATTATCAGGCCCCTTTTCCGGTCAATACGTTCTGTCCGCGCAAGGTTCCTACACTCACCAACTCACCTGTGCCAGCCTGCTTGATTTCCACTTTCCACAGCTGCGTCATCGTTCCTTGATGCAGCGGCGTCCCTATCGCCTCAAGAACGCCACCACTGACACTCTTCAGAAACTCGGTATTGTTCGACATCCCGACGAACACGGCTCGGCGCGAGCGTGCAAACAAGTACGCAGCACCTCCAGCGGAAGCAACCGATTCAACAATCGAAGCAAACACTCCCCCATGAACGATGCCCGCGGGTTGATGAAGGCTGGCATCTACATCAAGACTCACGTGTACGCGATCGGCGTCCACATGGACATATGTAAGATTGAGCTTCGCATCGAAGCCATCCTTAACGCTTTTATCAAGCAGATTTTGGAGATCAATGTTGCTGTGCATAATGTGACCTTCGATTTCTTGATCGAACTGTCGCAAAGCTACGACTTCACGCGTTCTAGGAATTGCTCTAATTTCTCACTTCGCTGATTAAGATTGTTCACTGTCCTTTCTTTGTAGAGTTGTCCCGCCTCTGCTGACAGTTGCTGCATCACCCGAGCTGCTTTCATTCTTTTCCGCTGGTAATCCATGAGGCGGTCTTGTATCAAGGCCAAACCTTGACCGCCGTCCAACAAGCAATGTGCTAAGACGTCCACGTCCATGAGAGCTTGGTTTGCTCCTTGCCCCAGGTAGGGCACCATTGCATGGGCAGCATCACCCACTAGGGCAACGTGTCCTCGCGTCCAGTTTTTTAGTGGGCTGAGGTTGGCCAAGCGCCAGCTAAAGCACTCACGCGAGTTCGCCAGCAACCTCAGTAATGCTTCATCCCAGCCTTCAAATTGTTCGAGCAACCATCCGGGATCTACGGGTTGTGACCACTCTGAATCTCCACAGAGCTCTGATTCCACGTAGCACGCAATGTTGAGGAAGTCGCCATGGCGAACGGGATATCCCAGGACAACCTTGCCTTCGCCCAACCATGCTTGGAATCGCTTAAACTTCGTTTCCTCTTCCTCTCGTGGAATCAAAGTTCGAATTGCTACCCCGTGCCCAAGGTCCAGATGATAATCGGGATCAATGAAGTCGCGAACAACGCTCCGGGCTCCGTCAGCCCCTATCACCACGTCGAAAGCATGAGCCACACCCTGGTCTGTTTCAAGGCAGGCTCCATGTTCTTCTTGCCAGACTCGGCTGACTCTCTGCCCTAACAGGAGCTGCACATCTTTCGGCAATCGTTCAAGCAATGCTGCATGAAGATCACCGCGATGGATGGAATAGGATTCTGCACCCTCACTCAGCCTTCCCATAATGTCGACATCGAGTGGTCGGCCATCCCAATGAGAAATTGACGATTCAGATACCCGAGCAGCCGAGACTAGAAGCTGGTCCAAATCCACAACGTGAGCTAAGACTTTCAAACCATTTGGTTGCAAAGTGAATCCCGCACCGATTGGCTCCAGAGAATTTGCCGCATCAAGGATGGTGACATTCAGCCCTCGCTCGCTGAGGATAGCGGCGAGCGTCAGCCCTGCAACACCAGCTCCAACAATCCCGATCCGCATGTCAGGATTCTCCGTGAGCCGCGACGTAGCTGTCACGGGCAAAAAAGGCTCCGATAAGGACCATCACGACAACGCCCAGTGCCATGTACACTCCAGCGCTTTCCAGCCCCTGTGCATCAATGAGGAATCCTCCGGCGAGTGGAACGATGCTGGCACTGGCGTAGGTGCCGAGACTCAAGACCGCCGTGGCTCCCGGAACATTGTCTGGTGTCACTTCTTGGTGAATCAATCCAAAGCTGCCGAGGTTACTGATTCCCTGTCCAGCACCCATCAAGATTGCGCTCAGGATGAGGATAGGAAGGTTATGGCTGGTGACCGCGAAAGCGAAGGAGATCATAGCCAGCACGATGAGCCCCAAAGAGAGGCGAATGTGCGCCATGCTCCGAAGCTTACGAACCATCGATTGTGCAATTGGGCTCATCGCGTACATTCCACCGGCCATCAGTCCTGCGCCTAGTGGACCCGTGGGTCCGCCGAGCCCCATCAGGAGGGTGGGGGATAGCGCCAAGACAATCGCAGCGGCGGTCATGCCTGGGCTGAACGCACCAAGGCCCGCGGCAATCGTCCTCACACTCTTGGATCCCAGGCCGCTAAACGGCAACCAGGATGTGACCTTTTCGCGAGTGGTTTCTGGCTCCGTTGTGATCAAAAGCAGAGACAAGGCCAGCAGGGCGGCCATGAGTACAAACACAGTCTTTGTGGGCCATGGCAACCATTGAGCAATAAATCCGGCGAATAGTGGTCCTCCGGCCAAACCAATGGCGATACCCATCGTCGCAATAAAGGTTGCTTTAGCCTTTTCAGCACTATCAGCCATGGCCTGAACAGCACTAGGCCCATGCACCAAAATCAGACCTGAGCACAACCCGGTGAGCACTCGAGCCACTAACAGCAGCGCGATATTCACGCCGAAAACATAGAAGGCACAAGAAAGAATCCCCAAGACGCAGGCCAGGATCTGCGTTGTACGCCGTCCCCACAAGCGGCCCAGACTCGGCGCAAGGAGAAATGCCGGTGCCAAGCCGCCTAAATACATGACGAAGATCAGTGTCAGCATGCCCGAGGAAAAGCCGATATCCTGCCGCCACAGCTCCATAAGCGGAGTTGCAAGATTTGGCAGCATAAATGCAGCAACCAGGGGCAGGGCATAGATGCTTAAAGGAAGTCTGCGATCATTCATACCTCAACACTAACCCCCTCAAGGGGTTAGTTCAAGCATGTACACTGAACTTATGAGCAACACGGCTGCCACAGCATCGCAGGAGTTGGACTTTGTTTTTCACGGAGCGCGCCCCAGCCTGGACTTCGCAAACACACTTCGGAGACGAAAAGACCCCCTCTACCTCACTGTGGATCTACTGCATGATGACCCAAGCCAGGACCCGTCCAGCCTCGCTCGCTGGATCGAGGCATGCCGAGACAACACAGCGTGGGGTAAAACTCTCCCCGGACTTCAGCACAACACGCCGTGCCCCTCATTCAATGAGATCGAACAGCTTCGACAATCAATTTTTGACCTCGCCGAAGCGACCTTAAGCAGCGGCGAACTAGTAGACCCCGCCCGTGCGAAGAACGCCGTTGACACTCTGAACACGTGGGCGCAGCACCAACCACAGCCTCAGCTGGATACCTTAGCGGACTCACGCACCTTCCGACTGCGGTCCAATATGACCCTCAAGGAAGTCCTGGGCTTCGTCGCCCGCGATGCCATTGAGCTTTTCGGAACATCTGACATAGAACGGCTTAAGGAGTGCGCGCACGAACGCTGCGGAATCCTGTTCGAGGATCGTTCCCAAGGCCGTAGACGACAATGGTGCTCCATGAAAAAATGCGGCAACCGCACGAAAGCAAACCGCTTTAGTCAAAACAAACGAACCCCCTAGCCTCCGCTCATAACGGACGCCAGGGGGTTTCGTTCAATGAAGCTTGTCTAGAGCTTAGGCGATGTTGTTCTTGGCCTTAAACTCCAAACGACGAGCATGCAAAATCGGCTCAGTATAACCAGACGGCGACTGCTCACCCTTCAAAATCAAATCCTTCGCAGATGGAAACGAAATTCCGGGGCGGCAGGATTCACCACTGGAGTTGAGCTCCAGCAGTATCACCTCTACTGGATAGACCTACGCCCGCTACTTAATACCTCTACGTAACACCAGAGGAGCTCCGCCGAGAGATGAGCGAGAAGCACAGCCGTGCACGGACAGCAGTGGCGATAGCATTTACGGAAGGCTACGGCCGAGGACATTTAATGTGAATGCGTCGACACACTTTAAGTCAGCGGGTGCTGGCTTGAGTGCGGGTCATCAATTCAGAATGAATCAGAGACGTGGCCCCGATCAGGATGCAACTTTTCTACCTCGCAGACCCTTTTAAATAGGGTCATGATTTCCTTGTTTGGCGCTCAAGGAAACCTGAAGGAAGGATCAAGGAAGCATTTATAAACTCGATACCGATAACTTTACCATTTTCATCAATGTCTATCTCAATTTCCCCTTCCATCCCTTCGGTAGTTATTGCTGATATCTGGCCTTCTGGAAGGACACCTGGCTGCGCTATAGTTAAATAGGCAGCATCAGCTTCTGGGTCATAATCAAACTTCATCATTAGACTTTTGTAACAGTAATCACATTTCCGGTTGCGTCCGCTAGCGTGGCGTATCTGTAACCCACGTTAAGCCACAAGGCGGTACACACGGGAACCATCCTATAGACTCCATCGCCTATCTCGAAGAATTGTGCACCCAAGTCTCCCCGACCTGATGCGACAGATGCTTCGAGACTTCATCAACCAGATCCTGTCCACCCGCAGGGCGAACGACATGGTAGCCGCACTCGACATCAACAGCTTCTCAAAATCCCAGGTCTCAGACATGGCCAAAGAACTCGGGACCATGGTCGACGAGTTCCGAACTAGACCCATGGATTCTGGCCCGTACTACTACCTGTCCTGTGACGCGCTGACCATGAACGTCCGTGAAGGTGGCCGGGTGGTGAAAACCAGCGTGCGTGTTGCTACTAGCGCCAACAATGATGGGTATCTCCAACTTCTGGGCATGCAGGTAGCCACGTCAGAATCCGTTGAATCCTGTTCGAGGATCGTTCCCAAGGCCGTAGACGACAATGGTGCTCCATGAAAAAATGCGGCAACCGCACGAAAGCAAACCGCTTCAGCCAAAACAAACGAACCCCCTAGTCTCCGCTCATAACGGACACCTGGGGGTTTCGTTCAATGAAGCTTGTCTAAAGCTTAGGCGATGTTGTTCTTGGCCTTAAACTCCAAACGACGAGCATGCAAAATCGGCTCAGTATAACCAGACGGCGACTGCTCACCCTTCAAAATCAAATCCTTCGCAGCCTGAAACGCCACAGAAGAATCAAAATCAGGCGCCATATCACGATACGCAGCATCCCCAGCATTCTGACCATCAACCTTCACAGCCATACGCTCCAAAGCATCAACAATCTGCTCCTCAGACACCACACCATGCTTACGCCAGTTCGCCAACAACTGCGAAGAAATACGCAACGTCGCACGATCCTCCATCAAATCCACATCATGAATATCCGGCACCTTCGAGCAACCAACACCCTGCTCAACCCAACGCACCACATAACCCAAAATGGACTGACAGTTGTTATCCAACTCCTCCTGAACCTCAGCCTCAGACCACGTCGCAGAACCCTCACCCACAGCAGCACCAGCCACAGGAACCGTCAAAATCTTACCCAAAGAATCCCGACGACCCTGCTCACGCAACTGCTCCTGCACAGCAAACACATCCACCTCGTGATAATGCGTCGCATGCAACGTCGCACCCGTAGGAGAAGGAACCCACGCAGTCGTCGCACCAGCCTTCGGCTGACCCACCTTCTGCTCCAACATCTCAGCCATCAACTCAGTCATAGCCCACATACCCTTACCAATCTGAGCCTTACCAGGCAGAGCATGAGCCAAACCAGCATCCACATTGTTGTCCTCATACGCCAACATCCACGCAGAAGACTTCATATCACCCTTACGAATCATCGGACCCGCAACCATCGACGTATGAATCTCATCACCCGTACGATCCAAGAAACCAGTATTAATAAACGCCAAACGGTTCTTCACCGCAGCAATACACGCATCCAAGTTCGCCGTCGTACGACGCTCCTCATCCATCACACCCACCTTCAAGGTGTAACGCTCCAACCCAAACAAATCCTCAATCGCGTTAAACAAATCATCCGTAAACGCAACCTCCTCAGGACCATGCTGCTTAGGCTTGACAATGTAAATCGAACCATTACGAGAATTCCGACGCTCATTATCCTCAGCCAGACCAGGAATCGCAGCAGCGGTGGTGATCACACCATCCATAATGCCCTCGAAAATCTCCTCACCATCCTGATCCAAAATCGCCGGATTCTGCATCAAATGACCCACATTACGCACAAACAACAACGAACGACCATGCAAACGCACCTCATCACCATCACGACCCGTGTAAATACGGTCGTCGTTGAGCTTACGGGTGAAGGTCTTGCCGTTCTTCTCCAGCTTCTCCTCCAGGGTGCCGGCGTTCAGACCAAACCAGTTGCGGTAGCCCAAGGTCTTATCGGTGGCATCCACAGCGGCAACGGAGTCCTCGAAGTCGATAATCGTGGACACAGCGGACTCCAGGATGATGTCCTTTACGCCGGCCTTGTCAGTAGAGCCGACGGGGGACTCAGGATCAATCTGGATGTCAATGTACAAACCATTGTTACGCAGCAAAATGCTGGATGGGTCAGCCACATCCCCGGCGTAACCCACATACGCCTCAGGAGCCTTCAAACCAACCTGAGCACCATCAACCTCAGCAACAAACTCACCGGACTCCACCGAGTACTTCGTCACATCAGCGTGAGAACCCTCCGCCAGCGGCACAGCACGGTCCAAAAAGTCACGAGCCCACGCAATGACCTTGTCACCACGAACCTTGTTGTAGCCCGTGCCCTTTTCAGCACCGCCCTCTTCAGAAATAGCGTTCGTGCCGTACAACGCGTCATACAGGGAACCCCACCGAGCGTTGGCAGCATTCAGAGCAAAGCGGGCGTTCAGAACTGGAACCACCAGCTGTGGGCCGTTGGTTTCAGCGATCTCCGGATCGATGTTCTGCGTCTGGATCTCAAAGTCACCCGGCTCATCCACCAGGTAACCAATCTCCTTCAAAAACGCCGTGTACTTCTCAGCATCCTGCTCACCAGGATTCTCCGCGTACCACTTATCCAACGTGGCCTGGAACTCATCACGCTTCGCCAACAACTGCTTGTTACGAGGACCAAACTCCGCAACAATCTTGCCAAAACCATCCCAGAAAGCACTCTGATCAGACTCTGAGGACTTGCCAATTGCTGGCAGTACTTCGTTATTGACGAAATCGTACAGAGTCTTGGCGACTTGAAGGCCGCCGGCAGAAACGCGCTCGGTCTGCTGGGTAGAGGTCATGGTGACTCCTTCATCTCTGGGAAACTTACTCTCTTTAGAGTAGGTGACGGCAGTCACGTTCGGCATGCCCTTGGCTCTACTGGGCCCCATAATCACCCCCACCCCGGGCTAATCTCAGCGCGTTTTGGGGGTAATGAGTGGACAGCTGATTACACCCTGCGGGGGCGTCTCTGAAAACCATTGTCCCAGTAAGATCGGCACCTTGGGCATGCCAAGAGATACTGACATTCATAAGTACGCCTGGCATTTTCCAGCGTGTCAGCAGCGGATTTCTCCCACCCCCACCGCATTTACGCGGATTATCGAAGCATTGACCACGTGGCACAGGTTGGTAAGCTTTGTAAGCGACACCTCAGTCACCTCATTGAGTTAAGGAAGTGAACACTCTATGTCTAACGTAGGCAAGGCACGTACCGCTGCAGAGATCCAGAAGGATTGGGACGAGAACCCACGCTGGGCCAACGTCAAGCGCGATTACACTGCAGAGCAGGTTGCCGAGCTGCAGGGAACCGTTGTTGAGGAGCACACCCTGGCACGCCGCGGCGCTGAGATCCTGTGGGACGCAGTCAACAAGGGCGACGACTCCTACATCAACGCTCTGGGCGCTCTGACCGGTAACCAGGCTGTTCAGCAGGTCCGTGCAGGCCTGAAGGCTGTGTACCTGTCCGGTTGGCAGGTTGCTGGTGACGCTAACCTCTCCGGCCACACCTACCCAGACCAGTCCCTGTACCCAGCAAACTCCGTTCCATCTGTTGTTCAGCGCATCAACAACGCGCTGTCCCGTGCAGATGAGATCGCTCGCGTTGAGGGCGATGACTCCGTTGAGAACTGGCTGGTTCCAATCGTTGCCGACGGTGAGGCCGGCTTCGGTGGTGCACTGAACGTTTACGAGCTGCAGAAGGCCATGATCAAGGCCGGCGCTGCTGGTACCCACTGGGAGGACCAGCTGGCTTCCGAGAAGAAGTGTGGCCACCTGGGTGGTAAGGTTCTGATCCCAACCCAGCAGCACGTTCGTACCCTGAACTCCGCTCGCCTGGCTGCTGACGTTTCCAACACCCCAACCCTGGTTGTTGCACGTACCGACGCCGAGGCTGCTACCCTGCTGACCTCCGACGTTGACGAGCGTGACCGTCCATTCCTGACCGGCGGCCGCACCTCCGAGGGCTTCTACAACGTTCAGAACGGCATCGAGCCTTGCATCGCACGCGCGAAGGCATACGCTCCATACGCTGACCTGATCTGGATGGAGACCGGCACCCCTGACCTGGAGCTGGCTAAGAAGTTCTCCGAGGCTGTTCGCTCTGAGTTCCCAGACCAGCTGCTGGCCTACAACTGCTCCCCATCCTTCAACTGGTCCGCACACCTGGAGGACGAGGAGATCGCCAAGTTCCAGAACGAGCTGGGCGCAATGGGCTTCAAGTTCCAGTTCATCACCCTGGCTGGCTTCCACTCCCTCAACTACTCCATGTTCGACCTGGCTCACGGCTACGCACGTCGCCAGATGTCCGCATTCGTGGAGCTGCAGAACAAGGAGTTCAAGGCTGCCGAGGAGCGCGGCTTCACCGCTGTGAAGCACCAGCGCGAGGTTGGTGCAGGATACTTCGACAAGATCGCCACCACCGTGGATCCAAACTCCTCCACCACCGCTCTGAAGGGCTCCACCGAGGAAGGCCAGTTCCACTAAGAACTGCCTAGCCCCTCATCGTTAGGCTCTACCCGGCCACAGGCCGAGGCGAGAGCGTAACGGGAGAGCTCTTAAACAGGCGCCCTGCCTTGTCGAGTTGATGAGACTCGTCAGGCAGGGCGCTTCTGCATGTAAAAGCCCCCTGCAGATTTGTGATGTGTCAACTATATTGGGATGTATGAGCAACCTCGAGTCCCAGCCCATCCAACGGGTCTGTACCTCCGGCGGCGAACCGGACACTCAGCGCGCCACTGAAAAACTCACCGCTGAGAGGCACACCACTGAGGGACAAACTACTAAGGGTCGCACTACGTCGACGAGCGACACCTATGCGGATGTGGAGATCATCACCCACCGGGAGGTTCCCCTCGGAGGACCTCGGGCGATGCCGGTACGCAGGACGCTTCCCCAGAAGAAGCGATCCCTCATTGGAGCATGGTGCTTCGCAGACCACTATGGCCCCTCCGATGTGTCCTCGACGGGCGGCATGGACGTAGCTCCCCACCCTCACACCGGATTGCAGACCGTCAGTTGGCTCTTTGAGGGGAAGATCGAACATATCGATTCCGGTGACAATCGTGGAATGGTACTGCCGGGTGAAGTGAACCTGATGACCTCCGGAGCTGGCATTTGCCACTCCGAAACTTCTCCCTCTGACGTCACAACCCTGCACGGTGTGCAGCTCTGGGTGGCACTGCCCAACAGCGTGCGCTCAACGGCACCGCGCGCCCTGGACCACTATGCACCCACGCCATGCCCTCTGGAGGGTGGCTCCGCGCTGGTCTTCATCGGCTCCCTCGCAGGGGCCACCAGCCCCATCGAGACCCACACCCCACTCCTGGGCGCGGAACTCACGGTAGATCCCCACAGCACCATCACTCTGGACGTAGACCCTGACTTCGAACATGGACTCCTGGTCGACGAGGGCAACATCGTACTGGAAAACACTCCCATCCCCGTCTCTGCGATCGGCTACACCGGAATCGGCGCCACGCGCTTAAGAATCCGCAATGAGTCGGACTCCCCCGCGCGCCTTGTGCTTCTGGGCGGCGAGCCATTCCCCGAGGACATCGTCATGTGGTGGAACTTCGTAGGCCGCTCCAGCGAAGAGATCACAGAGTTCCGTGATCAGTGGCAGGCCCGCACCGAGCGCTTCGGTGACGTGAAAGACTACGTAGGCCACGGGGGACCAGGCAAGAACGCGGACGGCCTCAGCTGGCTTCCCGCACCGAAGCTTCCCAACGGGGTTATTAAACCCCGCACAAACCCAGAACCCCATGCGCGTGCGAATTTGCCTGAACCGGGCGAGCGCACCGAGACAGTTACAACGAAAGAAAGCAGGTAAAACCCTATGTCCCCCACAGATCGTCCTTACCTAGACAAGAGCCAACCAGCCACCTACAAGGCAATGGTTGGGGTAACCAAGGAAGTAGGAAAGGCCAGCAAGGCTGCGGGCATCGACCGCGCGCTCAGCGAGCTCATCAACATCCGTGTGTCCCAGATCAATGGCTGCGTGGCGTGCTTGAGTGTTCACGTCCCCGCCGCCCGACGCGCGGGAGTGTCCGCACTGAAACTGGACCTGCTTCCCGCATGGCGCGATGCGGAGGTGTTCACCGAGCGGGAGCGCGCGTGCCTCACGGTCGCTGAGGCCCTCACCGTCCCCGCCGCGGGCAGCGGAACGTTGAGCGGCCCGGCCTTAAACTCCGCACTCGCGGACGCAGCACAGGTACTTAACGACGAGGAGCTCGCCGCCGCGCAGTGGACGGCTATCGCAATCAACGCGTTCAACCGCATTTCTATCGCCAGCGGCCACCCGCCATACACTGCCAACTACAGCGAGTAACCACCAGCGGATCGTGCTTTTAGAAACGGATCTTGCGATCGGACACCAGCTTGGAGTTCACAAAACGCGTCATGAACGCTGGTGAGAAGTGGGACGCGGCGAACATCACCTTCGCCTGCAGGCCCACGGGGTGGTGCACCTTGGTAGGCGTCGAGCGCGACGCCTCCACCAGGTTCGCGACCTCCAAGGCAATATCATCAGCGGTCAGGCGAACACCCAGGCGCTTGGTTCCGCTGGTTTCCACACCGTCAAGCATGCCCGTCTGGGCGTACAACGGCCACAGGGACGTGACAGTGATGTCATCCTGATCCCACTCCAAATCCAGAGCTTCAGTGATGCCGCGAACCGCAAACTTCGTTGCGGAGTACACCGCCATGTCCGGGGTGCCGTAAATAGCTGCAGCGGAGGCAATGTTCACAAGCTTCGAACCAGCCTGCGCCTTCAAGTATGGGTGCGCCGCACGAGCGCCGTACAGCACGCCCTTCACGTTCACGTCCACCAAGGCGCTATCGCGCTTGTAGGAGCCCTCCTCCATGAACGGGCCTCCATAGAGAATTCCGGCGTTGTTCACGAGCACGTCCAAGTGTCCGCCGTGGGCGGAAACGAACTCCTCGAGGGCCGTGGACCAGGCGTCGGGATCGGTCACGTCCAGCGTGCCGGTGTGGATGTTTGGGTGGGTCGCCCAAGAAAAGTCGTCGGAAATGTCGAAGGCGCCGACGGTCCAGCCTCGATCTGCGAGGAGCTGTGCCGTCGCGCGCCCAATTCCCTGCGCTGCGCCGGTGATAAATACGTTCTGTGTCATGACTATGAGTCTAGTATTCACACCAAAATCACGCGGCGACTATGGAAAACTTTTCCCGCTATTTCTCTCTGGCTCCCCAGCTAGAAGCGGAACAGGCGAGCCAGGAGATCGCCCAGTGGCCCGAGCAGGGAGAAGAACTGCGCCAGCAGGCCCTGCGAGCTACCCAGAGCAGTGGAGCCATCGGCCTTCTGCTGAGCGCCGGCCACGTCAACCATCAGCTCTCCGGCGGGCGAGCGCTCGCCGTCGACAGTTTCAGCCACGGAGATGGTGTGCCCCGTACCGGCAGGCAGGTAGCCGAGGTTGCACTCGAAGTGTCCCTGATCATCGGCGGTGGCTACGCAGCGCGTACCGCCTGGGCCCAGGGCCTCGATCCGCGCTTCGGGGGTGGCGGTTCCGGACACGACCGCGTGCTGAGCGTTCGTCAGCTTCTCCGGGGACACGCTAAGGTCCTTCGGTGCCTTGGGGAGAGCTCGAACAATCTTCACTGGCTGGGCCTCGGTAGCCGCGGCGAATAGGTCGTCGCTCTGAGCAAAGCGGGCGCTGATGTTCGCCGTTCCAGGAGCAGCGGGAGTCCAGGTGCAGGTGGCTGTTCCGGATTCGTCGGTCTGCGCGGAGCAGACCTCTTCCCGGCCATTGAAGAAGGTGATGGTGTTACCGGCCAGGGTTGCCGGGGCCTCTTGGCCTTGCCTTGGTGTGGCTGCCAGCGTTGCTGTCAGGGGAACCTCTGCGCCAGCTTCCACCAGCCTGTCCACGGCTCCCAGGCTCAGGGAGGTCTTCACCCGATGGCCATCCTGCACCACCGCGACCGGGCCGCCCTTGAAGAGGTTAGGAGCGTAGTTCTTATTGCCCGTTCCTATCCAACCGTTGTAGTCGTACCAGAATCCGGATTGCAGCTGCGCGCCAGGCTTACACGAATCCGTAACCTCATAGCTCACAGCCAGGGTGTAAGGGTTGGCCTGGTTGTAGATCCAGGCCCCATTCGGCGATGTGGAACGAATGGTGGTGCGGCCAGCGGCTGCGGTCACGTTCGCATCGGGGACTGCCACCGCGTCCCGTGCACCCACCTGCACCGTGGCAGATCCTGGGATGTAGCGCAGGCAGGTATCATGATTGTTGCTCCAGTTACGGATGGTCTCATTACCGCCAGTGGTGACAAATCGCTGGGCATAGGTAAGGGTGTCGCCCACCACGGGGGTCGTGGTGCTCACGGCGCGGGTAAACACAGCCGAACTATCCCTGTGAGATGCGGAGGCAGACTCCGCAGTGGCGGCTGGGCTGAGTACCACGGGTACAGCCGCCAGGAGTGCCGTTGCTGCGGCAAGAGTGGTGTTACGCATGAATTATTCCTTGTGCTGATGGGCGCACCATGACGGTGCGCGAAGAAGTGTTGTGACGGTCACAGCGGGAGCAGACGCCTCTCCAGGTGCCTGCGACAAACTCCCTCTATAGGCGCCCCAGGGATCCGAAGGCATTCATCCCAGAAGATCCAGCGCTGCCCAACGTTCCATGGTTCAGCACTGTCGGCGCGGTGGTTCCCTCTTCGTAGCCCACGAACAGGTGAGGTTGCTTCGTGTCATCCTTGGTGCACATGATGAAGGCTGCGGCGTCGAAGTCCGTGCGGGCACCGGAGGTGGGATGTGGCAGTGCCACGGAGAACTTCTGGGTCTCCTCCGGTGCCAGGGTGAAGGTGGGGATCTGACCGGCATGCCCTGCCACGCGGGCCTGGTTGTATCCCTCGGAGATCTCGGAACGGGCCTTGTTCGCCTGACCGGCAAGGCCACCGAACTCCTGGAAGATCGATGCCACCGATCCCAGGCCAAGATCCCCCAGCTTCCAGTTGCCGATGATCGGAAGACCCGAGATGTTCAGCGGCAGCGACGGAAGCTCCCGGTAGAGATTGTTCTTGTAGTACGTCTGAGACTTCAACACCACATCGGCTGGAGCAATGTCCCCAGCGCTTGGACCTCCGGCATTGGGATCCGCAGCACCGATTCCAGAGCAGGTAAACGTATCGGAGGACGTGTTGGTGACGGAGCCGGTGATGGCGGTCGCGCTGGCGTCGGCAGCATGGACAGTCACCTGCAGGGCGGTGGAATCGCTCACGACAACCTTGCCTGAGTTGTTGGCCCCGGGGACAACATTCGCAGCAGCGGCAGTTCCGGCAAGTGGCCCGGCCGCGCTCAGGACGGCCGTTGCCGCAATGACGGTGGCGAGGGTACGGCGGGTGGTTTTCTGGCCGGTGGTTAGGGTTGTGATCCTCATGGATGGCACCTCGTGTGTGTGATGAGCCCGCAGGCTCGTATGTATGAGCCGGCAGGCTCAGGGCGGAAAAGAGGGGAAGAAGTGGCTAGTAAGAAAGCCGAGGGGAAGAAGGCTGACGCACTTAGGACGATCCCAGCGAGCTCAAGGAACCCAGGGACCCCAGCGAACCGAAGGGGTTCTGAGGCTGGCCATTGCCGGCCGGTTCGCGCGGGGTCAAGGCTCCCAACGATCCCTGGGACCCCTGCGGAGCCTTCGGCGGCTCGGTCTTTTCATAGCCCGCGAACACGTAAGCTTGCTGCGGGTTACTGGTAGTGTCCACGCAGTACAGCAAGGCGGCTGCCTGGAAGTCAGTGCGCGGCCCGGAAGCTGGCGCGTCCAGCGGGACGGTGATCTCCTTGGTTTCATCTGGGGCCAGGGTGAATGGCGTGATTTCCGCAGCCTGGCCAGCCAGGCGGGCCTTCTCCCAGTTGCGGAACAGCTCGGCGCGGGAATTGATGTCCTCGCCCAGGAGCCGGCCGATGAGCCCTTCCGGCACGAACTGCAGGAACTCGCCGATCGGGAGCGCGCCGATGAATGGGACGGTCAGGTTGTCCTTCGGAACGAAGGGCTTGGAGCGGTAGTACGCCACGGACTTGGACACGATGTCTGCCGTGGTCAGCACGTTCGGCACTTCGGCGGGCTTCTTCGCCGCATCCTTGATGGCGCCTGGGGCTGCGCAGCGGAAGGAGCTGTCGTAGTTGTTCTTGACGGTGACAGTGACGTTCTGATCCTCTGCCGTGTTCGGGCCCACGGTGACGGTCACGCGGGGGCTGTCCGTGACGACGATTGTTCCTTCTGCGGATGCACCGGGGAGCTGGCTCACGAGGTTGGCTGCGGAGGCGGCGGGCATACTGAGTCCAACAGCTGCGAGCACGGCAAGAGCCGCGCTGGCGATGCGGCGTGCTGTGAGGGTGGTGAGTCGCATAGAGTCCTCTTTCGGTCGGGGTGTCCACGCTTCGCGGCGTCCGGGCGGCTGCGGGGCCACGATCCGCGAAGGTAGATGGGCGACACCAACGTTATAGTTTCTTGACACAATGTAAGTGTCCGCCACATTCCTCAACAATTACCTGTGTGTTTTTACCCCCTGAATAATCCCCCGTTGTTGCCCCTACCTGCATTTATAATTCGACGCCGCCGCTCCACCGTTCCACGAAAACTCACCCGATGCATGCGGGTATAGGTAAAAATACATAAAGAAACCGCCCCCACAGGAGGGGGCGGCTGGGTGCACGGTGCGCGCGGTAATATCACCGCCCGGCGCTCACGGCATCACATGCTTAGAGGTTGATCATGTGACCCATGATGCCTTCGGCGGCTTCCTTCATCGCCTCGGACAGAGTTGGGTGGGTGTGCACGTTGCGGCCGATTTCCTCGGCGGTGAGGTCGAAGCGCTGTGCCAGGGTGAGCTCCGGCAGCAGTTCGGACACGTTCGCGCCGACCATGTGTGCGCCCAGCAGTTCGCCGAACTCGGCGTCGGCCACGATCTTCACGAAGCCAGCCGTTTCGGCCAGACCCGCGGCCTTGCCGTTGGCGGTGAAGGGGAAGCTAGCGGTCTTGATCTCGCGGCCTTCGAACTTTTCCTTGGCCTGGTCCTCGGTGTAGCCGAAGGAGGCCACCTGCGGGTTGCAGAAGGTAGCGCGGGGCATCATCATGTAGTCACCCAGCAGCTCGGTCTCGGCACCGGCGATCACTTCCGCCGCCACAACACCCTGAGCCTCCGCGACGTGTGCGAGCTGCAGCTTAGCGGTCACGTCGCCGATGGCGAAGATGTGGTCCACGCTGGTGCGCATCTCGTCGTCGATGTCGATGGCGCCACGCTCGGTGAGCTTCACGCCGGTGTTCTCCAGGCCGTAGCCCTCGGTGCGGGGAGCGAAGCCGATGGATACCATGACGCGCTCGGCCTTGAGTGTTTCGGACTTGGAGCCGTCGGCGGATTCGATATCCACCTCCACACCCTTGGAGTCTCCCAGGTCGCGCACGGCGGTGGTCTTGTGGCCGGTCTTGAGGGTCACGCCCAGCTTCTTGTACTGCTTGGCGATTTCCTTGGAGACGTCCTTGTCCTCGTTGGGGAGCACGCGGTCCATGAACTCCACGACCGTGACGTCCACTCCGTAGTTCGCCAGCACGTAGGCGAATTCCATGCCGATGGCGCCCGCGCCGATGATGACCATGGACTCGGGAGCCTCTTCCTTCAGGATCTGCTCTTCGAAGGAAAGGATATTGCCGCCGATTTCCACGTCCGGCAGGGAGCGGACAACGGAGCCGGTGGCGATGATGGCATTGTCGAAGGTGATGGTGGAGCCGGCGTCCTCCCCATCGGTGATCTCGATGGTGTGGTCGTCGGTGAAGGAGCCAAGACCATTGATTTCGGTGATCTTGTTCTTCTTCATCAGGTAGTGCACGCCCTTGACGATGCTGGCGGAGACCTTGCGGGAACGCTTGTGGGCTACGCCGAAGTCGAAGGATACGTCGCCGGAGATACCGAAGGTCTTGGCTTCGTGGTTGAAGATGTGGGCAACTTCGGCGTTTTTCAGCAGGGCCTTGGAGGGGATGCAGCCTACGTTGAGGCAGATTCCACCCCAGTACTGCTTTTCAATCACGGCAACTTTTTTGCCGAGCTGGGCTGCGCGGATGGCGGAGACGTAGCCACCTGGGCCCGCTCCGAGTACTACTACGTCATAATGTTCACTCACGCTTAACCAGCGTACGCGCCTGGGCGTTTATTGTCCTCCCTGGGAGGATCAAGGAAAACATTTCACCCCTCCCATCTATTTTGCCCCCGTAAGAGAAAAAAAGCTGACAGAATACTGAATGCGCGGTAATATCACCGCCTGAGCAGTCGTTAAGGCTGTAGACAACGCTGTTGCTTACGCGGCTTAGGCCTCCACTGGAGCCAGCGTTACTGACACTCTTCATAGAGGACATCCCACATATAAATATAAGGACCTACACGATGAAGCGAAGCATTTTCCGCGTAACCGCAGCCACCCTGGCTGCGCTGGCACCAGTTTCCATCGCCTCCGTTGCACCCGCCACGGCCGGCACGCCTGTCGACCAGATCGCTGGCGATCAGTACTCCGGTACCGTTCCTGCCGGTGAGATCGTCGCCATGGACGACGAGTTCTTCGCCGGAAAGTTCGAGGGCAATGACTCCATGAAGTGGGTTGACTCGAACCGCGAAGAAAAGCCTATCCAGGCAGCCCCGTGGGTGGAGAAGATCAAGAAGTTCCGGAATATCCTTGCTCACACCGAAGACAAGGAATTCCGGCCGTTCGATAACGTCCACGTGTACGTCATCAAGTCCCACACGATGAATCGTCTGGTGCCGGTGGCCGTCATTCAGCCTCGCAACCCAGCTCAGCGGGATAACGCTCCCACCCAGTACCTGCTCAATGGCGCTGACGGTGGCGAGGGCGGAGCCAACTGGATCGTCCAGACGGACGTCATCGAGTACTTTGGCGGAAACCCCTACGAGGCTCTCTACGGAGACAAGGGCCTGGACTCGGGCACCCTTAAAGCCACCAAGTCCCCCGGCATCGGCGCTAACATCGTGATTCCTATGTCCGGAGCGTTCTCCTACTACACGGACTGGGTGAACGAGGAGCCAGAGTTGGGCGGAAAGCAACTGTGGGAAACCTTCATGACCCAGGAACTGCCGAAGGCCATTGAGCCTGCGCTGAAGGCCAACGGCAAGCGCGGCATCGCGGGTCTGTCCATGTCCGGCAGCACGGTGCTGAACTACGCCCAGCACCACAAGGGCCTGTACGACACGATCGGTTCCTTCTCCGGCTGTGCCTCCGCAACCACCGGCCTGGGCCCTGCCTTCATTGACATCACCCTGAACCGTGGCGGCACCAACATGCAGACGATGTGGGGCGGCCCATTCTCGGAGAGGGCTCGCTACAATGACGCTCTGCTGAATGCCGAGAAGCTCCGTGGCCAGGAAAACATCTACGTGTCCAACGCCACCGGCTTGGCTGGGCCGTATGACATCCTGTCCGCCCCACGCATCCACAACGAACTTAGGGCCACCGCCACGGTCCTCGTGGAAGGTGGCGCAATCGAGGCAGCAACCAACGGTTGTACCCACGAGCTGGCAGCCAAGACGAACGCCCTGGGAATCCCTGTGACCTACAACTTCCGCCCACAGGGCACCCACCAGTGGGGCTACTGGCAGGATGACATGCGCGCCTACTGGCCAGTCATGACCAGGGGCCTGGGCACCGCCGAGTCCCACCCACAGCCGGAGAATGATCCTTACCAGGATGCTCAGGCTGGAACGCTGGTGGGCTCCGCCACGGAGCTGGGTCGTCAGTTCGGCTTGAGTTCTTAGGCCCTGCGGCAATCCCCTGCGGCTGGCCGCCACCCCACCAGCCCTCATGACTTCGGCTATTTTCGGGCATGATAGTTGGTCTGCAGCGGAGAGCCCACTAGGCTGCGATGTGTGACTTATTCCCGTCCGCATCGCAGCTCTTCCATTTCTGGACCCCGGGACCCCTACACGGGGATTGACTACAACCTGGGTTTCCACGTCCTGCATTACTCCCTGGACCTGGATTACAACGTGGGCCCCAACCACCTCCAGGCCACCGCTGTGCTGACGGTCGAGAACTACCGGGCGCTCACCACGCTCAGCCTGGACTTAGCAAGCACGCTGAAGGTATCCAAGGTCAGCCTCCGTGTCTACGGAGGCGGACCGCGGGCGTCGGTTAAACGTTTCCGCCACAGCAACAACAAGCTACACATCACGATGGACGCGGAACTACCGGAGGACACGAGTTTCGACCTCAGCATCCGCTACAGCGGCACCCCTCGCCCCCTGCCCTCCCAGTGGGGCGACGTGGGCTGGGAGGAAACCACCCACGGCGCGCTGGTCGCCGGCCAACCCACCGGCGCCGCCTCCTGGTTCCCCTGCGATGACACCCCGGATGAGAAAGCGACCTACCGGATCGCGATCACGGCCAGCCGGGACACCACCGCCCTTGCCACGGGCCAGCTCAGCAGCGAACGCTCCCGGGGCGCGTCCACCACGCGCGTGTTCGAGGTGAACTACCCCATGTCCACCTACCTCGCCGCCGTGTACGTGGGCCCCTTCCAGCGCCACGAACTGCCCGCCGCGACGATCGGCCGCAAGACCGTGCCGGTGTACGCGTGGCTTCCCGCCGGCACGCCGGAAGCCCGGGAGATCCGGGAGAAGGTTCAGAAGGACTTCGCCCAGCAGACCGCCATGGTGGAGGCCTTCAGCCAGATGTTCGGCCCCTACCCCTTCCCAGAGTACGGGGTGGTCATCGCGGACGAGGAGCTGGAGATCCCCCTGGAGGCCCAGGCGCTGAGCATGTTCGGCTGCAACCACGCGGATGGTCAGGGCACGTACGAGCGCCTCATCGCCCACGAGCTGGCGCACCAGTGGTTCGGCAATTCCGTGGGTCTGGTGGAGTGGTCAGATATTTGGCTCAACGAGGGCTTCGCGTGCTACTCGGAGTGGCTGTGGTTCGAGCATTCCCGCGGTATCCCCGCTGCTCATCACGCGTGGGCTCACTACCAGGGACTGCGGGCCAAGCCGCAGGATATGGTGCTGGTGGATCCCGGCGCGCAGGACATGTTCGATGATCGCGTGTACAAGCGAGGTGCGTTGGCGGTGCATGCTGTGCGTGTGCTGCTGGGCGACGAGGCCTTTTTCGATCTGCTGACACAGTGGACCCGCGACCACCGCACGGGACTGGTGGAGACCAGCGATTGGGAGAACATGGTGCGCCGCACGATCGCTGGCTTGCGCGGCGTGTCGGGTGAGGCTGCCGATATGATATTCGACGCCTGGCTTCACTCCCCCCAGCTTCCCGCCTTCCCAGAGTCCCCGGATCA
Organism: Corynebacterium zhongnanshanii; assembly: GCF_014490575.1. Classification (NCBI taxonomy): domain Bacteria; kingdom Bacillati; phylum Actinomycetota; class Actinomycetes; order Mycobacteriales; family Corynebacteriaceae; genus Corynebacterium; species Corynebacterium zhongnanshanii. The sequence goes on from NZ_CP061033.1 coordinate 2,047,422, forward strand.
TCCACGCCCTGAGCTGGATGAGCAGGCGTTGCGTGATTTGCCGGCGGGAGAGTCCTGCAGCCTATGAAAGCGATGACGCTCGCCACGGTGTTCGTGGCACTTGCCGGCTATGCCGTGCTGACAGTTGCTGGCCGCGCGATGGATACCGCGGGCTACGAGGCCTTTATGGTCTATTGGAGCCTCTTCTTCGCGCTGACTGGTGTGCTGGACGGGTTGATGCAGGAGACCACGCGCGCGGTGACTGCGGCGCAGGATGCGCAGGGTCGCGGCGCGCAGGGCCAGTCCACACAAGAGCGCAACGCGCAGGGGAAGTTCGCACAAGAGCGCAGCGCGCAGGCCTCCCCCACTGCGCGCCCGCTCGTGGTGACGGCCATCATTGCTGGCGTGACGGGACTCTTGGCGTTGGCCACGGGGCCGTTGTGGGCGTCGGATATTAGTCCCCACCTGGAAGGATGGGGAGTGGGCCTGCTGACGCTCGGCCTGCTCAGCTATGCCTTCCAGGCCACGGTCTGCGGCCTGCTGTCCGCAGCCCAGGCCTGGACAGCCTTCGCGGTGCTCATCAGCGTGGATTCCGGCATCCGCTTGGCGTTGGCGGCCGTGGCCTGGTGGATGGGGTGGGATCTGCTGGCGTTCCTCATCGTCACGGTACTGGGCGCGGCGACGTGGCTCGCTGTCCTTGCGCTGTCCCCTGCCACGCGCGCCTTGCTGCCGCGCAGGGCCGACGTGAGTTTCCGCCCCTTCCTCAGCCGCGTGCTGCAAGCCATGGTCGCCTCCGGTGCCAACGCGGTCATGATCACCGGATTCAGCGTGTTGTTGAAGTTCACCACGGATGCCTCCGTGGCCGGCGGCGCACTGGCCGCCACCATCACCGCCGTCACACTAACTCGCGCCCCGATCCTGGTCCCGCTCCAACGCTTCCAGCCGGCACTGATTGTGCACTTCACGAAGAATCGCTACACCATCCTCTCGGCAGCTGTGAAGCCCATCGCCGCAGTACTTCTGCTGGGTGGTGTGGGCAGCGTGGCCGCCTACTTTTTGGCCCAGCCGATCATGCGTCTGTTCTTCCGGGAGGAGCTGATCTCTGATCAGTGGGTCCTGGCCGCCCTCACACTGGCCTCCGCGTCCACCGCAGTGCTGATGATCACGGGCAGCGCCGCCCTCGCCGCGGATAAGCACGCGCTCTACTCCCTGGGCTGGATCATCTCCACCGTCGCTGCCATCGTGGTGCTGAGCTGGGACGGCACACCAGAATGGCGCTCCATCCTGGCACTCGGCGTGGCCCCGCTGATCGGAGTGATCGTTCACCTGACGGTGCTCACGCTCTCAGCGCGGCGCGCAGCAGCACACGCCACAGCACCCACCCACGGCGCAACCACGCCTGCAGCAGCACCCGCACCCACCCCCACGACCACCCAGGACCTCACACAACCATGACCACCCTCGCCCCCGTCTCCGTTCTCCTCACCACCTACCACCGCACCCGCCCCGAAGACCTCACCTGGGCCTTGCGCAGCCTGAAGGAACAAACGCTGCCCGCCGCCCAGGTAGTCATCGTCGCAGACGGCCCCATCGGAGAGGACCTGCGCCACATCATCGAGGACTTCATCACCACCTACTCCGCCACCGGCGGCACCGTCCACAGCGTGTTCACCCCTCACAACCAGGGCAGCGCCGCCGCTTCCAACGAAGGCTTACCCCACTGCACCGAAGAGTTCATCGCGCGCCTGGACTCCGACGACCTCGCCGCCCCCACCCGCTTCGAGAAGCAAGTCCAGTTCCTGCGCAGCAACCCCACCATCGATGTCCTGGGAACATCGGTGGCTGAGTTCGATGACGCGATGTGGGCGTCGTGGATAAAAAATAAAGACGCACACACCGCAATCCACACGATCACGCAGATGGGCACCACGTCCCGCGTCCTGCCGGAAACGCACCGGCAGATCGTGCGCTACGCCCGGATCAACTCGCCGCTGAACCACCCCTCGGTGATAATGCGGCGCGAGGCGCTGGAGGAGGTCGGCGGCTACCAGCCCGTCCACCTGATGGAGGATTACGACCTGTGGGCCCGCATGATCGCCGCCGGGAAAACCCTGCACAACCAGCCTGAGCCGCTGACGTACTTCCGGGCGTCGGAGGCCATGTTCGACCGCCGCACCGGCAAGGATATGTTCGCGGCAGAACGCGTCATGCAAGCCAACCTGCGTCGCTACGGACTCATCACCCGGCCACGGGCTATATTGAACCTACTTGCCAGAAGCCTGTACCGCGCGCTCCCCAGAACAACACTGACACGCGTGTACAGCATCCTCTTCCACCGCTGAAACATGACACACACTGACACACACACCCATGAGCAGCCCGCCGCGGGGCGCGACAACCGCGACGTGTGGCTGATCATTCCCTGCTACAACGAAGCAACCGTGATCGGCGACGTCATCCGCAACGCCCTGCCCACCTTCCCCAACATCGTGGCCGTCAACGACGGATCCGCCGACCACTCCGCCACAGAGATTCACCGCGCCGGCGCCCACCTCACCAACCACCCCGTGAACCTCGGCCAGGGCGCAGCGATCCAAACCGGTGTGGAATACGCGCGAAATCAACCGGGTGCGCGTTACTTCGTCACCTTCGACGCCGACGGCCAGCACCAAGTGAAAGACGTCGTCCGTATGCTGGAACGCCTGCGCACCGAAGAGGTAGACATCATCACCGGCACGCGTTTTGGCGGGCAAGACAACTCCCAAGTGCCGCTGCTGAAGCGGATCGTGCTGAAGACCGTGGTGCTGCTGTCCCCCACCACGCGCAAGCTGGGACTCTCCGATGCTCACAACGGGCTGCGCGTGTTCAACAAGCGCGTGGCGGACGACCTGAACCTGCGCATGAACGGCATGAGCCACGCCTCCGAATTCGTCACGGCGATGGTGGACAATCAGTGGCGGGTCTCTGAGGAGCCGGTCGATATTCTGTACACGGAATACTCCATGTCCAAGGGGCAAAGCCTCCTCAACGGTGTGAACATCGTGGCCGATGGGTTTATCGCAAGAAAGTTGCCGTGATCGAGAAAAAGCTATGAGCATTGGAACAACCCTCATTCAGCTGATCCTGCTGGTGGCCGTGATCGGCCTGGTCCTGTACTTCCTCCAAAACCGACGAAAGGCGCGCGCCAAGGCAGGCGTGAAGATTGGCTTTGTGCTGTTTCTTCTGGCCAGCGTGTGGGCTATCATCCGTCCCGACGACCTGACCGTGGTGGCGCGCTGGATGGGTGTGTCCCGCGGGACGGATCTGCTGCTCTACGGGCTGATTGTGGCGTTCATGTTCGTCACGATGTCCACGTACATTCGCTTGCGCGAGCAGGAGCTGCGCTACGCGCGACTTGCGCGCTCCATCGCGCTGCAGAACGCCATTCCGCCGGAGGCTGGCGCGGTCAGCGCTGTCGCGCCTGAGGCTGGCGCTACTGGGAATCCTGAGGATTCTCCGGCAGGAACTTCTTCGAATTAGCCGTCACTACCACGAAGAACAGGGCGGCCATCACGGCGCCGAAGCCCAGCATCATCGGGTAGGTGAACCAGTCGTTCAGGCGGCGCAGGATCATCGGGAAGAAGAAGCCGATGTAGGTCACCGTGTAGAAAATAGCTGTCAGTCCACCCAGGTCATCTGGGCCGGCGAGGCGCTGAACCTCACCCAGGCCGGAGATCAGGCAGATACCGTAGGCCAGTCCCAGGATGATAGCCACGGCCAGCACACCCCAGCTGGTGACATTCTCGGACACATAGGCCGCCAGGGCCATGCCGATAAAGGCCAGCACCAGTCCGAGCTGTGGGCCGCGGGCATCCCGCGGGCTGGTGTAAAGGTGCACGAACTGCTGCACGATAAAACCGGTGGCCAGGGACAGTGCCGTCACCAGAGCAGAGAAGGCGATGGGGTACTCCACACCCTTCTGGGCCAGGGACGGCATGATGGCGTAGGCCACGCCGGCGGAACCGAACACCCATGGGGCGATGGGCAGAACCACCAGCAGGAAGCGAGGGTGACGGGCAGTGGGCACCAGCAGGTCGGACCACAGGGAGCCCTTGACCTTCAGGTGCGCGCTCTGCCTGGTTTCTGGCACGGACAGCAAACCGAACATCGCCACGGCGGCAAGAATGGCGTGGATGACGTAGGTGGTCTGGCCCGGCGCAGGTCCCCATTCCGCCAGGGATCCTGCCAACGCCGCGCCCAGGGCGAAGCCACCGGTCAGGGACATGGTGGCGCGCTTAGCGCCGGAGTTGGGGCGTGCGGAGGGATCCAGCCGGGGGTTGGACAGCTCCTTGATCCACGAGCCACCGGCGGTCATGGCCGAACCGATGGCAATACCGGACAGCACGCGGCCGGTGAAGATCAACGGCTCATTAACCTCACCGACGGCGATCAGCAGGCTGGCGACCAGTGCGATAAGCGGCGCTGGCAGCATCACGATCTTGCGGCCGAAGCGGTCCGAGAGCGGACCGGACAGCAGCAGGGAAATCGCAATTCCGGCTGCGTAGCACGCCAGGAGGGACTCCACGAACACGGCTCCGAAGACATGTTCCTGGCGGTAAAACACCATCATGGGTGTGAATTCGTTGCCTCCCCAGGCCACAATGAAGACCGCGAAGGCCACCAAGATCCAGTAATTCTTGGGGCGCCGCTGCTGCTTCGCAGTGGTCGTGTGCTGGCTCGCATTCTGGGGCGTGTCATGTGCCGCAGCATTGTTGTTTCTGCTGCTGTTGTCACTCTGTTCGTGGTGTTGTGTCATAAATCTTTGCTCCCACCTCGTCAACTAAATTTTAGTCAGGCCTTCCTCACTGTAGTGTTTCGCATGTAACCTTGTGCCATGACTCACAATAATAATGTCACTAGTTCTTCACCACAGACCCCTTTGGGGGAGAAAAGCACTAGCGCCTCCACCCGCGGCAACCAGTCGAAGGGCTCTGTGCGTCGCTCCCAGAAGGCTCCCGCCAAGCTGAACGTCCAGGAGGATCCGCAACTGCTGGCGCAGGTCACCCAGGACCTGCAGACCGTCTTGGACGGCAGCTTCCCCGAAGCCCGCGCGATCATGCGTGACACTCTCAGTGATCCAGACATGCTGCCCCGCGTGGACCTGAACCTGGAAGACTCCCGTGCCTACATCACGGACAAGCTGCCGGCAATCTTGGAGTCCGGCCTTCCGCAGGATTCCTTCCGCAAGGACCAGGGCGGCACGGGCGAGACCGGCCGCTGCCTGACCTCCATCGAGATGCTGGGGCACGTGGATCTGTCTCTGATGGTGAAGTCTGGTGTGCAGTGGGGCCTGTGGGGCGGCGCCGTGGGCAACTTGGGCACGGAGCGCCACAAGCAGCTCGTGGAGGATCTGATCAATCTGAAGGCGTTGGGTTGCTTCGCGATGACGGAGCGCGGCCACGGTTCGGATGTGCAGTCGCTGGAAACCACGGCGCACTATGACCCGGACACTCAGGAGTTCATCATCAACTCCCCCACCTGGTCCGCGGAGAAGGCCTACATCGGTAACGCTGCCCGCGATGGCCGTTTCGCTGCGGTGTTCTGCCAGCTGTTCACCCCGGGTGTGGAGGAGTCCCACGGCGTGCACTGCATCGTGGTGCGTATCCGCGAGGATGACGGCTCCGCCGTGGAGGGCGTGCGTATTGGCGACCATGGCTACAAGGGTGGCCTGAAGGGCGTGGATAATGGCACGTTGTTCTTCGAGAATGTGCGTGTGCCTCGTGAGAATCTGCTGAACCGTTTCGGTGATGTGGATGAGCAGGGTAACTATTCTTCCCCGATCGAGAACCCGAATCGTCGTTTCTTTACGATGTTGGGCGCGTTGGTGCGTGGACGTGTGACCGTGGGTGCTGCTGCGGGTGCTGCTGCCCGTTCCGCGTTGGCGATTGGTGTGACCTATGCAAACCGACGCCGACAGTTCGCTCCCGATGACAGCCTCCCAGAAACGCGACTGATTGAATACCGCCAGCATCGCCTGCGTCTGATTCCACGCGTGGCGCGCGCCTATGCGCTGCAGTTGGCGACGAATCACTTGATTGCGCGTATACACGAGCTGGAACAGTTGGGGCTGGATCCCGCGACGGCCGATAAGGAGCAGCAGAGCAACCAGCGCGAGGTGGAAGCACACGCAGCGGCGTTGAAGGTGGCGAACACGGCGCACGCCACAGACACCATTCAGGAGATGCGTGAGGCGTGTGGTGGTGCCGGCTACATGGCGGAGAACCTTCTGACTACGTTTAAGGCGGACTCGGATGTGTTCACCACCTTCGAGGGCGACAATGTGGTGATGCTTCAGCTGGCCGCGAAGGAGCTGATGACGGGCTTCGCCAAGGAGCTGAGCTCCATGTCCAACCTGGAGATGGTGCGCTTCGGCTTGGATAACTTCAGCTCGTTGCTACGCCGCCGCACGGCTGCGGACAAGATTGTGCAGAACTTGATGGATACGTTCTCCGATTCGGAGGAGACGTCCCTGTTTGACCCGGCGACGCAGGTCAAGCTGCTCACCGAGCGTGAGGACCGCTTGATGCTCTCGCTGGCGCGCCGTCTGCGTGCGGCGAAGAAGGCACCAGTGGACGAGGCGGCGAAGATTGTGGACCGCGCCCAGGATCACCTGTTGACGGTAGCTCAGGCGCACATCGACCGCATCTTGTTCGAGGCACTGCTGGAGGCGGAGTCCAACCTGGACACGGAGGAAGCCACCGAGGTGTTCGAGCAGGTTCGTGACGTGTACTTCATGGATCTTGTGGTGAGGAATGCCGCCTGGTATTTGGAGCAGGGCATGTTGTCGGCTCAGCGCACGAAGCAGGCTCGCGCGTCCCTGAACGATCTGGTGGATTCTTTGGGACCGTGGTCTCAGGTGTTGGTGGACGCGTTTGGTGTTCCCGCTCCTGTGCTGGATCTGAACCTGCAGCAGACCGATGAGAACGCCGTTCCGCGATGGAAGTCCCACCCGGCTCAGGGCCAGGAGCAGTAGCGCGCTGAGCGCCGCCGAGCCAGCACACCGCGGACTCTGCGCAGCCAGCACAGCGACGCGGCAGCGCAGCGCGGGGCGTGTGTCTGCCGCCCCCGCGCTGTTCCAGCAGGTAGATTAAAGCGCGATGACCGCGAAAGATTCCGATGTAAGCTCCTTCATCCTGCCGGCCGAGGGCGGCTCCACCATTGCCACGCTGTCGCCTCAGGAGTATTACCGGCAGGTCAGCAAGCCTCAGCGTCGGCTTCAATGGAAAGCCTGGCCGCTGATCACCCGCAGATTATTCGTGGAGACCTTCTTTAACGGTCTGATGGACCGCGGTGCCACGCTGAGCTTCTTCACACTGCTGACCACCGTGCCCACCCTGACGGCGTTTTATTCCATCGTCACCCTGGTGCTCTCCCACAATAAGGAGCAGGTCACGGACATCACGAACGACTTCATCAGCACCAACGTGCCGGACAATTTCGAGGACAATGCCCACCGCGCCATTTCCTTGATTATCGGATCCACGCAGCAATCACTCATTGCGCTGGTTGTATCCGTGCTCTTCGCGCTGTTTTCCTCTTCGGCCTACGTGCGCGCGTTTTCCCGCAATGCCAATGGCCTCTATGGGCGGGCCGAGGGGCGCAGCATTGTCCGGACGTGGCTGACCATGTGGGGACTGACCATTGCCCTGGTGATCGGACTGGTGATGATCGCCATCGCGTTTTTCTTCAGTCAAGATATTCTGCAGCCGCTGCTAGGAAGGTTCTCCGAGCCATTGCATATTGAAAGCGCCAGCGCCTTCATCCTTGATACGTTCCTGCCGGTATGGGTGTATGTGCGCTGGCCTGTGATTTTCGGCGCCTCGATTATCTTGATCGCCCTGCTGTACCACTTCGCACCCAATGTCCGTTACGGGCGCGTGCGTTGGCTGACCAGCGGTTCTGTGTTCGCGTTGGTGTCCATCACCGCAGTGGGTCTGCTGGTGCGGGTGTACTGGCAGAACTTTTATAACGTGGGGTCCTATGGAGCGCTGGGTGGTCTTATTGCCGGCTTCATCGGCCTGGTGATCGCGAACACGCTCCTTCTCCTGGGATTGAAGCTGGATGCGGAGATCACCCGGGCCCGGGAGCTTCAGGCGGGGTTGGACTCCTCGGTCATGATCGTGGCGCCGCCGCGGTCCGAGGCGGCGCTGCAGGACCTGGTGAAACTCGAAGAGTCTTTGAAGGAGTCCGCCGAGACGTTCCAGAAGGAGCTGTGACGCGCGAAGCCTCGGCCGCCTAGCCCATGTCCGTGGCGACGGGGCACACCACGGGTGTACCTTCATCATCAAGCACGCGGGCCCGCAGGCCATAGACCTGTTCTAGCAGGTCGGCCCGCAGGACTTGGGCAGGAGTGCCGTGCTCAACCACCTGGCCATCGGCAAGCACAAGCAATTGGTCGCAGTACCGCGCAGCCAGGTTGAGGTCGTGCAAGACCACCAGGGCCACGGCGTCACGCTTGCGGACTTCCTGGCGGGTGAGCTGCAGCAGCTCAACCTGGTGGCGCAGGTCCAGGGCGGAGGTGGGCTCATCCAGCAGCAGCACGTGGGGGCGTCGCACCAACATCTGGGCCACGGCCACGAGCTGGCGCTGTCCACCGGAGAGCTCACGCACACTGCGCTGCGCCAGGCCGGCTATGCCCAGCCGTTCCAGGGCCTCGGCACTGGCGGTCAAGGGGTCCTCGACGGCACCGCGGGCAGAAATGACCACGGACTCAAAAACCGTAAGGCTCGCGCTGGAAAGCACATCCTGGGGCACATAGCCCAGCGCGCGTTGGCGAGCCCGGCCCTTCAAAACAGTGCCGTCGAGCTCCACCTGGGCCTGGCCTGAGGCAATGGGACACACCCCTGCAATCGCTTTAACCAGGGTGGACTTGCCGGCAGCGTTGGGCCCCACAAGGCCGGTGACCGTCCCGGGCTCACCACAGCCAGCGCTGATCCCGCGGAGAACTTGGCGTCGACCATAAGAGACATGCAGATCTGTAATGGTTAACATCGACTACCCCCAGGCTCCGCGCTTGCGGAAGAGCACCAGCCCCACGAAGAAAGGCACACCCACCAGGGCGGTAATAATGCCAATCGGGATCGCAATGCCTGGAACCATGCTGATAGACACCGCGTGCGCCCCGGCCAACAATATGGCGCCACTAGCCATGGCAGCTGGGGCAAAGTAGCGCTGGTCCTCACCCACCAACATGCGGGCAACATGCGGGCCGACCAGACCCACAAAGCCGATGATGCCGGCAAAGGCCACCGCGCTGGCTGCCAGCAGGGAGGCCACCACCAGCGTGGATACTCGCAGGCGGGTGACATTAACTCCCAGTGCCGCGGCGCGAGCATCACCCAGACGCAGCGCGGTGAGCTTCCAGCCGTTGACCACCGTGAACGGGATGGCCAGGGCTAGGGATACCGCAATAATCCCATTGGCCGCCCAGTTCGCGCGCTGCAGCGACCCCATGGTCCAAAACACAATTTGTTGCAGTGCCTCGGTGGTGGCGCGGTATTGCAGCAACGAGAGCATAGCTTGGAACAGGAAGACCAGAGCGATGCCCAGCAGGATCATCGACTCTGCACTAGCGGACTTCCACACCGCCGCACCTGCCACGATGGCCACAGCCAGCAGGGCCGATGCCCACGCCACTGCCGCCAAATTAAACTGCGGGTGCGACACTAAGGACCACCCCAGCACGATGGAGGCAGCGCCTCCGAAGGCTGCGGCCGCCGAGATGCCAAGGGTAAATGGCTCTGCCAGCGGGTTGTCCAAAATAGTTTGCATGTGGGCGCCGGATAGTGACAGCGATGCCCCAATGAGTACCGCCATGGCCGATGCCGGTAGTCGTAAAGTCCACAGCACCGTACGGGTGGTGCTATCCACGCTATCCGGACGGAAGATGCCCTGAGCGACATCACGCACGCTTAAATCCACTGGGCCAATGATCGTAGCCACCACAAAGGCCACCACTGCTCCCAGAGTCAGCGTCACAATGATGGCCACCTTGCGGGCACTGGCTCGTCGATACTGCGCAATAATCGCGTCTTGATTAAGCGTCTGAGTCATTGCTGCCTCCTTTTGTGCAGGCCAGTGAGCAGGCCTGCGCATTAGCTGTGGGAGCCGTTCAGGGTGGCAAAGAAGGTGCCGGAGAGCTCAAATGGCAGCCACTGCTTGTGGAAGGCGGCAAAGTCCGCCTCCGGGTCCAGGTCCTTAAACTCCTCCGGGTGCAGCCACACGGCAAATTGTTCCAGGGCAAAGACGTTGAACGGGGAGTCATAGAACTGGTGGTAGACCGCGTGCAGGTCGCCTTCCTTCGGTGCGCGCAGCTCGTTAAAGCCAGGGGTAGCCAGCAGGCCCTTCAGGGTCTTAGTGGCCGTCTCTGGGGAAGCGCCGTAACCGAGTTCCACGTGTGGCAGGACCTCTGGCTTATCCGGATCCTTGGCCCAGGATCCACCGGTAGCAATGATGTGCTCAGGATTTTGCTCAACAACCTTCTCTGGGGTGAGGTCACCGGATTCGGTGTCCAAGAGAGAATCGGCAAGGTTGGTGCCACCTGCAGCCACCACCAGGTCGCCGAGGTTGGATTCCTTGACCGTGGCACAGCAGTCCTTCAGGCCAGCAGCACGCCACAGGAAGGTGGTGGGCTTGTCCTTGAGCTTCGCCGCACGCTGGGAAATCTCTTCGACCTTCTTTGTGTAAAACTCCGTGTACTCCGCGGCCTTGTCCTCGCGGTCAAAGAGCTTGCCGTAGACCTCAATGGACTTCGGAGTGTTCTCCAGGGGCTTTTGCCTAAAGTCCGTGAACACGTACTTCAGGCCTGCCTGGTCCATCTTGTCCAAAAAGCCGTTGGATTCTGCGGCCTTCTTGTGGTCGAGGGTCATCACCACTACGTCCGGCTTGAAGGACAGCAGGTTTTCGACCGTGACATCACCCTTGGCGATGTGACCCACCCGCGGCAGGTCCTTGTAACCGGCGTTTTCTTCCGCAAACTTGGCCTCGTAGCTCGGTGCGGCACTGTGGAAGTCATTACCCACCGCAACCACGTTGTGCAGCGGCTCTTCCTTATTCAGCAGCGAGGTGGCAAAGAGTCCGCGGCCTTCTGCCAGCAAGATACGCTCTGGGCGCTTCTCAAAAGCCACGTCGCGCCCGGCCACGTCCGTGACGTGGAAGCCTGCCTTGGTGTCACTTCCGGACATGGCCTCACTGCTTGCAGGGTCCGAACCCGTCCCACCTGAGCAAGCGGCCAGGGACACCGCAAACAACAACGAACACAATGCTGCAGTCCATCGCCGCGGACTGCTTACTAAACGCAAAGACATACGTGTGTACTCCATCCTGTGTGCTAAGGCATGACCCATCAACAGGCCAGGCCAAGACAAACGTCAATTTAGGGCAGGGTTAGCTTACAGAACAGAGCGCGCGGTGGGAATAGGCACCAAAATTTGGGGGTAATCCATCGTGAAGGTTATGAACAAGGTTTCATTTGCAATAGGAATTATCCTTATACGGAGACATCCTTTTCCGCCCTGCGACTACTGGACCGCGTCACTGACGCAATTTTTTCAAAGAATCGCTCAGTGAGCGCCGCCGGAATCGATGCACATCAAGGGACGGCTACTTATTATTTGTTTGGCGCGCTACGTCGAGGAGGCATGTGAAGAAGAAAAACAAACAAAAATCCCGCCACGGAAGCAGAAATGCCACCACTAACTCCGTCTTGAACCCCTAACAAATGAAGGCACAAATAGACAACAAACGACAGGGCTACAGAAATCGCTAGTTTTGTAAAAAATTGTGTCGGTGTGTTATCTTTTATCATTCTGAAACTCCTTGGTTTACACTCTCAACGACCGCCATAATCACACTCATACCTGCTCCATCATGCTTTCACATACAAAGTGCACGCTTTTAGAACTTGATACTAATACCCTAAAGAAGTCGCATAAATTAAGTGTACCCTAAGCTAGCCGCCCCAACAACCAAAGGATGGTAGTGGCCTCTCGTTAGTAGAGCACCAGAACATCAAGTTTGATCGCTACAGACTTTAGGTGTTCTCCCGACCGTGGTCTTCAGCGATGGCACTACGCCACCGGAGGACGCTTCATCATCACCGGCTGGGACGTTCTCAGCCGAACCGGCAGTAAGCACGCTGACACAACCCCATAACCCGCATAACCCACCCGAGATGCATGCGCCACATGCACGAAGGCCACGTCCTTGGACGTGGCCTTCAACGGAGCCGCTTGCGATGTTGTCCGTCAGGACATAGTTGACACATTCTTCCTGCGGTTTTCTCAGTGATAGTTGACAGATCAGTCAGGACATACTTGACACCCTGGCCCCCTGACCCGGCGGGCATGATAGTTGACAGCTCAGTCGAGACATCGTTGACACAACTCACCGATAATGAGCCATGAGCTACAACAACCCCAACCTGGCAATCGTCACAGCAATCCGCAAACAACACATGACAGTCAGCCAAGCCGCCAAAAAATTCAAACGCTCACGCCAATGGATCTACACACTGCTCGACCGCTACGACCACGGCGGCCCGGACGCAGTCCAACCCCGATCAAAAGCACCCAAAACATCCCCCACCAAAATCCCAGACACCCTCGCTGATGAGATCGTCGCCATCCGCAAAGAACTCACCAGTAAAGGCGCCGACAACGGACCCGAATCCATAGCCTGGGTACTCCAACAACGCGGACTCCGCAGCCCCGCAGAATCAACCATCAGACGAATCCTCACCACCCGAAACCTCATCACACCCCAACCCCATAAACGCCCCAAAGCCTCACTACGCCGATTCGCAGCCACACTGCCCAACGAATGCTGGCAAGCCGACGTCACCTACGTCAGGCTACGCGACGGACGCACCATCGAAGTCCTCGACTTCCTCGACGACCACTCCCGCTACCTGCTCTACCTCACCGCCTTCTACCGCGTCCACGGCCCCACCGTCGTCACAGCCATCGAAGAAGTCACAGCCACCTACGGACTTCCCCAATCCACCCTCACCGACAACGGACTTATCTTCACCGCACGCCTAGCAGGCGCCAGAGGCGGGAAAACAGGCTTCGAAAAATTCCTCGAAACCCACTCCATCAAACAGAAAAATGGTCGACCAGCTCACCCACAAACCCAAGGAAAAATTGAACGCTTCCACCAAACACTCAAAAAATGGCTCAAAGCCCGACCGCCTGCAGAAACACTCCCGCAACTGCAAGCACTCCTCGACGAATTCCGCACCTGGTACAACAACGACCGCCCTCACCGCGCCCTAGGACGAAACACCCCACACCAGGCATACAACGCCCTGCCCAAAGCCAGCCCACAACCACTAGTAACCGAAGACAACCGAGTTCGACACGACAAAGTCGACACATCAGGCCGCATCACCCTACGCTTCGCCGGAAAACTACGCTACCTAGGAATCGGCCGATCCTACGCAGGAACCCCAACACTAACCGTCATCACCGGCAACACAGCCACCACAACCAACGCCACCACAGGAGAACTCATCGCCGAACACATCATAGACACCCAGCGCCAATACCAACCCAAACTCCCCAAGAACACCCAGCACTAAAAACAAATACCGCCCCAGGGAAAGAACAACGTCCCAACCCTAGAGCGGTATCTGTCAACCATGTCGCGACTGACAGTGTCAACTATGTCCCGACTGATCACACGGAGCCGCTTGCGAGAATCGAACTCGCGACCTTTTCATTACGAGTGAAACGCTCTGCCGACTGAGCTAAAGCGGCGTGCCAGCATAGTCTAGCCGAAACACTCCCCTACGTACAAAACCACCCGTCACCAGCCAGGGCACGTACGCCCACAGCCACAGAAACGCCTGGTAGAAACCTACAAAGAACAGCACTCACGCAGACGCCCCGCCAGCGCATTCAGCGCCACCACGGCGGGAACGTTCACGCCGGAGTTCAGCGTCTCCCGGCATTCCATCACCGCATCAATACAGTGCAGCAACGCCTCCGGGGAGTTCCGGCGCGCCAGCTCCCTCGAGGTGCCTTCCATATCCGGGTGTTGGAAACCACCCACGGGCTGCACCCTTCCGTCCTGTGCAGCACCGCCAGCGCTGGAAGCGTCCGCTCCGCCGTCTGGCGCCGCACCGTCAGCGTCAGCGCCGACAACCGCCCCCACCGCCAACATCATCGCGTCCCGATACAACCCCGCCACATCAATCAGCGCCAGATCCAAGAAGTCCGCCGTCTGCCGCGCACGCCGCCGCTTATGCTCCCGCTCCAGCTCATCGAACTGCCCCTTCGACCCACGCATCAGCTTCGCAGCCCCGCGCCCCTTCGTGCCCACACCCAGGGACGCCTCCAGCGACGCGACCTCCCGCGCCTCCACAGCAGCCAAGGAGCTCACGGCTTCTTCCTCCGCTCGCTTCACCAGCTCCGCCGTGAACGCGTACGCCCCCGCCGGCTCATAGATCATTCCCGGCAGTTTCAGCGCAGCGGCCCGTTTCGCCCGTGCCTTCTCCTCCCGCACCAGGTGCCGCGCGCGCCCAATATGGCCCCCAGCCACGGAGGCCGCCCAGTGGGCTTGTTCCTCTGTGAGGGTGAGCTGGGCGTCGGATAAAAGGACGGATTTCACGGCCTCCATCGACGGGGTGGGGACGTACACGTGGCGGCAGCGTGACCGCAGCGTAATGGCAATATCGTGCCGATCCGTGGACGGCGCGCACAGGATGAACACCGTGTGCTCGCTGGGCTCCTCCACGGACTTCAGCAACGCATTCGCCGCCTGCTCGTTCAGCCGGTCCGCGTCCTCCACAATGATGACCCGACGCCGTGCCACCGATGGCAACGTCGCCGCCTGCCGAACTACCTCGCGGATCTGTGCCACGGGGATGATCGACCCCTCGGTGCACACCCAGACGATATCCGGGTGGGAGCCGGCGTGAGCGCTCCGGCACTGCTCACAGGTGCCGCATCCGCCCTGGGGACACACCAACGCCGTGGCGAAAATCTTCGCTGCGACAGTGCGCCCGGAACCAGGTGGCCCCGTGAACAGCCACGAATGCGTCATCGCCCGCGGGTCGGCAACGGCACGCTCCACGACCTCCCGCACGCTGGGGGAAGTGATGCCGTTGAATACAGTGTCAGTCACACTCGACAGTCTAGTCTTGGTCTCCTACATCGTCAGCTAGGCTTAGGAACATGAGTCAATTCGTCCAGTACCTGAAATGGTCCATGAAGACCGCATGGCCCCTGTACGCATTGACGATTCTGTTCACCAACGGCCTGGGAGCCATGGGCGTGGCCACGTTCCTGCGCTTCCTCATGCCGCTGCCCAGCGCGCAGCTAGTGACGGACATCAACACCACCACCGCCACGCTCTACGCGGCGTATTTCGCGTTCGCGTTGGTGGCCGGGGTGATCACCACACTCATTTTCTTTGCGCCGGTGCTGCGCTGGCAGCGCAACCCCAGCGCCTACGACCCGAACATGATGCGGGACCTGGTGCTGCGCATCCCAACCCTGCAGACCGTGACTGGTGCGGTGCTGTGGGGCATCGGCGTGGCGATGTTTACCGTGGTGGCCGCGCATCAGACCACTCAGTGGGCTATCGCCGTGGCGATCACGGGTGTGCTCGGCGGCCTGATGGTGCAGCTGATGACGTACATGGAGGCGCAGCGCCTGGTGCGTCCCGTGGCTGCCCGGGCCCTCATGGCCGGCGCGCCGGATCACTCCAAGATCCTGCCGGTGGGCCGCCGGCTCATGCTCACGTGGGCGTTGACCACTGCCGTGCCCGTGGTAGGCATGCTGCTGGTCCTATGGGGTGATGACAGCGGATTCTTCGCCTCCGCCGCCCCCGGTTGGAGCCCCAACGTGCGCCCGGCGTTGATCGCCCTGGCGGGCACCACGCTCATCAGCGGCATGTTCGGCACGTACCTGTTCGGTATGTCCATCGCGGACCCTATCCGGGAGCTCCAATACGCCATCAACAACGTGCGCCGCGGCTCCGTGGACACGGTGGTGCGGATTTATGACTCCTCGGAGGTCGGCGTGCTCCAGGCTGGCTTCAACGAGATGATGCGCGGGCTGCGCGAACGCCAGCGCGTCTCTGACCTCTTCGGGCGCTACGTGGGCACCGAGGTGGCTAAGCGTGCCCTGGAGGAAAAGCCAGAGCTGGGAGGCGAAACGCGGCACGCAGCTGTGTTATTCGTGGACGTTGTGGGATCCACCAGCTATGCGAAGGAGAACACACCAGAGCACGTGGTGAAGGCGTTGAATGAGTTCTTCGACCGCGTGGTGGACGTGGTGCACCGCAACAAAGGAATCATCAATAAGTTCGAAGGGGACGCCGCCTTGGCGATGTTCGGCGCGCCACTCCCCCTCGACGACGTGGCGGGGCACGCGATGGCCGCCGCCCGTGAGCTGCGGGCGGAGCTGAAGGACTTGGAGTTCGAAGCGGGCATCGGCGTGGCCGCGGGCACCGTGGTGGCCGGGCACATTGGCGCGAAGGACCGCTTTGAGTACACGGTCATCGGCGACGCGGTGAACACTGCAGCCCGCATCACGGACCTGGCTAAGGACACCCCGGGTCGCTGCCTCACCACCGCAGCCACTCTTCGGGAGGCGAACGAGGCGGAGCAGGCGCGCTGGACCCTGCTGAAGTCCGTGGAGCTGCGCGGGCGCCGGGAGATGACCCAGCTGGCCCGCCCGATCCGCCCGACCCTGGCGGATCGGGACGGCGAGTAAGCCGCAGCGAGTGACCTGGCAGGGCTCGCTGCCAGCCGCAGCGAGTACGCAGCCGCTTACAGCGACCGCGCAATCAACTCCTTCATGATTTCATTCGTGCCACCGTAAATGCGCTGCACGCGCGCATCCGCGTAGGCGCGGGCAATGGGGTACTCATTCATGAAGCCGTAGCCGCCGTGCAGCTGCAGGCAGCGGTCGATAATCACGGCCTGCTTGTCCGAAGCAATCAGCTTCGCCATGGACGCACGCGCGGGATCCAGGGTGCCCGCAATCAGCTCAGAGATACACAGGTCCACCAGGGTGCGCACGGCCATGGCCTCGGCCACGCACTCGGCCAGCTCAAACTTGGTGTTCTGGAAGTCGAAGATGGACCTACCGAACGCCGTGCGTTCCTTGGTGTAGGCGATGGTCTCGCGCAGGGAGGCCTCGATGGCTCCCATGCATCCCACGGCGATGCCCAGGCGCTCCTGCCCCAGCTGCTGCATCAGCTGGTAGAAGCCTTGACCTTCCTCGCCGCCGAGCAGGTTCTCCTTTGGTACGCGGACGTTGTCGTAGAACAGCTCCGCAGTATCCTGCCCGCGCAGTCCCAGCTTGTCGAGCACGCGGCCGCGGGAGTATCCTTCGCGATCTGCTTCCACGAGCATCAGGGAGATGCCCTTGGCTCCGGAGCCTTCGTCGCCCGTGCGCACCACGGTCAGGATCACGTCGGCCTGCGCGCCGTTGGTGATGAAGGTCTTGGATCCGTTGATGACGTATTCGTCGCCGTCCAGCCGGGCGGTGGTCTTGATGCCCTGCAGGTCCGATCCGGCGCCGGGTTCTGTCATGGCGATGGCGAATACGGTCTCGCCGGTGGCTGCCTTGGGCAGGAACTTCTTCTTCTGTTCTTCGGTGCCGTAGTGGACGATGTAGGGGGCGGTGATGGCCGAGTGGATGGTGTTGCCCCAGCAGGTGTCGAAGATGCGGGCTTGTTCCTCGATCACCACGGCTTCGTGGCCGTAGTGGCCGCCGCCTCCACCGTATTCTTCGGGAATGGACAGGCACAGCAGGCCTGCTTCGCCGGCTTTGTTCCAGAATTCGCGGTCAACATGCTTTTGCTGGATCCAGCGTTCCTGGTGTGGGGCGGCTTCGCGCGCGAAGAACTCGTGCGCCAGTTCGCGGAGGCTGTCGAGTTCCTCGTTCATCCAGGGGCTGCGGTGGTCATCGAGTGCGGACATGTGTTGTCTCCTTGCTGTTGGGGATGTGTTGATGGGGTGACGCGGCTAGTTCGTGGGCTGCGTGTGCTGCCGAACTGCCGCGATGGGGATATTTTTCTCCGACGCCACAGTGTCCCATTCCGCCGCCGTCCTCTGCGCGATGGCGTGCTGGTAGTGACGGTGCTGGAGGCCGAACGTGGGGCCTGCGTCCATGGAAGGCTGGGCGTCGCCAAAGTCCATAACCTCGGCGCAGGCGGCGAGGAAATGGGGTTCGAGTGCGGCGACGGCCACCCACTGGCCGTCTTTGGCCTGGTAGAGGTTGTATTGGGGAAGCGCGCCGCCGAGGAAGGTGCCGGGTCCGGACAGTCCCCAGCGGGCGACGTCCGAGAACTCTTCGGCCATGTCAGCTAGGCCCACTTCGTGGTAGGACCCCACTCCTGTGTTGGTGGCGGTCCAGAGGCCCGCCAGGCCTTCGGAAACTGCTCGTTCGGCTCCGGCAAGGTCGGCGAGGGGAACCGGCGGCATGACCGGAGTGTTGTCGGGGCCCACGGGCAGGGTTCCTGCGTGGGCTTCGTAGGTCAGGTCGTGGCCGGCTTGATTGACGTGTTCGCCACTGTGTCCCACGATCGCGACCTGCACCAGGTGGGGATAGCGTTCGTGGAGCTCGTCCCAGCCGAGCCCGAGGCGGGCGAGGGAGGCGGGGCGGGAGCTGGTGAGGAGAAGGTGGGCGTCTGCCAGAAGCTCGTGGAGGCCTTGGATCCCGTGGGGGTCCTTGAGATTTAGCTCCACGACCTTCTGGCCTGCCGTGAGGTGTTTGTAGTAGGCGGGCGCTTGGGCTTTCATGGGGTCAGCAGCGGGCCCTGGGCCTTCCACTTTGGTGACGTGGGCGCCCAGGTGGGCAAAGCGTTTTGCTGCGATGGGTCCTGGCAGGTTGGGGGCCAGGGTGACCACGTTGAAGGCTGGCACCGCGTTCGGCACATCAGTCATAGGTTGACGGTAGCAATGTGCCGGCAGCTGAGGTGGGGAAATCAGAAAATTTCCTTTTCCTCAGCTTTGCAACCAGATGCCCCGCGAGCCGCCGGCGGTCTGCACGCGAGCCGCGGCGTTAACCAGCTGCTAGTGCGAGCGCGAGATGGTCCGCTTCGTCAGCGTGGGCGCGCCAGACTTCGTGGCGGACTTCTTCGCCGTTTTCTTGGCAGCCTTCTTCGCGGTCTTCTTCGCGGTTTTCTTCGCAGCCTTTTTCGTTGCCTTCTTCGCCGTCTTCTTGGCCGCCTTCTTCGTGCCCTTCCGGGAGGACTTCGTGGTCTTCCCCGCGGCCTCATCGGCGGCTTCCTTAGCCCGTCGCTCGGACAGCAGCTCGTTGGCGCGAGCATCCGTCATCGTCTCCGGGGTATCGCCCTTGCGCAGGGAGGCGTTGGTCTCTCCATCCGTGACGTAGGCGCCGAAGCGGCCGTCCTTCACGCTCATGGGCTTGCCGGAGACGTCATTGTCACCCAGCTGCTTCAGTGGCGGCTGGGCGGCAGCACGGCCGCGTCGCTTCGGCTCCGCGTAAATGCGGCGCGCCTGATCCAGCGTGATGGTGAACAATTCCTCTTCGCTGCCCAGCGAGCGGGAATCGTTGCCCTTCTTCAGGTACGGGCCATAGCGGCCGTTCTGCGCGGTGATGACCTCGCCGTCGGATGGGTCCGTGCCCACTTCGCGCGGCAGGCTCAGCAGTTTCAGTGCCTCTTCCAACGTCACCGTGGCGGGTTCCATCGTCTGGAACAGGGACGCGGTTTTTGGCTTCAGCGTCTCCTCCACGATCTCCTTGACCCGCTTGGCCTTCTGGTTCTGCGCGGTTTTCGTCTCGCGGCTGAGCGGCTTCTTGCCTTCGGCGGCGCGCTCGGCGTCCTGCTGGTCGCGTTCCGCCTCCCACGTCTTTTCCGCCTCCGCGGCGACCGTCGCCTCTTCATCCTCGCCGAGGATTTCAGTGACGTACGGGCCGTAGCGCCCCTCGCGCGCCACGATCTTTCGACCCGACGCCGGGTTCACGCCCAACTCGCGACCCCCCTGAGGAGTGGCGAACAATCGCTCGGCTTCTTCCAGCGTGAGCTCGTCCGGCGTCATGGACTCCGGCAGGTTCGCGCGCTGCACGGTCGGCTCCGCCCCCTCCTCGGAGGAGGCGGCGGGGATGATCCGCTCCAGGTACGCACCATAGCGACCCACGCGCACCACGATCGGCACACCGTTATCGTCGTTGAACAGGTGGAGGGAATTGACCGCGCGGGCGTCGATACTCTCCAGGCGGTCCCCCACGATCTGCTGCAGCCCGCCCTGGCGAGGAATCGCGGCGGTCGGGCCCTCCGGGCGGTCCTTATCGCCGAAGTAGAACGCCTTCAGCCAGGCCTCGCGATTCTCATCACCGGTGGCGATGGCGTCCAGTTCGTCCTCCATGGCGGAGGTGAAGTCGTAGTCCACCAGTGCCCCGAAGTTCTGCTCCATCAGGCCAATCACCGCGAACGCGGTCCAGGATGGCACCAGCGCATTGCCGCGCGGCAACACATACCCACGGTCCTGGATGGTGCGGATGATCGAGGCGTACGTGGAGGGGCGGCCGATGCCCAGCTCCTCCATTCGGCGCACCAGTGAGGCCTCCGTGTACCGAGCCGGCGGGTTCGTGGAGTGGCCATCCGCAGTGATGGTGCGCGCCACCAGGTCGTCCCCGGCTGCCATGACGGGCAGACGCTTTTCCGCGTTATCGGCCACGTCCCGGCCCTCAGCATTCTGGGACACCTCCACGTAGGCCTTCAAGAAGCCCGGGAAGGTCAGGGTGCGGCCCGTTGCGGAAAACTCGCAGGCATCCCCACCGGCGCTGTTGCCGCCGATGGTCACCTTCATGGAGGTGCCGCGGGCGTCGGCCATCTGGGAGGCAACGGTGCGCTGCCAGATCAGCTCATAGAGCTTGAACTCCTCGGCATCCAGCTGGGAGGACAGCTGACCCGGCGTGGAGAAAGTCTCGCCGGCAGGGCGGATTGCCTCGTGCGCCTCCTGGGAGTTCTTGACCTTACGGGAGTACTGGCGTGGCGCATCTGCCACGAACTTCGCACCGTAGAGCTCCTTGGCTTGGGCGCGCGCGGCGTCGATACCCGCCTGGGACAGCGTGGTGGAGTCCGTACGCATATAGGTGATGTGACCGTTTTCGTACAGGCGCTGGGCGATGCGCATCGTGCGTTCCGACGTGAAGCGCAGCTTCCGCCCGGCCTCCTGCTGCAGCGTGGAGGTCATAAAGGGTGGGTATGGGCGGCGCGTGTAGGGCTTCTCCTCCACCGACAGCACGGCCATCGGCTGGTCCTTCAGGCCCTCCGCCAGCTCATGGGCCCGGGCTTCGTTCAGCACCACGGCGTCCGTCTTCAGAGCGCCGTCGTCACCGAAATCGCGGCCCTGGGCAACGCGCTTGCCATCCACGCTCACCAGCTTGGCTTCAAAGGAGCGCGGATCCTGCGTGTGGTCACTCTCCTGGCCGACGCGGAGCGCGTCCGCACCCAGCGCCAATTCCGCAGACAGGTCCCAGTAGTTCGCGGAGACGAAGGCCATGCGCTCCCGCTCACGCTGCACGATCACACGCGTGGCCACGGACTGAACACGTCCCGCAGACAGGCGCGGCATGACCTTCTTCCACAGCACCGGGGAGACCTCGTAGCCATACAGACGGTCCAGCACGCGGCGGGCCTCCTGGGCATCCACCAGGTCATAATCCAGCTCGCGGGTATTCTCCGCAGCCTCCAGAATCGCGCTCTTGGTGATCTCGTGGAAGACCATGCGGCGGACGGGAACCTTCGGCTTGAGCACCTCCAGCAGGTGCCAGGCGATGGCCTCGCCCTCACGGTCGGGGTCTGTTGCCAGGTAGAGTTCGTCGACCTGCTTGAGCTTGGCTTTCAGGTCGCTGACCTTCTTCTTTTTGTCAGCGCTGACCACGTACAGGGCCTCGAAGCCCTTGTCCACGTTCACGCCCAGGCGCGCCCAGGGTTCCTTCTTGTACTTGGCGGGCACGTCGGCGGCGCCGCGCGGCAGGTCGCGAATGTGGCCCACAGAGGCCTCAACGATGTAGTCATCGCCCAAATAAGGCTGAATCTTGCGGGCCTTCGTTGCAGACTCGACAATTACTAGTCGCTTCACCATATGGGTGGCTCACTCTTCCTCACCGTGCGGAACTGAAGGATTTTTCTTCCTTATATATTGCATGCACTTCACACGCACTCTTGGCCGTCACAATAACCGAAAATGCTAAGCAATACATTTTCCCTCACCATCGTGTTACCCCGTTCCCCCCTCGACCCCTCCCTCCCATGGTGTCCTGACCTGCTCTTTTTATGATTTCACGTGGTGGGACACGCGGGGTAGCTGGAGACATAGCAACAGGCCACGCCCACCAGGATGGTGGCGTGGCCTGTTGCTCGTGTGTCCTCACACGATGAGCGGGAGACTACAGCGCAGTCACGCTCTGAGCCTGGGGGCCCTTGGAGCCAGCGCCGACTTCAAATTCAACGCGCTGGTCTTCTTCAAGGGAACGGAAACCGCCACCCTGAATCTCGGAGTAGTGCACAAAAACGTCATGAGATCCATCGTCTGGTGCGATGAAGCCGAAGCCCTTTTCTGCATTGAACCATTTCACGGTTCCTTGTGCCATTATGTTCTTACCTAACTGTTGGAGAATCTCCGAAATCCCTTGCGGAGGTGGAGACGTTGTCCATCTTGCCACGTTTGACCGCGCAACCTCTCAACCACGAAGGACCCAGGTGCCAGATTTCAGCCCCGCTAGCCCACCCCGTCAGCCTTCCCACTTTGGCGATGAGCTACTCCAGGAGCTACAGGCACACATGAAAAACTCCACGCTCACGCACGTTCGCCACGAACCGGCGCGCCCATCCCAACCCGTCGATTGGCCACAGTGGGCACATCCGGATCTGGTGGCGTACCTGCAGGAATCCGGGATTGATCGCCCGTGGTCCCATCAAGCGCAGACTGCGGATCTCGCGTTTCATGGCCAGGACGTGATCGTGTCCACAGGCACGTCCTCCGGGAAGTCTTTGGCCTACCAATTGCCGATTTTGTCCGTCCTGGGGCAGAAAAATAGCACGGCCACAGCGTTATATATCTCACCTACCAAAGCACTGGCTCAGGACCAACGGGCAAGCATTGCGCGTCTGTGCCGGGGAGCGCACGATGTTACGGAGGCCGTGGGCGTCGGTAAAAAAGGCAACGGAGAGGCGCAGGAGGCGGACGATCTAGGCAGAATCATGGTCGCTACCTACGACGGCGACACCCCGCAGGACAGCCGGCGCGTGATCCGCGAGCAAGCGCGCATCATCGTGACGAACCCGGACATGCTGCACGCGTCCATTGTGGGGCGGCCGCAGGCGTGGACCCGCCTGCTGAAGACCGTGCGGTTCATTGTGATTGATGAGTGTCACGTCTATCGCGGTGTGTTCGGCGCGCACGTCTCCATGGTTCTTCGCCGGTTGTTGCGGCTGGCTCACGCGCAACCCACAGTGATTCTGGCCAGCGCCACCAGCGTGGATCCGGCGGCGCACGCGCGCAGGTTAACGGGGCGGACAGCGATCAGCGCTGTGACTGAAGACGGAGCGCCATCCGGTGAACGCACGATCGCGCTATGGGAGCCAGGGCTGCTCCCGAACAAAAAGGGCGAGCATGGCGCACCGGTACGCCGCGCGGCGAACACGGAATCCGCCGAGATCATGGGCAGGATTATCGCGCAGGGTGCGCGTACTTTGTCCTTCGTGCGCTCGCGTCGCGGGGCTGAGCATGTTGCGATGGGGGCGGCGGAGCAGCTCTCCTCGTTGGGCCGATCCCAGGACGCGGTGCGGGTGGCGGCCTACCGTGCGGGATACACCCCGGAAGATCGTCGGGATCTAGAACGGCGCTTGGACAACGGCGAGCTGCTCGGCGTGGCCTCCACCAATGCGCTGGAGTTGGGCATAGATGTGGGCGGGTTGGATGTTGTGGTGACCAGTGGTTTTCCTGGGACAGTCGCGAGCTTCCGGCAGCAAGCGGGACGCGCGGGGCGCAGAGGCCAGGGAGCCTTAGTAGTGCTGGTAGGGGCAGACGACCCGATGGACACATACCTCGTGCACCACCCAGAGGCGTTGCTGGATAGGCCCGTGGAGAATACGGTGTTTGATCCGTCGAACCCTTATGTGTTGGCGGACCATCTGGTGTGTGCCGCGGCGGAAAAGCCTTTAGCATGGGAGGAGATCGAGGCCTGGGGTGCTACTCGAGTGGCCGAGTTTCTCTTGCGAAAAGGACAGCTCCGCCGGCGGCCGCGGGGCATTTTCGCGGACCTGGAGGCCGCGAAGAGCATCCATGGTTCCGTGAGCATTCGCGGTGGGGCGGCGAAGCAGGTGGCCATCGTCGATAGTTCCACGGGGCGATTGTTGGGGACGGTGGATAGCACCCGTGCGATCAGTGATGTACACACCGGCGCTGTGTACGTGCATCAGGCAGAAACGTATGTGGTGGAGCAGCTAGACCTGCAGGAGAATGTGGCATGGGTCAAAGAGTCCATGCCGGAGTACTCCACCAGCGTGAATAAGGAAACGGATATTCGTGTGCTCACCACACGGTCAACGATCAAGCTGGACGAGGGCGTGTGGTTGGCGGATGTGGATGTGGAGGTATCCCATCAGGTCACGAGCTATCGAAAGCGACTACCCGATGGAGAGGTACTAGATGTAGTACCACTGGATGTGCCGCCGGAATCCCTGCGTACACGTGCGGTGGCTTACACGATAGATCCGTGTGTGCTTGAGGATCTTGGATTGCCCGAGCCCGTATGGCCGGGAACGTTGCATGCCGCAGAGCACGCAGCGATCGGTTTGCTGCCCCTCATGGCCACGTGCGATCGCTGGGACATTGGCGGAGTATCCACTGTGTTGCATGCGGACACGGGATTGCCCACAGTGTTTGTGTATGACGGCTACACAGGCGGGGCAGGCTTTGCAGAACAGGGCTTTCGGAAGTTCTCCTCATGGATTCGCGCCACACGTGATGCAGTGGCCGCGTGTGAATGCGAGTCCGGATGCCCGTCGTGTGTGCAATCGCCCAAGTGCGGAAATGGCAACGATCCCTTGTTCAAGCGCGGCGCGTTAGTGTTGTTGAGTTATTTGGCGGACGTGGCTGAGTAATTTGGCGGATTGGCTTGCCAGCAATTGTTCTTGCTGTGATTTTCTTGAGATTCCATTCTTGTTAGGGGTGGCATTATCAGAATCTCTTTCCACTTCAAGCTGAAGCTTCCCAGGTCTTGCTTCGCGTGAGCAGATGGGAAAGGCCCGGACCATGCCGATGAAGATTGATTAAAATGCGGAGGGCAGCCTGGTTCGTCTCGTAGAAGCCCGCATTCTGGCAGAAAATATCTCTCCCCCAGAATAAGGATGCAAGATTATGACACCAAAGCTGGTCGAGTCGTGACACACTGCCCGGCAGTGAACACAGACAGCACAATGTGATGCGCGGGTAGTTGCACCGCTACCTGAAAACTTCGCCGACGAAAACGCCAAGCTACGGCTCAAAAACCGGGATCTGCGGGACACCAACGAGTTATTGAAGGCTGCCTCGGCTTTTTCTCGCCTCAGTTCTCGGCCCACAACGTCGACAAGGATCCAGTTCATTGATAAGCATCTGATAAGCATCAGAATCGCTTCACAGCCAGGTTCATTTGCTCGACGCTGAAGAAGCGCCGCCAAGGTGGATTCTGGCATGCGCTTCGTCGTGAAGGCACCGATATCGGCCGTGAGCAGACTGTCCATCTGATGCACCTAGCACAGCTAAAGGTAGCGCCCCTGTAACCACACGTTCGTCTCACGGTTATGATCTGCGCCCTGACCTGATCATGCGTCAGTTCACGGCCGGGAAGCCGAATGCATTTGTGAGTGGCCGACATTACCTATGCTCGAACACGTCAAGGGATTCGTATACGCCGTTTTTGCCATTGATGTGTACTCCTGTCGAATTTTCGAGTGGGCGGTATCTGATTCGATGTCTACCGAGACGTTGCCGCTACAAACGCTGAACCATGCCATTGCCTGCGCTAGGGAAACGGCTGGTCTAATTCACCATTGATAACTACGAGCCGCAATACGTCAGCATCATCTTCAACCAGAGGTTTTCCTAATATGAAATTGTTGCCTCCACCGGCGAATTTTGACTGATGGGGCCGTCCACTGGTATTTCAGCACTTTTAATGACGGGTTCTTGGCAAAGTGCGTGCGGCAGCGCTGCCAACTAGGAGCAGGAAGCACTTGCCTAACAGCCGCTAGGATCATGAGTCCAGCATGAATCTTGCACATGAAGCCCAGGCATGTTATATTCATTTAGTAAACATATTGATTTATTACAGGAACGTTCCTCACTTGTCTAAGTTGCATAAGTTCTCTTTGTCGATTGCTGCCTCTATTTTAGGTTTTGCACTACTGGCCCCTGTTGCGATGGCCGATTCTATCGGCCACTTCGAGTAATCTTACAGCAAAGCCGATACCCCCTCTTCCGCTAAGCAAATCGTTGAGGATGAAATTACTGGCGATGTTAATCACTTCGCAACCCAGACAATAATCCTTAAAAATGGAGTGAAAGCTACGGTAGAAGTTGATGTCGTAGCAGATTCTATCCGAGTTACGTCGGACAATGGCGAGAATTACCAATTTAAGCTCAGCGAACTAAAAAGTTATGTACAAAGTGCGGGCGCCGCAGAGTGAGTTGAAGCTTTAAGAAAGAAGCCTAACTCATGCCAGGTGGCAACAGGTACTGCCGATATAGCTCAACCTGCCCTGTGGGGAGCAGCCCTAGGTGGAGCTGCGGGTTCTGCTGCGGGAGCGGCAGCAAGCGCTTTCTGGTGGGGTGTAGGTTCTCCGTGTTAACGGAAAGGTTCCTAGACGACACTAAAAGTCAAATTAATTGTGGATTATATACCTATGTCTAAAACAAAAATAAGGCACGTGTTACACCCAATGCTCGGCCTCTGGATCGCCTCCATAGTGCTCTTAATCAGCTCTGGATCTCTGAAGTTTGATAATGGAGTGATACCTGCATTACTGATAGCCTCCGGGTCTACCGGCATTCTATCCGCACTATATGTTGATTATCTGGCGGGAAAACACGGTAAGAAAGAAAGCATTAATGCTACCCTCCTGACTATCACCGGAATTGAGGCGGAACCATGCTTCTACGTTTTGATTGGCTCGCTCACCATGTGAGCGATTGAAATGTGCGGCAACGCTAACTTGCAAGAGTGAAATTTCCCTAATTTAGTGGACGCCCGATTAATACGGATTTCCGTGTCCGTGAGAGAGGTTTAGATTCTGGCGGCCATTGCAACAATGACGACTAGTTGGACTTGATGCTACCTGTTTGTTTTAGCGCTTGGGCCATGACTTTGGCGGGAGTGATCCATCCGAGTGCTTTGCGCAGTGTGTGGTTGTGAATGTTGGCGATAATCTTAAGGTCTTCTGAACTATATGCCGACAGGTCGGTACTTTCGGGCAGATTGCGTCGTAGCCTGCCCTTGGTATTTTCGTTGGTTTCGCGCTCCCATGGTGAACCTGGATAGCAGAAGTAGATGGGCATGTCAGTGACCCTGGTAAAAGTGTTATGACCAGACATTTCACTTTCTTGACCCCAGGTAATCGATGGCCAAATAGCCCGGTCCATGCGTGCCACTGTTGCTTCTAAAGCTGCCAGCACTTCATCGCTAGTATGACGACCAGGAAGATGACCGAGGCCTGCAAACCGGCTGACACGCTCAACAAGAGTGATGACTGCTGAATGGTTGTCCTTACCCACAATCAGGTCACCTTCTTAGTGCTCTGGCGGGGTACGTTCCTCAACGTCGAGCGGCCGGTCATCGATGAGGACCATAGCGTCAACGAAACTCTGCTGAGCTGGATCGTTACTGCATGGTTCGCGCCTCTTCCGCTTTACCTGTCTGATGGCAGTGTCAGACCAAATTCCTTCAGCCACCCTTTGGAGTGCAGCTAGAAAGCGCCATAGATAGTTTCGTGTCTAATACTCATGTCCTTCTCATCTGAGTAATCGATCAGGAGCCGATGTGAGAATTGCTCCGATGACCATTGTGCTCGTAAACCATCGATGACATAAGTTTGTAACCGGTGGTTGGATACAAGCTTGGCTAGTTCGGGACACAACCGTCGGACGTATGCTTTCAACCGGACAGTTTCAGCCCGGTAGGGGCCGTCAGCACTGTGATTGCGGGCCACTTCGCGTTGGATGAACGAGGCACTGTGCCCCAGGATCCACCCGATGTGATGAGACGAGGCGTTGTCGCGTAGCATCTCTGCGATCACCACGAGCTCTTCAAAGCTGAGGTACCAGCGACTGATCGGCTTATACGGGTCTACGCCCCGGGGCAACGCTGGTGGCAGTAGGCGTCCAGGCTCGATGACTTCAGTTCGTTCACGCAGGGCAGTCATCAGTCTGTTATACGTTGCTGCGTCACTACCCTGGGCAATGAATTCACGTCTCGAACCGCCCACCATCTTTACTCCCCGTTCGAAATCAGAAACAGCACCAGGGTCAAGACAAGCACCAGCTGCTCTAAACGCCTCCTGTGGGGACAGGCTTGCAAGCCGCAGCTGCAGATAGTCCACTCGCCACTGGGTTTGCCGAACTCTGCGTTCATAGTGCTGAGTGTGACGTGGTCTTCAGCATCGCAGGCAATGGCGTAAGCCGCTGTGGGATTCAATCCACTTATTCCTGCTGTCCGGAAGACAGGCATACCTGCGGACACAAGCTTCACAAAGTCCCGAGCAGGCTGACTGCAACGGTCGACCGGCGGGTTGCGACGATATCGGACAACGCCACGGGCATGGCAGCAATTCAGCACGTGGTGATGGTTGCACCCCAACTGGCGTGCCGATGATCGCACACTACGCCCACAAGCAAGTAAGGCAAGCAGCTACTGCTCGGCCTTTGACAAGGAATGAAACGGACCACGATTCTCAGACACCCCCTCTCCGGGTTAGTGCTGCAACGACCCTCTGAACCCAAGAGAAACCGGGAAATACACCGGCGCACCGATGTTGTGACCACCGTCCCTAACCGGGATGCTGTCGTCCGGCTGATTGGCGCTGTGCTGGCAGAACAGCAAGATGACTGGGTTCAGCACAAGCGCTACATGTCGCTGACCAGCCCGGCACACACCAGGGACACCAACATCACTGGCGTCATCGACAACCGACGTCCCAACGGGAAGTAGTCCGCAGCATGATCGCAGCCCACCATCGGGCCCGGTCCGGACCCTGACTCCATCCCTGATACTGTCCCGGATTCAGAAAGGACAGATACACCACTACCCCGGACTTGACCGATCTGCTGATCAAGCCCCTGGAGAAAACTGTGGCGCTTATCCTCACCTGCGTGCTTGGCTACTTGTTCTGCAGCCGACTTGTAGTACCCAGATCGGGACACTCCCAAAAGCCGTGCCATTGCCTTGATGCTGTAGATCGCCTTCTCCTGGAAGCATCAGTTCGAACTTTTCCGCTCACGTTGCTTCGCAGCGAAGAAGGCGGCTGCTTTTGACAAAAACTCATTATCCAGCTGAGACTCAGCCAATTCCCGGAGCGGCCTGGCGTTTTCCGCACGCAGATCAGCAAGACTCCTATCACCATCAGAGCCCAGGCGTTCTCGCTCGTTTTTGACCTTTCTGCACACTGCACAGCAGCCCGGCAGACACGCCGATCTCTTCAACAACCCGGGTGATCGGCCTTTCAGACTCGATGACCAGCCGAGCTGCCTCCCGCCGGACCTCGGGAGTGTACTCCTTCCTCTGCTGCTTACTCACAATGAACACCCTCTCCTACGGACACAAAAATCCGTACTAATCGGGCGTCCACCAAACGCGGGTGAACTCAATTTGCTTGGGAAGAGAATGAACAGGGAAAGGAACTACGGAACTTTGTTGTCTGCTAGGACTGCTTACCTTGCTTATAGAGGAAGTAAGATTGCACAACCATGAGAGCGAAAATGGCCCACAGGAGGCCAGTACTGTTACCTCCTACAGGAAACCAAGGGATTGCGCCGACCAGGGCGACAATGGCGAGGACAACTGAGAGGGCCAGCCAGAGGATGCGGAGCTTATTATTTTGAAATTGGAACATAGTAGTCGAGAACAATTCTTTTCGGGGGTACAGAATACGGGGACCGTACGTCGAGGCTACGCGTGTGCGAGGTACAGCCCCACTGGTGATTTGAGAAATGCTCAGTAGTTATTTCACTTCTGAACATTATCAGAGGAATGGGCTGTGTCAAGTCTTGTTGACAATGAACCTCTGATATTCGTTGGTGGAGCCTCGCTGTGCGGCGGAGGCAGAGCATGGCTGCAAGAAGTGGTTAATGGCACCCTTGGGGGCGAGACCGGTGTCCAGAGTTCTTGGATCTGCGCTACTCAGCGGGTTGCGTCCGCTAACGTGGTGCATCTGTATCCCATGGTAAGCCGCCCTCCGGCGTTCACAGGCGACCATCATAGGATCCCACCGCCTATCTCGAAGAGTTGCTCACCCAAGCCCCCGTCCTGATGTGCCAGATGCTTCGAGACTTCATCAACTAGGTCCTGTCGACCCAAGCCGACAGCATCTGTGGCGCTAACTACGCCACCGTCTCCCCTTAAGCGGCCCAACAGGTGCAACGGCTACCGAACCCGCTCGCTAGATTCCGGCCCGTACTATTACCTGTCTTGTGATGCGTTGACTACGAAAGTGCGTGAAGGTGGTCGTGTGGTGAACACCAGCGTGCGTGTTGCTACCGGCGTTAACAATGATGGCTACCGCGAACTTTTGGGTATGCAGGTAGCCACATCAGGATCCGTGGAATCCTGGACAGGGTTCTTCTAAGACCTGAAAGCCCGTTGCCTGGGCAATGTGCACCTGGTGACCAGTGATGCCTACCTATGGATCCAAACTACTGTTGGGCACGTGCTTCTCACTGCTAGCTGGCAGCTCTGCCGCGCGCATGTCGCCAAGGACCTGTCATCAACAGCGTCGAAATGCTAGTGGACAACCCTGTCAGGAATGTTTCACTCCATCGTCCTCACTAAGCCAACGTGCAGGCTACCTGAGATTAGGCCAGGTAGGTCGTTGAATGCTTGTAACGACCGTTTCCCGGAGGTAGCAGACTCTCTGGAGGCGTCATTGGATGAGATCCTCGCATTCACACATGCGCCGAAAGTTGTGTAGGCAAAAATGTTGTCGAATAACCCCACAGAACGGCTGAACAGGAATATTCGCCGACGCGCTGACGTTGTGGGCATTTTCCCTCATCGGGATGCTGTTGTCCGGCTGGTTAGTGCCGTGGGGGCAGAACAGCATGATGACTATGCTCGACACAAGCGTTACGTGTCACTAGCTAGCTTGGAACACATCCGAAATCTCATAGCCTCCAACACCATCAATACCAGCAAGACTGACGTCATCGAGGAAGTCACCTCATAAACTACAACCCCGCCCGGGGCGGACCCTAACCCCAGCCTTAACACTGTCCCGGATTCAGGAAGGGCAGGAACACCACGCCCCGGACTTGCCCCATCTAATAAGTGAGGGTAGCCTTAGATTACCTTTTACGTTTGAGTTCAGAGAGGATACCAATGGTTAAAAACGCTGGAATTTTTGAAGAGATTTCCGACCAGTACGTACCTGAGGCTAACGCCGCTGGCCAAGGCTGGGGAACCCTAGTCACCTCGCTCAACTGCTATGGCGCAAGCTGGGCGCTCGGCAACGAGGGCAACTTCTGCACCGGCACCATTGAGTGCCAGAAGACCTGCCAGTAAAAACCGGCAAAGACCACCAAATCCACAATCGCAAGGGAAAGGCTTCCACCATGCATAACTACTCCGCATCCAACGGCTTCATCTCTGACGAGGCTATGCTCCAGATCATCGACGCCAACGATGCGTCCCTGTCCAACCAGGTTGCCGCTGGCACAACCTCCCCACTGTGTGTCGTCGGTGGCGCAGTCAGTGCTGCATCTGCGTACCTGGATGATGCATGCCCAACCAGCGGCTGCACCCATTCCTGCTAAAGCAGTAGCCCAATTCCCCGCGGCAGTGCTCACACACGGCAGTGGGGCTTTCCTCATTTATATACCGATGACATTCCTTAAAAAAAGTATTTCTGTCGCCTCTAAACGCTTTATTAGCCAGTTGACCGATGATCACGCAGGTGAATTT
The DNA here is from genome assembly GCF_014490575.1 of Corynebacterium zhongnanshanii. Lineage (NCBI taxonomy): Bacteria > Bacillati > Actinomycetota > Actinomycetes > Mycobacteriales > Corynebacteriaceae > Corynebacterium > Corynebacterium zhongnanshanii. Next base: position 2,079,581 of record NZ_CP061033.1, read on the forward strand.
CATGGGCTTTTCCCCCATTATTTGCGACCTTTCCTTGAACAGGGAGCTTATTCCCTCGAGGCTTACGCTCGCGACACCGGACGTGAACTGGGCGAGAATATCATCTGCAATGCGCTACGCTTACTAGCACGCCGCCACAAGGACCTTGCGATCCGCAGTCTCATTACCCATTTCCAGTATCTGCGGGAAACTTCTACACAGAACGACAGCGCGTTCTCTACCTCTTCGCAAGATGGAATTCCGTGGGACTATGCGGTGTACAACATAGACATTGAGCAGGGCTCGGCCCGCGACGACCTCTTTAGCCACGTACCTCTTCTAGATTCCCTGACCGCTACGTGCCAACAGCATTGGTTTGAGTATATCGTTCGCGTCCTAGACTCTGTGCATGCGGACTACTCGGAGCTACAGAAACATTTCCACGTCGGCGGAAAGCTACACGCCATCGAATTCGGCTTGGGTGATCCTCACCGTGGTGGCATATCCGTCGCGATCTGCCAGTGGGAAATTGGCGACAAGGTAGTGCTAAAGTTCACCGAACATACCCCGGCCGGTCTTGTGAGAGAGCTGCTTCAATCGCTCGACCCACATCAAGAGTTCTTTGGTCCCGTCCTCCCCTTTCAATGGAGCCCACCGGAGCGAGAACGCCAGTGGCAGCGCTATGTTGAGCAGGAGCAGTTCACTGCAGACCAGGCACGTGAGTACTTTCGCCGTTACGGTCGCTGCTCGGCTCTCATTCTCGCACTGGGCGGCAATGACTTTCATCGAGAAAACGTCATCAGCACAGTAGCTGGGCCAACATTCGTCGATACAGAAACGCTGACGAGTTTACCCTCGGCAACCTCGGAAACATCTGACAATATCTACGAAAAGACTGCCGCATACGAGTCCTACAGCGTTCTACGTACTCTGCTTTTCCCAGTGCAATTCGCAGGTTCCCCTGTGGCGGAGGAGCTTTCCGCTATTGGGGTCCCCACTAGAGCCGCTCGTTCGATTCAATCCATCACGATCTGTTCCCGCGGAACTAACGATATTCGGTTTGATGAGTCCGCGGTCACCGTGAAACCAACCAACAACACTGTGTGTGACGGTGCGGGCAATCAGTTCGATCCACGAGCTTTTCTCCCCAGCATCGTCGAAGGTTTCGCGGAGGCGTTCCTCCATCTGCAGCAGCATCGGGATGTTTTGCCGCAAACGCTCCGCAGCTGCCCTCCTTTTGGGATCCGCCATGTCCCTCGCCCCACCTGGATATATGCCAAGCTACTCGGAACTTCCACTCACCCCTCCCGTCTGGGCCATGAGGATGCGCGACAGCACACTCTTGAGCTGTTGCCGAATGTTGATCCCCAGCGCATGGGCGAAGATCTTTCCCGCACCATGCGTTGTGAAGAGATCGCTGCCCTGACACAACTAGATATTCCGTATTTCTGGATCGCTGCGGAGGGAACGGTATTCGGTCGTGATTCTGCTCGTCCTTTGGGCAGCTTTCCCAAAACCCCGGCCCAGTGTCTACAGCACTGGTGGGATAAGGTGCTGAATTCTGACGTGAGAATTCACATTCGCCGCATAAAGCTGTCTTTGTCTGCGGTGGGCAATGACCCGTATGAAAAAGCAGATATTGTCTACCGTCACGAGGATGTGTCTGTTCCTACTCCTTTGCCCGAGCATGTAACGGGTATTCAAAACGGTCAGACGAGCATCAGCTGGCTTACCACACATCAGATCAGTGGGAAAGTCCAGCTCAACCTCATTTCTCCATCCCTCTATGAGGGCGGGGGCGTACTGTTGAGCTTCTTAAGCGATCGACGCCAACTCGTCGACACCACTACGAAATCTCATGTGGTGATGGACGCGCTCCGTGGAGCAATCCTGCATGATATGCCGGAGGCACCAGGTGATCTTCACGACATGCTCTATTCTGCCTTCGGAGGTATTCCGGGCGAGCTAGCAACGGAGATGGAACTTGCCGCAATTGGGATGACGGGCACCGAAAAGGGCGATCTGCGTTACCCGGAGGAAATGCAGGTGCTGCTCACGCAGCTCCCTGATCTCCTAGAACGTTATGAGAACCCAGGATCGCAAGATTATCTCAATGGTCTCAGCGGAACCTTTACTGCAATGAATCAATTCCGCGATCTGCTCAACCTCCAGAGTGTAGGAAAGCAATGGGCTGAGCGAACAGGAGAGATCCACACGCACCTCGAAAACGCTCTCTGCTCCATGGAAAGCATGAGAGATGAGGCTTTGGGACTCGCGCATGGCCGCAGTGGTCAGGTTCTCGGGATTGTCGAGCTACTGGACCTACTCATGCGGGCAGGCGTAGAGATCCCCGAAAACTTCTTGAACCGAGCACTGGCGTTGAGCACGAGCCTCCCAGATAGGCTAGCCGAAGATAAGGCCATGATAGATCTATCTGCTGCCCACTCGTGGTGCAAGGGACGCGCCGGCATGGTGATGGCGCTCAGCCGAGTGATGAGTATTGCGTCGGAATGGGAAAAGAAAACCGCCATCGCAGGACTAAAAATATCTGGAGGATGGATCGATGACTGGGCAGAGCACAATGCTCGGTTCCTACTGCCGACCGCACAACAATTCTGCCGTAGCGGTGACATTTCTTTCTGCCATGGAGCTGCGGGGGGAGTGTTGAACTGGCACATCATCGGCGCAGCGACGGGCAGCCAAGCGTCCACGGAACTCGCAGAAACGTACTACACGGAGTTTCAGAAAGTGGCCGCAACTAACGGTTGGCGTACAGGACTGTACTCTTCGCCCCATGCCGAAGGTTTCTTTGTCGGGAGAGCAGGATGGGACCTAGCCACCGCAGCATTCGAAGGCCACGCCACCTTTATTCCGCGAATGATCAGTCTCAGCGTAGGAAGGCGGTGCGCATGACACACGCACCCCAGAGCACTTCAACGTTCAAGCCGGCACGGCGGAAGCCTCCAGTGATCCTACAGCTCGCGCAAAGCGAATGTGGACTGTGCTCTGCCGCGATGATCCTTGAATATTGGGGTTATCGTGGCGCCATCTACGAAATGCGACGCAACACCGATCCAGGAAGAGACGGGTTGGGTCTCAAGGATGTTGCATCAATGCTAACTGAGCGCGGCATCAACGTGAACTTCGTGCAGGCTAACTTCCAGGGACTGCAACGCGTAAATGAGCCATTCATCGCTTTTTGGAAGGGCTATCACCTAGTGCTGGTGGAGAAGCTCAACGAACAGCGAGCGATCATCCTAGACCCAGCTTCTGGCAGGGCGCGGATTTCCGCCGAAGAATTCGAGGAAAGCTTCTCCGGGCACGCCCTGCTCTGCACACCGACGAAGCACTTTGCGCCTCAGCGGGAAAGGGGCTACTCCATTCGCACCATCTGGCGTGAGCTAACGACTCGCTCCTATATGGGAAGTGGTGCGAAAATTCTACTGCTGTCTCTATTGCTGTATGTCTTCACATTGGGAATCCCCATCGTGACCAAGGAATTGGTCGACCGGAAGAATGAGTTGATTGACGGTTACTCAACCGTAGCGATCGCATTAGTACTCATATTGCCTTTCGTTATCTATTCGCTCTTCGGGATCCTCCGCACGCGAATCCTGGCGACGATGATTGCGCATGTCGGTGAAGACCTTATGGGCGGTGTGTTCAAAAAGTTGTTGAGCCTGCCTTATCGATTTTTTGCCTCGCGGCCCAACGGTGAGCTTATGATGCGCCTGAGCAGTGTCAATCAGTTGCGCGACCTGGTTTCCAACCAAATCACCGCGGTGTTGCTTGACGTCGGCGTAGTGATATTCATCGTGGGATACTTGGTGTTCGCCATTCCGTGCCTCTCCATCGTCGCTATTGGCCTCAGCGCGATCATGGTGCTACTCACCGTGGGGACGTGGTCACAGGTTCAACGTGTAACTGATGAGGAAATCCGTGCATTGGGCAAGTCCACGGGTACGCAGATGGAGGCCATTACGGCCATCAGCTCTGTGAAAACCACGGGGATGGCACCGAGTTTCTACACCAGATGGCGCAAGGATTATCAGGGTGCACTGCACTCCGGGCGGCGCCGCATGCTGGTCCAAGGCACCGTAGCCACGATCATCGGGGCAATCCAGATGTTCGGCCCATTCCTTGTGCTGGCTGTAGGCATCAAGCTGCTCTTGAAGGGCACGGGAACCTTGGGTGAAGTCGTTGCCGCACAGTCCTTGGCCACGATGCTGCTGGCTTCCGTCAGCTCACTCAGTTTGGCCATCAGTCAGTTTGTAAAGGCCCAGGTGCAGATCGCACGGCTCATCGACGTCATGACGCACGAGTCCGATAACACTTGGGGAAGCGAAGTGTGCGAACTGTCCGGCCAGATGACAGTGGACCAGCTGTCCTTTACTTACCCCGGAGCGCAGCTGCCTGCCCTCAGCAATATTAACTTCTCCGTGAGCCCTGGGGAGAAGGTGGCCGTCGTGGGCAGGACAGGCTCTGGGAAATCCACCCTGGCCAAGGTGCTCGTGGGGCTGTTTCCCCCCTCGACGGGCTCCATCACGCTGGATGGTCGACACAGCTCCGAATTGTCAGAAGAATCCTTTCGCAAGGCTGTGGCGTACGTGCCTCAGGACATCCAACTGAGTAATCGGCAGATTGCGGAAAACATTGACTTCACCGGGGGTACCCCGGATCTGGAGTTGGTGCGTACCGCCGCTCAGATCGCTCAGATCTCTGGAACGATCGAGTCCATGCCTTTGGGGTATCACACAGAAATTCAGGAGATGGGCGCGAATATCTCTGGTGGTCAGCGGCAACGCATCGCAATTGCCCGTGCGATCGCTAGGCAACCAAAAATGATTGTCCTCGATGAAGCAACCTCTGCTTTGGACAACATGACAGAGAGGAACGTGGCACAATCCCTCGCAGAGCTTAACTCGGCACAGATAGTGATCGCACACCGGACGTCCACGATCCGATCGGCGGACAGAATCCTGGTTCTCAGGGAAGGTCACCTGGTTCAGGAGGGCACATTCAGCGAATTGATGGCCGAGGACGGTGAATTCAGAGAACTGATGAGCAGCACGAAAGATCTCAATGCGACTCGTCAAGAGATGCAACGATGACAGAAAAAGCATGGGGTAGCCGACGTCCCCACAAGCTATTAATCACAGTCAACGACACAAAGTATAGAGAAAACGACAGAAAATGATTGAAGTAAAAAACTTAGAAAAGACCCTCGGTAAGGAGAAGATTCTGCGAGGAGTGTCCTTTAGCGCTCCCGCAGGTAAAATCACCGGCTTCCTGGGCCCCAACGGATCAGGCAAGACCACCACATTCAAGGTCATGCTCAACCTCATGAGGCCGGACAACGCTGACGCAACCGTCACATTCGCTGGTGAAAAACTCAGCAGCTTCCCCCTGTCCCTCACTCATGTGGGAACATCCATGGACATCAACGCCATGGACAAGCACCGCAAGGGGATCGATCACCTCCGTTCTCTCGCACCGCTTGCCCAATGCTCTGAGGCTCGGGTTAATGAACTCATGGAAGAGTTCGGCCTAGGACACGCGAAAAACAAACGTTCCGGTTCATATTCCATGGGCATGAAGCAGCGCCTTTCACTAGCCACTGCCCTGCTGGGTGACCCAGATTTCCTCGTTCTCGACGAACCCACCAATGGTCTAGATCCCGAGGGCATCGCGTGGATTCGCAATTACCTTCGCGCGCTCGCTGGCCACGGCAAGACAGTGGTGATCTCCTCGCACCTGCTCAACGAGGCGCAAAAGTTCATCGACTATGTAGTAATCATTAAACAGGGAAGAATCGCTTATGAGGGAGACATCTCGCAGTTGCATGCACTCTGCGAACAGCGCACCGGCAGAAAAGTGACTGACTTGGAAGAAGCTTACCGGGTCGTCACGGCTAAGGAGGAGAACTAAACGTGTTGGGACCACAACTGATATCCGAGTGGAAGAAGGCCACAACCAGCATCACATGGTGGGCCGTAGGCGCTCTCATTGTCACGGCTAACGTCCTGGTCACGAGCTTCTTCACCTTTGTGGGGCTTAACGTGGAGCGCTCACCCATCGATGCGACCGCCCCAGATTCCGTGCGTATGTTTCTCACGGTTGGCGTAGCATTTACCTTCATTTTGCCTCTCATTTTGGGTATGCTCATTGTCAATCTCGAGTTTTATAACAACACCATCATTTATTCCTTCCTGGGGAATCAACGCCGCGGTAGTCTCTATCTAGCCAAGCTCGTGACCTGCGCGGTGTCGGCCATGTTGTTCTCTGTCCTATTTGCCCTAATGTCCTTGGCAGTTGTTGCAGGGCTGCTGTCCAGTTCATCGAAACCTGCAACCGTCTTCACAGGGCAAACGTGGGGTACGCTGCTGAGCATCGTGGTGATCAGCACCCTTTTAGGGGTCATTGGAGGTGCCTTAGGCGCCTTGGTAACTAAGCCGATGTTGGCTATTGTTCTCATTATTTTGTGGAGCCAGGTTATTGAGCCAATTCTTCGGATCGCCTCCCCTACCAAGGCACAGGGGTATCTTCCTTCCTCCTTAATCGACGCTAGCCTAGGCGGTGGTTTCCTAGGACAGATGTTCAACAGTGAGCAATTATCACAGCCACTAGCGTTAGGTATTCTTGCCGCGGTGACCGTGGTTCTCGGCATTCTCGGTGGTGTGAAGTATGCGCACCAAGAGGTATAAGTCCGGTGCAGAAGCAAAAGGAGCCGATCGACACCGCCATTGCCACGTTTCTGCCAGAGCTGCAGAACGAAACGAAGCGACAAACTGTGCGGGAGCTTATTGAGGAATTTGCTGAGTGTACGCCGTGGTACCGCTACCAGTACACGCAATCGACTAACGCTACGTCACTTGAGCAGGATCGCAGAGATCCTCAAGTACAGCCGTCATTAGCGGATTTGATGCGCGCCATCCGCAACATGAACATTTCTGAGCATCCCTCGCAGGACGATCCTCGCTTTATCGAGTGGTTCTTAGAGCTGACGCGGTCGTGGACAGCGCTCCTCAATAGCCCTTGGCAAGCGGCACTGCGATTTCCCCCTTCCCAGCGGTTGACGCACAGCATTGAAATGGACTTGCTACAGGTCATCGAGACTCAGCTCTTTCGCTGCGTGGCGGATAGTCTTGAGAAGCGCCGGATGGCCGGAGACCTATCCGGCGTGTCCAGCGCCGAGCGTTTTGATGATTTCTATCGGTGGTTGAGCTCCGCCGAGGGATGCGAACACTTTGAGGAAAATTACGGTGGTCAGGTTGTTCAAGCTTTCCATCAACTGCGATTCCGCTGTGATGCTTGGTGTGAACTGCTTGTTCGTCTGAATATAGATCTCGACCAAATAAATGCGCACTTTTTCGCTGGCGTGGACCTTCGTTCGTTATTACCACAGCTACAGGTTCAGATGGGCGCCGGAGATTCACACTGTCGTGGCCGAGCCGTTGCGATCGTGAACCTCGGCGATCATCGTTTTGTGTATAAGCCGCGTGATTTGAGTGTTGACCAGTCACTCAAGTTCTTTTTTGATGAACTGCGCGAGTGGACAGGCATCCAGGTATCGGTTCCTTCGGTTATCGTCGCGCGGGGTTACGGCTGGGCGGAATTTGTTACTGGCGCTAGTGGAGATGTGGATTTTCAGCACTATGGGCGGGCTCTAGGTTTCCTCGCGAGCATAGAGTTTCTCGCCGGGGGCATTGATTTCCACTACGAGAACGTTGTGGGCACCGCTGACTCTGGAGTATCTATTATTGACGCAGAAACTTGCGTCGGTGCCAGCCCGGTGAATAAAAAAACCTATGCCTCAGGATCGGGCTCCATGGTGGGAGCACAGAAAGTCTTCCATTCTGTCATCAGCACCGGATTGCTGCCACTTCCCCAGGTTGTTCCGGGCCGTATCGGCATCATTGATGTTGGCGCAACAGGTATCACGGAGGGGGAGACCACGTCTCCCTTTAAGTCTTTGCTTGCCAAGAACCCTGGCTCCGATCTGATGCATATCGCTTTTGAGAATCTCCCGTATCGTTCAGAGAACAGCAATCCTCAGCCACGGACCACGGTGGCGGGTGTCGTGGAATTCCGTGACCAGATCGTCGGAGGAGTGCGGGAAGGACTAGAGTTCGCAAAGGCTAATAAGGAAGAACTCTGTGGCTTGTTCGAGCGCGCATTTTCGGGACAGAGTTTCCGCTTCATCAACACCCCCACGCAGACCTACAGCCAACTTTTGCGGATGGTTACCAGTCCTGGGGTGGTAAATGATCCAGTGGCGCATGTTGCAGTCCTGAGCCGCTGCGAGATGTTTAGTGACCGAGAAAAATCCGCCGCAGCCTTCGAGGTTGAACAGATGCTCGACGGGGACGTCCCATATTTTCAGATCTCCTTTGGAGATAATTGCCTCTACGGGATGGAAGGAGAGCCCCTCATCGACGGCTTTTTCGAAGGCTCTCCCAAGGAAACCATCTTTCGCCGTATTCACGAGCTAGATGACGAATCGATCAACGAGCAAGTGGATCTATGCATGGCTGCTTTCGCTCGATCCCTGCCAGTTGGGGCAGAAGGAACTCCCGCGTTGGGCGAGGCTCCAGAGTGTTCCGTGGATGTGGACGTCGCTTTACAAACAGGAGCCGAGCTTATTCTCGCCCGTGGCTGCCGCTCTGACAACGACCGCCAACCCAGCACATTCTGGGGTCCACAGATCTCCGTGGAGGATTCCACTCAGTGGACACTGGGAACGGCAGGATACGACCTCTACGGAGGAAGTCCCGGGGTTGCCCTCGCACTTTCGGCGTCTGAGCGTCGATTGCGCACCGGAAAATATGGTGAGTTTGCAGAGACAGTCTTTGGCCCTATCTCTCATCAAATCCTTGATGACCTTATCAACGATGGAACCTATGGCATCGGTGGTTACATGGGAGTTGCCGGAACTCTGTGGGCAGCCGTCTGGGACAGGCGCCTGCGAGGCCTTAATTACGGCGATATTGCCGTAGAGAGCCTGAATAAACTCAGCCAGAATATAGAGGGAAAGACTTCTGCCGATTTCGTGGTGGGTCAATCTGGTGCCCTCGCCGTCGCAGTAAATCTCGCACGGATGTGCTCAGATATTGGCATTGATGTCTCCGGAATCATGGAGACAATCGTTTCCTACAGTCTGCCGGTCTTGGAAAAAGACTTCCGAGAAGGTTGGATAGGAACGAGTGAGTCCACTCCCTACTCAGGATTCGCCCACGGCCTCGCGGGCAGCATGGCCAGTATCGCCGCCGCCACAACAGTTCTTTCTCCTCAGTCCTCACTGAAGGCACAAGCAGAGAAAGTCGTTCAGGAAATGATCGATGCCCTGGAGGGTGTGGTAGACAACACGGGGGCAGTTACGCGTTCGAAGACCGATCAAAGAAAAGACGCGGCATGGTGCCACGGTTCCCCTGGAGTCCTTCTAGGCTTCACGATCGCTTGGGAAAATGGATTTCGAACAGACCCGGAGGTTCTCCACAATCTAGCCCAATATGTCCGTCGGCGTGGCGTCGGTAATAATTCAACGGTATGCCATGGAGACCTAGGGTCACTGCGTGTTCTGAAGCGGTACGCAGAGTTAGTGGACGATGAGGCACTGGCGGCGTCGATACACAAAGAGATCGTGAACCGCTCAAAATACATCGCAGTAAGGAAAAGGACTGATTACCAGGACAAATATTCCTCCACGGACTCCCTCATGCTCGGACGAGCGGGGGCCATCCTCACGCTACTCCACGAGCTCGATCCACGAGAATACCCGGACGTCACAAGCCTAGGAATATAAAGACAAACGCCTTGCATCACATTGCGATTCACGCAGGCGGCGAAGTTGCGAAGCAATTATCGTCAGAACCAACAAGGGAGCCGCCGTCATCATCACGGCAAACAACAATGACCCACTCAATACCCGCATCTTCGACCCAGTGACTCGTGAGCTTCGCGAGAAGAAGTTCGTGAAGATCCGCGTCCCCGGGGGTGCTTCTGCAACCATAAGGAGCGAATACCACCGGTCAACACGCGAAAGATTCACCTCTAAAATCATCACACTTCCCCACCGTTGACGTTATAGTCGCCGTATGATGATCTCCTTTTCTCTTCGACGCCGAGGTTCACGTATCGCCACCTCCCTCGCCGCTGCATCAGTATTGTTCACGGGAGTTGCTGTGCCTGGCGTGGTGAGCCCTCCCAGCGCCCAGGCTCAGTCTTCCGAGTTTTTCGGTTCCATTGCCGACATCACGCCAGGTAGTCTGGTCAAGTCCACGCCTGCGATGGCGGATGTGCGCCCTTATTCCAAGCCCACGGCCGATTCCGGTTTGCGTATCCCGAATGCATCCGAAGCGCAGGGTCGCACGGGTGTGCCGTTGGGTGAGGTGGACTTGGATCCGATGGTGGGCCTGGCGCAGGCGGCTGTTCAGAAGCGCTTCGTGTATTCCACAACAAATCAGCATGGTGAGGTTGCAACCAGCACGGGAACGGTGTTCCTCCCGGCTGGACCTGCTCCTGAGGGCGGCTGGCCTGTGTTGGCGTGGGCTCACGGCACCGTGGGCTTGGGCGACCAGTGTGCGCCATCGATCAACCAGCGAAGCCCTCGGGATGCAGAGTATCTGAATCACTGGCTGTCCCAGGGTTATGCCATTGTTGCGACTGACTATGCTGGCCAGGGCACTCCTGGGCTGATGAGTTACTTAAACGGACAGGCCGAGGCGGACAGCGTGGTGGATTCCGTGATCGCGGCGCGCGCCTTGGGCAGCATGGCCAAGGACGGCTCCTCGTTGCTGTCGCATCGCTGGGCAGTCATCGGACAGTCGCAGGGCGGCGGTGCCGCATTGCAGGTGGCGCGTTTGGCAACGCAACGCAGCACCCCTGCGGGTCTTGATTTCCGCGGAACCGTTGCCACGGGCGCACCCGCATATGTGGAGGAGATTGTCGCTGCGGGAGGCCCTACATTCCCGCCGGTGACGCTTCCCACTGGGCTGAATGTGTACGCGCTGTACATCCTTGCTGCCCTGCGGGAGGCGCGTCCCGATATTGATGTGAACTCCGCACTGAACGAGCAGGGTCGGCGCATGGTGGACGCCGCCGAAACCGCTTGTTTGGGCGAGCTATCCGAGGCTATGAAGGGCGTGAATATCGCCCATGGGTTCTCCAAGCCGTTGCGTTCTGTGCCAGGTCTTGTGGACGCGGCACGGTCCATGATGGCCACCCCGGCGTATGGTTATGACCGTCCCGTGTTTGTGGGCCATGGGCTGAAGGACATGGATGTTCCCACACCCATCGGACTGTTGCTGAACACCGATATGTGGTTCCAGCAGTTCAACCTGGATGCCCATGCCCGCAACACGCGCGTGGAGGTGCGCTGGTATCCCACGAATCACGGGGACACGGTCTTTGCCTCAGTTCCTGATTCCACTCCTTTCCTCCGCTCGATTTTCAACTAGCGTGCTGGGGCATCCGGCACGATAGAGCCCGGTTCACCGGGGCCACCCGGCGCGCTGGGGTCACTTGGCTCGCTAGGGTCACTTGGCTCGCTAGGTCCGGCAACAGCGCTCGCTGTACGGCCCCACCGGGAGACCTCCACACGGACATCCTCACCGATGACCTCACATGCTTCTAAGGTCGCATGGTTCTGGTCAGCGAAGGCGGATGCCGTGGCGCAGGGGTCTTCGGTGTCTCCAGTGGCCAGCGCTGTTGCGGCAGCGATGGCGGTCATATCTGCGGCAAGCTGTGTCTCCTGGGCGGCGGACAGCAGCTTCACGCCAGAGATAATTCCTATGCTCAGTGCGATGAGCCCAAGGATGATGCTGGCTCCATATGTTGTGCTCATCGCGCTGGCCCTTCTAGCTCGCGCGGTAGATCCCCGTCGGGTTCTGCCGCGCGGGGCTCTGTAATGGTCACGGCTTCGCCATGCACATCGAACAGCGCTGCGTGCCGAGTCACCTGGACCCGCACTGCCTCGAGGTCCCCCACTGTGGTTGCGGAGACTGTGACCCGCGCATCCGGACTGCGTGCGGCAACTACTGCCGATCCGTTGTGACCCAGCGCTTCGGCGCGGGCAGCATCCCGAGCCAGGCTGGTCACCGCAGCGTGTTGTGCCAGGGTGATGAAGCCTCCTACCAGCGTGCCCGCGGTCAGGGTTAGGGCGCTCAACACCACAGCGCCTTCGATTGTGTTCATGGTGCCGTTGTCACTTCCTGCTACTTGCCACCCTCGTTAAGGGCTCGTTCGAAGATTCCGCGCAGTGCATCTTCCACGGCTCCAGAAGTGACGACCGTATAGAGCAGCGCTCCCAGTGCAGCTGCTGCCACACAGCCCAGGGCGTACTCAATGGTGGACATGCCGCCTTCGTCGTCGATGTGATCCCGGCAGGCTTTCAGAGCACGTGCCCACATCCGAACGATGAGGTTGGGATGGAAGAGAGCTGGGTCCACATAGTGGTTCTCGTCGGGCGTGGGCTCTGCCGAAATCGGCTCAGCCAGTGCGGTCTTGCTCACAACCGGCTCTGCCAGAGCAGGCTGCCCCAGAGCAGGCTTAGTCATGACGTCTTCGGTCGTCACGGGGTCAATCGTGATAGACATGGTGTCCTTCCTTTCAGTGTGTGTGGTTGATATGTAAAAGAGGTCAGAGGCTGCGGCCATGCACGGCATGCGTGCGCCATGGATGCGTCACGGATGCACCATGGATAGATCCACGGCTAGGTCACAGCCCTGCGAGTCCAAGCGCCAAGGGAATAAGTCCCGTCACCACAAAGGCCGGAAGGAAGCAGAGAGTCAGTGGTGCTGCAAGAACCACCAACATCTTTTCTGCCGCCTCGGTTGCCTTATCCAGGGATAGTTTCCGCAGATATTCCGCATGGTGTGCCATAGCATCCGCCAGCATGGCCCCTGAGGTGGACTGTTGCGCGGCCATCCGCGCGATCGGCCCGTAGAAGGGGTCTTCTGCCAACTGTTCCCATGCGCTCGCCCCTGCACCGAGGTGAAGAAGCGCGGGAATTGCCCGGACTGTCGAGTGGGACCCGTCCTCCTCCGGCACGAAAGCGCTGGTGCTGACGGCAAGCTCCCAGGCGTGGACAAGCGGGGCGCCTGCACGCAGTGCTGCGGCAACGAGGTCCAGCACGCGTGCTGCGCCAGTGGGATCATGGGGCCCGGCGCGCCGCCCCACTCCACCGAGCACGGTGGCTGTGAGCGCCTCGGCCCACAGGACCCCGGCACAGGCCAAGAGTGTTCCCACTAGGCCGAAAAGGCTTCCCAGGATGGACTGCGTATAGAAGCTGACCGTCCCCAACCCTAGGGACTGCCCGAGAATCACAGCACCCGGCGGCAGGCTCAGCAGCACCACGACCGTCAGGCGGGCGCCACCCATAGCGCTATGGGTTTTCGAATGATGCGCTAGTCGCGCCTCCAGATCGCGACAGAACGTATCCAGCAGATCGCCCAGGCCTATTCCGTGTTCGGCGGCAAGAGCCCACAACACCAGGAAGCGTTGTTCGGCCTCTCCCCCGCCATCGGCAGGGTCGATGGCACCTCCCATCTCGTGGATACACGCAGTCGTGCGCATCCTGTGGGCAAGTTCCTGTCCGCGTTCCTGCGCACGCTCGCTGGACTGCATCGTGCTGCAGGCCGCATGGACTGCGGTGGGGATGCGCGCACCCGCGTGGCAATCCCTGGCCACCAGGCGTGCGAACTCGAGGAGCATGTCGATCCCCTGCCGCACGCCACGATCGTCGACTATTCTGCGACCTACTTTCCATCCCACGTACCCCCACAGGCTTGCGCAGAACATCCATATCAGCACAGTCATGGGGCACTCCTCTCGCTATCGCACTGAGCTCGCTGCCGCTGGATTCGTCCCACAACATCGTCGGCATCCATAGATGACTGATGGATGCTCCACACCGGTTCCACCACGAGAACAGGTGCACCATTCCGACTGTGAGAGGCATGCAGCGTGGAGATGTCCGTGAGCTTTCGGCCTTGCGGGGTGCGTTCCACGTGCAACAGCACGTCGATGCCGTCGAGGCTTTGCCGCACCAGGGAGCGCGGAGGCATGTCAGCCATCGCCCCCAAGGCTTCAAGCCTTCCTGGTACTGCCTGGGGGTCATTAGCATGCAGCGTCCCAGCGCTTCCTGGATGCCCGGTGTTCAGCGCAACCAATAGGTCTGCTATTTCCGCGCCACGGATTTCCCCCACGATGATCCGGTCTGGTCTCATGCGCAGGCACTGTGTCACCAGGCGCCCCATGGGAATGTCGCCAGCTCCTTCGGCATTAGCCCGGCGCGCGGTCATGGCCAGACAGTGCGGATGCTCGGCAATGATCTCTGGGGTGTCTTCCACCAGGATCATGCGTTGATTGCCAGGAACCTCCCCCAGCAGCGCTGTGAGTAGTGTGGTTTTCCCCGCCCCGGTTCCTCCACTGATGAGGATGTTCATCCGCTGCCGAACGATCTGTCGCAGCACCATCCCTAGTGCAGGTGACATCATGCCGTCGCGGACGAGGTCTTCAACATGGCTATGCCCTCGGTGCAGTGCTCGCAGGCTGATGCTTGCCCCACCGTCCATGGGTGGCGCGAGGGCCGCGTGGACACGCAGGCGTCGAGCAGGGATCCCCTCCGGCAGGCCTGTGAGCACTCCGTCGGCAAAGGGCATTGCATTGTCCAGCCGAGCACCACACCGAGCTGCCAGCCGCACCGCCAATTCCCGAGCCTGCCCTGGCGGCACAGGGGGCATCTCCGCTGGCTCTAACCCCTCACCGCGGTCAATCCAGATACGCCCATCGGGATTGACCAGCACATCGGTGACGTCGGGATCCATGAACAGCTCCGTCAGGATCCCCAGGCCGGAAAACTCGCGATGGAGCGTCCGCAGAAATTCGACGCCCCCAGCGCCGCCCTCACCTCCGCCGTCCTGCTGGGCGTGCCCGCCGAACTCAACCAGGTCCTCGGGGCCTACGTGACTAATTCCGCGCTCAGCTAGGGCTCGGCGTACGGCGTCGATGCTCATGGTGGTCATGCCGCACCACCCTCGTCGGTAGCGCGGGCCACATCATCGTCTCGGAACGCATCGTCACCGCGGAGCGCGTCGTCACCGCGCGGCACGTCTGCTCCGAGCAGCTCCTTCACGAGCAGCGTGTGGTCCTTCTTCCATTCCTGGACCAGACTGTCTGCCGACCTCACCAAGGAATGCCCGTCATGGAGGAAGTGCTCCGGCTCCCCCTTGTTCAGCGCTCGGGCCACCGCGGCATCCGAGCGCACTGTGCGCATGCGGTAGCGCTGCAGAATCACCGGCATGAGCGAGTGCGGAACGTCCGATCCGGCGAAATCTCGCACCACTACCAGGGGATCCACGCCCCAGTGATCGGCCAGGCGGTCACACAGCCTCTTCGCGTACATCAGACCTGGGACGGTGGCTATGGTGACGACGACGTGGGCGTCGGGCACCATGACTGAGGGATTGCCCCTGGAGTTGCCGCTTGCTTCGCCAAAAATTGTCAGAAAATCATCGCTGCCTGGCCTCAGAGTCCCACAGTCGGCGACACACGCGGCGCTGCCCAACAGTGCTGGCTGCTGCCACTGTGTCCCGGCCTGGCTAATAATGGGTATCTTCCCGATCCTCGGAGCACGAGACAGCAACTGTATGTAGTTGCACTCCAGCAACGTACGCACCCCCAACTCCGACACACTATGCTCCTTGCCCAGGGCGATATCGACGCCGAGGGAATGCGGGCTGGCGTCGAGTACTACGGAGGGATAATCACCACTCAGCGCATGGGCAAAGCACACGCTGAACACCGTGGTGCCCGCGCCACCCACGGCACCATAAACAGCAATCAGGGGCAGATCATGCATCCCCACCAGGCGAGCAAGATCCAGCACACCACCCTGGGACAACGTGCGTGACACCTGCGTAGAATCAGGAGCTATGTCGATCGCGCGGATCCGCGGATGGTTCTGCAGCGGATTCGGACGGTCGTGGATCAGAATGGCTGCAGCACCCCCGGCTCTGCGGCGAGCGCCGCTGCTCCGCACATCATCCAGGCCTTCGAGGGCTGCATGGATCCGCTCCACGGCTTGCGGCGTTGCGGCGGAGAGAAGCGTCCGGCCCGTAGCCGCCGCGATCATCTGCGCTTCTTCCAACCATTGCGCATCCTGCACATCCACGATGACCGGACGTGCGTCCGCTGCGCGCGTCTTCGTTGTGCGTATCTCCGCTGCGCGCGGGCCACGCTCCTGCACCTGTGGTGTTGCGGCATGACGTGCCATCACGTTCCCCCAAACGTTGGTCGATCGTTACTGTCCCGCTGCCATCCCCTTATGCGGCAGCGAGCCTTATGAACTTGAGTGACAGGTTCCAGTCTTGCCCATCGTCAAGTAACTACGGAAGGGGTACGTGGAAATCTGTGGATAACTCGTCATAGCGCCCCTTTTTGAGCCAGTTGACTGTGGATAACACATGTGCAGCACCACCAGTCCATCACGCACGCATCACCCGCGCGTTACGCAAGTGGCAGCAATGGCGCATGTGACTGATGTGACATAGAATACGAATCGTGCACCCAAAAAATGTCACCACCACACACCCCACGAAGGTGCTGGCGATTTTCGACCTCGACAAGACGATCATCAACACCAGCGCCTCCCTGGCCTACGGACGTCCCCTGGCCGAACGCGGGCTCATCACCACCACCGAAGTCATCCGCATGATCGCCATCCGCAGCAGCTTCATGCTCACCACCCACGACCAGGAAGACCTCAACGCCACCAAAGAAGCGCTAGCCTCCATGATCAAGGGCCGCGAAGCCGAACCCCTCAAGACCGTGGCGCGCGAAGCTCTTCACGACGTCATCATTCCTTATATCTACGCCGAAGCCCACGAGCTGCTGGAATGGCACCGAGAGCAGGGCCACACCATCGCCATCGTCACGGCTTCACCATCCGTGGTGGTGGAACCCATCGCCGAAGAATTAGGCGCAGACATCCTCATCGCCTCCGAGCTGGAGGTGGAAGACGGCCTCTTCACCGGCAACGTCACCCTGTTCAACAAGGGCGTGACGAAGGTGCATCACATCCAGGACATCGCCGGGGAACACGGCTTTGACCTCTCGCAGTCCTATGCTTATTCGGACTCCGGCACCGACGTACCCATGCTGGAGCTCGTCGGCCACCCCACCGCCGTGAACCCCGACCGCGCCCTGAAGAAAGTCGCCGCCGAACGCGAGTGGCCCATCGTGAACTTCCGACGCCCTGAGCCGATCACCCAGAGCAACGTGGCCGTCCTCGCCGGCGCCGGTGCCACCCTCGCCATCCTGGGCGCGGTGGCCACAAGCGTGACCCTCTGGCTGTTCAATCGGGATTCCTCGTCCAGCGATGGCTCAGGCCAGGCGGACGTGACCCCGGACGCAGCCTAGCGCTACACACACGCGCTAGGCCTTCGCACAATCGCTAGGCCTTCGCATCCGCGATGGACTTAGCCTCCAGCGTTCCCTCGGCAAGTCCCTCGGCGTGGAACACGATCCACTCGGCCACGCCCTCAGCCGTGCCAGACGCAAATCCCTTCGCTTTGGCCTCATACTCATCCCGATGGCGGTTCCACCACACCTCCGGCACGCCCAAACCGCGCGGATCCAGCCCGGTGGAAATCGTCGCCAAACGCGAACACGCGCGCGCCGTCACGCCGTTGGCATCCGCAAAAGGCTGCAGTGCCAGCAACTCCCCGTGAATCACCGCCGTCAGCACCACGGCATTCACCTTCGTGCCGCCAGTGATGAAGGACCCCAGCAACTGCAGGCGCCCGTCCGCGTCCCTCCGCGGGCGCCCCGGCACCAAAAACTCGGCGGATTGCGCTGCCTTTTTGCGGAAATCCTCGTCGCTCATCTGCGGGCTCGCCACGGAATTGATTTTCGCAATGACCTGCAGCGGTGCGCGTCGAAATGTTGTCTGCGTCTCCGTGATCCCATCCGGCGCCAGCAGCTCCGCCGCGCGCAACGCACCCGCCAGGATGGGGTCGTTGACCTGCCCATCCTCTGGCAACCAGGGGGTTCCGCCGTCAATTTGAGCCGACGCCCTAGCTCCCCTCAAGACAGCCTCCGACCCCGTCACATCCCAGCCACGCAGGTTCGCCTTGTGGCGATGGACGCGGGAAATATAGTCCACGGCTTTGTCCACGGCCTCGGGCACGCCCGGTAGCTCTGCCAGAGGTGCCAGTGGGTCGGGAGCGGACGCTGTAGGTGAGTTTTTTTGGCTCATGCACCGCAAGTTTAGTCAACCAATAAGGCAAAACCTCCGCAGGTCTGGCAAAATGGGTGAGGTTAGCTGAAATTACAGGAGAGACTAAGTGAGCAACAACGACCAGAACGGCATGTTCACCGACCGCGATAGCTTCAACCCAACCGTGAATAGCATTCCGCTGTCCGACGTTGATACCCGCGCAAAGGGCCAGGGCAGCATCGGTGATCTGGTGAAGGACGCTTCCTCCCAGATCTCCTCCTTGGTGCGCTCTGAGATTGAGCTTGCCAAGACTGAGGTTGCTACCTCCGCCAAGAAGGCTGGCATTGGCGTAGGCCTCTTCGCCGCAGCCGGCATCATCTTGGCCTACAGCTCCTTCTTCTTGTTCTTCACCATCGCCGAGGGCCTGGATAACTTCATGCCACGCTGGCTGGCATTCCTGATCGTGTTCCTCTTCATGATCGTTCTCGTGGCGATCCTGGCTCTGGTGGGACTCAAGCAGGTGAAGCAGGTGAAGGCGCCGGAGAAGACCATTGATTCCGTCGGCGAATTGAAGACTGTGGTTCCTAGCCGTGGTGGTAACTCCGCAGCCGCTCGCGCGGCCGACCACCGCGATCCTGGCATGTACAGCTAGGTCAACCAGGAACTCTCACTATCACAGTGCCTACCAGCACCTTTATTCACTCTCGGGGCGTGCGGCTTCGGGTCCAGGTTCAGGGCCCGCGCAACGCCCCTTTAGTGTTGCTGATTCACGGCTTCGGAGGGGGATGCTTCGACTGGGAGCTGGTCATGGACGAACTCGCCCATGCGGAGACCAGCGGTGTGAGCAACGCCAGTGGCGCCAGCAGCACCAGCGTAGTGGAACCTCGCGTGGCGGCAGTGGACTTACGTGGATATGGGGAATCGGATAAAACCCCTCGCGGCTACGACCTCACCACTGCAGCCAGCGACATGGCCGGCGTGATCCGCGGCCTGGGCTACTCCAAGGCCATTGTTGTGGGCCACGGCTTCGGTGGCATGGTCGCCTGGACGTTGGCCGCGCATGAGCCAGAGCGTGTCGC
Organism: Corynebacterium zhongnanshanii; assembly: GCF_014490575.1. Taxonomy (NCBI): domain Bacteria; kingdom Bacillati; phylum Actinomycetota; class Actinomycetes; order Mycobacteriales; family Corynebacteriaceae; genus Corynebacterium; species Corynebacterium zhongnanshanii. Next base: position 2,098,856 of record NZ_CP061033.1, read on the forward strand.
CGCGGTGGTGACGGTGGCGTCGGCGCACCCGCTGGTGCAATTCCGCTCCTTACTTGTGCAGCCGCACAAGCAATGGCGGCGCATGAGGCGCACTCTTGCGGCTCAGGTGCCGCGCTACCCGGAGACCCAGATTGTGAAGGACAACGCCGCCAAGGCGGAGCGCATCTTCCGCAGCGGCGTAGCCCCGGGTTTCCGCGATACAGAAATCTACAACAGGTTCGCAGGCCAACGCCGCGAGGCGATGCTTGTGGACAAGGTGGCTCATCTGTCTGCCGAGTATCAGCGCTGGCCTTTCCGCTCGCGTTTGCGGCCCGAAGGTGGCGTGTTCGAACGCTCCTTCCCTGCGCGCACCGCCGCCCCCGTGCTCGCTATCGAAGGCAGCATGGATCCGGACTATTCACCTCAGGTGGCCGAACGCTCCGTGGCTCGCAGTAGTAACGGGCGCGTAGAACTGATCTACGGGGTGGGCCACTATCCGCACATCGAGGATGCACCCACGGTCAGCGACTTGATTCTGCAGCACACACAGCAGCACTGGGATCACCCCTACTGATCCCACTCAGCCCAGCGCTGCCCAGCTCCCAGCTAGCCAGCCCCACCTAATTCAGCACACACGCCTGGGTATCCACCGGCGCCGTCCACGCGCCCAGGTCTCCCACCTGCTTCATGACCTCGTTCTTCGTCAACGCGTAGCCCGTGTCCGCTTCATTCAGGTCCGCCCCGAACACCAACCCCAGCACGTGCCCATCGGTGTCCACCAACGGGCCACCGGAGTTACCCTGCACCACGTCGCCACGCAGAGAATAGGCCTCTCGCTCCACGCGCTGGTTCGCGTAGATGTTCGGACCAGAGACCACGAAGCTATCGCGGATGCGTGCCGGGGTAGCTGTGTAGTCACCGGCTTGAGGGTAGCCCAGAACCACCACGTCATCACCGTGCTGGGCAGGCGTCTCCGCCCACGGCAACACAGGCGCATCCAAGCCGTCCGCAGTGAGCAGCGCAATATCGGCGGAAGGGTTGTAGTACGTGACGGCGGCGTCGATGGTCCCAGCGGCAGTAAGCAGCGTCACCGTATCCGTTCCCGCAACCACATGAGCATTAGTCATGATGGTTCCGGGGGCCACCACAAACCCGGTTCCCTGCAGCAGGCGCTGGCACTGACGGGCCTCACCCACCACCTTGACCACCGACGGCTGAAGCCGCTTGACCATCGGCGAGGCTTTCAGCTGAGGATCGGGGGAGGCCACCTCCGTCTTAGGAAGCCGCTCCAGCGGGTCCGTGATGACAGGGAAACCGGAGGAGTTCACTAGCGCCGCAGTCTGCGCGGGCAGTCCCTTCACCCACCCCGGCATGATGTGGTTGAGGATCTTCAGGCCGTGCGACCCCGCCAGCGATTGCCCCAGCTCTCCCTTGTTATTGGACGCCGCCGGCACAAAGATCATCCACACCACAATCATGGCCGTGACTACCTGGACCACAGCGCCGGCCACGGAGTCGACCTTCATGAGCGAGCGAGTGGGGATCCGGTCGCGAAGCTTCGCGCCGATCCCGGAACCAATGGCGTACCCGATAACCACGGATCCAGCGACAATAATGAGCGCCACGAGAATGCGCACACCCGGGCTGGTGTCCGAGGCGAACTCCTCTCCGCCTGTTCCGGAGTGTCCCAGCCTGTCCATCACCTTCGGCAGGATTTTCACGCCCAGCGTGCCGCCGAGCAGCACGCCCAGCAGGCTCAGGAATGCGGATACACCGCCCTGGCGGTAGCCGGTGGTGAGCGACACGATCGCTACCAGAACCAGAATCGCATCAACCATGATGGATCCCGTGCCGACTGAGTCCATGTGCTGTCCCTTCAGTGTGTGGTGTGTGGCCGTCCTCGCAGCTAGCGGTCTAGTTCGCCGCGGAAGCCCTTGCGCATATCGGCAAGGGCTTCACCGTTGGAGGATTCAGCCAGCGCGCTGAATAGGTCTACCTTACGCTGTGTGTCCCACGGTTGTGCCCAGCCGGCGCGTTCCAACAGCGCGTCCACCACGCCCCCGGTGAATCCCCACAGGATCATGTCGTGGACATAGAATGCTGGCCCGTGCCATCCCAGGTATTCCACGCGGAAGCGATTCTCCGGATTCACCAAGTCGGCAATGGCCACCGTTTCCACCCAGTCGTTTTCCGCCGTGGCGGGATGCACGGGGTGCGGCGCGTGCCAGTACGCCAGCACGGGCACCACGGCAAAGTTCGTGCGATCAATGTACAGGGGCTGCAGGACCGCTAGCGGCGTGATGGATTCTGGGTCCAGGTCCGTTTCCTCCTGGGCTTCCCGCACGGCTGTGCGGATGGGGTCTGGGTCTTGTGATTCCCAGCCGCCACCAGGGAAGGCCATTTGCCCGGAGTGTGTGCGCATAGTGGGGGTGCGATGCGTCAGCAGGATCTCTGGCGCTCCGTCCGATTCGCCCTCCCCGAGCAGGATCAGCACCGCGGAATAGCGGGGTGGGGTTCCGTTCGGGTCTGCCTCCGGCACTTTCCGTGAGTTGTCGGAGAAGTGCTGGTGGATGTCCGTTTCTCTGCACACGCGGGCCACGTCCTGGATCCAGGTGGGCATGGCGTCTAGTCCGCCGGGGAGGTCCGGTTGGTGGTCGATCGCGGCGTACCACTGCTCGAAGGGGTAGTCCATGCGTTAGTTCTTCTCGTTGTGTAGTGCGTTGGTGACGGCCGTGACGAGCTGTTCTTCGCTGGTGAATGCTGTGGTGAACATCCCGGCGCGTGTGCCGTCTTCTCGATAGACCAATGTTATCGGTACTACTTGGGGTATTTTCGTGGCCGTGTCGAACGTGTGACTGGAATCCTGATAGCTCGGCAGGTCAGTGGCCCCTGTTGTCTTTAAAAAATCGACGCCGGCCTGCGCCTCTTGGGCCATATGTACCCCTACAACGTTCCATTCTGGGTGGCTGTGCCGCACCGCGTTCATAATGGGTAGTTCCTCGCGGCAGGGTCCGCACCACCAGGCCCAGACGTTCACCACGGAGACTTTCCCGGCAAGCTGTTGGCCTAGGGAGTGCTCGGTGGGCTGCCCGCCCGTGGTGAGGCAGGGCAGGGTCACGTCAGCGAGTTCCGAGGAAGGGTCCAGGGGGTGCTGGGCGGCCTCGGGGCACGCCACGGGCGTGTCCACACTCACGTCTTTAAGCTGTGGGTCCTGGGCGTTGCCAGGGTATGCGCTGTCTGCTGCGGCGCCGGTGCCCTCAGCCGAGTGCGCGGTTCCGTGAGAAGTGCCCGAGGGGCTGGTCATGCTGGCGATCAGCGGGATGGCCGCCACGATGAGGCCCACGATCACGGTGACAGCCACGATGATGATCCGCGTGCGTCGCTCCGCGGACGCGCGCGGCGGCTGCTCTGCGGACGGTTGCTCCACTGGGTTGTTCTGCTCTTCGCTCGCCACCGCTATGCCTCCTCTCTGCCTTCAGGCTTTCTGTCTGCCGGCTCTCCGTCGGCCGAGAACCCTGCGACAGCCAACAAGTGCTCACGGTCCTCGGACTTCATGAGCGTGATGGCCTCATGCGGATCCGCGGGCCCCGCGATGCCAAAGCTGGGGCATTGCCGAGCCAACAGGCAGGTTCCGCAGGCGGCTCGACGGGAGTGGCACACTCGCCGGCCATGGAACACGGTGCGGTGGGAGAACATCGTCCACTCTTTACGCTCAATGAGCTCGGCTATCTCCCGCTCTACGGCGACGGGATCCTCTTCGGTGGTGAGCCCCCAGCGTCGGACTAAACGGCCGAAGTGCGTGTCCACCGTCAGCCCAGGCACCCCGAACGCATTGCCCAGCACCACGTTCGCGGTCTTCCGGCCCACGCCCGGGAGCTCCACCAGGTCCTCCAGACGGCCCGGCACCTCGCCGCCGTGTTTGTCCACCAGCATCGCCCCCAGCCCCATGAGGTTGCGCGCCTTGGAATGGTAGAAACCCGTGGGGCGGATGATTTCTTCGAGTTCTTCCTGACGCGCTTGTGCATAGGATTCCGCAGTAGGATACAGTGGAAACAACCGCTTTGTGACTATATTCACACGAACATCAGTACACTGAGCGGAGAGCACAGTTGCGACCAACAACTCCAAGGGGTTTGTGAAGTCCAACTCGGCGTGAGCATCTGGATAGGCTTCATCAAGCATCCGATTGATTCGACGTGCACGACGCACTCGCCCCAAGCGGGTCTCTTTGCCCTTCGCGGCGATATGACTGCCTGGGGTGGGGAGTGATGAATGTTTCTTTCCAGACATGCCTACAACAATAGCCTGCGGCTCCTACACGGTAGATGAGACGCAACTAGAACCCTTGACCACACTGTGAAAACGCAGCCGTAACACCGGCCAGCCTGAAGGAGTAACGCCTCGATGTCAGAAGTATCTGAGATCCTGTCCCGCGCGGGTATTTTCCAAGGAGTTGAGCCAACTGCCGTGCAGGACCTGATTGCTCAACTGGATACCGTGAAGTACCCACGGGGTACCACGATCTTCGACGAAGGTGAGCCAGGTGATCGTCTCTACATCATCATCTCTGGCAAGGTGAAGCTGGCCCGGCACTCGGCCGACGGCCGCGAGAATCTGCTCACAGTAATGGGCCCCTCGGACATGTTCGGTGAGCTGTCCATCTTCGATCCCGGCCCACGTACCTCCTCGGCAATCTGTGTCACCGAAGTAGTCTGCGCCACGATGGACTCCAACATGCTGCACGAATGGATTGGCCAGCATCCTCAGATTTCAGAGCAGCTGCTGCGCGTGTTGGCGCGCCGTCTCCGCAGGACGAATAACTCCCTGGCGGATCTTATCTTTACCGACGTCCCTGGCCGCGTGGCGAAGGCGCTGCTGCAGCTGGCGAACCGTTTCGGAACCCAGGAAGGCAGCGCTCTGCGTGTGAACCACGATCTCACCCAGGAAGAGATCGCCCAGCTGGTCGGAGCGTCCCGCGAGACGGTGAACAAGGCTCTGGCTGAGTTTGCTCACCGCGGATGGATTCGCCTCGAGGGCAAATCCGTGTTGATCTCCGATACGGAGCGTCTGGCCAAGCGCGCTCGCTAGGCCTTGGCTGCGCTCACGTGCGCGTAGCGCACGCGCCAGTGCATGGCGAGCCGCACCGCTCGCCCGCTAGCGCTCGCTAGTTGTCCTGCTCCGCGAGGTAGCGCACGGCCACGCGGGTGGACTGCTCCGCCGCGGAGCGAAGCACTGGGTCTACGTCCGTGTAGATGAAGTCCACCAGTTCTCCCACCGTGGCATCCTCACCCAGTTCGGCACGGGCCTGCTTGACCTGCTGCAGTCGCTGTTCACGACGCTCCAGGTACTTCGTCGCCAGCTCGGACACGTCCTGATGCTCCGGGCCGTGGCCGGGCAACAGGGTCTTGCCTTCGCCGCGCTTCTGAAGCATGCGCAGAGTCTCGATGTAGGCACCCAGGTCACCATCCGTCTCGGAGATCATGGTGGTGTGGCGGCCCGCGATCGTGTCTCCGGTGATGATGCCTTCAACGTCCGAGTCATCGGTTCCACCCTGGGAGTGGATGAAGAAGCACACGCTGTCCTTGGTGTGACCTGGGGTGGTCACCACCTCGATGGTGGGCGTGAGGCCCTCGATCTTAATGAACTCACCGTTTTCCAGCGGCTGGACATCGCCGTAGTTGTGGGTCTTGTCCACCGCGCGGATGGACGTGCCGTTGATCTGGCGGAAGCGGTGAGCTCCCGCGGCGTGGTCGTCATGGCGGTGGGTCAGCAGGGTCAGTCCAATCTGTCCACCATCCTGGGTGGCCTTGGACGTGACAACGTTGAGGTGGCCTTCATCCGCTGGGCCTGGGTCTACCACCACGCTCACGCGGTCGTTCTTTCCGCGGATGATCCAGGTGTTGGTCCCCTCCAGAGCGGAGTAGCTAGGGTTCATGGCCAAAACCACTCCAACGTTGTCGGTAACGGGACGGAGTTGGCTATATGCAGGGTGTTCCATGCACTCCAGCTTAGCGCTCAAAAGGGTTTATTCGGCTACCGTGACAACAATTTCTACTTCAACGGGGGCGTTCAGCGGCAATTCAGCCACTCCCACTGCAGCGCGGGCGTGCACTCCTGCATCGCCGAAGATCTCTCCCAAGACCTCGCTGGCTCCGTTGATCACTGCTGGTTGGCCGCCAAATCCTCTGGCAGAAGCCACAAAACCGTTGACCTTCACCACCTGGGTAATGTTGTCGATCCCCACCAATGCATCGACCGCAGCGACCGCGTTGAGCGCGGCGGTGCGAGCAAGATCATAGGCCTGCTCTGGGGTGACGTCAGGGGTGGACTCCCCCTCTGCGTCGCCGACGAGTCCCGTCGCGGGAAGCTCACCGTTGACGAAGGGGAGCTGTCCGGAGGTGTATACGGTATTGCCGGCCTTCACCGCAGGAACGTATGCCGCAACGGGTGCTGCAACGGCTGGAAGTTCAATGCCTAGTTCGGTGAGGCGCTCACTAAATGTTTGTGCCACTGTCTACGTGCCTTTCCTTACTATCTTTAGCTGACTATCGCTAGCTCTCGAGAGGGCGCTTCAGGTAAGCGACGTGCTGCTCTCCCGTGGGGCCGGGGAGCACACTCACGAGCTCCCATCCGTCTGATCCCCAATTGTCCAGGATCTGTTTGGTGGCGTGTGTCAGCAGTGGCACGGTTGCGTATTCCCATGTAGTCATGGGGCTAGTCTAGCCTTTGCGCGCTGCGGCCGCTTCCAGTTGGCCGGCGAAGAAGTCTGCCCAGGAGGTGATCTCTGGGTGCTTGCGCAGCAGTGCGCGGCGCTGGCGTTCCGTCATGCCACCCCACACGCCGTATTCCACGCGGTTGTCCAGGGCGTCGGCACGGCACTGCAGGACCACGGGGCAGTGGCGGCAGATGGCCACGGCCTTGCGCTGTGCTGCACCCTTGACGAAGAGCTCCTCAGGGTCAACGTTGCGGCAGTGCGCCTGGGTGATCCATTCACCGCGGTTGGTGAAGGATTCGCGCGTCGTGAGCGGCTGTGCATCCAGAGGTGCCGTGGCTCCTACTGGTCGTGCGAGTGATGCCGTCATAATGTTCTTTCCTCCACAGGATTGGTGATGTCGTTAGCGTGTCGTAGGTAGTGCCGGTGCGTCGCCGCATCGATGTTGTAATACTATTCACATTTTTTCACTACTGTCTATTGCGTCACATTGTGGGGGTGATAACCCCTCTCGCGCCTCTTTCGTGGTAGGAAAATCAGCCCACGGTAGTTGATCTAACAACTTTCTGTGGACATATCGTCTCTACTGCGAAAAGACTGTGAAAACGCTGTAAAGTGTGGCGAAAATCACGAACTGACCCTTCTAGGGTCAAAACACTTTCCCCCACCCCCATACACCACGCGGTGCACTAAGGTAATTGGCCATGAAGGAAAAGCTGACAGCCCTCTCCACGCTCATCGCGGCGATCCTCGTAGCCGGTGTACTGATGAGCGTTGCGCTCCTCCCCCTGGCGGGCGCAGCTGGCTGGGGCATCAATGCCAGCTCACGAACCATGAACTCGAACCTTCAGGACATTGGCTACAACACCTCTCTCCCTTTGGTATCCACCATGACTGATCGTGAGGGCGAACCCATCGCTTATTTCTACGATCAGTACCGCGTGCCGGTAGCCAGCGACAAGATCTCCCAAGAGGTGAAGGATTCCATCGTCGCCATCGAGGATCGTCGTTTCTACGAGCACTCCGGCGTGGACTTGCGCGGCACTCTCCGCGCCATGGTCTCCAATGTCACCAGCGGCGGCGTGGCCGAAGGCGCCTCCACGCTGGACCAACAATATGTGAAGAACTACCTCTATTACATAGCCGCTGATTCCCACGAGCAGGCCGAGGAAGCCGTGGAAACCTCCATCCCCCGCAAGCTGCGCGAGATGAAGATGGCCAGCGAGGTGGACCAGCGCTTCTCCAAGGACGAGATCCTCACGCGCTACCTTAATCTCATCTCCTACGGGCAGGGCGCCTTCGGCATCGAAGCGGCCGCCCGCACCTACTTCGGCGTGCACGCTTCCCACCTCACCGTCCCTCAGGCGGCGTTCCTGGCGGGCGTGGTGCAGTCCACGGCCGGCCTTGATCCTTACGCTCATCCGGACGCCGCCCTGCAGCGCCGCAATGCTGTCCTTCAGGCTCGGGTGGCCACGGGCACGTTGTCGCAGGCGGATGCTGACCGTTATGCCCAGGAGCCGCTGGGGGTGCTCGAGCAGCCGCAGCGGCTCCAAGGCGGGTGCATTGGCGCTGGTGATAATGGCTTTTTCTGCGATTATGCGCTCCAGTGGTTGGAGGATCATGGACTGTCCCAGGAGGACATTATGCGTGGCGGCTACACCATCACCACCACGTTGGACGCCACAGCTCAGCAACAGGCCGTCCAGCAAAGCCGCCTCCGCGTGCACCCTCAAGCCGAGGGCGTGGCCTCCGTGTCCTCCTTCATCACGCCCCGAAGCAGCAGCCGCTCCGGCTCCGCTGCCACCCATGATGTGAGGGCGATGGCCAGCAGCCGCGTGTATGGCCTGGATGCGGAGAGTAAGCAGACCGTGCTGCCCCTCACCCATTCCTTGCAGGGCAATGGTGCGGGGTCCGTCTTTAAAATATTCGACGCCGCAGTGGCCCTCGAACACGGCGCCGGACTGGATACCAAGCTGGATGTTCCGAAACGTGTGGAGGTCTCCGGCATGGGCGACGGTGGTGCTGCGGGCTGTCCTCCGGGCATGTACTGCGTGGAGAATGCCGCCGACTACCGGCCTCAGTTGACTCTTCGAGAGGCGCTGGCCACCAGTCCGAACACTCCTTTCGTGGAGTTGGCGCAGACCGTGGGCATGCAACGGATCGTGGACCTGTCCGTGGACTTGGGGCTACGCTCCTATGCCACGAAGGGTTCCTTTTCCCAGGGGGTGTCCATCGCGGAGCAGATGAAGAAGGATAATAACGCCTCCTATGTTCTGGGCCCCACCCCAATCAATCCGCTGGAGCTGTCCAACGTGGCGGCAACCCTGGCCGATGGTGGCCGCTGGTGCGAACCCCGACCCGTGGTGAAGGTCACCGACCGCGATGGTGCACCAGTGAAGCTCACCCCCACTCCGTGCCAGCAGGTGCTAGAGCGCCCCGTGGCCGACGCGCTGGCCAATGCATTGGGCGAGGACACGGTTAAGGGCAGCGCACAGGGGGCAGCCCAGGCAACGGGCTTCGGGTCTCCGATCTCCGCGAAGACGGGCACCACAGAATCCAACATGTCCGCGGCGTTTGTGGGTTTCACCCCAACCTGGGCCGGCAGCACCTACATCTTCAACGACGGCAACACCACGCTGCCGCTGTGCACCAGCCCGGCGCGACAGTGCATGAATGGCGATATGTTTGGAGGTAAGGAAGCCGCGGAAACGTTCCTGGCTACCACGAATAACCTGCTGAGATACGTCGGAGCGCCGATGCTTCCGCCCTTCGATCCGCGTTTCCTGGCGGGCACGAACCCCCACGGATTCCGGGAGGCCTACGGGCACGTCACGGCGCAGCGCCGCCATTAGCCAGGCCGCCATTAAGTAGGCCGCCACTAAGCACGCCGCCGGGAGCGCTAGCCTGCCACACGCTCCGAGCCGCTAGACTTGTGAGGTGATGAAGTTGCGCAACACCGTCAGTTCAAAGCCCACACGCCGCTCCCTCGCCCGCTCCATTTTTCTGGGTGCGGCGGGAGTGGGTGCGCTGGGCGTCGGATCATTAATTCTGGCAGAGCGCGAAACACACATGTATCGGCTGCACCAGGTCACGGTGCCACTGCTGGAGCCCGGAACGCTGCCGGACGACTGGGACAGCCTGCGGATTCTGCACGTCAGCGACCTCCACATGCTGGCGCGGCAGAAGGATAAGCAACAATGGGTCGCCGAGCTGGAACAGATGGACCCCGATCTGGTGATTAACACGGGCGACAACCTCGGGGAAGCCGAAGGCGTGCCGGGCGTGCTGCGGGCGCTGGATCCGCTGCTCAACCGCCCCGGGGTGTTCGTCTTCGGCTCCAATGACTACTTCGCGCCGCGCCCCGTCAACCCCTTCATCTATCTCCTGGGCAAGAAACGTAAGCCCAGCACGGAAGAATTGCCGTGGAAGGGGATGCGCGCGGCCTTCATCGAACGAGGATGGCACGACGCCACCCACCAGCGCGTGGAATTCGCCATTGACCCGGCGCTCACCGGTTCTGGCACTTACTCGCGCAAGGTGAAGCTGGCGTTGGCGGGCGTGGATGACCCGCACCACGAGCTGGACGATTATGACAGCATCGCGGGCCACCCGAATCCGGACGCGGACCTGGCGATCGGGCTATCGCACTCCCCGGAGCCGCACATTCTGGACAAGTTCGCGGCCGACGGATACCAGCTGGCCTTGAGCGGGCACACTCACGGTGGGCAGCTGTGCCTTCCGGGCGGGCGGGCGCTGGTGACGAACTGTGGTATCGACCGCTCGCGGGTGGCGGGGCTGTCCCGCTGGTCGGATCGGCTGTGGCTGCATGTCACCAACGGTTTGGGTAATTCGAAGTACGTGCCGTTCCGAACGTTCTGCCGGCCATCGGCCACCCTGATTCATGTGACGGAGAAGGCCTAGAGTACCCTTGAACACGCAACCGCATCGGCTGCTACAGTACGTGGACAGTACATGCGGTACTACCTTCGGTATTACCTTCGGGATATGGCGCAGTTTGGTAGCGCACCTCGTTCGGGACGAGGGGGTCGCAGGTTCAAATCCTGTTATCCCGACCATGTGATCCGGGGCTCAGCACACATAGTGGTGCTGGGCCCCGTTTTTCGTGCGCGTGTTGTGACAGCAGACACGCCCCGTGGTAGAGCACCATCGCACGAAGCAACGTCACATCAGTATCCCCCAATTGGGTGTAGTACGGGGTGGTTGGTACTATTGAGACTGTTGTGAATTTACTCAACGCCCCTCCCCTGTACTCGAACCTTGGTAGGAGTGTTGCATCCTCGTGAGCTTGGTTGCCATCCCATTAGTTATTAGCGTGGCGCTCATCGCAGTACCTGTCCTGGTCAAACTCCTTGACCGAAACGCAGGTTGGCCCTTGGGCATCACATTCTTCGGTGTTGCTGGTTACATCATCATGCACGCCGACCCAATACTTGAGGGGAGAGCCGCAACCTGGTCTGTCACGTGGATCAAGGGGCTACTCAGCGGAACCGGCGGCACGGACGCCACCAATCCCACGGGCGCTACCGCAGATGTGATCTTTGCACTGCGCATGGACGCGTTATCGCTCTTCTTCGCGCTCCTGGCGCTCATCATCGGCGGCGTGGTGTTCATCTACTCCACCCGCTACTTGCACCACGGTCATAAAATCATGAGCTTTTACCTGCTCATGACGTCCTTCATGCTGGCAGTGCTGCTGCTGGTCCTGGCCGACGACGTGGCGTTGTTGTTCGTGGGCTGGGAATTGGTGAGCTTGGCGTCGTTCTTCCTCATCGCCCGCAGCGGCTCCGGCGGCGAGGCAGGATCGGTACGCACGTTGCTGCTCACCTTCGCTGGTGGTCTCTTCCTGCTGGTCGGGTTGGGGCTTGCGGCGATCACCGCAGGGACGATGCGGGTGTCTGAGATTGTGACCTACGACGCCTGGGGCGACCATCAAGTACGGCTCACCCTCATTGCGGTGTTGATCGCACTGGCTGGATTCTCCAAGGCCGCACAGATCCCGTTCCACTTCTGGCTTCCTGAAGCGATGGCGGCGGACACTCCCGTGTCCGCCTTCCTTCACGCCGCAGCCGTGGTGAAGGCAGGTGTGTACCTGCTGATTCGCTTCTCCGGGCTGTTTGATGGGCTCATGGCATGGCATGTGCTCCTCATTGTCACGGGCATGACCACGGCCGTGATGGCGGCTGTGTACGCCATCCAGAAACCCGATCTGAAAAAGCTGACCGCCTATTCCACGGTGTCCCAGCTGGGCTGGATCGTGGCTACCATCGGTGTGGGAACTCCCTTCGCGATCGGGGCGGCGATTGTGCACACGGCAGCGCATGCGTTGTTTAAATCCTCCCTGTTCATGCTGGTGGGAGTGATCGACCACCAGGCCGGATCGCGGCACATGCACCGCCTGGGCTCCCTGTGGCGCCGGATGCCGTTCACGTTCGGCTCGGCTGTGATCGCGGCAGCGTCCATGGCGGCGATCCCGCCCACCCTGGGATTTGTGTCTAAGGAAGGGATGCTTGAGGCGTTCCTTGAAGCGCCTCTGAGCAACACGGGGATCATCGTGCTGCTGTGCGCGGCGGCGCTGGGCGCGTTGGCCACCATGGTGTACTCCGCGAAGTACATCACGGGTGCGTTCATCGACGGCTCGAAGGACATGAGTAAGGTCCAGGAAGCCCCGTTCAGCTTCTGGTTTCCCGCCGCGGCACCCGGCCTGCTCTCCCTGCCGGCTGTGTTATTCCTGTCCCGTGCGGACCATCCGCTGGATTCCATTGTGGCTTCCACCGGCGTGGGCGAAACCCACTCCCACCTGGCGCTGTGGCACGGCGTGACCACGCCACTGTTGATTTCTTTGGCGGTCATTGGCGTGGGCGTTGTGGTGATCTGGCAACGCCACCGCCTGGTCTACCCCCTGGAGACCGCGCGCCTGGGTCTGTTCAGTGGCGCGCAAGTGCTGGACACGTATGAAAATCTATCCCGACGCCTCGCGCGCCTACTCAGCCGCCCATCCGCGGGATTGAACCCCACCCGTCACGTGCTGTGGATCATGCTGATGCTCATCGCGATTGGCGCGGCATCTGTCATGGCGCCTGGCCGCATCGCGGGCCTGGCCGCACTGGAGCCGCGTGTGAGCGGCATCGACCGGTTGGAAGACGTGGTGGCGTTGGCCATCGTTGCCTTCGCCGTGGTGGCGCTGATCGCTACGCGTTCCCGCCTCGCCTCCGTTGTGCTGGTGGGTATTGCCGGCGTGGGCGTGTCCTGGATGATGCTGATCCTGGGAGCCCCCGATGTGGCGCTGACCAACCTGCTGGTGGAGTTCTGTGTGGTCGTCCTGATGATGCTGGTGGTGCGCCACCAGCCGCGCCTGTACCTCCGCGAGGGAGAAAACCGCACGCGCTTTGCCACCTTCATGGCCCTGACTATCGGGCTGGTCACGTTCTTCGGCGTGTGGCTGTTGACGGGACGCCACGATAAGCCGCAGGTAGCCCAGTGGTACTTGGAGAACACTCCGAAGGAAGTGGACGCCAACAACGTGGTGGCAGCCATCCTGGTTGAGTTCCGTGCCTTCGATACGATGGGCGAGCTCATCGTTCTGGGTATCGCCGGCATTGTCATCGCCGCGATTATCCAGTCCATTCCGCGCTCCCCGCTGCCGGGATACGGTCCTGGTTCTACCTCCGAGCTGTTCCGCGCGGAAGGATCCACCCGATTCCCGGACGTGCACAAGGTCCCGGAACTGGCGCCATTCTATTCCAAGTACCTGCGCTCCAACTACTTAAACTCCATCCTGTCCCGCCAGGTCACGAAGTATCTGGTTCCGTTGCTGATCATCCTGTCTGCGGTGACCTTCTACCGTGGCGCAATGGCCCCCGGTGGCGCTTTCTTGGCTGCGCTGGTCGCGGCCTGTGGCATGTTCGTGTACTACCTCGGCACCGCACGGTCCGAGCTGATGGGCACGAACGACCTGGGCTACAAGTTCATCGGTTGGGGCATGTTCCTTGCCTTGGGCACGGGCCTGATTGGCTTCTTCAAGGGCAGCTTCTTAGCACCATTCCACGGCTCGATCGGACCGTTCCACTGGTCCACCTCCCTGATCTTCGATGGCGGTGTGTACCTTGCCGTGCTTGGCCTGATCGTGATTGTCATCAACATGATGGGCGGACGTGAGCGCCCCGGTGCTGATCCTTCCCGACACGCCGACGCCTTCCGGACCCCGACCTCAAAGCAGAAGATGGGACCGAAGTCTAAGGGCAAACAGCCCACCGCGGTGGAGAAGAGAAGCGATGGCTTGGGACAGCCGTACATGGGCCAGCTGATGGCCCAGAGTCAGAACGGGAAGCCGGACCAGGAAGCGCAACGCCTTGAGGCGCAGCACCGTGCGGAGCGTGAGGCAGCCCGAGCGCCTGTCGAAACCGCGGACGATTCTGCACACGATAGCGATTCTGCACACGATGGAAAGGAGAAGCAGTAATGATCCTCGCATTGATCATTGCCATCCTGATTGGTGGCGGAGTGTACATGGTGATGCAGCGCGGCATGCTGCGCATCATCATTGGCATTGCGCTGCTCAGCCACGGCGTTAACCTGCTAATCCTCTCCACAGGCATTGGCGCCTGGCGCACCGAACCGCTGATGGACCGCGCCACGTCCGGCGAGGCGGCAGACCCCCTCCCCCAGGCCTTCGTGCTGACCGCCATCGTGATCTCCATGGCATCGACTGCGGTGCTGCTGGCCATGGCGGCGCTGGGTCGTGACGACGATACCCGCTCCAGCGACGACCCCGAGTCCGGCTTCCGCCGCTACCGCAGCTTCCAGACCATGGGTCGGGGCACGCAGCGCGCTGGTGTGAGCGAGCGTGACCTGACGCGGGACAAGAAGCAGGCTGAGAGCAAGGTTGGCAACAAGGCTGAGAACAAGGAGGACAAGAAATCATGACCACCGGTGCCCTTCTGTCTCTGTTTATCGTTGTCCCCATGGTGGCCTCTGGCCTGGCGACCGTGATCGGTGTTCCCATCATCCGGCGCGCACTCGCGCTGGCTATTCCCTTCGCCGGAATGCTCGGCGGCCTGTGGCTGCTGGCTGCAACCTCCGGCGATACGCCAGTGCTCGCGGACAATGTCGGTAAGTTTGTGGGCGGTATTTCCATCCCCATCGTGGCGGATTCCCTGACCGCGGTCATGATCTTCACCACCTCCCTGGTGGTGTTCGTCGCACTGTGGTTCGCCGACGTGGTCGGCGAAACACGCGCCCGCTTCTACCCCGCGCTGGCACTGCTGCTGTTGGGCGGCGCCTGGGGTGCGCTCCTCACGGCAGATTTGTTCAACCTCTTCGTGTTCATCGAAGTGATGCTGATGCCGTCCTTCGGCCTCATCGCCATGACCGGTACCTGGGCCCGCCTGGCGAGCGCCCGCATGTTCATCATCGTGAACCTGGTGACGTCCCTGCTGCTCGTCAGTGGCGTGGCGCTCACCTATGGCGTTATCGGTACCACCAACATCGCCGCGCTCGCGGGGGCTGCCGGCCCTCGAGGCCAGGAGTTTGAACCCGGTGTGTTCGGCAACCAATGGCAGCTCGTGGTGGCCCTTGGCCTCGTGATCCTGGCTCTGTCCGTCAAGGCCGGAGTGACCCCTGTTCACACCTGGCTGCCCCGCGCCTACCCCTCTACCTCACCTGCGGTGATGGCGCTGTTCTCCGGTCTCCACACGAAGGTTGCCGTGTATGCAATCATGCGCATCTTCATGACTGTCTTTGAAGGGGACCCCACCTGGTCCTGGACCATCCTGTTCTTCATGGTGCTGGGCATGCTCATCGGTGGCTTCGGTGGCATGGTGGAATCCTCCATGCGCTCAGTCATCGGTTATCAGATGGTCAACGGAATCCCGTTCATCCTCATTTCTCTGGCCTTCCTGGCCGAGAAGCCACACCTGATGCTGTCCGCGGCACTGTTCTACATGCTGCACCACATGGTCGTCGCCGCCGCCCTCATCATGGCCTCTGGCGCCATCGAGGAAACCTACGGCTTCGGCCGTCTGCGCTTGCTGTCCGGCATCATGCGCCGTGACCGCTTTGTCGCCACTGTCTTCGCCATGGGCGCCCTCGCCATCGTGGGATTCCCACCCTTCTCCGGGCTGTGGGGAAAGCTGGGACTCGTCTTCGGCATTTCCGCCGATGGCTCATGGCGTGCCTGGCTGGCCATCTCCGTGATCATCATCTCCAGCATGGCCGCGCTGCTCTCCATGGTCTACCTCTGGCGAGAAGTCTTCTGGGGCCGTCAGATGAACGCCAATGAGTGCGATCCCACACTCCGTGTGCCCCGGCGATACGTGTTCCCCTCTGCAGCACTCATCGCTGTCTCCGTCGCGATGTTCGTCGGCGCTGGACCCCTGTTCAACGTCACCAACCGCGCAGCCCACGCCCTGACGGACACCACCGCCTATGTTGCCGCCGTCTTCCCAGACAAGGACAAGGCCGTGGGTAACGTCCTTCCGATCGGACCGGCTGGCCTCGACAACGTTCCCGAAGGAGCACAGTCGGCCACCGCCAGCAACGCAGTCCAAGAGGAAGAAAACCGCAAGGCCGCCAAGGACCCGAAGCAGTACGACGCCACCAACAGCCGTGTCGACTCCCCTCAACGGGAAAAGGCAGGTAAGTAACTATGAGCCTCATCAACAACACCATCCACAGCGTGCGCTACGGCACCTGGCTGGTCGGCCAGATCATCAAAGAATCCGTGATCATGGCCATCGATACCCTGGGAACCGGCCGCAATATCGCGCCGATCATTCTGTACTACCCACTGCGAGTCACGTGCGAGCGTGACATCGCCGGCTTCATCGCCTCCATTACGATGACGCCCGGCACACTCGCCCTCGGCGTCACCGGACCCAAGGAGGTCGATTACGACGCCATCGCCGGCAACCGTGGACTGGATGCCTCCGCCGTGGCAGAATCCGAATTCAAAACCCACGGCCTGGACACCGTCCAACGCTTCCTCGCCGTCCACGCAATGTACGGTTCCGACCCCCAAGAATTGCTCGACAGCCTCGCAGATATGGAAGAACGGCTCGCTCCTCACGTGAAATCCGTCCCCATGAAATTCGACGTGGAATACCTCGTCGAGCGCGGACGTAAAGGCCCCCGTGGATACCGCGGGAGTCGCGGCGGTAGGGCGTCGGATGAAACGGTATTCGACGTGGAAAAGGTGGATTCCACCCCACATGCCGCAGCATTCGTCGCCGCAATCCTGGAAGCCAACGACGATGAAAAAGATCCCGATGAGCTGCGCAACATGGACCGCATGGAGCGCTACGAAGTGGCACGTCGCAACGCCGAACGCGCCCGAGCCGCGAAAAAGAAGGACTCCACCGGGGCACCAGATATTGACACGTTCGCGGGCGACAACCTCGGCGCATCCCTCTCTGACCGGCAAGGACGCACCAAACCCGGCGAAACTCTCTACGACCCGCTATACCCTGAAAATAACCCTCGCGATGACAAGGACGTCAGCGGGAAAGAACGCTGGAAACAGGCTCCTCGGCACTGGAAAGAAAAACACGACGAAGAAGCAGAAAAAGCATCCCGAGTAAAGAAACGCTCCAAGAAAAAGCGGAAAGGTAACTAGCCAATGTCACCCACCATGCTTCTCGACATCTTGGTCGGAATTGCTGCGGTGATCGTGGTCATCGCACTGCTGACCGTGCTGTGGCGTGCCGTATCCACCCACAACGACGCCCGCCGCGCCGTCCTCTCGGACATGATCTTTTTCTCCATGATCGGGTTGTTTCTGTGCTATTCCATGTACAACCGGACGGCGATCACCTACGACGTCGCACTATTCGCCGGGCTTTTCGGCGCAATTTCTACCATCGCGAACGCGCGCATTATTAGCCGCGGCCGCCGATAAAGCGGTTGAAAGGAGACTGCTATGACATTCCTACTTGGAACAGACGCTGGGCAGCAGCTATACACCTTCGCCGCAGAGGCGGGCGAGCTGCAAGAGTTCCGGGAGCCGAATTGGTTCGCCGCGATCTTGGCAGGGGTGCTGGCGATTATCGGAGCGGTGTTTATCTTCGTGAGCGCCAGGGCCATGTATTTGGCACCCGACGCGCTGTCCCAGGTGAACATGGTGGGACCCGCCGTGGGCGTGGGTATTCCCCTGTTAATTTGCGCGAATCTGGTGCACACCTTCGCGGTGGAGGGGTTCGTCGTGGGGGCGCTGATCAGGGCTATTGTGGCGATTGTTGCCCTGCTTGTGGTGGGCGCTGTGGGGTCTTATGTGATGGGGCGTGCGCTGCACGCCACGCACTGGGATCACACGGTGCCGCTGTCTGGTGGTCAGCGAGCGTCCGAGCCGAAGTAGTGGCATAGCAGCGGCGCTGTAGCGCTGCCACAGCACGGCGGTGCCGCACACCCAACAGCCGTAGCGCTGCCACGGTGCCACCGCGCGGAAGCTGTGCGAGACTAGCCGGCGAAGGCTTCCACCTCTACCGTGATGTCGCCCTTCATAGCCTTGGAGTATGGGCAGAACTCGTGAGCCTTAGCCACCAGCTCTTCTGCCTGCTGTTGATCCACATCAAACACCGTGGCACTGATCTTTGCAGACAGCTCAAATCCCTTGCCGGCCTTGTGCAGGGAGGTTTCAACAGTGACCTCAGGGGTATTGTCCAGCTTCACACCGGCATTCTTGATGATCAGCTGCAGCGCACCGTTGAAGCATGCTGCCCAACCCGCGGATACCAGTTGCTCAGGGTTGGTACCCTCGCCGGAACCACCCAGTGCCTTTGGTGGGCGGGTGTCCAGGTCAATCTGACGATCGTCGGTAGAGACATGACCATCGCGACCTCCACCGGTGGACAGGGCCTTGGCGGTGTAGAGGGCGTCCTTAGCGTCGCTCATTGTGAACTCCTTTATAACTTGACGACAGTGGCGCCTGAACACGCAGTGACCACGCCATGAGGCGTTGGCCGAGAAAGCGATCAGGCCTTCCACTCCCTTAATACCGAAAACTCCCCCATTATGCAGTAGAGGCTGGCATTCTCGGCCACGCATTCACTATTGAAGCCTTGGGGAGCCTATGCTTATACCTATGCATTACCGAGATACGCCCCAGATGGCCACGTCTGCCATAGACGCGCGGGTCACTGACCTGGCGCTGCGGGCTGCTCGGGGCGACAGGAAGGCGTTGAATGCGTTCATTGCGGAGACTCACGACGATGTCTGGCGGCTTCTCGCTCATTTAGCGGATCGTGACCGCGCCGACGACCTCACTCAGGAAACCTATCTGCGCGTGTTGTCTGCCTTGCCACGATTCGCGGCGCGTTCCACGGCCCGCACCTGGATTTTGTCCCTCGCACGGCGCGTGTGGGTGGATAGCGTGCGGCACGATATGGCGCGTCCACGTTCCTCGGGGGCTGAGGTAAGCGAAGAGCTGGCATCCAGCCATGCCGAAGAGGATGCGGGCGGTAATACCTGGGCGGAGTGGGTAGATACACGTGCGATGGTGGATGCGCTGGAGGATGAACGACGCGAGGCGCTAATTCTGACCCAGGTATTGGGCTACACCTACGCGGAGGCCGCGAACATTGCTGGTGTGCGCGTGGGCACGATCCGCTCTCGTGTGGCGCGTGCGCGGGCTGACTTGGTGGAGATGTCGAGGCAGAAGAACAGCACACAGGGCACCTGGCAACAACAAAGGAACGGTTAAAGGGCCTTCGTCAGACGGCGCATTCCCCGGGGCACTGTGGATTAGTAGGCGGTGGGTCGGTCTTGGAACCTCAAACGATGAGTGCGATGACAACTATCGCCGCAACACAAGCAGACCAATCGAAATCACATTACCATCTATCGTCAATAGAATGAGAGAAGATAGAATTGAAGGAAAAATTAAAAGAAGCCGGGGCGCGTCTATTTTGGTGGACCTTCAGTCTGACACTCACAATAGCACCTTTTATATTTCTTGTAGATAACGTTCGCCTAACTAGCATTCTCTACACTCTAAGCACTTTCATATGTTTCGAACTAATCGCAGTTACAGCCCTAGTTAATTTTGATCCTTTCGCATTTTCAAAAAAACTCTGGACTCCAAAGGTAGACCATGAAAACATTACGGAATTCCATCATTTATGGATAGTGCCGATTTTACTAATATTAGCCACGCCGGGGTGCTTCATGCCCTATTTTGATCATACCTTGTTAGACCCAACTCGGCCAGGAAGAGAGTTTTTCATTACTGGAAGCATGATTTTCTTCGCCGCCGGAAGCGTCTATACCCTCCTCATAGGGAATCCCTATCGGCTAGAGCTAAGGATCGATGAGTGCGGAATTAGGTACCACTCAATGGGCACTTCCATATCATTTAATTATGACGGCATTAAAAATATTAGGACCAAGTCTATCGGAACTTTTAAACCTAGACTCACAGTATACGGAAAGGGAACCAAAATAGCGCGAACTGTTTTTTCCGGTCCTAAGGTCGAGGAAGTTAACTACTTAGATTTAAACGGCTTAGCGTTAGGGCATTATTCTCCCCAACAAATAGAGTCGCTCATCAAAGAACACACCATGCCACCTGCAGACACAACGCCTCCCTCGTCGTGAGTTAAGCTATACCCCATGAGCACTACCGCCCCGCGCACCGCGTTACTATTCCTCTCCTTCGGCGGCCCCAACAAGGCCGATGAAGTGGTCCCCTTCCTAGAGAACGTAACCCGCGGGCGCGGCATCCCCCGCGAACGCCTCGAGCACGTCGGCGAACACTACTTCACCCTCGGCGGCCGCTCCCCCATCAACGAGCAAAACCTGAAGATCATCGAGAACCTCGAGCAAGAGCTCCGCGCACGGGACCTCGACCTCCCCGTCTACTTCGGCAATCGCAACTGGGAACCCTATGTAGAGGACACCCTCCTCACCATCGCCCGCGACGGCATCGAGCACGTATATGTCTTCGCCACCAGCGCCTGGGGCGGTTACTCCGGCTGCGGCCAATACCAGGAGGACATCCGCCGCGCACTCACCGCCGTCACCAACGCCGGCGAACAAGCCCCCACCATCGAACGCCTCCCCCAATTCCACTCCCATCCCGCATTCATCGCGTCCTTCGCCGCCGCCGTGGACGCCGCCCGCACGTCGCTGGGTGACAAAGGAACCGACGCCGAGCTCATCTTCACCGCGCACTCCGTCCCTAACGTAGCGGACGCCGCCGCCGGCCCCCACAGCTTCGGAGGGAACCTCTACTCCCAACAAGTATTGGACGCAGCGCGCCTGGTACAACAAGCTTCCTCCTTCGCCAACCAGCCTGGAAGCTTCGCAGACCACGGCTGGACCGGGCGCCTAGCCCGCCACGAACCCGTCGGCGGCCGTGGAGACGGCCCAGCCCACACCGGCATTGATGCCGGTGTGGACTGCGGCGTCGGCACACCTCTCGATGTAGAAACCACCTGGCAATCCCGCTCCGGATCCCCCCACGTCCCCTGGCTTGAGCCCGACATCTGCGACCACATCGAAGCACGCGCAGCAGCCGGCAACACGCGCGGCATCGTCCTCTGCCCCATTGGCTTCATCACCGACCACATCGAAGTCATGTGGGACCTGGACACGGAAGCACAAGAAGCCGCCGACAACGCAGGCATCCCCTTCGTCCGAGTCGCCACCCCAGGACTCACCCCAGAGTTCGCAGCCATGATCGTCGACCTCGTCGAAGAATGCCGGCAGCCCGGAAACGCGCTGCTCAACACCGATAGCACGAGCACCGTGAGTAGGTTAGAGAGCTCTCAGATCGTGAGGTCGGCGTCGGGGATAAGGACGGAAGCACAGCAAGCCGCAGCAGACCTGGTCGCGCAACTCGGCACGGTCCCAGATTTCGGGCACACGCTCAACGGTCGCCCCTGCGCGCCCGGCTGCTGCGGTACGGACAAGGCGCTGTTCGACTGAGCTGTGCGCCGCTAAGAATTCGGCGCGGCGGTTTCTCCGCGTCGCGCTAGACCAGCAACTCCGCAATCTGAATCGTGTTCAGCGCAGCACCCTTGCGCAGATTGTCACCAGAGACAACCAGCACCAAGCCACGGTTATCCGGGATCGACTGGTCCTGGCGGATGCGGCCCACCAAAGAGTTATCCACGCCCGCAGCAGCCAGTGGCGTAGGCACATCAACCACATCCACGCCGGCGGCGTCGGCCAGAATCTGGCGAGCTTCCTCCGGGGTAATGGCGCGCTCAAACTCGGCGTGAATCGTCATCGTGTGACCCGTCAACACAGGAACACGCACACACGTACCCGCCACAGGCAGCTCAGGAATACCCAGAATCTTGCGGGACTCGTTGCGCAGCTTCTGCTCCTCATCCGTCTCATTGGAGCCATCGTCCACAAGATTGCCCGCAAACGGGAGAGCATTGAACGCAATCGGAGCAACATACGGGCCCAGATCCTCAGCAGACAACTGAGAACCATCGTGCACCAGCTTCTCCAGAACATCGATGTTCTCACGAGCCTGCTTCACCAGCGTATCCACACCCGCCAGGCCGGAACCGGACACGGCCTGGTAGGAAGACACGTGCAGACGCTTCAGACCCGCGGCCGCGTGCAGTGGGCCCATCGCCGGCATGGCGGCCATCGTGGTGCAGTTGGGGTTCGCAATGATGCCCTTCGGGGTGTTCTTTGCCTCCTGCGGATTCACCTCGGACACGATCAGGGGAACCTCAGGGTCCTTGCGCCATGCCGAAGAGTTGTCCACCACGATCGCGCCGGCTTCCGCGAAGCGGGGAGCGTGCTCGCGAGAGGTGCCGCCGCCAGCGGAGAACAGGGCGATGTCGATGCCCTTCAAGTCCTCGGTGGACGTGGCGGCTACGTCTTCGATGATGATCTTTTCGCCGCGGAACTCCAGTTCCTTCCCAGCGGACCGGGCCGATGCGAAGAAACGAACCGTGTCAGCGGGGAAGTTTCGCTCTTCGAGGATGCTGCGCATCACGCGGCCGACCTGGCCGGTGGCGCCTACTACTGCGAGAGTGGTCATGGTTGGGCTCCTTGTGTGGGAAGTTTTGGCTGTTTTTACACAAATTGTTCGATCAAACCGCCAGATTTAGCCGGTTTTTTGGCGTTTTGGTCGAACAATTTGCAGATGTGCAATTAAGAGGGAGACCTAGCGGCCGGTGCCGGCGTACACGGTAGCTTCTTCGTCGCCACCCAGCTGGAAGCGCTCGTGAATAGCCACCACGGCGGTATCCACGTCCGTGTCCCGGATCAGCACGGAAATGCGGATCTCGGAGGTGCTGATCAGCTCGATGTTCACGCCCGCATCGCGCAGCGCTTCACAGAAGTCCGCCGTCACGCCAGGGTGGGACTTCATGCCGGCGCCCACCAGGGACACCTTGCCGATGTGGTCGTCGAACAGCACGTCCTGCCAGTCAGCCTGGTTGGCCAGCGCCTTCAGCAACTGCATCGCGCGGGTAGCGTCCTCGCGCGGGCAGGTGAAGGTGATGTCCGTGCGGTTGTTGTCGATCTTGGACACGTTCTGCAGAACCATGTCGATGTTGATCTCTGCGTCTGCCAGAGCGCGGAATACCTTAGCCGCTTCGCCTGGGCTGTCTGGGATGCCCAGAACGGTGATTTTTGCTTCGGAGCGGTCGTGTGCCACGCCGGTGAGTACTGCCTCTTCCACGGGAATGTCCTCCATTGATCCGGTTACTAGGGTGCCGATGTCGGTGCTGTACGAGGAGCGTACGCGCAGGGGCACGTTGAATGCGCGCGCGTATTCCACGCTGCGGAGCATCAGTACCTTTGCACCTACGGCTGCCATTTCGAGCATTTCTTCGAAGCTGATGGTGTCCAGCTTTTGGGCATCTTTCACGATGCGGGGGTCTGCGGTGTACACGCCGTCCACGTCGGAGTAGATTTCGCACACGTCGGCGTTGAGTGCGGCGGCGAGTGCTACGGCGGTGGCGTCGGATCCTCCGCGGCCGAGTGTGGTGACGTCGCGGGTTTCGCGGTTCACGCCTTGGAATCCGGCGACTAGGCAGATTTTGCCTTCGTCGAGGGCTTCTTGGACGCGGCCGGGGGTGACGTCCACGATGCGTGCGTTGCCGTGACGTTCGGTGGTGAGCACGCCGGCTTGGGATCCGGTGAAGGATTGTGCTTCGGCGCCGAAGGATTCGATGGCCATGGCGACGAGTGCGTTGGAGATGCGTTCGCCGGCGGTGAGCAGCATGTCCATTTCGCGCGCAGGTGGGACGGGGTTGACTTGCTCGGCGAGGTCGAGCAGTTCGTCGGTGGTGTCGCCCATGGCGGAGCAGACGACTACTACGTCGTTGCCCTGCTTTTTGGTCTCTACGATCCTTTCGGCTACCCGTCGGATGCGTTCCGCGCTTTCTAGTGAGGAGCCGCCGTATTTTTGGACGATGAGCGCCACAGGGGTCCACCTTTCGATGTTGTGTGCGGGTTGGGTCTACATAGTTAGGTCTAGATTACTGTGTCTGGTGTGAGTTGGGTAGCGCGGGGCTGGGTTTTTATTCCTTTTTATCCAACGCCGGGCGCGCGTCTCCACCGCCGTCTCTCCTATCCCCCGCTGTCCCATTTTTCACTTTCTGCACACTTTTCACATCTGTATCACGCGTGTCTAGTGTTATTCGTTCCTCAAGGCAACTACGCTACCTAAGCGATGTTTCACAACAATGCGCTGGCAGTCCTCTTTGCGCTGGGCTCTGCCCTGACGATCGCGTGGGGAACTGTGGTGCGCCATCGCATTGCGAGAGCTGCGGGCGAGAACCGCTCGAACGCCATCATGGATGCCGTGAAGGTTCCCCTGTGGTGGGTCGGTGTGTTCAGTGCGCTGTTTGGCTACTTTCTGCAGATCATCGCGCTGTCTTTTGGAACGCTGTTGATTGTGCAGCCTATTTTGGTGCTGTCCTTGATGTTCACGCTTCCGTTGTCTGCGAAGTATGACGGCTTGCGCATCTCCAAGTCGGAGACCGCCTGGGCAGGACTGTTGACCGTCGCCGTGGCGGTGCTGGTGATCCTGGGGAAGCCGAAGCCCGGCAAGACGGAGCCCGATCTGGACATTTGGCTGTGGTGCATCAGCATTGGGGTGGGCATCATGCTGCTGATTTACGCCCTGGCGGTGCGCCAAGCGCCGTGGGCGCGGGCACTGCTGCTGGGCTCTATTACCGGCGCGATCATGGGCTACTTGGCGGTGCTGTCCAAGGCTGTGGTGAACATCTTCGGCGCTTTTGGGCTGGTTGCACTGTTGCAGTCCTGGGAGATCTACGGCTTGATTATTGCCGCGGCGTTGGGCACGGCGGTGCAGCAAGCGTCCTTTAACGCAGGCCCACTCAAGAACTCCCTGCCGGCCATGACGGTGGTCGAGCCGATCGTGGCGTTTATCTTGGGGTACATCGTTCTGGGCGAGAAGTTCCAGGCCGATGGAGAGCAGTGGATCTATCTGGGTCTTGCGATTGCGACGATGGTGGGCTCCACCATCATTTTGTCCCGGAAGTCCGTGAAGGCGTGAGCCTCACGGCCTGAGCGGCAGGGCGTTAAGCGCAGCGCGCAGCGCCGTAGCACCCCTCCATGAGCCGCAGCACCCCCATGAGGAGCACCCGTGCACCCCATGCGCACCGCGGATTAAGCAAAAAAGTGTGACGTGCGCTATAGTAGTCAGCATGTTGACGCCAGCGCGCACTCTCCTTCTGTGCCGCGGCGGGGCTCAGGTCTAAGACATCAACGACCGGCACCCCGTCGCGGAGTTTGCTGTGCCGGTCGGATTCTTACACCCTCGTACACGTTTCGTACACCCTCGTAGTCAAGGAGCCCCAACACCGTGTCTAACGACAGCTTCATTTCCGCACCAGCCCGTATCACCAAGCCCGAAGGCGAGATCCCTTCCGGTCAGCCCGCATGGAACAAGCAGCGCAACTCCACCATGCCGAAGAAGCGCTACGTGCCCTTCTTCGAAGAGGTAGACCACATCACCCTGCCGGATCGTACCTGGCCTGATAAGACCATCGACCGCGCTCCTCAGTGGTGCGCCGTGGACCTGCGCGACGGCAACCAGGCCCTGATCGACCCCATGTCCCCCGAGCGCAAGCGCCGCATGTTCGAGCTGCTGGTCAACATGGGCTACAAGGAAATCGAGGTGGGCTTCCCCTCCGCGTCGCAGACTGACTTCAACTTCGTACGCGAGATCATCGAGAACAACATGATCCCGGAGGACGTGACGATCCAGGTTCTGGTGCAGGCTCGCGAGCACCTGATCCGCCGCACGTTCGAGGCCTGCGAGGGCGCGAAGAATGTGATCGTTCACTTCTACAACTCCACCTCCAAGCTGCAGCGCCGCGTGGTGTTCCGGAAGGATAAGGAAGCCATCAAGAAGCTGGCGACGGATGCGGCGGAGCTGATCAAGGAGATCGCGAAGGACTACCCGGACACCAACTGGCGTTGGGAGTACTCCCCTGAGTCCTTCACGGGCACCGAGGTGGAGTACGCGAAGGAAGTCTGCGACGCAGTGGTGGAGATCATGGATCCCACCCCAGAGAACCCGATCATCCTGAACCTGCCGTCCACGGTGGAGATGATCACCCCGAACGTGTATGCGGATTCCATTGAGTGGATGCACCGCAACATCAACCGCCGTGACTCTGTGATCATTTCCCTGCACCCTCACAATGACCGCGGCGAGGGCGTTGCTGCCGCCGAGCTGGGCTACATGGCAGGCGCGGACCGCATTGAAGGCTGCCTGTTCGGCAACGGTGAGCGCACTGGAAACGTGGACTTGATTACCTTGGGCCTGAACATGCTGACCCAGGGTGTGGATCCCCAGATCGACTTTTCCGATATTGAGCAGATCCGCCGCACGGTGGAGTACTGCAACCAGTTGCGCGTTCCAGAGCGCCACCCGTACGGCGGTGACCTGGTCTTCACGGCATTCTCTGGTTCCCACCAGGACGCGATCAATAAGGGTATTGACGCGCTGGCGGCGTCGGTCCGTGAGGGGGCCACGGCGAAGGATGTCACGGACGAGGAGCTGCAGGAGAAGCTGTGGGAGGTTCCGTACCTGCCGATCGACCCGAAGGACATTGGCCGTTCCTACGAGGCCGTGATCCGCGTGAACTCTCAGTCCGGTAAGGGCGGCGTGGCGTACATCATGAAGACGGATCACGGCATGGATCTGCCTCGTCCGATGCAGGTGGAGTTCAGCTCTGTGGTCCAGGCTGTGACGGATGCCGAGGGTGGCGAGGTCAACTCCAAGGCCATGTGGGACATCTTCGCTGGCGAGTACCTGGATCAGCAGAAGCCCATCGAGGCCATCAGCGTGACCGTGGAGGGTGCCCAGTCCGAGGGTGATGACGCGAAGGTCACCGCCCAGATCGAGAAGGACGGCGAGGTGCACAGCATCCAGGGTCACGGAAATGGTCCGGTGGCTGCGTACTGCAACGCGCTGGAGTCCTTGGGCATTCAGGTCGAGGTGCAGGAATACTCGCAGCACGCCCGTACCTCTGGAGACGACGCCGAGGCCGCCGCGTACATCCTGGCCGATGTGGATGGCCAGAAGGTCTGGGGTGTGGGTATCGCTGGGTCGATCACTCACGCTGGTCTGAAGGCCGTAACGTCCGCGGCCAACCGCGCCTTCAACTAAGAAGTAGCTGGGTGCCGGGCGATTGTCTGATCGCCCGGCACGGCACGTATCATTAGCCTTCATGACCTCTTCCCCGTCTTCCGCGTCCGAGTCAGAGCAGAACTCCGGATCTCGGGGTGCCCCGAAGCCTCGTGGTGCGCGGCAGGGTTCTTTGGGGACGTCGCGCCGCGGGGTGCGCAATGCTGGGCGCCACGGTCGTACCGGCCGCCAGGGACGTGAAGCGCATGCCGACCGCCACGTTCAGATCCCGTCCGTGGAGGAGGCTCCCGTGGTGTCCGTCAGCATCGCCACGACGGGCATTCACCCCACCACGGCGCGCATCGTTGCGATGTCCCTGGTGTTCTTCAGCGGGGAGTTTGATTACGACGACAGCGCCCTCACCGTAGGCGAGGAAGTCCTGTCCCTCACCCGCCGCTTCGACCCCGACGAGGATATCGGACCACAGCACATACACGGCTACACCCCAGATGACCTCCTGGAGGCCAAGGGATTCCACAGCAGCGCAGAGATGCTGCGCCGTGCCCTGGATGGCCGCACGGTCATTGTGCACCAGGCCGGCATGACGTGGGGTTTCATTGCCCAGGAGTTCCGCCGCGCACAACGCATCGCAGCTCGTCACCGCCGCAACCGCACGCGTGGTCGCGCGCCTCGGAAGGTGGAGACTCCTCAACCGCTGCACATTATTGACACTCTCGGCAGTGCGCGCAGGCAATCCATCGATTCGGTGGACCCTCGGCTTCGGGCGATTGCCGAGCAGTACCACATACAGGGTCACCCCAGCGTTGCAGGCCTTGAGGGGGCGATGATGCTGGAGGTGGGTGCGGCGGCGTCGGAAAAAAGGAATACAATCCCCGCCGACGATCTTCTGGAGGCCGACGCCCACCTCATCGCCCACCTGGCGCACATCCAGGTGCTCAACAGCGACGAATCGGACGGCATTGCCGTGCTGGATCCCAGCAACCTCATGCCGGACCAGTTCGGCATTCAGCGCTCCCACCAGCGCGTGCAGGCGGCGCGCGCCTCGCGGCGTTGGGTCAACCCCGGCGTGTGGACCCCCGGGGAGGCGCTGGTGCAGGGCATGGAGTTCGTCATCAGCCCGGACATCGCCACCAACCCCGACGAGCTGATCGAGAAGGCCACGGCCGCCGGGCTGGCGTATAGCGAGAAGCTGAATCGTCGCAGCTCCCTGGTGGTGTGCAATGAGAACTTCGATCTGCGCGGCAAGTCCATGCACGCGGAGCGTAAGAACATTCCGCTGATGCGGGACAGTGAGTTCCTTGAGCTGTTGGAGGATGTGCAGCCCGGGGAGCGCGAGCCGAAGCCGGTGCGGCCTGGCGCGGGCGTGCGGCCGAGGACGTCGTCTTTGTCGCACCGGGGTATGCGTCCGACGCAGCGCTCGGGGCAGGGCGGGCGCGGTCAAGGTGGTCGGAGCCAGGGTGGCCGCTCACAGTCCGGGCGTGGTCAGGGCGGCCGGAGCCAGTGCGGTCGGAGTCAAGGCAACCGCAATCAAGGAAACCGCACACAGGGCAGCCGCACCCGCGCCACCACCGCGAAGAAGAAGCCCGACATGCGGCGCAACCGCACCCACGGCCGCAACAATCGCACGTAAATCACGCGGCGGCCGCGTCGCCTCCAGGCCTCACCCACAAATCCCCGCCAATTGACTAGGGTGGGGAGAGTGACTGACAACCCTCTCCTCAACACGGTGAAGACGCTCCGTTCGCGCGCAGCAATCATGGCTGCAGACGCGGCGACGTGGGCGTCGAAGAAAACAGGGCGCGGCGCCGGCGGCATGATCGGCGGCCTCATCGCCGGGGCGATCGATCCGCACCTGATGAGCAACCTCGGGCCCGACAACAACGGCCGCCACCGCCCCACCGTCCTGGTCACCGGCACGAACGGAAAGTCCACGACCACGCGCATGCTCGCGGGGGCGGTGCGCAACGCGCGGAGCGTCGCCACGAACGAAGGCGGCGACAACATGGACGCCGGCGTGATTTCCGCGCTTCTGGCCGGCCGCGACCGGGACACCGTGGTGCTGGAGGTCGATGAGCTTCACGTCCCGAACATCGCGGACACGCTGGATGCGGACGTGCTGGTGCTGCTGAATCTGTCCCGTGACCAGCTGGATCGCGTGGGCGAGATCAACAAGATCGAGAATGTGCTGCGCGCCTGCGTGGAGTCCCGGCCGGACATGACCGTCATCGCGAACTGCGACGACGTGCAGGTCACGTCCGTGGCGTGGGATAGCCCGAATGTGGTGTGGGTGTCTGCCGGCGCCGGCTGGGCTGGGGATTCCACCAGCTGCCCGCGCACGGGCGGCCACATCGTGCAGACCCGCGACAGCAGCGGCCGCGTGCAGGATTGGCGTGCGGTGAAACCCCTGCCGGATGGTCGTGAATTCCGACGCCCCACGCCCCAGTGGTCCGTCGATGCGTCCGGGCTCCACACCCCAGAGGGTGACGATATTCCGCTGTCCCTCACCCTGCCGGGCGATGCGAACCGTGGTAACGCAGCGCAGGCCATCGCCGCGGCCCTCGCCCTGGATGTGGGAGTGGACCTTGGGGAGGCCGTGGCTGCGGTCTCTGCGGTGGATTCCGTGGCCGGCCGCTACTCCACGGTCCAGTTCGGGGACCACTCTGTGCACCTGATGCTGGCGAAGAACCCGGCGGGCTGGCAGGAAGCGCTGTCCATGGTGGATCGCACGGCCGACTCCCTAGTCATCAGCGTGAACGGCCAGGTAGCCGATGGGCAGGACCTGTCCTGGCTGTGGGACGTGCGCTTTGAGAACTTTGAGGACATTCACGTTGTCGCCGCCGGCGAGCGCGGCACTGACCTGGCTGTGCGCTTGGGCTACGCGGGCGTGGAGCACAACCTGGTGAAGGATACCGTGGAGGCGATCCGCTCCTGCCCCGCCGGGCGCGTGGAGGTTCTGGCTAATTACACGGCGTTCCGTGATCTGAAGCGTGTTGTGGATCGCGAGGGCCGCCCCTTGAATGGAGGACACTGATGACTTCCCTCAACAATTCTGTGACCATTGGGCTGATTTTGCCGGATGTGCTGGGCACGTACGGTGACGATGGCAATGCCTTGGTATTGCGCCAACGTGCACGGATGCGTGGCCTAGACGCGGAGATCCAGCCGATCACCCTGGGTGACCCCGTGCCTGACAACTTGAGTGTGTACACGGTCGGCGGCGGTGAGGACGTCGCCCAAATTCTTGCGGCGGAGCACCTCCAGTCCGATGGCGGGATCTTCGGCGCTGCGGAGGCAGGACGTCCGATTCTTGCTATTTGCGCTGGTCTACAGGTGTTTGGACATTCTTTCCGGGCGTCGGGCCGCATGGTCGATGGGCTGGGGCTGCTGGATGCCACCACGTCCTCGCTGGAGAAGCGCATGATTGGCGAGATTGCGTCCACGCCTGCCGGTAGTACTACAGGCGGTACTGCACGTGGCACTACCAGCGGTACTCGGAGTGACACTACCGGCAGTACCGAACTCACACCGTCGGAACGCATTGTCGCGCAGCTGACGGATCCCTTGACCGGCTTCGCAAACCACATGGGGGCCACGATCCTGGGCCCGGCCGCCAAGCCCCTGGGCAGGATCACCCGTGGAACTGGAAATACCGACGCCCACGGCGCATCACTCGCCGCCTCCTCTCACAGTGGCAGCGCAGATGTGTCGCAGGACAACCTCTCGAAGCAGGTGGCCTACGAAGGTGCAATCCAGGGGTCCGTGCTGGCCACCTACATGCACGGACCAGCCCTGGCGCGTAACCCCCAATTGGCAGACGCCATCCTGGCAGAAGCCCTGGGCACCACCATCGACCAGCTACCGGAGATGACCAGCAGCTTCGCTGAGCAGCTGGACGGCGAGGTGCGCCGTCTGCGCTCGGAGCGCTTGGGATAAACACAGCCCTCAAGGAGAAACACACCATGAGCATCACGTTCAGACGCGCCACCAACGCCGACAGGGAGTTCATCCGCCAGATGAACCTGGAAACCGAGACGTGGGGCGACCCCACCAGGGAACTAGGTGAGAATTGGCGCGCGGACGAAGTGCGTTATGTGGACCACTGGTCGGAGGATCAGGGAGGTGTGATTGCGGAGGCCGGCGTCGAAGATGATGACGGTGCAGACCCCCAGGCGGCCGCATTGGGTGCGGCATGGCTGCGCTCGTTCACGGCGGAGGATCCCGGGCACGGTTTCCTCAGCGAGGATTACCCGGAGGTCGCGATTGCGCTGAGCCCCGCCAGCACGGGCAAGGGCATTGGGCGCACGCTCATGACCAAGACGCTGGATCTGGCGCGGGAGCTCGGTGCGCCGGGGGTGAGCCTGTGCGTGGAAGATGGCAACGACCGGGCGAAGCACCTGTACGAGTCGATCGGGTTTGAGCACGTGCGCAGGGACAGCACCGGCAGCTACTTTGTGATGCTGTACCGGTTCTAGGCTCGGATATCTCTCGTCAGCTAGTTCGCGCTGGATCCGAGCCGCAGCACACTGCGCATCATGGGGATCTGCATCGGCACGCGCGCCACTGCAATGGCCTTGGCGGTGGTGCTGATCTTCGGGTTGCTGGTGGCGAGGTAGTCCACCATCATCTTGATATTGCCCGGCCACACGCCCGCCAGGAAAATCGCCGTGGCGGGGCCGACGACCGTGTGCAACGTGCTCCGCAGAGCAGGAACCGTGGCCGTGGTAAGGATCGACGCCCCCAGCCCTATCTCCATCACCCCACTGGCTAGTGTCCAGTCTCGTCGGGTGCCGGGCAGCTGCGCAGGCACGAGGGAGTCGAACGGTTTCGGCTTCACGAAGTGCAGCACGCCTGCGCCGAGGAAGACGCTGGACCACACGGCCACGCGGGCAATGTCCGAACGGTCGAGTGCTGATGTGTTGCGGGAGGTGAGAGTGCGTTTATTCATGGGCGTGTGTATCCATCGGCGCGTTTGTCTCTGTCGTTTCTTAGCTTCCCACGATGGTCCGGCCAGCGAACGCGCGGGACAGCGTGAGGTCATCCACAAACTCCAGGTCGCCTCCCATGGGGATGCCGCTGGCCAGCCGGGAGACGGTCAGGCCGGGGAAGTCCTTAAGCAGGCGGCCCAGGTAGCTTGCGGTGGCTTCGCCTTCGGTGTTGGGGTCGGTGGCGATGATGACTTCGGTGACAACTGGGGCGTCGTCGTAGACGGTGTTGCCGTGCTCGTCGGGTTCGGTGAGCGCAACGTCTGGCAGGGCGCCGCCGAGGCGTTGAACAAGCGCGGTGACGTTGAGTTCCTTGGGGCCGATGCCGTTGAGAGGGTCGAGCGCGCCGCCGAGGACGTGGTAGCGCCCGCGGTATTCAGCGGTGCGCTCGATGACTTGGATGTCTTTGGATTCTTCGACCACGCAGACCAGGCTTTTATCGCGGCTGGAGTCCGCGCAGATGCGGCAGACGTCCTCTTGGGAAATGTTGTGGCAGATACGGCAAAACGCCACTCCACCTTGAAGGCGTCCCAATGCTGATTGGAAGCGCTCAAGGTCTTCCGGCTCTACCTCCAGCAGGTGCAGCGCGATGCGCTGGGCGCTTTTCGGGCCGATGCCGGGGAGGCGGGAAAACTCATCAATGACGTCTTGAAGGGGGCCTTCGAACATAGCGATTCTTCACCGGCACGCAAGGATTGTGCCGGTGGTCAGTGAGAGTGGGTTAGAGGCCCAGGGAGTTCATGCCCTGGGACAGTGGGCCCATCTTCTCTTCGGCGAGGCTCTGGAGGTTCTTGTTGGCGTCCACGAATGCGCCGATGACCAGGTCCTGCAGGGTTTCTACGTCGTTGGGGTCCACGACCTGTGGGTCGATGCTCAGGGAGTTGATGGAGCCGGAGCCTGCCATTTCGATTTTGACGAGGCCGTTGCCGGATTCGCCGGTGACGGTGGAGCGCAGGATCTCTTCCTGTGCTGCCTGCAGCTGCGCCTGCATCTGCTGTGCTTGCTGCATGATCGCCTGCATGTCTGGCTGGGTCATTGTGTGTCCTTTCCACAAGAGTGTATTTCTTCCGACCACTGTACCTGTCCAGTCAGACACTGTGGTGTTCCGCGGTTCCGCGCGCCTGTCTTAGGTCACGCGGGTGCCGCCGAGGTAGGTTTCCACCATCTCGCTGGCAACCTCCAGCGGCCGCCGATGGTCTGCCTGACCTGTGCCTTTGTCCAGCTCTTCGACGTAGTGTTGTTCTTCCTGTTCCCGCGCCTGCTCGGCCTCGCTGATGCTATTTTCCCCCGACGCCGAAGCGCCGTATTCTGGCGGCGCCGCGTTAAAGGCGGCGTCGTCATAGTCGGGGTCAGCGGGGGGCTCGTCGGGAAGGGGAACGTCACCAAAGCCGTTGGCGCGGTTGTACTCCACCTTCTCCTGCGCCTTTTTCATGCGGGCGCGCCAACCGGATTGGGGTTGCTGGTCCGCCTGGGTCTCCTCGCCGGGTGCTGAGGAGGTAGCGTTCTGTTGCCGGTTCTTCAGCCGGTCGCGTGCCTGCTCGCTGGGCCTTTTGGCGTGGGATTCCGCCATCGCGCGCGCCCGCTCGAGGGCGCTGAGCGGCCGCGATGATGGGGCAGGATCAGGCGCTTGCTCCGAGGTCTGCTCTGGTGCCGGTGTCTCGCTCTGAGTCTGCGCAGAGGCCTGCTGTGCTGCTGGCGCCTGTTGCTGAGCCTGCTCTGGAGCAGGCTCAGCTTTTCCCGAGGGCTCACCACCCTTCGCAGGCTCCACGCGCGTGCCGCCCACGAACGCGACAACGCGAAGATCAGAGTTGTTCTGCGCTGGATCGCCCTGTGCACTACCGCTCTGCGCTTGAAGGGCTCGCTGGAAGGCCTGCTGCGCTGCCTCAGTGGAGATGTAGCGCGCCAGGGCCAGGGTGCTGTGGTCCACGTGAAGTTCACCGGCAGTGCCCTGCTCATCCCGCGCTGTGGCGGAGCGTGCAGCGATCCACACATCCAGGCTGTCTTCCTTCAACGCCGCGAGCGTGCTCTGCCACAGCGCTGCGTAATCCTGAGTGGACTCCGGCTTAGCAGCCTGCTGCTCCGAAGTTGGCTGCGCTGGGCTCTGCTGTGGTCCCTCTGACTCTTGTGCCTGCGGCGCCGGTACCGATGAGCCTTGTGGCTCTGGACGGCGCGAGCGGCGATTGCGGTCCATGATCTCCCGCGCCCGGCGCGCCTCGGAGATCTTGGGGTCCTCGTTCGCATCCTGTGATGTGTTCTGTGGCGTAGCCTGTGGCGTTTCCTGGGGACCAGTGCTCTCAGTACTACCCACCGCGCTGCCCGATGCTTCACTCTGCGCCCGGCGGCGAGACGGCCGTTCGAAACGCCGCGAGCCTTCCCGGCCTCCAGCCCCAGCAGCAGCTCCAGCAGCGCGAGCGCTAGCGCCGCCACCCGGCGCCACCCCAGCACCAGACTCCAGCGCCTCCACACGCTGCGCCAACGCCTCCACCGTCATGCCCGCACCCGGCAACGCAATCCGCGCACACAGAATCTCCAGCAACAACCGAGGAGCCGTCGCACCCTTCATCTGCGCCAAAGACTCATTCACCAAGGACGCACACCGCGTCAACGTCGCCTGCCCCAGCGCATCTGCCTGTGCGGTCAAACCGTCCTGAGTTTCCTTGGGGACGTTCACGAGACCGCGCGCATAGGCGTCGGGCACAGATTGGATAATCATCAGATCGCGAAAACGATCCAGCAAATCCTCAGTGAATCGGCGCGGATCGTAGCCTGCCTCGATGACATCATCGACCACGGTGAACAGGCCAGACTGGTCCTGCTGCGCCACCGCCTCCACGGCCCGGTCAATCAAGGACGCATCCGTCACACCCAGCAGACCCAACGCCCGCTGATACGTCACACCCTCCGGGCCGGAACCAGCCAAGAGCTGATCCATGATGGACAAAGAATCACGCGGCGACCCGCCACCGGCGCGCACCACCAGCGGATACACCGCATCTTCCACTGGCACGCCCTCATCCTCCATCACGCGGGACAGCAGGCTGCGCATGTCCGGCGGTGTGAGCAGACGGAACGGGTAATTGTGGGTACGGGAGCGGATCGTGGTCAGCAGCTTCTCCGGCTCCGTGGTGGCGAAGATGAAAATCAGGTGCTCCGGCGGCTCCTCCACGATCTTCAACAGCGCGTTAAACGCCTGGTGGGTGATCATGTGCGCCTCGTCCAGAATGATGACGCGATAGCGGGACTCCGCCGGCGCGAAGTATGCCGATTCCCGCAGCTCACGCATGTCATCCACGCCGTTGTGGGTGGCGGCGTCCATCTCCACCACATCGATGTGCCCCGCACCGCCCGGCGCGAGGGCCACGCAAGAATCGCACACGCCACACGGAGTGGACGTGGGGCCTTGCACACAGTTCAGGGAGCGCGCCAAAATGCGGGCCGAGGAGGTCTTGCCGCACCCGCGGGGGCCGCTGAACAGGTAGGCGTGATTGATCCGCCCGTTGTCGAGCGCGATGGACAGCGGCTCGGTGACATGCTCCTGGCCGACCACCTCAGAAAAACTGGACGGACGATACTTCCTATACAGCGCCACGGTGACTCCCCTCCCCTACTGTCGCCACAGATCGTTGACGTTGATGTTGTTTTCCACGATGTAGCGCTGCGCCGCGCCCAAGCCTTCAGATTCTACGACGGCGAACTCCTCGTCCGTCAGCATCACCAGCTGAGCGGGAACGGTCATGCGTCCGGGATGCGTGAACTCTTCCTGGGTCTCCCCGTCGGCGTTCTGCGCCACCTCCAGGATGTGCGGCACGCCCTGCGACCACACGAACGGAACCACCAGAACACCATGGGTGGCGGTGATGGAGCCATCCACATGACCCGCCAGCCCGGGAAGCGTGAGACCCGGCTGCGGGGAGCGTTCCATCGGGTCCTCGGAAATCATGGTGGCCGCCGTCGCCAGAAGGTCAGGCCCCACGCCCGAGTGGCCCTGGTGCACGATCAGCAATTCCACGCGCACGTCCGCACCGTCCTCGGATTCCAGGCCGGGGTCGATGCGGCTCATGTCCAGCGTCATCGCGACGGACTCTTCCGAGCCTTCCTCGCCGATGTGTGCCGAGGCGATGTTGAAGATGGGGAAGGACTCCCCCACCTGGCGGCTCACCACCGTCATATCACCAGGCAGCAGGTCCTCTACCCAATAGAGAGTTTCCTTGATATTGATGGCCCTACCCCCTCTTACTCAGCGGTTTCTGCGGCTGCTTCCGCAGCCTCAATGGCCGCCAAAAGAACGCACGTTGCAAAGCCATCCATCGCCAACTCCACCTGCTCAATATCAGGCATCGACGGAGCCAGGCGCAGGTTGCGATCATTCGGATCCTGCTTCAGCGGATAGGTGGATCCCGCCGCCGTGAGGGCAACGCCTGCCTGCTTCGCCAGCTCGACCACACGAGCCGCCGTGCCATCCACCACGTCCACGCTGATGAAGTAGCCACCCTCCGGGGTAGTCCAGCGGGCCACACCAAAGTCGCCCAAGCGGCGCTCCAGAATCTCGATCACGCGGTCGAACTTAGGAGCCAGGCTGCCGGCGTGCTTCCGCATGTGCGCACGCACGCCCTCCACATCCTTGAAGAACTGGAAGTGCGCCAGCTGGTTGACCTTGTTCGGGCCAATGCCACGCACGTTAGCGATGCGGTTGTACCAGTCCAGGTTCTCCTTGGAGGAGGTGAAGAACGCCACGCCCGCGCCGGCGAACGTGATCTTCGAGGTAGAGCTCAGCGCCCAGAAACGGTTGGGGTTACCCGCCTCCGCCGCGAGGTCCAGCACATTGATGATCTCCGGGAACTCGGAAGTGAGCGTGTGGACCGCGTACGCGTTGTCCCACATGACGCGGAAGTCCGGAGCGGCGGTCTCCATGCTGGCCAGGGCGTGCGCGGTCTCCCGGCTGAAGGTCACACCCGTGGGGTTAGAGAACATCGGCACCGCCCACATTCCCTTCACCGCAGGATCCTTCACCAGTTCACGCACCGCGTCCATGTCCGGTCCCTGATCCGTCATCGGCACCGTCACCATCTCGAAGCCGAACAGCTCCGTGATGGAGTGGTGGCGGTCGTAACCGGGAACGGGGCAGATCCACTTCAGTGGGCCCTGCTCCGCGGACCACGGGCGCTGCGAATCATTGTTACCGAAGGTGTAGCTCCAGTTGATGAGGTCGAATTGAATATTCAACGACGACGCATCCGCGGCGATCGTCAGCTCCGGATCCACACCCAGAACCTCGGACCACAGCTGACGGATCTCTGCAATGCCCTCGCCACCGCCGTAGTTACGGGTATCCACGCCGGAGGGAGTACGGAAGTCCTCCCCCGGAAGGCTCAGCAGCTCCGTGGAGAAATCCAACTGCTCCGCCGACGGCTTACCACGGGTCAAATCCAACTGCAGACCGCGGTCTTTAAACTCCTGATAAGCCTTGGTAACCTCAGCCTTCGCAGCAAGAAGCGCGGCGGTATCAACGTCATTGATACTGAGTCCTGCTGGGTTGGTGCGGGAATCGGACATGGAAGCCTCCTGTGGTAGAGCCTGTGTGAGCGTGGGCACGAACCGGCGCTCATCCCCCGGGTGTTAAGGGGGCTGTTGTGTGATCCTCTACAACGATAGTCGACCCGTCCCACATTGCCTATGGCAGCATGTTCGAACACCCGCCACCCACCGCGTATCGTGGGGTTTTGTTTTACTTCTTGAACTGCTGCTCGATGGAATCCAGCAACAGCATCGCGGAGTAGTAATCCAGACGGAAGGTCTCACCTGGGGTGTGGTACAGCTTTCCGTTCTTCACAGCTGGGGAGGTGTTGAACGCAGGCTCACTCTCGATGGTCTTCTTCGTCTTCTCGTTGGACGCCACGGAAATCCAGGTGTCGCCCGGCAGGCCCTTCTGGATGTTCTCCATAGACAGCTTCACGATGTCACCGCGGTCCTTACCCATAGAGGTATCGCCCTTCACCTCGTCCGGAATGTCGGCCAGGGTGAAGCCCAGGCGGGACAGGATCTGGGACTGTGGGGACTCCTTGGTCAGGGCTGCAGCACCCGAGCCATCAGGGAACACGATGAATGGAGAGGTGGTTCCCTCCGGCACGGAGATGTTCTTCTTGACCTCCTCCAGGCGGGAATCGAAGTCAGCAATGATCTCCTTGGCCTTGGCCTCGTAGCCCGTCGCCTCACCAATCTTGGTGGTCACGTCCTGCCAGGATGCATCGGAGTAGTCCACCACCAGCACTGGGGCGATCTTGCGCAGCTTGTCGACCTGATCGAACACGGAGTCGCCCGAGTTCTTTGATACGACGATAAGGTCTGCGTCGTACTCAGTGGCCTTTTCCACATCCGGGGAACCGTTCTGCCACAGCTTCTCCACTCCAGCCTTCTTGGCCTCATCGGCCCACTGGTTGAAGAATCCCTGATCGTCAGAGAGGCTTGGGGTGTTCGGTGCGGCCACGCCCGTGGCCACCACAGGAGCACCCACGGCCAACAGCGCGCCGGTCAAGGTCGTGGAGGTGGAGACGATGCGCTTGGGCTGTGCGTCCAGCTTCAGCTCGCCATCATCGGTGGAGATGGTCCGTGGCCACTGAGCAGTCTCGGCGTTCGAGGAGCTATCGGACGCAGACTTGGCGTCGGAGGAAGAAGAATTGTCCGAGCTGCTATCGGACGAGCAGGCAGCCACGCCCAGGCCCAAAGACCCGGCCAGGGTTGCGGCAACAACTGCCTTCAGACCGCGCATCCCGGCGCGGCGCTGGGATGGGCGATTCATGAGATGAGACATGAAAGTCCTTTCTAGTAAGGTACGTCGAAACAATGAAGTCTGAATGACGGCGCCGGCGCTAGTTATCAGGCCGACGCGGAATCACCAAAGGAGTTTTGGTGATCGGATCCTCGATCACCAGGGATGGAAGATTGAACACGTCCTCCATCAACTGCGCGGTCATCACCTCGTGGGGATGACCCTGCGCCACCACAGCCCCGTCCTTCATCACCACAAGGTGGGTGGCATAGCGTGTCGCCAGATTCAGGTCATGCAGCACGGCCACCACCGTGCGCTGTTGCTGCTCATACATCCGGCGGCACAATTCCAAAATGTCCACTTGGTGGGACAAATCCAGGTAGGTGGTGGGCTCATCCAACAAGACCGTAGGCGTATCCTGCGCCAGCACCAACGCCAACCACACGCGCTGACGCTGCCCGCCGGACAGCTCATCCACACTGCGATCCGCCAAGGCCGTGATGCGGGTCAGCTCCATCGCCTCCTGGACCGCGCGGTGATCCTCCCGGCTCCACTGCCGGAACAACCCCTGATGCGGCGAACGGCCACGAGCCACCAGGTCACGCACCCGCATCTTCTCCGGCGCCACGGCAGACTGCGGCAGCAGGCCCAGCTGCTGCGCCAACTCCTTGGACTTCATGCTGTGAATGTCCCGACCATCCAGCACCACGCTGCCTTCCGCGTGCTTATGGATCCGCGCAATGGAGCGCAGCAAAGTGGACTTGCCGCACGCGTTCGGGCCGATGATCACGCTGAAGCCGCCCTCGGGGATCTCCAGGGACAGGTCTTTCGAGATCACGCGCTCGTCATAGGTGGTGGTGAGGTTCTTCACCGCGATGCGCGGCTGGTTGCTTGTCATACGCTCTTCCTCGATTCCACGATCAATAGCCCCATGAAGTACACGCCGCCCACCGCGGCCGTGACCACACCCACGGGCATGCTTTCCAATAGAGCCTGGCTGGCCATATCCGCTGCCAGCAGCAGCACCGCCCCCGCCAGCCCTGACGCCACCAGCGGCGCAATAGAAGCCCTCGCCATCAGCCGTGCAAGATGCGGCGCCACCAAAGCAATAAAGCCGATCGGCCCCGCGACGGTAGTGGCAATCGCCACCAGCGCCGTGCCCAAAATAACCAGCACTCCCTGCGCGCGCTGCGTGTTCGTTCCCAGCCCCGCCGCCAGGTCCTGCCCCAGCTCCAGCGTGCGCAGGTCCCGCGAGCACAGCAGAATCAGCGCCAGCACCACCAGCGTGGCGCTCAGTGAGAAGGTTGCGACGGACCATTCCGCCCCTGCCAGCGTTCCCGTCACGGCCCGCAGCGCGGCATACGCCGTGTCCGAATCCGCCTTGACGATCAGCCAACGGTTGAAGGACCCAATCATCGCAGAAATCGCGATACCTGCCAGGATCAGCCGCAGCCCGCCGAAACCACCCTTGAAGGACACCACGAAAATCACCGCGCCGCACAGCACGCCGCCCAGCAGCGCCGCGAAGGACACGCCTAGCAGCGAACCGCCGAACAGCACCACCGCCACCAGCACGCCGGCCTGGGCGCCCATGGTGAAGCCGATGATGTCCGGACTACCCAGGGGGTTGCGGGTGATGGTCTGGAAAATCGCGCCGGCCACGCCCAGCGCCGCGCCCACGATCACGGCCAGCAGAATCCTGGGCATCCGCCATTCCAGAATCACCAGGCGTTGGCTGCGCGTGCCGTGCCCGGTGAGCACGTTCCACACGTCGGCATAGCTTAAGGACGACCCGCCCACGCCAATCGCCAGGAACATCAACACCGCGCAGACGGCCGCCAGCGCCAGCGTCACCGCCAGGGTGCGCGCGCTCAGCAGCACCGACCAGCGGCTGCGCGAGCTCAACAAGATATGCCCCGTGGGCGTCATATCCTCCGACGCCGAACCGTCCCGCACCGCACCCGTCGCACGCGAACTTTCGATGCTCATCGCCCATCACCCCGCATGCGGTGCACCATCAGCAGCAGCATCGGGGCACCCACGAAGGCGGTGAGTAGTCCCACGGACATCTCGGTCGGCCGGGCCAGCAGGCGGCCGATGATGTCCGCGGCCAAGACCAGGCATGGCCCCAGTACCACGCACAGGGCGATGATCCACCCACGGTGCGGGCCCATCAGCCACTGGGCCACGATCGGCACCACCAGCCCCACATAGCTCAAGGGGCCGGCGGCGGCCGTGGCGGACGCACACAACACGGTGATGGCCACCAACGCCACAGCGCGGGTGAGGGTGACGTTCGTGCCGAGGGCAGCCGCCGCGTCGTCCCCCAAGGCGATATTGGACAGGCCACGGATGAGCAGCACGGACAGCGCAAGCCCCACCACGATCGGGCCCCACAGGATAACCAGCGGGACATCCATGCGGGTGAGGGAGCCGACTTCCCAGAAGCGGAAGGAGTCGAACACGTCCGGTTTCGCCAGCTGGATCGCGCCGATGATGCCGCCGGCCGCGGCGGAAAACGCCACGCCCGCCAAGATCAAACGGACGGGAGAGGCGCCGGTGCCGCCAGCGGATCCGACGGCGTAGACGAAGACCGTGGCCAGCAACGCGCCCACCAGAGCTACGAAAAACTGCTGCTGAGCGGCGGTCAAGCCCAGGTACGCGGAGCCCAGGACGATCGCCAGGGACGCGCCCGAGTTCACCCCGAGTAGGCCCGGATCCGCCAGGGGGTTGCGGGTGATGGCCTGCATGATCGCGCCGGCGACGGCCAGGGACACGCCCACCGCGATGCCGATGATGGTGCGCGAACCGCGGAGGCCATTGATGTTGTAGCTATCCACGGAATTGTCCGGGTAGCGGAGGTAATGCCACACGTCGGCGAGGGGAATGTGGGAGGAGCCCCAGACCATGGATGCCACGCAGGTAGCCAGCAGCAAGACGGCGCCGAGTGCGACGATGAGGGCTCGTGGCACGGGTACGCGCGCAGGGTCTCCTGCGGGGTCGTGCGCTGGGTCGTGCGAAGCCTGCGAGACCGCCGTGGTGGATGGGGGCTGATCCATAATTGTGGGAGTATAGTAAAGCTCCCCTTAGTTATGAAACCCTTACTTAAAGTAGGGCTGGGCTTACCCCCTTGATGGATATGAAGTGCCACGTAGGAAGCCTGCAGAGCGCTGCGAAACCCCCGCGCACCGTGCGGACTAAGCCCCCGTGACAATCCCCGCACACTTCCGAAAAAACAAAGGGACCCCGCGCACCCGTCAGAGCTCGTTGACCCTTGCTGCATTCCTGCCCTGGGGGAGTTCACAAGATACACGCCGCGCGGAATCCGAAGTTCAGCTTATCTTACGGATCGGCAGGCGGGCAAACGGATCGTCAGGTAAGCAAACCCTCCCACCTCGCCAATAAGGCCTCTATGGGAGCCGATTTGGTTTTTGGAGGAGTTCTTGTGTACCCTTTTTCAAGAACGCTCAAGCACGGCTCCCTGCGAGCAAGGTTTGATCGTTTGGCCTGGAGGATTCGACTAGCGGCCTATGTCACACGCCTGGAACGCGTGCGGGAGTCACATCCCTCAGGGGTTCAAATCCCCTATCCTCCGCCACAGATTTGCCCCAGTTCAGCAATGAGCTGGGGTTTAGTCGTATCTGTGCAGGTGGGGCACTGTCGTTGTATATTCCATACAAGACCATTTGGGACACCCCCCCGGCGGTCAAAGTTTGATCAAAATAATCGGGTTATGCGACAAAATGCGTGTCGGCTGTCAGCGTGTCGCAGGCGGATTGCGAGGCGTCTCGGCACAACCATAGGATTATTTCGCTCTTTCGAGATTTTGTCCTGGGGAAATGCTCAAGAGCTGCGACAAAGTCCTATGGTTGTGCCAGCGTGCTTACTGCCGGCAGGGCTGGCAATGTCCTAGCCGGTGCAGTGAGGACCGTCACGGCCACTGCACATGTGGATTACAGTCTTATCGACGCCCAGAAAGCGCGTCCCTGTTCACAATGGTACCCGACAGGTCTTTTGGAGTAGATTCTTGAGCTTATGAAGCTACCTAGATCGCCCAGTGAAGCGATTACCGAAAATGGCGGCGATCATGAACCAAAAAGTATAGTAGAAATACACCGGAAACTACCGCTGCCACTATTCCAATAATTATCCCATTCATCGCGATTCCAAATGCCAGCATAAGTATCGCAGCCAAAACAGCAATACGAAATATGGCTACCTCTTTCTTATTGTTGTTATTCCTCATAATTCATCACCATAGTTGGATACAAGCAGCGTCGGAAACCATTCCGCCCGCCCCAAGCGTAGCATAGGCCACAATACATGTTGCAACTTTTCCTATTCCGCGTTCTTCACGAGCTTTTTATGCAATGTGTTCCGATTGTTCGCGAGCTTTTACGATCTCGGCTTCGTATTCATTATCAGAGATGTATTGAGGCTCCACATTTTGTGCATCGCCATCGAGTGGTTTCTTTGCTTGTTGCTCCATTGCGTTTCATCTGAGAGCAGCAGTGGCAGCGTGGTCGATTCTTTGGCCTGGAGGATAGAACGCCACCGCTGCATACCACAGGGTGGTTTCAACACCGGGACATTCAGCATGTAGGTTATTTAACAAAGTCAGTTCGCCAACTTTTCTAAATTGACGAACCGGACAATATATTAGGGTTTATTTTTCGA
The DNA here is from genome assembly GCF_014490575.1 of Corynebacterium zhongnanshanii. Classification (NCBI taxonomy): domain Bacteria; kingdom Bacillati; phylum Actinomycetota; class Actinomycetes; order Mycobacteriales; family Corynebacteriaceae; genus Corynebacterium; species Corynebacterium zhongnanshanii. The sequence continues at coordinate 2,142,580 of NZ_CP061033.1, forward strand.
AAATAGAGCCCGAAGCCCTTTTCCTTGTAGTTCTGGATTATTTTTCATTCGTTTTTTTAACCCGTTAGCGATGCCGATGCTGCCTCCAGCAAAAACTACAACTGCAGTTAGCCACAGTGGCATGATGCTCTCCTTTTAGCAGTGAGTGGATATCCATGTCCACAATACCGTTTCATCTGCAGCTGCCTTGGCTTCGATCTAGAGAGATGACAGCTGTTGATGCTAGCACTGAAGCGCCTCATGTTTCGTTCCGTGTGAATAGATGGGAAAACCTGCTCACACGGAACACAACTCGGGATACTTCGGACGGGCCGCGGCACAACCATAGGATTTTGTGGGAGCTCGCGCTGCAAAACCCCAGATCGCGATTTCTTGAGGGTCACAAAGTCCTATGGTCGTGCCGTTGCCTTTCGACCGCGACCCACCTACCGTGAGTATGTGCAGCACGCTGCCAAGACATCACATAGAGGAGAACATCACATGTCCCAAGGAGACCAGCACAGTGCGCCCACGTCCTCTCCTCCCCACCCACTCGCCTCCCAACCACACGCCTCCCAGCCTCACCCTCCCCAGCTCAGCACCCTGGACAAGTTCCTACCACTGTGGATCCTGCTGGCGATGACCGCCGGTATCCTCCTCAGCACCTACACCCCCAGCGTCCCGCGCGCCCTGGAAAGCGTCACAATCGGCGGCACCAGCCTTCCCATCGCGATCGGCTTGCTGGTCATGATGTACCCGCCGCTCGCGAAAGTCCGCTACGACAAAGCCGCGAAGATCGCCGCCGATAAGCGCCTGATGGCCCTGTCTCTCACACTTAATTGGCTGGTCGGACCACTGTTCATGTTCGCGCTCGCCTGGCTGTTCCTGCCTCAGGATCCAGAGCTGCGCACCGGTCTGATCATCGTGGGCCTGGCGCGCTGCATCGCCATGGTCTTGGTGTGGACGGATTTGTCCTGCGCGGATCGGGAGCTGACGGCTGTGCTTGTGGCTATCAATGCCGTGTTCCAGGTGCTGATGTTTGGCGTGTTGGGCTGGTTCTACCTGCAGGTTTTGCCGTCGTGGCTGGGTCTTGAGACCACGTCGGCGGAGTTTTCCTTCCTAGCCATCGCCGCGTCCGTCCTCATTTTCTTGGGCATTCCGCTGCTGGCTGGCGTGGCGTCTCGCATTATCGGCGAGCGGACGAAGGGCCGCGAGTTCTACGAAAACGTCGTCATCCCCAAGATCTCTCCCCTCGCGCTCATTGGTTTGTTGTACACGATTGTGTTGTTGTTTTCTTTGCAGGGCCAGCAGTTGGTTGCACAGCCGTGGACGGTGGTGCGCGTGGCTGCGCCGCTGTTGATCTATTTTGTGGTGATGTTCGGGGTGTCACTGTGGGCGTCGAAGGCGGTGGGCTTGAATTATGCGCAGTCGACCTCGGTGGCGTTTACGGCTGCGGGTAATAATTTCGAACTGGCGATTGCGGTGTCGATCGGCACGTTTGGTGCGTCTTCCGCGCAGGCGTTGGCGGGGACGATTGGGCCGCTGGTGGAGATTCCTGTACTGGTGGGTTTGGTCTATGTGGTCCTGTGGTTGGGACCGAAATTATTTACCTCCGACGCCACAGCGCCCCATTCCCCCAGCCCCACCCCAACGTCAACCTCGTCGGAGACATAGCTCCCCCGCTCGCGGAAGCTGAACACAGATAGCCTTCCAGTTAACAAGCACGTAAACACAGCAAGAACTTATTGTGACAAAAGAGCCGCGCGCGCCGGCACTGAAGCAACGCGAGAAAGCAGCATCACTGCAGTTAGCAGCACCACGAGCAAGTTCCACGCGCGCCACTCGCACCATTCCGGCGCCACATTCTTTCCGTATAAAAAGTGTTGTCCTAGCGGCATTCGCGCTTTACCCTCCTGAAGTAGATTGGCCCGCGCAATCGAACGGCCAATCGCCGTATTGTCCATTGACCACACCCTCATAGCGCGAGCCCACACTGTGAGCCACACACTGTGGCCCCACGCCATGAGCCTTCGTCAGGAGTAACCATGTCCGTTTTCCGCCGTTCGGTTGTCGCATTAGCTGGAACCTCCGCTGTTTTAGCTGGTAGCTCCGCACTTCTTTCCGGCCCGTTCGCACCCAGCGCGAACGCCGAAACCGTCACAGAGTCCTACCCAGAAACCCCCGCTATCAACCCAGCGCTGCCGATCATCCACACCTCCCACGGCAGCGACCACCAAAAGGCCAACATTTTGAACCCGAAGCCGGTCTGCAACGCGTGGGAGGACTACCGCACCGTGGTGTACAAGGCAACGGATAAGTTCATGCCTGCCGGTACGATCTCCACCACGAATCAGACGGACAAGGACATTCCGTTGCAGCAGGATCTGTCCAAGACCCAAAGCATTTCTGTGGAGGTCAATGGCGATCGCACGGAGACCACGTCGGTGAATCTGGGTGCGTCGAAGGAGGGCGGATCTGCCGGTATTTCTCAAGAGATTGCCAAGAAGATCGGGGTCTCGGCGTCGTATTCCCTATCGTGGGAGGCAGGTCAGTCGATCGGGCCCTACAACGTCCCTCCGAAGCACACGGGCGAGGCCACGTATGGTTTCCGCGTGCTGAACATGACTGGTACGCAGCAGTACTGCAAGCCGAATGGTACGTGGTCCACGCCGACGTTCTGGTCGGCGCTGCAGCCGGTGAAGAACGAGGTGCGGGTGAAGCTGTATGACAAGCTGGCTGATTCTTACGCGCCGAACAAGGATGCGCAGAACACGAAGCCTGTGGTGCAGGAGTCCGAGAAGGATCCGAAGGCGGATGCGGAGGTCATCAAGGACACGGAGGTGCCTGTGGAGGGCGAGGTGGCGTCGGCGCAGCAGGGTGATGCCGAGGTTGCTGCGGATAAGCAGAAGAAGACCGACGCCGAAGCTCCCGCCAAGAAGGAGTCCGACAAGCAGGAGGCCTCCAACCCCGCGCTGGATCTGAAGCCGTTTTTGACGGTGTCCTCCGCGAAGGCCCCTGGTTTCGCCGGCACGGTGGCGCTGCACGTGGAGAATGTGGGCTCCGAGCGCTACTACGGCGACTTCCCTGCAACCCAGTTCAAGGTGCAGGTGAAGACGGAGGAGGGCCCGAAGGGTGTGGATCGTCTGATCACTCCGCGCTCGTCGAATGGTGCTCACATCCGGGACTTGGGCTTTGATGAGAAGACCTCCACCCGCACCTTTGAGGTGACCCTGGCGAACCCCGTGAACCCCGGTGAGAAGGTGCGCGTGGCGAACTTGGACTTCGGTGATGGCGGCACGAAGCTGGGTCGTGTGAAGAACTCGATCACGGTGACTCAGACCGCGCGCCTGAAGGGCGACACGTCCACGAGCAACGATCAGAATGTGAACTCCAAGAACGCCACGGTGAACGATTTCGGCAAGAAGCACCCTGGCATCTTCTAAACTTGGGGTTTATGACTGCTGATTCCCCTAAGACTGGCGCCCCGGGCGCGAGCACCTCGAGCTCTGCGTCCGCGGGCGCTTCTGGCGCTGCGTCCATCGGTGCTTCTGGCGCTGCGCCCAGCGCCACCATCCTCAGCTCCGAGACCACAGACAACATCACCCTCCGCATCTCTGACGAGGGCATTGCCTACGTCCTGCTGGACCGCCCCGAGAAACTGAACGCCCTGACCATCCCGATGCTGAAGCGCATGATCCAGGTGTCCCGGCAGATCCAGAAGGATAAGTCCATCCGCGCGGTGATCCTCACCGGCGCGAATGGCAACTTCAGCTCCGGCCTGGACTTCGGGGCCGCGTTCAAGAGCCCGCGGGAGATTGCCGCGAACTTCGCCAGCCGTCCATGGCGCGGCACCAATACCTTCCAGGAGGGGCCGTGGTGTTGGCGCCGGCTCGACGTGCCGGTCATCGCGGCGGTCCCGGGTTATTGTTTTGGGGGCGGTCTGCAGATCGCGCTGGCGTCGGATTATCGATTCACGTCGGCGGATGCGGCATGGTCGGTCCTGGAGGCGAAGTGGGGGCTGGTGCCGGACATGTCCGGCGTGCAGGCGCTGAAGCAGGTGGTCGGCGCGGATGTGGCGAAGCGGCTGTCCATGGGCGCGGAGATCATCACGGGCGCTCAGGCCGTGAAGTATGGCCTGGCTAGCGAGGTGGCTGAGGATCCGTTGGCCGCCGCGGAGGAGCTGGCTCGGGTGTTCATCGATCGTTCCCCCGACGCCGTAGCGCAGTCCAAGAAACTTATCGACGAAACCTGGACGGCGGGGCCTCGGAAGACTTTCTTCTTGGAGCGTCTGCGTCAGGCGCCGTTGCTGTTTGGGCAGAATGCGAAGGTGGCGAAGGCGCGCGCGGCTGCCGCGAAGGTGGGGAAGAAGTTGCCGGGCTATAAGCCGCGTCGCTCGCGGCACGTGTTCTGAGGCCCGCAGAGCGCCCGGCGCGCGGCGCGGGGTGTTATGGGGAGATGAAGTGGTCGGGGTCAAAGGAGACCGGGTCCCGCGGGAGTTTGCCCAGATCAAAGGACTCTAGAGCCTCGAGGAGCACGCGGTGGTTCCGGTCCGCGAGGCTCTCGGCGCTAGCAACAGCCTCGGCAGCTGCGCCCCCGGCGGCGCTAGAGCTCGCGGCAGCCGCGCCGCCCAGCGAGCCCAGAATCCACTCCAACACCCGCGCCGACGCCCCCGGATCCACCGCCCGCAACTGCGCCAGCGTCACCGCCCCATCACGCTTCGCCAAACGCCTGCCCTCCGGCCCCACCACCAACGGCACGTGCACATACTGCACCTCCGGCAGATCCAGCAGGTGCGCCAGGTACGCCTGGCGCGGCGCCGAGCTCAACAGGTCGTCACCGCGGACAACCTCGCGGACGTGCGCCAGGGCGTCGTCCACAACAACGGCCAGATTGTAGGCGTAATCCCTCGCATGCCCACCGGCGCCGTCGTCCCCCGGCTCGCCCGGCGCGCACCGCGGAAGGATGTTCCCTCCCCGCCGTAGAACCATGTCGTCCACGTCCCCGGCGTACACCCGCGTCAGCGGGTCCGCCTCCGCCGCGAAAAGCTCCGTCACCTCCCACGAGGACACCCCGGCGCGCAGCCGCAAAGCCGGCACTCGCCCACCCCGGGAACCCCCGGCGGCCAGCTCTTCCCTCTTCCGCCCGGCCTCCTCCACAGACAGGTCCCTGCATGTCCCCGGATAGCGCCCCGGGATGGCATGGGGTGCCCGCACTGCGTCCTGAATGTCCCGGCGCGAACAGAAGCACTCGTACACCAGCCCGCGCCGCTGCAAGTCCTGCAGCGCGGACTCGTAATGCTCATACGTCTCCTGTTGGCGCGCCGCCGGCCCCACGAAGCGCAGCCCCAGCTCCTCCAAGTCGGCCCGTTGGCGGGAGGTGAAGTGTGGGGAGGTGCGCTGGGCGTCGATATCATCAATGCGCAACGCCAGCCTGCCCGCAGCGCGCAACCACGCGATCACGGCGGTGCGGAGGTTGCCGATGTGCAGGTCGCCGGAGGGGCTGGGCGCGTATCGGCCGGCGGGTGGGGTGCTGGTGCTCACTCCCCCAGCCTAACCCGCGCGCGTGGCGCCCCGCAGTAGACTGGGTTCCCATGACCGCCGAACAGCGCCACACAGACACAACCTTCAGCTTAGGCACCCGCCTGGAGGAGGACACGCGCCTTCCTGACTCCGCCCCGCGGCAGACCGCCTCCGCCATCGACGCCGCCGGTAACCCCGTGACCAGCGTGAACACCGAAAACCAGGGGCATGGGCGCACCGGGGTGATTCACACGCCGCACGGCGACATCCACACGCCCGCGTTCATTCCCGTGGGCACGAAGGCGACCGTGAAGACCCTCACGCCACAGCAGGTGCGCAGCGCCGGGGCGCAGGCGGTGCTGTCCAACGCGTACCACCTGTATTTGCAGCCAGGCCCAGAGATCGTGGACCAGGCCGGTGGCGTGGCCGCCTTTGAGAATTGGCACGGACCTACCTACACGGACTCCGGCGGGTTCCAGGTGATGAGCCTGGGCGTGGGGTTCAAGAAGGTCCTGGCGATGGACACGAAGGGGCTGGATAAGAAGGACATTGTGGCGCAACAGTCCAAGCGCATGGCCGTGGTGGACGAGGATGGTGTGGATTTCCGCAGTGTGATTGATGGGTCGAAGCACCGGTTCACCCCGGAGGTGTCCATGCAGATCCAGCACCAGTTGGGCGCGGACATTATCTTCGCGTTCGATGAGCTAACCACGCTGGTGAATACGCGCCACTACCAGGAGCGGTCTGTGGAGCGGACGCATCGGTGGGCACAGCGCTGCCTGGAGGAGCACTACCGGCAGACTGTGCTGCGCGAGGATAAGCCGCTGCAGTCTCTGTGGGGCGTGGTGCAGGGCGCGCAGTACGAAGACCTGCGGAAACAGGCCGCGCGCGGCCTGGTGGAACTGTCCGACGCCGCAATTGCAGACGGGCGGCGCGGCTTCGGCGGCTACGGCATCGGCGGGGCGTTGGAGAAGGAGAACCTGGGGACGATCGTCAACTGGGTGTGTGAGGAGCTGCCGGAAAACATGCCGCGCCACCTGCTGGGGATCTCCGAGCCGGACGACCTGTTCACGGGCGTGGCCGCGGGGGCGGACACGTTCGATTGTGTGGCGCCGACGCGCCTGGCCAGACGTGGCGGGGTGTACACGTTGGATGGTCGGATGAACTTGACCAATGCGCGTTTCAAGAATGATTTTTCTCCCATCGACGCCGAAGTGGGCGGCGAAGTCTCCGAGAACTATTCGCGCGCGTATATCCACCATCTGTTGAAGGCAAAGGAGTTTTTGGCGGGGACGTTGTGCACGATGCACAACCTGCATTTCATGATCACGCTGGTGGATAACATCAGGCGGTCCATCGAGGAGGGGCGTTTTGTGGAGTATCGCGCGGAGTTTATGAGCCGGTATTACGGCGAGGGCTGGGAGGCGCGGCTGGGCTAGCCGCGCTAGTCGCGCGCGGCGCCCTCGTAGCGCGTGATCTTCCCGGAGCTAAACGCCTTCTCCAGGGAGGATCCCTCCACGTCCAGCGTGGGAAGCACCTTGTCCAGCCACTTCGGCATGTACCAGGTGGCGCGTCCGGCCAGGAGCATGAGCGCGGGGATGGCGGTCATGCGGATCAGGAAGGCGTCGAAGAGCACGCCGGCGCCGAGCGCGAAGCCAAAGATCTGGATGAACGGCAGGGGCTGGAAGATGAAGGACACAAACACCGCGATCATGATGAGCGCGGCCACGGTCACCACGCGTGCGCCGAGGCCGAAGCCGTGGATTACGGAGTCCTCGGTGGCGCTGTAGGTGTAGTCCGGGCCCTGCGCGAGGCGTTGGGATTCCTGGATGTAGCGTTCTCTCATGCGGCTGACGATGAACACTTGGTAGTCCATGGCCAGCCCGAAGGTCACGCCGATCAGGAAGATCGGCATGAAGCTGATGAGTGGGCCGGGGGAATCCCACAGGCCCCACAGGCCTTCCTGCCACACCAGCACGGTCACACCGAAGGCCGCACCCACGGACAGCAGGAAACCGCCGGCGGCCATGAGTGGGACCAGCAAAGAGCGGAACACCATCATGAGCAGCACCAGGGCCAGCCCCACCACCAGCGCCAGGTAGATGGGCATGGCCTTCTTCAACGTGTCCGTGACGTCTTGTTGGATAGGGATCAAGCCTGTGATTCCCATGGTCACGCCCGTTTCGCGTTCGATGTCCGCCTGCTGCTCCCGCAGGGCGTGGATCAACTGCACGGTGGATTCCTCCCGTGGCCCGTGCACAGGGGTGACCACGAGCTGTGCGGTGGTGCCGTCCTCGGACTGTCCGACCAGCTGCGCGTGTTCCACTTCCGGGTTGTTCTGCAGCTGGTCCATCGCATAGATGAACGCGGCCTGTTGTGGCGAGGCGGGAGTCTGCTCTTCGCTGCGCTCCCCCGCCCCGCCGGTGTACGGCGCCAACACGGTAGCGTCCGCCCGCGCGTGCTCAGCATCCACCAGCACCAGCATCGGAGCATTCCGGCCCTCGCCGAATCCTTCCGCGAGCAGGTCCGCGGCTTGCCGCTGCGTGGATGTGACACTACTGGTGGTGTCATTCGGCAGAGACAGCTGTAGGTTCAACGCCGGCAGCGTGAGCAGCGCCAACACCGCCATCACCACAGCCAACGCCACACCGGGGAACCGGTGCACCAGCTTCACCCACCGCGTGCCCAGGTTTTCCTTCGTGCCGTGCACCTGCGGCCCGGTCGTGCGGCCATCCTCCCGCAGGCTTTCCCGCGGCGTACGGCTCGCCTCGCTCTTGAACACCCACCGGCCCAGCAGCCCCAGCAACGCGGGCAGGAACGTCAGGGACAGTAGCACTGCCACCAGCACGAAGGCCGCCGCGAAGTAACCCATCGCAGACAGGAACGGGATGTTCACCAGCCGCAGGCCCGCCAGGGCCACGATCACGGTCACTCCGGCGAACACCACCGCGCTGCCTGCCGTGCCGCAGGCCAGCCCGATCGCGTCCGGCCTGGACCGGCCGAGCGCCAGCTCGTCCCGGTAGCGCGCCATAATAAACAAGGCATAGTCAATTCCCACGGCCAGGCCGATCATGAGCCCCAGGGTGGGCGTCATGGAGTTCAACGGCACGAAGGCGGTGGCGCCCACGGTCAGGAACGCACCAATACCCACGCCCACCAGCGCGCTGATCAGCGGCAGCCCCGCCGCCAGCAGGGACATGAACGTAATCGCCAGGATAATCAGGGCCACCACCACGCCCACGATCTCTGAGATGGGTTCGATCTCAATCGGGTCTCCAAATCCAGGCCCGCCGATCTCCACGCGTAGCCCAGCATCCCGGGAGATTTGGGCGGCGGCTTCCACGGCATCGCGGTCGGCGTCGGTCACTTCGGCGGGGAGGGCGACGTCGAAGGAGAAGGTGGAGGTGCCGATGGTGGCGTCGTCGGATAGGACACGTTGCGTGTAGGCGTCCTTGGTGGCGGTGGCTTTCGGCAGGCCCTGGTTGGTGAGTTGGTCCACGATCGCGTCCGTTTGCGCGTGGTTCACAGTGACGGGGTTGCCCCAGCGCAGGGTGCTGCCTAGTTGCGGCACGGTGTCCTTGATCGCCTGGGTGGTGCGGTCCATCGCCTCCATGTAGGCGGGTTCGTCCAGGCGGTGGCCTTCGGGGGCTTGCCACACCATGTTCACGTCCGCGGACGCCGCCGGGTTGTCCGTGCCGGGGAACTTGTCCATCAGGATCTCGGTGGCCTGGGTGGAGGGCACGTTGTTGATGGCGAAGATGTCGTTGAAGCCTTTTTGGAAGCTCAGTGCACTGCCTGCCACGCCGAGAAGCGCGAGCAGCCAGACTATGATGACCACCCATTTGTGCAGGTAGGACCATCGACCAACGTGAAAGAGGAATTGTGCCACGATCCCCACCCTACACGCGAGGCCCTACATCACCCGGGGGCGTGGCTGGGTATCGTGGGTGGGTATAGTGCCCCTGGTTGATAAGAGTGTTGATGATGTCTGATGTCCCTGGCGATTCCTCCCCCGCGCCGTCTGCGCTGTCTACGACGCCCGCTGGCCCCGATCATTTCCTGGAGATGACCGAACTGCTGCGTGCTGCATGGGAGGGCCAGCCGTTTGTGTCCTTGCCGCAGGTCTGGGCTCAATTGGCGGGGCTGGGTGTGGGGTCCTTATCCTCCGACGCCGAACTGTCTCTTGCCCTCACCCACCTGTCTGAGTTGCACCCGTGTAGTGCGACGGCCGCTGGCGCGGATGCGACGGTGTTGGTGGAGACGTGCGAGCCGGTGCGTCGGGTGACGTTCACGGCCGATGGGATGTTGATAGCGCGTTCTGGACAGATGCAGCCGGTGGTGTGGCCGGTGGGCCGGGTGTTGAGTTCACGGCCGGGTGGAGAGTTGGCGGTGGAGGATCGTTCCGGGTTTGTGCATTCGTTGGGGCGGGTGGTGCGCATGACCGTGTTGGAGAAGCAGTGGGAACTGTTCGGCGATACTGCGGGTGACACTGCCGGTGGTACTGCTGGTGGCACTTCCAGCGCTGTGGATCTGTCCGGGTGCTCGCGCTCAGCACTAGGTGGTGCTGTTTTTGTGGGGGTGTTGGATTCGGGTGATGTGGTGGTGTGTGATCGGGCGATCCAGGTGGTGACTGCTCAGCGGCGCTCGGCTTCGGTGGAGGTGCTGCGCGGGTGGCAGCGTGTGGTGGCCGGCCGGTGTGGGGAGCCTGTGGTGGTGCGTCTGGCTGGTGGTGAGGATCGGCAGGTTGGCGCTGGAGTGTTGACCGCGATGTGGCGTGTGGAGTGAGAGCTTCTCAGCGTGTAAGTACTGTGCGGTGGGGATGTGCTGCGCGGTAGGCACTGGGTGGCGCTCAGTGCATGGTGCGCATGGGTAAAGCCCACCGTCTGTCCACGCTGGTAGTGCGTGGACAGACGGTGGGCTTCATACCTTGTGCTTCAGCAGTGTCCGGCTAGCCGAGGGGCTAGCCCGCCGGGTAGTGGGTCACTACCCGGCGGTTACCGGGGTGAGCTGGTGTGCAGCTTTTTAGTTGTTGCTGTCACCTGCTGCGCTGTCTGCGTCTGCAGCTGGCTCCTCTGAGGTCTCTGCGGGTGCAGAGGCGTCAGGGGTCTCAGTCTCGGTTGGAGCGGAGGTCGACTGGTTGGCCTTCTTGTTGCCGGAGCCGATGTTGTTCTTCGGATCCTCAGCCAGCTTCTTCAGTGCTTCTCCGGAACCGGTTGCGGAACCGTTGTCCTTCGCGGTGTTCTTCGCGAGGTTTCCGAAGGAGCCGATGGAAGAGCCTTCATTGTCCTTACCAGGCTTGACTGGGTTTGCACCCCAGTCACATCCCAGTGCAACGTAGGCGCTGGTTACTGCCAGGCCGGCTGCGATGATTGCACCTCCCAGCAGCTGACGCTGCTGTTCCACGGTCAGGTAGGTGTTGATGTTCAGTGCAGCTGGGACCTCGAAGTGAGGCAGGCTGATACCGAACTTCTGCAGCTCCCGAGTGATCGTGGAGTTGAAGTTAGCAGAGATGGAGTCAATCTGCTGCTGGATCTGTGGTGGGATCTTGATGAAGGACAGCAGTCCCAGTGGCACCAGCCACAGGAATGGGTTCGTGACATTCATCGCCTTAACGTCGAAGCAGTGCTCCAGCTTCGTCCAAGATCCGGAAGTATCTGGGTTCGTGCCAGCTGGCTTCTCCTCAACCTTCAGCTTCGCCTCGACCACATCCTGAGACTTATCAGGGTAGGTCACCACAACGGTGACGTTCTTCTCACCAGGCGTGGAGGTATCCGGAGTCTCCTTGTACTCAACCTGCGTACCCTCAGGCAGATCATCGATGTTCTCGATGTTCTTCTTCGGATCTGGGGTGTCGCCGACCTTAACGGTCTGCTCCTTGCCCTGTGGATCGTACTTGTCAGCGTCGGTCCGGTCGGAACCGTTGTCATCGCGACCCTCTTCGTGGCCGGAGACAGGAACCTTAACCTCAACCTTGCCGCCAGGCAGTTCCGGATCCTCGATGGTCACAACAATCGGACCATCAACATCAGTACCAGGCGTGACGTGAACCTTACCGTCCTCACCAACCTCAACAGGAACAGTCTTGCCGTCCTCGTCCTTAGCAGAGATCTTGGTGTCATCATCCTTGTTCGTGATAACGATACCGGTGTCCTGCTTCTCGTCGGTCGGATCAACAGGCTTCACATTGTCGGTGTTGACCGTGGTTGGGTTCTTCTCAACCTTCAGCTTCGCCTCAACGTTGTCCTTAGAGCCATCTGGGTAGGTCACCACAACGGTAACGTTCTGCTCACCAGGCTTAGAGGTATCTGGCTTCTCCGAGTACTCAACCTTCGAACCCTCAGGCAGCTTGTCAGCATCAACAATGTTGCCCTTCGGATCTGGGGTCTCGCCAACCTTAACGGTCTGGTCCTTACCCTTCGGATCATACTTATCAGCATCATCCTGACCCACGGTCACAGTCGTCGTGACCTCATCCTTGGTGCCATCAGGGTAGGTCACCACAACAGTGACAGGCTTCTCACCAGGCGTGGACGTATCCACAGGATCCTTGTACTCAACCGTCGTACCCTCAGGAAGCTCATCGATGTTCTCGATGTTCTTCTTCGGATCCGGCTTCTCGTTCTTCTTCACATCCTGGTTCTGACCCTTCGGATCATACTTATCAGCATCATCCTGACCCACGGTTACGGTCGTCGTGACCTCATCCTTGGTGCCATCAGGGTAGGTCACCACAACAGTGACAGGCTTCTCACCAGGCGTGGACGTATCCACAGGATCCTTGTACTCAACCTTCGTACCCTCAGGCAGATTCAGATCATCGAAGTTCTCGATGTTCTTCTTCGGATCCGGCTTCTCGTTCTTCTTCACATCCTGGTTCTGACCCTTCGGATCATACTTATCAGCATCATCCTGACCCACGGTTACGGTCGTCGTGACCTCATCCTTGGTGCCATCAGGGTAGGTCACCACAACAGTGACAGGCTTCTCACCAGGCGTGGACGTATCCACAGGATCCTTGTACTCAACCGTCGTACCCTCAGGAAGCTCATCGATGTTCTCGATGTTCTTCTTCGGATCCGGCTTCTCGTTCTTCTTCACATCCTGGTTCTGACCCTTCGGATCATACTTATCAGCATCATCCTGACCCACGGTCACAGTCGTCGTGACCTCATCCTTGGTGCCATCAGGGTAGGTCACCACAACAGTGACAGGCTTCTCACCAGGCGTGGACGTATCCACAGGATCCTTGTACTCAACCGTCGTACCCTCAGGAAGCTCATCGATGTTCTCGATGTTCTTCTTCGGATCCGGCTTCTCGTTCTTCTTCACATCCTGGTTCTGACCCTTCGGATCATACTTATCAGCATCATCCTGACCCACGGTTACGGTCGTCGTGACCTCATCCTTGGTGCCATCAGGGTAGGTCACCACAACAGTGACAGGCTTCTCACCAGGCGTGGACGTATCCACAGGATCCTTGTACTCAACCGTCGTACCCTCAGGAAGCTCATCGATGTTCTCGATGTTCTTCTTCGGATCCGGCTTCTCGTTCTTCTTCACATCCTGGTTCTGACCCTTCGGATCATACTTATCAGCATCATCCTGACCCACGGTCACAGTCGTCGTGACCTCATCCTTGGTGCCATCAGGGTAGGTCACCACAACAGTGACAGGCTTCTCACCAGGCGTGGACGTATCCACAGGATCCTTGTACTCAACCGTCGTACCCTCAGGAAGCTCATCGATGTTCTCGATGTTCTTCTTCGGATCCGGCTTCTCGTTCTTCTTCACATCCTGGTTCTGACCCTTCGGATCATACTTATCAGCATCATCCTGACCCACGGTCACAGTCGTCGTGACCTCATCCTTGGTGCCATCAGGGTAGGTCACCACAACAGTGACAGGCTTCTCACCAGGCGTGGACGTATCCACAGGATCCTTGTACTCAACCGTCGTACCCTCAGGAAGCTCATCGATGTTCTCGATGTTCTTCTTCGGATCCGGCTTCTCGTTCTTCTTCACATCCTGGTTCTGACCCTTCGGATCATACTTATCAGCATCATCCTGACCCACGGTCACAGTCGTCGTGACCTCATCCTTGGTGCCATCAGGGTAGGTCACCACAACAGTGACAGGCTTCTCACCAGGCGTGGACGTATCCACAGGATCCTTGTACTCAACCTTCGTACCCTCAGGCAGATTCAGATCATCGAAGTTCTCGATGTTCTTCTTCGGATCCGGCTTCTCGTTCTTCTTCACATCCTGGTTCTGACCCTTCGATCATACTTATCAGCATCATCCTGACCCACGGTTACGGTCGTCGTGACCTCATCCTTGGTGCCATCAGGGTAGGTCACCACAACAGTGACAGGCTTCTCACAGGCGTGGAATATCCACAGGATCCTTGTACTCAACCTTCGTACCCTCAGGCAGATTCAGATCATCGAAGTTCTCGATGTTCTTCTTCGGATCCGGCTTCTCGTTCTTCTTCACATCCTGGTTCTGACCCTTCGGATCATACTTATCAGCATCATCCTGACCCACGGTTACGGTCGTCGTGACCTCATCCTTGGTGCCATCAGGGTAGGTCACCACAACAGTGACAGGCTTCTCACCAGGCGTGGACGTATCCACAGGATCCTTGTACTCAACCGTCGTACCCTCAGGAAGCTCATCGATGTTCTCGATGTTCTTCTTCGGATCCGGCTTCTCGTTCTTCTTCACATCCTGGTTCTGACCCTTCGGATCATACTTATCAGCATCATCCTGACCCACGGTCACAGTCGTCGTGACCTCATCCTTGGTGCCATCAGGGTAGGTCACACAACAGTGACAGGCTTCTCACCAGGCGTGGACGTATCCACAGGATCCTTGTACTCAACCGTCGTACCCTCAGGAAGCTCATCGATGTTCTCGATGTTCTTCTTCGGATCCGGCTTCTCGTTCTTCTTCACATCCTGGTTCTGACCCTTCGGATCATACTTATCAGCATCATCCTGACCCACGGTTACGGTCGTCGTGACCTCATCCTTGGTGCCATCAGGGTAGGTCACCACAACAGTGACAGGCTTCTCACCAGGCGTGGACGTATCCACAGGATCCTTGTACTCAACCTTCGTACCCTCAGGCAGATTCAGATCATCGAAGTTCTCGATGTTCTTCTTCGGATCCGGCTTCTCGTTCTTCTTCACATCCTGGTTCTGACCCTTCGGATCATACTTATCAGCATCCTTGAGGTCAGAACCGTTGTCATCCTCGCCCTTGGCGTGGCCATTGACAGGAATCTCAAACTCAACCGAGCCACCAGGCAGGTCAGAGTCCTTGATGACCAGAGTGATCGGACCATCAACGTTTTCGCCCGGGGTGACGGAGATCTTTCCGGTCTCCTTGTCAACCGTTACCGGGACGGTGTTGCCGTCCTCATCGGTAGCGGTGTACTCAGTCGAAGGATCCGGGTTGTGAACGACGATACCGGTGTCCTGAGAATCGTTGGTCGGCTCAACAGGCTTAGGCTCGCCGGTCACGGTAGTTGGGGTGTCGGACGGATCCTTCGGATCGTGGCCGGACTTCTTCTCGTCCTCGTCGTTGACGCCGTCGTTGTCGTCGTCCTCGTCGAGAACATCCGGGATGCCATCGCCGTCGGTGTCGAGGTAGAAGACGGCGGTTGCTTCGTCATCCTCAGCGCCATCGTTGTAGGACACGACGACAGGGATCTCGACGATCTCCTCGCGAGCGCCATCCTTACCAGCAGGAGCAACGGTCACGGAGACCTTGCCGGTCTTCTCATCGACTGTGATCTCGTAGCCCTTAGGAGCCTGGAAGCCTTCCTTCAGCTTGTAGGAGGCAACGCCGTCACCAGGCTTGTTCTCCTCGCCGCCTTCCTTTGGCTTGTAGACCACATCAGCGGTGGAGGTCTTGCCGGCAGGTGCCAGGTAGCCCGGCTTGTCGGTGGTCTTCTCCTCGCCGCCCTGAGGGGTGTGGGTGAAGTTCTGACCTGGGTACTCAGGGTTGTAGTCAGCTGCTTCCTCGGACACAACGAAGGTTGCGTTCGCGGTACCCTTCTCACCACCAGGCAGGGTCATGGTCACAGGAACGTTGAACGTGCCGGTGAATGGGGTTTCCTCATTAGTTACCGGATCCGTCATGGTTTCCGGAGCGATGAAGGTGACCTCACCGGACTTCGGATCAACGTTCACGGAGTAGCCGAAGTCGCGGACATCCTCACCAATCTTGTAACCGGAGATGTTGCCCTGACCGTCCTTAATTGGCTCAGCGTCCTGTGGCAATGCCAACTCGAACTTGGTGCCTTCCGGAACCGACTCTGTCTCCACCTCAGGGGTATCGGTGTTGTCAACGCCACGTACCGGAGAAGTAGCAGACTTTCCGGTGGTGACATCGACAGGATCGTAGACAGGAACCTTAGCGACCTGAGCAATAAAGTCATCCACTGCAATCGGGATGGCAGAGCGCTTGCCGTTCTCCGCAACTGGATACAGAGTAGCGGTAAAGACGGTGGAGTTCGTCAGGTTTTCTGGAACCGTGATGGAACAAGAGGGGAGCAGGCCCATCTCATTTGGTGCAACTCCCTCACAGGTGCTCGATTTCGGATTCAGCTCCAGGGACTTGCCGGTGGAGAGGTCGGTCGCCGTCCATACGATGTCGTACCTGTTGTTGCCCAAAGCAGGGTAGCCACCACCCTGAGTGTCAACCTTGTCGCCAGGCTTGGCAAAGTTAGAGATCGAGTCATACTTCACTACCTCAAACGTAGGTTGCGCCAAGGTGTGAGCGAAGTCAGCATCACGCCAGCGTCCCCCATCGATTGGGGAATAGGTAGTGCGCTCATCCAGGGTGTAGTTCTGAGCGCTGAAGTGGTGTGTGCCAATTTCATACTGAGTGTAGACGTTTCCATATGGCGTACCCGCTCGTCCAGACCAGAACCCGCCGCGCCACGGATCAACCAAGCCAGCTCCCTGGACAGGCCCCAATGTCCCATCAGGCTGGACCAGGGAAACCATCATCCATTCCCAGTTGATGTGCTTCGCGAACTTATCACCAGTGATCGTGTCCTGGGCAGCTCCTTGGCGGAAATTACCCGCCGAAGGGGAAGAGTCAACGTTGTGGAAGTAGTTTTCCTGGTTCGGTGAAGACTGCGTTTCAGGAACATTACCACGTGAACTCCACACATGCCCGTAGGTACCGTTGAACTGGGCAACGTACTTACCATCCTGGTCACTGGTGGTCACCACGGACTCAGCGATCCACGGAGTATCACCGTCCTTATTCTCAGCGATTTGCTGCTTGATCCACTCCTGCAGCTTAGCTTCGTACTCATAGGTCCAGCCGGTGCTACGCAGAGTCCGAACGCCACCGAAGAGGGTGTTCTTGTTTTCTTCGAAGTACTTCTTGATTTGCCCCACTGCATGGTCACTCAGATAGGAGGCGACAACCTTCTGACCACCAATGCCCTTGTCATTGCTATCGTCGTACGATACAACGTTCTTCCAACCGAAAGCAGGCTGAGCATATCCGCCGTAATCCCAGTAGATGCGGCCGGAAATCTGGCCCTGTCCATCTTCACGACGCTTATCATCGTTGTTCACCCACTGACCCTGTGGCTTGTGGAGAACTTCCTTCTCTTCCGGCTTGTACTTAGGGAACAGGAACTGATCAGCACCAGTTACACGCTCGCCAGCCCAGTTAGCACCAATGGACCGATCGAGCGCAAAGTTCAAAGGCGCCTGGAGGTTAGCATAACCCCAGCCGAAGTTGTACTTATCCTTTAGCTCATCAGGAATCTCCACCCAGATACGAATTTTCTCGCGAAACGTGGGCGACAGATCGACATTCGCACTGAAGATGCGATCCTCTCCCGCGAAGTCGCGGAAGTTCTGCATCTTCACGCGGTAGTTACCTTGCGCATCAGTTACCGCATAGTACACCGGAGAGGTCGCAGGCTTGGGTCCCTTGTACCCATCAACCCACTGCACAAAGACCTTGATACCTGCCACACCAACATCTGGCCCATTGTTATTTACATAGCTGCTGGACTTGGTGTTGTCATTGCCGCGCTCTGCCCACACAGTACCGGAGACAGTATTGCGCTCACCTTCATTAGCAGGCGAGTAGATGGCGTTCTTGCCCTGAGTCGTGGTGTCACCCACAGGTCCCGGGGAGGCAGAAGCACCCAAGTCAATACCATCGGTCTGTGCCGAAGCGACAGGAGCGATGGCATTATTCACAACGACCACGCCAGAAGTGGCAATAGCTAGCGCGGCCACTGCGCCAGCGACCGACTTCATGCGGTCCTTAAAAGCCAGGCCCAAAACGGAGCTTCCGGCTGCACGGACATTACGTCCACGAAGATTAGCCATAACTAGTCCTTTGAAAAACGTCACTAGCCTCCGCAGCGTGTTGCGCGGACAGAGACTAGCTCTTGCGAAGAACCCGACGTATGTAGGGAACGGCAACAACTTAATCACTTCCTAAGAAAAGCAACAACAGATTTCCCAGAGAACTGCTCCACCCTTCATCCTTACGGGGGTAAAAAATTATCACTTGAGTAACAGAAGCAACCATGAAAGCATCGGCGTGTCAGCATCAATGCAGGTCACAGCGGGTATAGCATATCCCCACAGGGGTAAAGTGAAATGAGTCTCATTTATAACCTTTCCTGTGGGATACAATAGGTATGGAAATATATTAAGAACGTGATTAAACTGTGATATTCTTATTATCAAATTCAAAATCCTCAGGAACGGGCCCAGGCACACGAAAAAGCCGATGGCCACCAACTCAACAAAGTTGGTGGCCATCGGCCTGAACAGAGCGAAAAACCGCTCACTGTGGGCGAAGGGGGACTTGAACCCCCACGTCCCGAAGGACACTGGCACCTGAAGCCAGCGCGTCTGCCATTCCGCCACTCGCCCGAGTGCGTTTGAAACAAACCGCAGAAGCTGCCGTAGCAACGAAAAGAAATACTAGCAGCACATACTCACAACACACAAATCGAGCCCCAAAACACCACAAAACAGCAGGTCACAGGGCACGCACACCCCGTCACACGAACACGCACCCACGTCGCAAATATCTCACCTGCAGCAGCCGTGCCCTATACTAGGCACCAATGCCTCAACACACCTCAGGCACACAGAAAGGTATGACATGGACTTGTTCGGACGCTTCAAAAAGCTGGACAACTCTCTGCAACGCGGCCTAGAAAACGGCTTCGCGCGCGTCTTCGGCGGCAAAGTAGTGCCCATCGAAATCGACGAACTCCTCAAACAACAGACCGAAGAGTCCATCATGTCCGACCAACACGGCAACCTCCTGGCCCCCAACACCTTCAACGTTGAAGTCAGCCAGCAAGACCTAGACAGCATGCTCGCCAGCCGCCCACGCCTCACCGAAGACCTGGCCGACCGCCTCACACGCTTCATCCGCAACCAAAACTGGACCACCACCAGCCCCGTGCTCGTCAACGTCACACCACAACCCAACCTCCACACCGGCCAACTCCGCGTAGAAGCACGCTTCGAAACACACAACGCCCCCAACCCCACCACACACAACGCCCAGGCGGCAGCGGAACAGCAGTGGGACGAGAGGTGGGCGTCGGACAATAAAAATAACGAACAACTCGCCGACCTCATCAACAACAACCAGTCCACCCACAACAACCAGCCCAACCAAGCAGACATCGCCAACCCGCCCACCAGCTACCCCGGCACCGAAGTCATCGCACAAGTAGCACCACACCAACCCACCCAAGGCGGCCACGGCTACACCGGCGAAAACCAAGAAATCCGCGTCACCCTCGTCCTCCGCGACGGATCCGACCGCACCTACACACTCAAAGACGGCGCCAACATCATCGGACGCGGCAACGGAGTAGACCTCCGCATTCCAGACACAGGAGTCTCCCGCCAACACGCCGAAATCCAATGGGACGGATTCGACGCAGTCCTCACAGACCTCAACTCCACCAACGGAACCTCCGTCAATGGAACCCCCGTCGACAACTGGCTCCTCGCCCACGGAGACATCATCGCCCTCGGCCACTCAGAAATCGAAGTGCAATTCAACTAAACACACAACCCCAAAAACATCTTTAAGGATGTCACCCGTCTGCAGTAGGCTGTTCACGTAAGCCCCCGCCCGGAACCCCGGACACAGAAGGAGTCAAAGGAACAATGCAGACCACCCTCTTACTGCTGGCCAAAATCGGCCTGCTGCTCCTCCTGTGGCTATTCATCTGGCTCAGCATCCGCGCACTCCGCAAGGACACCAACTCCGCCGCCGGACTCAGCAGAGACCTCCAACCCATCCACGGCGGCCCCGGCATGCCCGCCCCGGCGCGACCAGAGCCACGCAAAGAACTCGGCAACAAACCACCACACAGCCTGGTCCTCACCACCGGACCACTCACCGGCACCACCCTCAAACTCAAGGGCTACACAGAAATCACCATCGGACGCGCCCCCACCTGCACACTCATCCTGGAAGACGACTTCGCCTCCGGCACACACGCGCGCCTGATCCGCCACGGCAACGCCTGGTACCTCGAAGACGTAGACTCCCGCAACGGCACCTGGATCGGCACCCAACGCATCGACCAGCCCGAACGGCTCTACGCAGGCTCCGAATTTAGAGTGGGACAAACCTCCGTAAGGATGGAACAGTGAGCACACTAACCCTCAACTACGCCGCCTACTCCGACCGAGGACTCGTCCGCGGAAACAACGAAGACAGCGCCTACGCAGGCCCGCGCATGCTTGCACTCGCCGACGGCATGGGCGGACACGCCGCCGGAGAAGTCGCCAGCCAACTGCTCATCAACGCACTCCGACCACTGGACTCCCCGCTGCTGGACGAACCGACCATGCATGACAGGCTCACCACCCTGCTCGCCACAGCCATGGACGAAGGCAACCAGGCCATCGCGCTGCACGTGGACGAAAACCCACAGCTGGAAGGCATGGGCTGTACCCTCTCCACCCTGCTGTTCCGTAATAATGAAGCCGCCCTGTGCCACGTGGGCGACTCCCGCGGGTACCTCCTGCGCGACGGCGAGCTGCAACAAATCACCAAAGACGATACCTTCGTGCAATCGCTGGTGGACGAAGGAAAACTCGCCGCCGAAGACGTTAGCAATCACCCGCAACGCTCCCTGATCCTCAAAGCGCTCACCGGCCGGCCCGTGGAACCCACGCTCAGCACCTTTCAAGTCAAAGCCGGCGACCGCTTCATGCTGTGCTCCGACGGCCTATCGGACCCCGTCAGCTTCGACACCATCCACGAAGCCCTCTCCACCGGCACGCCCGACCACTCCGCCCGCCGTCTAGTGGAACTCGCGTTGCGCTCCGGCGGGCCGGACAATGTCACCGTGGTCATCGGGGACGTCATTGAATTCGACGCCGCCTCCAACCACGCCACAGACCCCTCCATCACCCTGCCGGCTGCGCCCATCGTGGCCGGCGCCGTGGCCGGGAAAGTCACGGACACCGAACGGCCGAACACCGCGGCCTCTCGCGCGGCCGCGCTGAACCTGCAGACCACCAGTAGGCCTGCGCAGAGTGCTGGGGATGGAGATGGTGCTGGGGCCGGTTCTGGGGATTCCGCGGATCAGTCCGACAAAGCTGCTGCCGGTGCCGTAGGCTCCGAGGCTTCTGACTCTGCGGGCACTGGACGTCCGGCCACGGAGGCTACGGACTCCGCTCAGGCAGACGGCGCTGGCGCCTCTGAGGCTGCCGGTGCCGCTGGCGCTGCGGCTGCTGGCGCTGGCGCACGGAAGGCTTCACGTTCAAAGGGACGCGGGAGGGACGTGAACCTCGGCGTCGACGATCATAAAAACAGCCACCCGCGCACCGATGAACAACCAGCAGTCAGCGCCGAACCCGCCCGCGGCCGGAAGAAAAAGCGCGGCCTCACGATCGCGCTGATCGTCGCGCTCGTGATCCTGGCAGGCCTCGCGACCAGCGGATACATCCTCTGGAACAACGCCAAGAACAGCTACTACGTCGCCGAAGAGGACGGCCGCATCGCCATCTACAACGGCAAGCGAGACAGCATCCTCGGCAACACACTCAACAGCAAATACCAAGAAATCTGCCTGGCGGAAAACCAGAAAGTCACCACCTACCCCGCCGGCACCAAGGCGCCGAAAATGGGCAGCAAGGACTGCCACCACTTCCGCACGGACGACCTCACCCCCGTCGCCCGCGGAGCCATCAGCAACCTCCCCAACACCACCTACGACGAAGCACTGAACCAAGTGCACCGGCTCGCGGAACGCACCCTCCCCGCGTGCGTCACACGAACATCCAACTCCAGCAACCCAGAGGACCTCACCACCCCCGGAGTGTCCTGCCGAGAGGTGAAGTAAATGCTGATCTTCCGCCGAAAAACCGAAGCACTGCTGCTGCTCGCCACCGCGGTGCTCATGCTCGTCGCCAACATCGCACTGGACCTCTCCCGCGCCAACGGAGCCGGCATCCCCCAAGGACCCGACGGGGACACCACCAACGCCACCATCAGCTCCTCCGCGCTGACCGTCACCGGCGGCTTCTTCGCCATCTTCCTCATCGCACACCTCGTTCTGTGCTGGCGAGCACCCAAGGCCGACCAGATCATGCTGCCCATCGTGGCGCTGCTCAACGGCCTCGGACTGGTCATGATTACGCGGCTGGACATGGCCACGGACTGGAACCTGGCGCAATCACAGATCATGTGGACCTTCGTAGGCGTGGGTCTGATGTGCGCCGTGGTGATCTTCCTCAAAGACCACCGCAGCCTGCAGAACTACACCTACATCATGGGCCTGGCCGGGCTG
The DNA here is from genome assembly GCF_014490575.1 of Corynebacterium zhongnanshanii. Lineage (NCBI taxonomy): Bacteria > Bacillati > Actinomycetota > Actinomycetes > Mycobacteriales > Corynebacteriaceae > Corynebacterium > Corynebacterium zhongnanshanii. The sequence continues at coordinate 2,164,906 of NZ_CP061033.1, forward strand.
ATCCTGTCCGCGCTGCCCATCGTGTGGCCCACCAGCCTTAATGCGGACGCCAACGTGTGGATCTCCATCGGCCCCTTCTCCATCCAACCCGGAGAGTTCTCCAAACTGCTGCTCCTGCTGTTCTTCGGCGGACTGCTGATCCAAAAGCGGCGCCTGTTCACCGTGGCCGGGAAAACATTCATGGGGCTGCAGTTCCCGCGTCTGCGTGACCTGGGGCCACTGTTCCTGGTGTGGGGCATTGCGCTGGTCATCATGGCCGCACAAAACGACTTCGGCCCCGCCCTGATCCTGTTCGGCACCGTGCTGGGCATGCTCTACATGGCCACCGGGCGCGCCTCCTGGCTGATCCTGGGCTTCGGCCTGGCCGCCATCGGTGCGGTGGGCGTGTACCAGATCAGCGCCAAGATCCAGGACCGTGTGAACAACTTCGTGGACCCACTGGCCCACTACGACGGCAACGGCTTCCAGCTCTCCCAAGCCCTGTTCGGCATGTCCTTCGGCGGCGTGACCGGCACCGGCCTGGGACAGGGCTACCCCGAGAACGTACCCGTCGCCCACTCGGACTTCATCCTTGCAGCCTTCGGTGAGGAGCTGGGCCTGATCGGCCTGGCCGCCATCCTGCTGCTGTACCTGGTGCTCATCAACCGCGGCTTCCACACCGCCATGATCGCCCGGGACTCCTACGGCAAGCTCATCGCCGCCGGCATGGCGCTGACCATCACCGTGCAGATCTTCGTGGTCACCGGCGGTATCTCCCGCCTGATGCCGATGACCGGCCTCACCACGCCATTTTTGTCCCACGGTGGATCCTCCCTGCTCGCCAACTACATCCTGCTGGCGCTGCTGCTGAGGATCAGCGCCGACGCCCGCAGTGCCGCGGAGGTCCGCAGCACCGCCGATGTCCGCACCCCCTCAACCCCAGGAGCTGATGCACGATGAACAAAGCAATCCGCAACGTCACCATCTTCGGCTTCCTCCTTGTGGTGGTGCTCCTGGTCAACCTGACCTACATCCAGGCTTTCTCCACGGACTCCCTGGCCAACAACCCGAAAAACTCCCGCCAGTTCCTGGCCGCCAAAACACAACAGCGCGGCGCCATCACTGCCGGCGGGCAGCTCCTCGCGGAATCCACCGCGGACGAGCAGGGCTACTACCACCGCAGCTACCCCGCCAACCCCGGCACCTACGGCAGCGTGATCGGCTACCTGTCCGACCGTTACGGCGCCGCTGGCGTGGAGCTGTCCCAAAACTCCATCCTGACCGGTGAGGACCCGTCCCTCTTCGCCGCCCGCACTTGGGACCAGCTGACGGGCAAGAAGGTCGCCGGCGCGAACGTGGACCTCACCCTGGTCCCCGCCGTGCAGCAAGTGGCCTACGACCAGCTCGCCAACAACGGCTACTCCGGCTCCGTCGTGGCGCTGAAGCCGTCCACCGGCGAAATCCTGGCCATGGCCTCCACCCCGTCCTACGACCCCTCCACCATCGTGCAGGAGGACACCGAAGCCGCTGATAACGCGTTTACCGCCTATAACACCGACGCCAACAGCCCACTGTTGAACCGCTCCACGCAACAGATCCAGCCCCCTGGATCCACGTTCAAGGTCATCACCACTGCCGCGGCACTGGCTGCCGGGGAGTCCCCGGACACGTCCGTCACCGCGGCTCCGCAGATCACTCTGCCGGACACCACCACAACCCTGGAGAACTACGCCGGCTCCACCTGTGCCGGCGGTGGCACCACCACCCTGCGCCAGGCTTTCGCAGAGTCCTGCAACACTGCCTTCGCGGATCTGGTGAACCGTCACAGCATCGAGGACTTCACCAACATGGCCCGTGCCTTCGGCGTGGGTGAGAGCCTGGATAATGTGGGCATTCCCGTCGTCGATTCCAGGATCGGTGACATCCAGGATCGCGCAGCCCTGGCGCAATCCTCCATTGGCCAGCGCGACATCGCCCTGACCCCGCTGCAGAACGCGGTCATCGCCGCCACCATCGCCAATGGTGGTCAGCGCATGGAGCCGCACCTCATCAAGCAGATCACCGGCGCGGACCTCTCCCCCATCCGCAAGACCAAAGCCAAGAAGGTCAACGACCCCATCACCCCACAAGTGGCACAGCAGCTCAAGGAGCTGATGATCGGGGCGGAGCAGCACGCCGGCGGCGACGCCTCCATCGCCTCGAAGACGGGCACCGCCGAGCACGGCGAGGACTCCCGCAACTCCAACCCACACGCCTGGTACATCGCCTTCTCCACCACCGCGGATGTTGCCGTGGCAGTGCTGGTGGAAAACGGCGGTAACGCTGGGCAAGGTGCCACCGGTGGATCGGTGGCCGCACCAATCGGCCGCGCGGTGATCCGCGCGGCAGAACAGGGGCAGTAAGCATGAGTACTGACGACAATCTCAATCCGACGAACCCCGGCGCGGGATCCGTGGACCGCTCGGACATCGACCACTTGCAGCGCCTCCTCGGGCAGCGCTACCAGCTCCAATGGATCATCGGGCACGGTGGCATGTCCACCGTCTGGCTCGCCAAGGACACCAACCACACCCCACCCAAGGACGTGGCCGTCAAGATCCTGCGGCCCGAATACACCGAGAACACCGAGTTCCGCACCCGCTTCCGCAACGAAGCCGAAGCAGCAATGCGGCTCAACAGCCCCAACATCGTCACCACCTACGACTACGGCGAAGTGCACGAGGACACCGGCTACAAAGGCCTGATCTTCTGCTACATCGTCATGGAATACATCAAGGGCGAAGCGTTAGCGGACGTGCTCGGCCGCCAGAAGACGCTCTCCGAGCCACTGGTCGCGGACCTCCTCGCGCAGGCCGCCACCGGCCTGGAGGAGATCCACCGCTCCGGCATGGTGCACCGCGACATCAAGCCCGGCAACCTCCTCATCACCACCGACGGCAGGGTCAAGGTCAGCGACTTCGGCATTGCCAAAGCCGCTGAAGCAGTCCCGCTGACCCGCACAGGAATGGTGGTCGGCACCGCCCAGTACGTCTCCCCCGAGCAGGCCCAAGGCCTGAACGTCGAGCCGGCCTCGGACGTCTACTCCCTGGGAGTGGTCGGCTACGAGTGCCTCGCCGGACGCCGCCCCTTCACCGGCGAGACCACCGTGTCCGTCGCCATCAAGCACATCTCCGAAGACCCCAGCCCACTGCCCCACACCGTCAGCCCGCAGATGCGCGAATTCATCGCCATCTGCCTGCGCAAAGACCCCGCCAGCCGCTACGCTGACGGCAAGGAAATGGCCAGCGCCATGGCGTTGGTCGCCGACGGCCACCGGCCACCCCAGCCGGACCACGTCCCCAACGTGTCGGTGACCCATCCACTCACCGAGCAGCTGGGTGCCGTCGCCACCGGCACCGGCACCAGCGTGCCGCCCATGCAAGGGCCCACGCAGCAAGGCGCTGCGCAGCGCACTGCCAACACTGGCAACAACGCTGCACAGGGCGCCGCCAACGGTGCAGTCCGCCCAACGAACGCTGCCAACAACGCACGCACCTCCGCCAACAGTGCTGCCAACAACCAAGGACGCAACACCAAGAAAAACAAAACCAACACCCCCCTCATCCTCACCAGCCTGCTCGCACTCGCAGCCATCGGCGTAGCCGGCTACCTCTACCTCGCCGACCCCACCTCCGACACCAACGACACCGAAACCACCACCATCACCAGCGAAATCACCACACCCGAAACCACCACCAGCCCACACATCACCACCGAACGCACCACCCGCCAACGCACCACAGCCGAGACCACCACCTCGGACACCCCAGACACCAACACCACCACCAACGAACCCACCACACCCACCGAAGAACCCAGCCGTCCACAACCAACCACCACCCAACCCCCACACACCACCCGACCCCAAACACCTCCCACCAACCCCCTCCCACAACCCGACGACCCAAGCCCCAACAACCCACCAGCCGACAACCAACCATCGGCTGCGGCGATAGAGAACCTCGGCGTCGAAGAAGGAAAAGAACAACCCCCAGCCAACGACGCCTAACCCCAAACCCCCAACATGCACTAACATCGATAGGCTAGAGTCCCCACACCCCGGGTCAGACACAAAGGAGCAACACCGTGGATCGCATCGGCACAACCCTCGGCGGGCGCTACCGCCTCAGTGCCAAAATCGGCACAGGCGGCATGTCCGTTGTCTACGCAGCCACCGACGAACTCCTCGGCCGCGACGTAGCCGTCAAAATGATGCGACCCGACCTCGCCCGCGACCACAGCTTCCTGGAACGCTTCCGCCGCGAAGCCCAAAACGCCGCGAAGCTCAACCACCAAGCCATCGTCGCCGTCTACGACACCGGCGAAACCCCCGAATACGACGAAGCCGTTCCCTACATCGTCATGGAACGCGTCCACGGCGAAACGCTGCGCGACATCATCCAAGACCGCGGCACCATGAGCCTCAGCGAAGCCGCCACCATCATGGCGCAAGTCTGCGACGCGCTCCACTTCAGCCACGAAGCCGGCATCATCCACCGCGACATCAAACCCGCGAACATCATGATCACCAACACCGGCATGGTGAAAGTCATGGACTTCGGCATCGCCCGCGCGCTATCCGACTCCTCCTCCGCCATGACGCAAACCGCCGCCGTGATCGGGACCGCGCAATACCTGTCCCCCGAGCAAGCACGCGGCAAATCCGCCGACGCCCGGTCTGACATCTACGCCGCAGGCTGCGTATTATTCGAACTCGCCACCGGCCAGCCGCCATTCCAGGGTGAATCCCCGTTCAGCGTGGCGTTCCAACACGTCCAAGACCAGGTCAAAAACCCCTCCAGCGTTCCCGGCATGCACCTGTCCAAGCGGGAGGCGCTGTCCCTGGACTCGATCATTCTGACCTCCATGGCGAAGTCTCCATCCGACCGGTACGACGACGCCCAACAGATGGCCACCGACCTGCGGCGCCTCGCCGACGACCAGCTGCCGCTGGTCGCGCAGCCGTACACCGAAGAAGCGCAGGGTGATGACACTGCCGGTGGTACTAGCGCTAGCGGCAATGGTGCTGGCGGCGCGGGCCGGGCCGGCTTGGCCGGCGGTGCTGCCGGCGGAGCCGCAGGCGCTGGATTAGCTGGAGCGGCTGGTGCGGCTGGCTCTGGTGCGGACGCTGCCGGCGCTGCTGGGGGCTCTGGTGCGGGCGCTGACAACAACCCCGAAACCACCATCCTCCCCACACAACAGCCCGGCAACAACGCGGCGAATGCCTACCCAGAAACCGCCTACGACCAGGCCGGACACAACACCTCCGGACAGCCCAGCAACCCCAATTACAACCACGCCAACCACACCGGAGCACCGTACGGAGGCCCGGAAGAGGGCGAGGCGGGCGTCGTAGAAGAAAAAGACAACGCACCACGCCGCAGCAAAACCACCATCGCCCTCTGGACCATCAGCACCCTCCTGTTGCTCGGCGCGGGCGGGTACATCGGCTACCGGGTCATCGACGATAACAACAGCAGCAGCAACAGCAGCCACGACGTCACCCTGCCAAAAATCGCCAACAAACCACGCGACATCGCCGAAAAAGAACTCACCAACCTCGGGCTGAAAGTCACCACAGAAGAACGGCCCGACCACGACATCGCGCGCGGCAACGCCATCGGCACCGACCCCGGCGAAGGATCCACCCTGCCCGCAGGCTCCACCGTCACCCTGCTCATTTCCGCAGGTAAAGAACTCACCGAAGTTCCAGACCTCACCGGCATGAACACCTCCGAAGCCTCCGACGCACTACGGCACGCAAAACTGCAGCTCAACTCCGAAGTGCGCGAAGACACCTCCGACGACGTCCCCGCCGGCAACATCATCACGCAAAACCCGCCACAAGGGACGCACGTGTCCGTGGGGACGAAGGTCACGATCACCGTCTCCACAGGCAAGGAAAAAGCCACCGTGCCGACGGTTTCTGGTCAAGACCTGGACGACGCGCGCACGAAACTTGAAGCAGCCGGTTTCAAGGTGACCGTCAAGCAGGTGGACTCGCCAGAGCCGCTGAACAAGGTGCTCAGCGCCTCCGGCGAAGGCCAGCGGATGGAACGGGACTCCGAAATCACCCTGACCGTGTCCCGCAACAACCAAATCTCCATGCCGAACTTAACCGGCATGAAATACAGCGATGCTGTGGATGAACTGCGGCGCGCCGGCTGGACCGGCGGAGGCGTGGAGCGCTCCGAGACCAGCACAAACGACCTGCTGAAGGTCGATACCGTGGCACACCAGTCCATCTCTGCAGGCACGACTATCGATAAGAACGCGCAGGTGCGCGTGGACGTGTTCGTGTTCGCGCTGCTGCCTTAGGCTTTTCTTCTGTGGCAGCTGTAGGCCGCCAGCTTACAACGCTGGCGGCCTTAGGCCTGCGCTGCCGGCCTGCGCTGCCGTAGGCTTTTCGTCTAATTACGAGGGGGAGTGTCTTAGAACGTAGTTTCGATGAAATGCGGTTTTCTAAAACCGCAGGTCAGAAGGTTTTGGATTTTTTGGAGGCTCATCGAGTCGACGTTCTAAGACACTTCCCCGCTGAGACGCTACCGATGAGGCAGCGCTGCGAGGCTGGGAAACTGCTGCGCGGCTGTCATACAGCGCGCTGGATGGCACAGAATCTATAGAAGCTGCGCGCGGCGGCACTGCTACGCTACCAGCAGCCGCGCCGCGCTGCGCAGCTACTTCGCAACAATATTGACCATACGGCCAGGAACAACGATGATCTTGGCGATCGTCTTGCCCTCAATATGCCCTGCAACATTTGGCTCGGCCAGCGCTGCCGCCTCAACCTCATCCTGGGAAGCATCCGCCGCGACCACAATACGGCCACGAACCTTGCCCATGACCTGCACAGGGAGCTCGATGGTGTCATCCACCAACCACTTCTCGTCCCACGTTGGGAACGGCTCAAACGTGATGGTGTCCGAGCCGCCCAGAATGGACCACATCTCCTCCGCAATGTGCGGCGCCACCGGAGACAGCATCTGCACCAGAGGAACCACAGCCGCGCGCGGCGCGCCCTCAGCCGCCGACGCGTACGTCTTCGTCAAGTAATTCACATACTCAATCAGCTTCGCCACGGCGGTGTTGTCCCGCAGCTCCGCATAGTCCTCGTGCACTCCGGCAACCGTGCGGTGCAATGCGCGCAGGTCGTCGTCGGTCAGCTCAGCGTCGGACACCCGCGGCTGGCCCGTGGCCTCGTCCACTACCAGGCGCCACGCACGCTGCAGGAATCTCTGCGCGCCCACAACGTCCTTCGTGGCCCACGGGCGCGACGTGTCCAGCGGCCCCATCGCCATCTCGTACACACGGAGCGTGTCCGCGCCGTAGCTGTCGCAGATCTCGTCCGGGGACACCGCGTTCTTCAGCGACTTGCCCATCTTGCCGTACTCCTGGAAGACCTCAACTTCCTGGCCCACAACAAATCCGGACTTCTCCGCGCCCTCGGCCGGCACGTAGTAGAATTTGCCGTCCCGCTCCTGGACTTCCTCGGCAGGCACGTACACGCCGCGCGCATCCGTGTAGGCATACGCCTGGATGTAGCCCTGGTTGTACAGGCGGTGGTACGGCTCGAACGAGGAGACAAACCCCAGGTCAAACAGCACCTTGTGCCAGAAACGCGAGTACAGCAGGTGCAGCACAGCGTGCTCCACACCGCCGACGTACAGGTCCACACCACCCGACGGACGCCCCTCACGCGGCCCCACCCAGTAGCGCTCGTTCTCCAGGTCCACGAACTTCTCGTCATTCGTGGGGTCGATGTAGCGCAGCTGGTACCAGGACGAGCCGGCCCATTGCGGCATCACGTTCGTATCGCGCACGTACTCCTGCGGCCCGTTGCCGTCGCCCAGATCCAGCGTGACACTCACCCACTCGGTCGCCTTCGCCAGCGGCGGCTGCGGCACCGACTGCGCGTCCTCCGGGTCGAAGCTGACCGGCTTGTAGTCCTCCACTTCCGGCAGCTCCACCGGCAGCATCGACTCCGGCAGCGCGTGCGCCACCCCATCCTTGCTGTACACAATCGGGAACGGCTCGCCCCAGTAACGCTGCCGAGCGAACAGCCAGTCGCGCAGCTTGTACTGAATCTTCCCGTGACCTGCGCCGTTGCTCTCCAGCCACGCGATCGCGGAGTCAATCGCCTCCGCCTGGCCCAGCCCGTTCAGGTCCAGCCCGGCGTCATTCTTCGAGTTGATGTGCCTCGCGTCCCCCACGAACGCCTCCTGGCTGACCTCGCCGTCCAGCACCGCCACGATCGGCAGCCCAAACACGGTCGCGAATTCGTAGTCGCGCGTGTCGTGCGCCGGCACGGCCATGATCGCGCCGGTGCCGTACCCCGTCAGCACGTAATCGGCGATGAACACCGGCACCTCCGCGCCGTTCACCGGATTGATCGCGTGAACGCCCAGGTAAACGCCCGTTTTTTCCTTATTTTCCTGACGTTCCAGGTCGCTCTTCGCCGCGATCGCCGCACGGTAGGCCTCTACCGCCTGAGATACCGACGCCGAGCCGTACGTCCATCGCTCATCAACCCCCTCATAGGCGTCCTCACCAACGGCTTCTACCAACTGATCCACCAGCTCATGCTCCGGGGCGAGCACCATGTACGTCGCTCCGAACAGGGTATCCGGACGGGTCGTGAACACATCAATACCGCCGGCTGGGGACTGGAACGTCACCTCCGCACCACGGGACCGTCCGATCCAGTTGCGCTGCATGGACTTGACCTTGTCCGTCCAATCCAAATACTCCAGATCATCGATCAAACGATCCGAGTACGCCGTGATGCGCATCATCCACTGCTGAAGATTCTTCCGGAACACGGGGAAGTTGCCGCGCTCCGAACGGCCATCAGCCGTGACCTCCTCATTCGCCAGCACAGTGCCCAGGCCAGGGCACCAGTTCACCGTCGAGTTCGAGCGATACACCAACCGGTACTCATCCAAAATCTCCTGCTTCTCCGCAGCGCTTAAGGTTGCCCAGTCCTCGCGCTCAGCAGCCAGCTTCTCCTCCAACTCCGCAATCGGACGAGCAGCACCCTTCCCACCAGCAGGGTTCGTGGCCTCCGGATCAAACCACGAGTTGAAAATCTGAAGGAAAATCCACTGAGTCCAGCGGTAATACTCCGTATCCGTCGTCGCAATCGCACGGCGCTTATCATGCCCCAATCCCAAACGCCCCAACTGACGCTCCATGTTCTCAATGTTCGCCATCGTGGTCGTCCGGGGATGAGTGCCGGTCTGGACGGCGTACTGTTCGGCTGGGAGACCGAAGGCGTCGTACCCCAACGTATGAAGCACATTGGCGCCCTTCATTCGGTGAAAACGCGCAAACACGTCCGTGGCAATGTAACCCAACGGGTGGCCGACATGCAGGCCAACGCCCGACGGATACGGGAACATATCCTGGATAAACTTGCGATCCTGCGGCAAATCCGAACCATCAGACAGCGGGCCAACAGGGTTCGCAGCATTAAACGTTCCCTGGTCAGACCAATACTGCTGCCACTTCTTCTCAATCGCAGCCGCGAGCTGAGGAGTGTAACGGAACGCGCTGTTTTCGGGGGTTGCGGAATTGCCAGGGTTAGTCATGTTTAGCCATTGTAGTAGACCGGGTTTACACTGGATAACATGATTGTCTTGACCGTGATCCTGGCAGTGCTTGGCGTGGCGATTCTGGCTATCGGCGCCGCGGGAATTGCCGGTATTTTGCCTGGTAACTCCGTGATTGGTTTGCGAATCCCGGAGGTTCGGAAGTCCAAAGAGATGTGGGTCATGGGGCACAAGATTGCCGGGCCGGCATGGGCCGGCGCGGGGCTGGCGCTGCTGGGGGCTGCGCTGGTGTCCCTGAGGGCGTCCGGGTTTCTGTGGCTGATTATCGCGATGCTGGTGATCGGCGCGCTGGTACTTCTAGGGATGGGCGCCGGGATGGCGGCGCATGCGCTTGCTCAGATCGATGCACGGCGTAAGGCGGCGGAGGCTTCGGCTGAGGGCGGCTGCTGCTCTGAGGATGGGGGCTGCGGCTGCGGATCGGCTGATGGTGATGCTGGAGCGTGCGGCACGGGTGAGGCTGACGGTGCTGGTGCTGGTGCTGCTGGCGCTGCCGCACAACACGGCTGCAGTAGCACTGGCCAGCCGACCGCCGCGGAATGTGCCAGCGGCAATGCCTGCGGCTCCTGTTCTTTGAATGGTGCCTGCGAAGGCGGCGGAGCTGCCTTCGACACCGCAGGCACTGCACGCGTCAGCACCGCCACCCCTGATGTGGCGGCTGCGCGTCAGGCGGCTGCTGTTCAGGATCAGCGTTAGAGGTCTGCTGCTTAAAGTTTGCTGTCGCTTGCTGTCTGAAGCTGCTGCCTGATTCTGTCGCTTGCTGTCTGAAGCTGGCGCCTGAAGCTTGCTGGCTGCTGTTTAGACCTTCTTTTTCGCAGGGAGTGTCTTAGAACGTCGACTCGATACATCGCATTTTCAATGCTACTTTCCTGACCTGGGCTTATTGTTTTCTCAGGAAAATCCATTCGACGTTCGCAGACACCCTTCGAAAGACAAAGAATAGTCAGGCAATGTTAGCGTACATCTTATGAGCACCACAGTCGTCGTCTGCGGAACCATCAACGTAGACACCTTCGTATCAGTCAACAAGTTCCCCGTCGCAGGCGAGACCATCATCGGTGAGCAAGGGCCCCAATCACTGGGCGGCAAGGGCGCCAACCAGGCGGTGGCCTGCGCATTGATGGGTCCACACACCGTGCTGCTCAGCGCTGTCGGCAACGACCCCAACGGCGACATGGCCGTCGCAGAACTCCAAGACCGCGGCGTGAATGTGGAGTATGTGGAGCACACCGATCTACCCACTGGCCAGGCGTTCATCATGAACGACTCGGAAGGCGAGAACATCATCATCGTGACCTCTGGTGCGAATCAGGTGGTGAACCCGTCGCTGCAAAGGCCCATCGTCCAGCGGCTACGGCAGCAGGGGAGCGTGCCAGTGGTCTTGGCACAGGGTGAACTCACCCCTGAGCACAGCGCGCTTCTGCCACGCCTGGTGCAGAATTCAGACTCCAGGCTTGTGTTGAATCTGGCGCCGGTGACCACGCGTGACCAGGACTTATTGCGCACCGCGAACCCTCTGATCGTCAATGCCACCGAGGCTCGTGACGTGCTGGAACTAGACTTCGACACGCCTATCGAGCAGGTGCTAGAACAGCTCACGAAACTATCGCAGTCGGTGGTCGTGACCCTCGGCGCGCAGGGCGCAGTGGTGGTCGACGAAGGCCGCTCGGCCGCAGAAGCCGTCTGGATTCCTGCGGCAAAGCTTGACCAGGTGGTGGACACCACGGGCGCCGGAGACGCCTTCGTTGGCACAGTCACAGCCGCCCTGGCGGAAGGTGCGACTCTGGTTGAGGCCTGCCGCCTCGGAAACGCCGCCGGCGCTTTGGCCACGCAAAAGCGCGGCGCGGCAACCAGCTACGCAAACGCCGCTGAGGTGAAAGCCCTCGCAGCTCAGGCTCAGTAGCACGCCGCCTGCTCACAGCGCGCACCACAGCAGCACCGCGTCCACAGCAGCACGCCGCGCCGCAGCAGCGCCGCGCCGAAACTTCAGGCACCATGAATACCATGACTACCGATCAGCATTCACCACCACGCACACCGCAGAAAATCATCCTGGACTGCGACCCCGGCCATGACGACGCCATCGCCCTTCTCCTCGCACACGGCAACCCCAACCTCGACCTGTTGGCGGTGACTACCGTCGCCGGCAACCAAACCTTGGAGAAGGTTACAGCCAACGCCCGCGCCGTCGCGCGCGTCGGCAACATCCACAGCATCCCTTTCGCCGCGGGCGCGTCCCGCCCTCTGCTGGGCCCGCAGCTCATCCCGGAGGAGATCCACGGCGATTCCGGCCTTGATGGCCCTACGCTCCCCACTCCAGATGTGGAGCTGGCCTCCACGCATGCGGTGAATTTGATCGCGGAGATCATCGAGGCCCATGCCCCCGGCGAGGTGACCCTCGTCCCCACGGGCGCGCTGACCAACATTGCGCTGTTCGCGCGCATGTATCCGCACCTCGTGGAGCGCGTCGGCGGCGTGACGTTGATGGGCGGCGGCCATCACACGGGCAACATGACTCCCGCCGCGGAGTTCAACATCCTGGCCGATCCGGAGGCTGCTCAGATCGTGTTCGAGGAGCCGTGGCCTGTGACGATGGTGGGGCTCGACGTGACGCACCAGGTGCTTGCGGTGCCGGAGCGGTTGGAGCAGTTGAAGTCTGTGGGCACGGATGTGTCCCAGTTCGTTGCGGAATTGATTGAGTTTTTCGGCGCGGCGTACATGAAGGAGCGTCACTATCCTGGCCCGCCGATGCATGATCCTTTGGCCGTGGCGGCGGTGGCCGATCCGTCGATGCTGCGGGTGGTGCGGGCGCCGGTTTCTGTGGAGACGCAGGGTGCCCACGCGCGGGGCCAGACGATCGTGGACCTGCGTCGTACGTGGAATGCGCAGGGTGGTGGGAACTCGCCGTCGTCGTTAGGAATTGCCGACGACGCCGAAGCCTCCGATTCATTAGTCCCCATCCCCAAGCATTACGTTGCGTTCGATGTGGATGTTGAGAGATTTTGGTCGGTTTTGGTCGATGCGCTGACGCGCATCGGTGACACAGGTTTTAGGGAGTAGAGCTTATGAGTGTTCATGAGGGTGTTGGGCGTGAGGCTGGCGTCGGGGTAATAAAGGACCCGGTGGATTCTCGCCGCGGCGGTTTACCACTGTTGATGGTGGTGTTGATTGCGGCGGCGGTGGCGTTTCAGCTGAATGCGTCGATGTTGTCTCCGGTGCTGAGCACGATGGCGCGGGAGTTGAACACGGATGAGGCGACGGTGGGGCTGACGCAGACCGCGTTTTTCACTGGCGGTGCGCTGTGCGGGCTGTTCTTGCCGAGGTTGTCCGACATCGTGGGGCGCCGGCGGATTTTGCTGATTATGTTGTCGGTGATGGCGCTGGGCGGTTTGGCCGCGGCGCTGGCTCCGAATATTGGGGTGTTGTTGGTGGCGCGTGCGCTGCAGGGTATTGCGGGGCCGACGATTCCAATGACGCTGATTATTTTGCGGAGCCAGGTGAAGAACGAGGTGCGCCTGGGTACGTTGATGGGCTTGATTGCCGCGATTAATGGGGGAGTGGCTGGTTTGGATGTGCTGGTTGCTGGCTGGATGGCGGACCACTGGGGCTTCCGTTCGGTGTTCTGGCTGATCGCGATTGTGGGGGCGATAGCGGTGGTGTTCGTGGCGTTGTGGGCTCCGGAGTCTCGTCCGTCTGAGGGTGTTCGGATGGATTGGTTGGGAGCGCTGTTTTTGGTGGTGTCCGTGTGCGCTGTGACGTTGGCTGCGAATGAGGCCGGCAAGGCAGCCGCTGCGAACTGGGCTTTTGTGGTCGGTGCGGTGGTGCTGTGCTTGGTGATGTTCGCTGTCTTTTGGAAGTGGGAGAAGCGGCATGAGCAGCCGTTGGTGGCGCCGAAGTATCTGAAGCGTCGTCATACGTGGGGCCTGTTGTTGACGACGGTGTTGACGATGACGGGCGTGTTCGCTGCGGTAAATGGTGTGGCTGTGTCTTTGGCTCAGAACCCTTCGGCTGGTTTTGGTTTGAGTCCGAGTATGGCGTCCTTGTTGCTGTTGACGCCGTATGCCCTGATTGGTTGGTTTGTGGGTCCGTTTGCTGGAAATCTTGCTCCGAAGGTGGGCTACGGGCGGCTGTTGCGCGTGGGTAATGTTTCCTCGGCAGTGCTGCTGCTGGTGCTGGCGCTGGTGGGCGTCCAGTCCGTGTTTGTACTGGTGGCTGCGGTGATCCTGCTGGGCGTGACGTATGCCGGCATTGGAAATATTGTGTTGAACAACTTGGGTGTGGTGAACAGCCCGAAGGAGTACGAGGGCTTCTTGCCGGGTATGAACTCGGCGGCCTTTAACTTGGGTGCTGGTATTTCCTTCGCGATCCTTCCTGTGTTCCAGGTGGCCGGTTCCCCCGAGGGCGCTACGTCCTCGGGCGGTTACACCACGGCGTTCCTTGTGGCGGCTGGCATTCTGGCGCTGTCTGTGGCGAGCTCCTTCTTTATTCCGAAGAAGACTGCTGCTCAGGAAGAGGGCGAGATTGTGTAGCCTGCGGCTGCGCCGGCTGCTCGGGCTGCGCTGAGTGCCCCGGCGCGGCCGGCTTTGCGGGCTGCGCGCCCGCTGGCGGCTGGGTGCGCCTGCCTCGCGGAGCTGCAGTGCGCGTGCCTCGCGGAGCTGCAGTGCGCGTGCCCTGCTGCGCGGGCTCGAACACTAACGCCGCTCCCGCCACGCTCTGCGGAGGCGCTGCCACGAGCGGCTCATCCGGAGCAAGCGGGTGTTCCGGCGGCAGGAACACCCGCGTCCGGTCGCCTTCCCACATCTCCTTCAACTGTCGATTCCACAGGAAGAAAACCGTCAGCACGATCGTCAACCCGGAAGAAAAGAGCACAGACTCCCAAGGAATCTCGGTGGCATTCACATCATTAACCTCGAAGACTCCACTCGAAAAAACCATCACATTATTGGCAATGTGCAAAGCCATCGGCAGCTCAAGGCCACCCGTCTTATGCGCCAACAGAGCCATGCACGCAGCAAACACCGTGATGTCGATCAGACCCACCCAGTTGTAGTCGTGCGCTACCGTGAACAGCACCAACGGCACCAGATAACAAATCCACGGGTTGCGAACATACGCTCCCAAGAACTGGGGGAGCACACCTCGAAACACCAGCTCCTCCGCAATGGCCTGCGCAGGAACCATCGTAAAGACGACTATCAGCAGGCCGAGGGCCTGGGGTTGGAGAACCGCGGCGTCGGGCCCATTATCGGCAATTGACGCCCCCCTGCCAATCAGGAACAGACCAAGAAACACAAACGCCATTCGCCACAACCCGGCCCAGAACAAGCGCCAACGCACTCGGCCGGCCACCGACCAGGCGAAACCCCACGCGCGGCCCGAGCCCAAGCGGATGCCGAACCAGCACGCAGGGATCAGAATCGCCAGGGACCCCAACAGGAAAAATATGAACACAGGATCGCTCATGTCATCCATGGGGAGTAGCGAATCTTCAGACGACCCGCTCTCGCCGGGGTCCATCATCAGATAGACGACAACGAAGAGAAGAACGCTGAGCACGCCATACAGCACCGCGGCGATCAGCAGCTCCAAAACAGGGCGCCACCAGCGATAACGCTCATTCAACAGAGCCACACGGTGAAAAGGAACAGTTGTCTCCACATACGCATCATGATGAAACGGAGCGGTCTGCACGGCCGGTGCTGCGTCATCCGGACGGGCTGCACGAGAGTTCAATTCGGACATGCACTTACAGTAGCAGGCAGGCTACACAGGCTCTACGACGAAATCGAACACAGGATAACAGCTAGCTGAAAACGCTATCTGACCTGGCGTGTTCGAATACTTTTCGGCCAACTGCACACCAATGTAGGACGAGGTCACTAAAGTAAATCCCGTGATGCAGACGAACCGAACTTCAGAACCGACGCAGCGCTCGCTGCTCAGCAGAATCCTGTCCTACCGACCGGACCTGCTCATCGTGCTGATTCTGGCCGCCGTGGCTCTCGCGCTCATCGTTCCCGTGCGCGGGCAGGCAGCGGACATTGCAAACACCATCGTGACCATCGCGATCGGCTTTTTGTTCTTCCTCTACGGCGCGCGCCTCTCTCGCGAAGAAGCGTTCAAAGGCCTCATGCACTGGAAGCTGCACCTGCTGATTCTTGTGTTCACCTTTGTGGCATTTCCGCTGATAGGGCTTCTGCTGACGCCGCTGCGCGGACTCGTCGGCGACGACATGTTCATGGGCATCCTGTACCTGTGCCTCGTGCCGTCCACAGTGCAGTCTTCCGTGGCCTTCACCTCCATCGCGCGCGGACACGTGGCCGCATCCATCGTCGCCGCGTCGGTCTCCAGCCTGGCCGGCGTGTTCCTCACACCGCTGCTGGTCCTGCTGCTGATGAGCACCTCCGGCGGCCTGCACATCGACGCATCAACCTTCCTGAAAATCGCTGTGCAGCTGCTGCTTCCGTTCCTGCTGGGACAGATCCTCCGGCCGTGGGTACACAAATTTGCAGCTAGCCCGCTCACCAAAAAAGTGGACCAGATCAGCATCGGCATGGTGGTGTACGTCAGCTTCTCGGACGGCGTGACCTCCGGGGCATGGTCCAGCGTCAGCATCTGGACATTGCTCGGCCTGATCGTGGGATCCGTTGTGTTTGTGTACGCAATGCTGTGGTTCACCAGCACCGTAGCCCGACGCCTAGGCTTCGACTACCGAGACCAAGTCGCCATCCAATTCGCTGGAACCAAAAAATCGCTGGCCTCCGGCCTGCCGATGGCAGCCGTCATGTTCGCCGGAGCAAACCTAGGGCTACTGATCCTGCCGCTCATGATCTTCCACCAAGTGCAGCTCATGATCTGCTCGGCTCGAGCCTCCAAGTATGCGAAGCGCTACGAAGCGTGGGAGCGGTCAGGTACTGGCAGTCCAACAACCTGGTAGCTGTCAGAAGCGTTTAGTCACCACGCAACTTATCCCCATTACGCTTCCGATAACCCATCCGAGGACGGAACCCCACCGGATGCTTCATCTGCGCCACCGCATCCGCAATCACCAAACGAAAGCGAGGCTGCATCGGCGGCAATTGCGCCACCGAAAACCATCCCACATCGACAGACTCGTCATCTCCGACGATGGGTTCATCGTGGTGAGGCGTGGCGTCGTTTTTCATCACAGAAAGACGCATCGCAGTATCCATGTAGCTCGACACGTCCCCATTCGGATACTCCACCGGACCCACCTGGCCCACCCCCAACAAAGCCTCCACCTGCACAGACAGGCCAGTCTCCTCCAAGACCTCCCGCACCGCCGCAGCATCCGGCTCCTCGCCCGGATCAACAATCCCCGTCACCGGAGTCCACTGGCCATTGTCCGCCCGGCGCACCAGCAACACCTCCGGCACCGCCCAGATCGGAGCGTCCGCCGGCACATCACGGATAACCACCGCCGTCACACCAGGCAACCACAACGCATCATGACCGATCTTCTCACGCAGCTTCACAATGAAATCAGGAGTTGGCATGCCGACCAGTTTAGCCTCATGTGCGGTGATAGCCTCCACGACTGAGGTTGTCCGAGGCTGATGCTGTCCGCCGCGGCACCGTGACGACAGCCGTCCACAGCTGAAGTTGTTCACAGCCCCGCCTGAAGACAGAATCACTCCCAGGCCAAGCCGCCACCAGACCTCTGCTTCGACGGAAAGCGATAGCCCGTCTGCGACAACTGCGCATGCAACTGCTTCAAATGTTCAATGTCAGCCCCCGACGCAAAACTCGCCTTGTCCGCCCGCACCACCACACACCCCGCGGCCATCAACGCCCGCTCGCGCGCACGCTCCTGCTCCACAGCCGCAGCAAACCTCACGGGGTCCTCGTGGCTGTACTTCTCCCGACCGTCGTACTCGCCAACAATCCCGTTCTCCCAGAAAAAATCCGCGCGACCCACGAACTCACCCGCCGAATTGTAGATCTTGACCTGCTGATACGGCGCCGGCAAACCTGCCAGAAACATCTCCACCTTCCACTGGGACTCGCGAGGACTCTCGCTCAAGCCATTGATGAGCCGGCACGCCGTCCGGGCAACCCTCACCCCAGGCACTCCACGCAACTCATCCACCCGATCGACGAAATCTTGCTTGGTGAACAGTCCCTCACGGACGCACCACTCGGCAGCCACCACACAATGATCCAGGCCATGGTGCAAAGCGAGGTCGACTGCGGTTGTTAGGGGATCCGTCGCGGTCAGCCGGCCAAACTCCGTATGCACCACCGTCAAGCCACCGGACTTCGTCAGCGCCCGAGGACGAATGAACTTCGAACGACACGTATGAGCGGCGATGACCTCCGCACTGTCTGTGGGCTCCCAACCCACCAACGGCATCCCAATCGCAGCAGCGGCAGTTCTTCCCGCTAACGGACGCGGCTGAGTAATACGCGACGACCCAGCCGTCGCAGCAGCCATCGCCGCCGCCTGACGCTTCTTGCCCTGAGGGTCGCTCCCAAGCTCTTCCCACATCTGGACGCGCATGTACACGCCCGGCGCGAGCTGCCGGACCTTCCCCTGCTTCTTCAACCGATTCAACAATCGCTGGTGCTTCTTGCTGAGCTGGCTGACTTGGATCAGCGGTGGCCCCAGCACCAGCTGCCCGGTCGTTAATGACTCTTCTGAGAAGTTACTCATTCTGTGTTCCCCCTTGATGTTTATACGGTGCGGCAGTGCGTAGCCTGAGCAGCCGAGACAGCTGAGCATTTGAGACAGCCGATGCGGCTGAACCTGTTCACACTGCCGAATCTCTACGAGACTCTGAAAGCAATTGTCTGTGCTGAATGAGGGATTGCGCTAGGGGTGTGCGCAAATTGTGGATAACTACTTATAGCAATATGCTCGTTCTCGGTTTTCTGTGTATTTAGATGTGGAAAATCTCTCAAGGCTATAGGGAGCAGTGTCTTAGAACGTCGACTCGATGAACCCCCATTTTCCAACACCGCAGGTGGAAAATGCCTGCATTTTTGAAGCCCCACTATCGAGTCGACGTTCTAAGACACGCCCCCAGGAAGAACGCTTCAAGATTCTTGGAAACTACATCCAGCCTGCGCACATAGAAACCAGAGCCGAACGCAGTTGCCTTCCATCAGAAATCAGAGAAGCTCATCGACACGCACACAATACCTATACCTACAGCCGTACCCAGCAGAAGCGTTGTGAAGATCAAGAAGCCGTCATCCGCCGTCAACTACACCGCGGAGAGAATTGTCAAGAGCTGTGAGCAAATTGTGGATAACTACTTATGGCAACATCCGTTCTTTTCCCCAGCATGTGTCATTAGCTGTGGAAAAGTGTTGCGCCATGCCAATGGCGCCTGACTGCAGCCTCATCTCAGCCGCACTCCACCCGACTGCAGCCATTCCTCCCCCTCCTCGCAGCTATACCTCGCAGGCTGTCTTAGAACGTCGACTCGATGAACCCCCGTTTTCCAACACCGCAGGTAGAAAAATGAGCATTTTTCATGCGTATTATCGAGTCGACGTTCTACGACACAGCGCCACCCCAGAACACACCCTCAGAAAACAAAGTTCACCAACACCGCATAAAATGCCGTACCCAGCAGAATCGATAGCGTCGCGGACTTCCGCCATAAATGCAGCACCACGGTAAAAGCCAGCGCCAGCCCCACGACCACATAACCGCCCGCCTCCGAGCCGCTGGAATGCACGGCGTACATCACCAGAATGGTCATCACGCCCACCGGCATCGCCAGCCCCAGCCACGCCACAATCGCGGAATCGCGCAGTTTGCTTAGCGCCGCGAACGGCAGCGCGCGCAGCAGCAGCGTCACGATGAACACCGGAATCAGCACGGCGCCCACATCGCCGACGGTCACGCCCAGCGGCAGCCCATGCTCGCCCACATTCATCGGCTGCTCCACCGTCTGTTCGGCCAGCAGCCCCGGCGCCGTCGTGTGGTCGTTAGCGGTGAACATGCGCGCCTCCGTTTGTTCCCCATGTCAATAATTTGTCGACGCCCGGCGCCACATATCGCAAGATCAGTAACAGAAAGTAGAGTGTCATGCCGATCATGAGCATGTTGCTGGGGCTCACAACAAGTCCGATGAAGCCTGTGATGAGTGCGGTGATGGGGAGGGATATGTCGCGGTGGGTTTTGAATGCTTCGATGGCGAGGACGGTGAACAGCGCGATGAGTGCGAATTCCATGCCTTTGATCTCGAAGGGCAGGGCTTGTCCGAAGAGGCTGCCGAGGATTCCTCCGCCGACCCAGCCGATTTGCAGCAGTACTTGAGCTGCGATGACGCGCGGTCCTGTCCATGCTTGGTGGTTTTTTGTGGAGAGCACGGCGTAGGTTTCGTCGGTGAGGGAGTACACGCCGTAGAGGCGGCCTAGTCGGCTGGTGATGTTTCTGAGTGGGTAGTTGAGGGCGTAGAAGACGTGCCGGAAGTTGACGAGTAGTCCGTAGAGTGCGGCGCTGAGTGGGCCGACGCCCGCGGTGACCAGACTGACGGCGAGGAACTCCATGGATCCGGCGTAGATGACGAAGCTGAAGATGGGTGCCCACCACCAGGCGAAGCCTACTTGTGTGATGAGGAGTCCGAATGCGAGGCCAAGGGGGACCATGGACAGGGCGACGGGCCATACGTCGATGAGGCCTGCTTTCACCTCGGCGCGCCGGTCGATCGCGTGGCCATCAGTCCGATCGATCGCGTGGCTGCCGGCCTGTCCGGCCTGACTGTCGGTGGGATCGTGGGGTGGTTGTTCGGAAGTCACTGGGTCCACTTTCTTAGGGTGGTGTGCATTCTCGGGTTTTCTGCGTACAGCCTATACCCGCCGGCTCAGTTCCTGAACGGGAAGCTCGCCCATGTGGACAGGAGGTTCTCCGGGAATGGCCGCCTCCGCATCAGCGAGCGCCATATGTCCGCCGGCTTGGATGTGAAGACATCTTGAAGCGTTGCGTCTTGCGTTTCCAGGAGCCCGCCGTCAAGGAGGAGCTGCACGTGTTCAGTATCAAGCTTCTCAAAGCCACGGAACATCCGAATGCTCACAATGGTCGCACCATCCAGTTGATCCTTGAAGCCGGGATCACCTTTGTGCACCACCAGGCCCATGATTTCCCCGTCGACTCCTCCGTCGCTCTCAGGGTCGGAGTCTGGTCGCCGCACGTGTGCCAAAGCAATCGCCAGATCTTCCTCCCTACCTCCGTTGAAGACCACTGTGGGTTTCGGCGCCAGGGGAGCAAGTTCGGGAAAGTGCTCGGCCAGCGGGATGTTCCACATTTCGCCCAGGCGCAGCGCCCAGAGTTGGCTCTGATCGCCGGGTGCGAGCCCCATCGTGAAGAGCACGTCGCTACCAACTTGACCTGGGCCGACGAGTTCTGCGGGATTGTCGTGGACGCGCCCAAATGCCTTGAAGGCGCTCAGCGCTTCTGCGTGCTGCGAAGATTGCGCCGCGAAGTCCTCCACCATGTCCGGGTTGAATATCAGGTGTGGGGAGGGGAAGAGGAGGTTTTTGATGTCATCCGTGCTTGTCATGATGTGCCCTACCTTGTGGCTTTACTGTGCCCTACGTTGTCCCTACGTTACGCGCCGTACCGACCCGATCGACGCCAACCTCGCCTCACCCTAGCCCGCGCGTTCTGCCCACCACGCGCGTAGTTCGGCTTCTGCGTCCTCTTCGCTCATGGGCCCGCGATCCAAAGCAAGTTCCTTCAGGAACGCCCAGGCTTGTCCGACCTCCGGCCCTGGTGTCAGGTCCAGGATCTTCATGATCGCGTTGCCGTCGAGCGCGGGGCGCACGGCGGCAAGGTTTTCCTTTTCTTGGAGTTCGGCGATTCGTTGTTCCAGCCCATCATAGGTGCGTTGCAGGCGCCGGGCTTTGCGCTCGTTGCGTGTGGTGCAGTCAGCTCGGACTAGGAGGTGGAGTTTCGGGAGCAACGCGCCGGCGTCGTTGACGTAGCGGCGTACGGCGGAATCGGTCCATTCGGAGTTGCCGGCCTGCCCGTAGCCGTGGAATCGCATATGCAAGAAAACCAGTTGGGAGATGTCGCTGGTGAGCTGCCGAGAGTACTTCAGTTTCTGCAGGCGTTTGCGCGTCATTTTCGCGCCGACCACTTCGTGTTGGTGGAAGGTCACGCCGCCCTTGTCGGTAATTTTCCGTGTGGCTGGTTTGCCGCAGTCGTGCATGAGCGCGGCGAAGCGCAGTTCCAGATCAGGCTCCCAGCCGTTCTTTTTCTCCTGCTCAACGGCGTTTTCCAGCACGCGGAGGCTGTGCCAGTACACGTCCTTGTGGTGGAAGTGTTCGTCTTGGGTCATCTTCAGCGCGGGCAGTTCCGGCAGCACGATGTCCGCCAGTCCGGTCTCCGTCATGAGCTCGAGCCCCTGGGCCGGCTGCTCACCCAGCAGCGTTTTGTTGAGCTCCACGGCCACGCGTTCCGCGGTGATCCGGGACAGTTGTTCGTGCATAGTATGCATGGCCGTGCGGACGCGCGGGGCGACGTCGAAGCCGAGTTGCGCCACGAATCGGCAGGCGCGGAGCATGCGCAGCGGGTCGTCGTTGAAGGAGATCTGCGGGGTGGTGGGCGTGTCCAGGATCCCGGCGCGCAGGTCGTCGAGACCCTGGAGCGGGTCGTGGATCTGGTGGTCACCGTCCGGCCGCAGCTCCACGGCGATGGCGTTGCAGCGGAAGTCGCGCCGGATCAGGTCGCCGTCGAGGTCATCGCCGAACTGCACGGTGGGGTTGCGCGATTCGCCGTCGTAGGTGTCTGCGCGGAAGGTGGTGATCTCCAGCATTGCGCCGTTGACCAGGGCGGATACCGTGCCGAAGTCGATGCCGGTGTCCCAGATCGTTTCCGCGTGGGGCTCCAGGATGTCGATGATCTGCTGCGGCCGGGCGTCCGTGGTGAAGTCGAGGTCGTGAGACAGGCGGCCCAGCAGGGCGTCCCGGACGCTGCCGCCGACGAGGTACAGTCCGTGCCCGGCCTCTGCGAACGCCGCGGCGAGGGGGAGGAGGGTGTGGTCTTGGTTCCGCAGGGCGACCCATGCGCGGGAGAGCTGTTCGGCGGGCGTGGCCGGCCGGTCCGCTGTCGGCTGGGTTGGCGTGGGTTGTGCCGTGTGCCGCGTAGGTTCTTGGGTATCCTGCGTTTGTTTCACATGGCGATTCTACCCGCATGTGGGTTGATCGACTATCCTTTATGGAATGAATGATAACGAGCGCTCACGGGGTGGCCAGTCGGGCCGCCAGGGTCGTCGCTCGTCGGTTGGTGCGTCTGGTCGTCATGATGATCGACGCCGAAAGCCCACTCGCCAACGCTCCCCCCACAAGGATGGGGCGTCCGGTAGTGGCGGTTCTGGTGGCGACTCGCGTGGTCAGAAGCGCGGCACTAAGAACGCTGGCACCAATAAAAACAACAACCGCAATAGCGGCACTCACAACACCCGCACTAATAAGCGCAGCAGTAATAACGACAATACCAACAACAAAAGCAGCACTAATAAGAGCAGCAACAACCGGAACAACAAAAACAGCACGAACCGGAACGGCAACAATAAGAACGGAAATAGCCGACACAGCAACAGAAGCAACAACCACAACAGAAGCAAAAACGGCAACAATAACCACGGCCGGCGTTCCCAAAACTCCCAGAGCCACCAGGATCCTCTCTACACTTCACACTCTGACCTGCCCGTTTCTGTGGAAACTTCCGCTGGTGGCCTGGTCCTTTCCGGCCTCGCCGAGGCCGTCCAACCGGACGGCTCCGTGGATTTATCCACGGTGTATGTTGCGTTGATCGGCCGCCTGGATCGCCGCGGCCGCCTGCTGTGGAGTATGCCGAAGGGCCACATTGAGCCAAATGAATCCACTTATGTCACCGCCGAGCGTGAGGTATGGGAAGAAACGGGCGTGGAGGGCACCGTCTTGTCCGAATTGGGCACCATTGATTATTGGTTTGTCTCCGAGGGCATTCGCATTCACAAAACCGTTCACCACCATTTGTTGCGTTTTGTGGACGGCGAGCTCAACGATGAGGACCCCGAGGTCACGGAGGTGCAGTGGCTGCCCGTGAATCAGTTGGTGGAGCGCCTGGCGTACGCGGATGAGCGCCGCCTGGCCCGCAATGCGTTCGATCAGTTGCCGGAGCTCGCCCGCGCGGAGGCTCGGGCCGGCCGGGTCACGCCGCGCTAGGGGAGTGCCATGGTGCTGTTTCCTTCTCCGTCGCCGTCTCCCCACCGACGCCCACCTCTCGCCCCCACAGCCCGCACCCCCCTGCGGGCGTTGAGTGCGGCGGCGCTGGCGGCGTCGTTGATCGTGGCGGCTCCGACGGCAACGGTTGTGCCTGCTCAGGCCATGTACGACCCGCATGTGCAGGAGAACGCGGGCGTGTGGGCGAACCCGAATGGACGGTCGACGGATCCGCAGCAGCAGGTGTCCGTGGCGATTGAGGACGTGCAGCCGCGGATGGTGATGGCGGGGGACCGGAGCGTGGAGTTTATTCTGCGGGTGCAGAATCATCGCGATACGCCGGTGGGGAATGTGTCTCTGCGACTGCAGTCATTGCCGGCGGTGCAGACGGCGGCGGGGGTGCGGCGTGCGTTGTTGTCGAATTCGGGGGAGTATCCGGAAGTCTCGGCGCCGTCGGATGTGGATGGTGTGGATTTTTTGGGGCCGGGGGAGCAGAAGACCATTCGGGTGCGCGTGTCCCGGGAGGCGGCTGGTAGTCCAGGCGCTGACACTGCCGGCAGTACTAGTGGCACGAGCAGCGCCGGCTCCGACACAGCCGGAGCCGACCGCGCCCCTGACGTAACCTTCACCCTCCCGCAGCTGAAAGACGAAGGCCCGCATCCGATCATGTTTGCGCTGATGGGGGACACTCTTCAGGGCACGCAGGACATTGTGTCCGTGGCGCGAACCACGGTCACGGTCGCAGCGGCTCCCAAGGAGGATCAGGCGCCCACGCCGATGACTCTCGTGTGGCCGCTGTCCGCCGATACGGACGTTGCTCCCGGCGGAATGGGCGACGCCCCAGAACGCGCGCCGTTGGTCTTGCGCTCGGAGAACCTCGCGAAGGAGTTGGCCGACGGGGGTCGCCTGCGGGGCCTTCTGGACGCGTACCGGTCGGCGGGGGAGGGGCCGCAGGGGCGTGCGCTTCGGGCGTCGAGTTGCATTGCGGTGGACCCGGATCTGGTGGACACGGTGGAGCGGATGACCCACGGGTATCGAGTGGGGGAGCAGGATACGTTGATGAAGTCGCAGCCGCGGCGGCTGCGTGATTCCTGGGGCGAGATTTTCGGCACGGACGCCCCGAACCAGGTGGAGGGCACCGGCGTGGAGGATGCGCAGGCGTGGCTGGAAGACCTGCGCGCGCTGGTGAAGGACGCCTGCGTGGTGGTGCTGCCGTACGCCGGCACGGATTCAAATCTGCTGGCGGAGGGCGCGCCGGATCTGGCGCTGCGTGCGCGTGAGCTGGGGGTGGACGTGGTGCGTCGCGTGCTGGGTGTGGAGCCTGTGGAGGCCGTGAACATTCCCACGAATGGTTACGTGACGGAAGAGGGGATGGCGGCCGTGGCGGGGCAGACTGCCGTGGTGGCGTCCAACTCCATCACCGTGACGCAGGAGGCGCAGCTGCCGGAGCCGGATGACGCTGATGTCAATCCCAACGACGCCGCCAGCGATGATGCCACTGACGCCGGTCAGGCGGCTGACGCTGATCCCGAGTGGGCGCGACGGCTCACGACCGTGGAGGCGCCGGCGGGGGCCGGTGGCGCTGGCGCTGCCGGCGCGGGCTTCACCGCGTTGCCCTTCTCCGATGATCTCGCGGCGGTGCTGCGCTCCACCGGCTCCCGCCCGGAGGTCGCGGGCTTCTCCAACCCGGACTTGCGCTACGACCCCACCAAGGATTCCCCCGCCGCGCGCATGGGTGATGCGCTGGCGGTGCTGGACCGGGAAGTGGCCTCCGGCAATCCTGTGTTGGCGGTTCCGCCGCATGATTGGTCGGTGTCCCAGGAGGACGCCGGCGCGTTCCTGGATGCGCTAACCAGCATGTTTGCTGAGCACCGGATCACTCCGGCGCCGCTGACGGACGCCGTCGCTGTGAGCGCCGGTGCCAGCGGCGCGCCTGCCGGCCCCGCACCCGCTCCCGAGCACCCCGCACGCCCCGAGCTCGCCAAGGGCACCACCTCCAGCCCCTTCGAGGACCCGGTCACCACGGCTCCCGAGTTCCTGGAGTCTCTGGCCCACGCCAAGGACGAGGTCATGAACCTGCGCAATGTCATGGTCAACGACGAACGCATCGCGCTGACCCGCGAGGTCTACACGCGTCCTCTCCTTCTGGACCTGCTGCGCGCGGCCTCCTCGGCCCGCGCGAATAACCAGGATTCCTGGGCCCACGAGCGCAAGATCGCGCACGAGCGCATCACCACGGTCACGGACACCGCCCAGGCGTTGCGCTCCACGATTGCGCTGGTGCCTCCCGGCAATGTGATTACCCGCTCGTCGAATGGTTCGCCGATTCTCATCGTGGCCCGCAACGGCCTTCCGCTTCCCGTGCCGGTAAACGTGGGCTATCACACGGACGAGGGCCTGAACCTGCAGGTGCCAACGCAGCAGGTTATCCCGGCGGAAGGCTCGATCACGCTGTCGCTGCCCACCACCGAAGACTCGGATTCCGTGCGCCGCACCAACCTCTCCCTGTGGTTGGCGGACCCCAATGGCCAGCCCATCTCCGAGCCGGTGAGCCTCACGGTGCAGAAGACCCGCGGCTTGGGTGTGCAGGGCGTCCTCATCGTGATGGGCCTGTTGGTGGCCCTGGGCGTGGGCGCGAAAGTGCTGTGGTCGCGGCGTACCGCCAGCCGGCCCAGAATGCGCTCCATGCGAAAAGTTAAGAGCGGGCTGCAAAGAAACTGACCTGTGAGACTCTAGTATGGTGGTGTGACTTTCGAGCCAGAGCAGGATGACCCCCATACTGAATCAGCGCCAGCGGGCCTCCGCGGCCGCTTCCGAGACACGCGCCCTCCGGTGGTGTCGCGCTCGGAGGCGTCTGCGGAGCCGTCCGCGGGGCCATCGGGTTCCACCGCCGCCGAGTCCGGGGTGGGCCGTGATGGGTCGCGCCCGGCGTCGGGGGGATTTATCGCCGAAAAAAATCCCGACGCCAGCTCGCGTGACCACAGCGCGGGCGACGTAGCGAACGCGCAAAAGGCCAGCGATGAGGACGTGGTGCGCGCGGGTGGTTCGATGGCTATCGCCACCTTGATCTCCCGCATCACCGGCTTCCTGCGGACCGTGCTGATCGGTTCGGCGCTGGGGCCGGCGGTGGCGTCCGCGTTTAATACGGCGAATACGCTGCCGAACCTCATCACGGAACTGGTACTAGGGGCGGTACTAACATCACTGGTGGTACCAGTGTTAGTGCGCGCGGAGAAGGAGGACCCGGATAGGGGAGCGGCGTTCATCCGGCGCCTGCTGACCATCACCTTCACGCTCACGATCAGCATCACCCTCATCTCTGTGCTGGCGGCTCCGCTGCTGGTCAGGCTCAGTTTGGACGAGACCGGCCATGTGAACATCGGCATGTCCACCGCCTTTGCCTACCTGCTGTTGCCGCAGATCGTGTTCTACGCCATGTTCGCGGTGTTCATGGCGGTGCTGAACACCAAGGGCATTTTCAAACCCGGCGCGTGGGCGCCCGTGGTCAACAATGTGGTCACGCTGGCGGTGCTGAGTTTCTATCTGCTGCTGCCGCAAGAGACGAAGCTGCAGCCGCAGGATAGTGTAACGATCCTGGATCCGCATGTCCTGCTGCTGGGCCTGGGCACCACGGTGGGTGTGGTGGTGCAGGCGCTGATTATGGTGCCGTACCTGAAGAAGGCGGGGATCGATGTGCGCCCGCTGTGGGGTATCGACGCCCGGCTGAAGTCCTTCGGCGGCATGGCGATCGCCATCGTGGTGTACGTGGCGATTTCCCAGGTGGGCTTCCTGTTGAATAACCGCATTGCCTCTGCGGCGTCTGCGGAAGCGCCCACGATTTACATGCAGGCCTGGCAGCTGCTGCAGGTGCCGTACGGCGTGATTGGTGTGACGCTGCTGACCGCGGTGATGCCGCGCCTGTCCCGCAACGCCGCCGACGGCGACGACAAGGCCGTGGTGAAGGACCTGGCCAGCGCCTCCAAGCTGACGATGCTGGCCTTGGTGCCGGTGATCATCTACTTCACGGCCTTCGGCACGGTCATCGCGCGAGCGCTGTTTGCCTATGGCGATTACGACGCAAACACCGCCGATATTCTGGGCTGGACCATCAGCTTCTCCGCCTTCACCTTGATCCCGTACGCGCTGGTGCTGCTGCACCTGCGCGTGTTCTACGCCCGCGAGGAAGTGTGGACACCCACGTTCATCATCGCGGGCATCACCATCACCAAGCTGGTGCTGGCGTACGCGGCGCCGCTCATTGCGTCCGAGCCTCGGCTTGTGGTGGTTCTGCTGGGTGCCGCGAACGGCTTCGGCTTCGTGGCCGGTGTGATCATCGGCGACCGGCTGCTGCGCCGTTCCCTGGGCCACCTGCAGTCCCGTTCGGTGTTGCTGACCAGCCTCTGGGCCGCGGGTGCCGCCGTGGTGGGCGCGTTCGTGGCCTACCAGCTGGACCGCCTGGTGATGGATATCCTGCCGGTGGTGCTGCGCCTGCTGCTCAGCGGTGTGGTGTTCCTCATCATGACCGGGCTGGTGCTGTCCCGCTCCAAGCTTCCCGAGGTTCAACTTCTGGGCCGCACGCTGTCCCGGTTCCTGCCCGCGCGCTTCCGGCCTGCACACCTGCGCAGTACACCTGAGCAGGAGGATGAGGAGCGCGAGCTGTCCCCAGAGGAGTTCGCTGCCCGCGAGACCGCCGCTCTGGACCGCATGATGGGCGGCCAGTCCATGGGTGCCGGCGCAATGCTGCCACCAATGAACACCACCGCGATCCGTGGGCCGCGCCTGGTGCCCGGCGCGCCGCTGCTGAACGGCCGCTACCGCCTGCTAGCCGACCACGGCGGCACGCCAGCCGCGCGCTTCTGGCAGGCCACGGAGATGGCCACCGGCAAGACCGTGGCGCTGACCATTATGGACCCCACGGTGTGGGCGGATACGGCCAAGGCCAAGGACGACATTCTGCGCCGCTCCGCGAAGCTCAAGGAGTTGAAGTCCAAGGGCATGGCCACGGTCACGCGCGTGATCGACAACGGAAACGTTGTGGTGATTGTGGCGAAGTGGACGGAAGGCTCGCCGCTGGCGACGGTGGCGAAGACCGCGCCGGAGCCGCAGGCCGCGTCCCGCGCCGTCGCAACGCTGGCGGATGCCTGCCATCAGGCCGACGAACTAGGCATTGCCCTGGGCATCGACCACCGCGATCGCCTGCGCCTGTCCCTGGACGGAGCCGCATACGTTGCCTTCCCCGGCGTGCTGCCGAACACCACGCTGAAGCAGGATTCCAAGGGCATCGCCACGGCGCTGCGCGTGCTCATGGACCAGGTGGCCGCGGAGGACATCCCTCAGGAGCTGCACGATATTTACCAGGAACTGGAGGAGCTGAACGCCTCCCAGGAGGAGGTGGACTTCCAGGTCGCTGCCACGCACCTGCGGGAGATCGCCGGCGATACGGACGCCCCAGAGATTTCCGTCAGCGCGGACCACACCCCATCGCCGAACCACCGTGCCGGCTTCGGCGCGGCGGCGAACGCGCCGGGACGCTTTGCCAGTGCCGCGATTTCCGCGTTCGTGATTGTTGTGGTCGCGGCGTCTGTGGTGGTGGCCTTGCTGGGCTTCGTGGGTGGCAACCGCGAGGATTCGCCAATCACCCCGGATTCGATCCGCCAGGGTGCCCAGAGCGTGGCAGGTTCCACGGAACCCGCCAGCGTGACCTTAAGCAACGCCCGCGAATGGCGCCCTGATACCGCCCGCGGTACTGCCGATAATCCGGAGCGCGCGCCCCTCATCATCGACGGCGACAGCGCCACCCGCTGGCAGTCCGATTCCTACCTCCAGCCGCTGGGGCCCAACGGCGCGAAGAACGGCATTGGCCTGATGGTGGATCTTCCGAAGGACACCTCCCTCACGGAAGCCACGCTGGCTGGCCTCACGCCAGGCATGCGCGTGGAGATCCGTGTGGCCGACGGGGACGTCACCTCCCTCGATCAGACCACGCTGTTGGCCACCCAGGACGTCACCGCCGAGGAGCACACGATCAGCCTGCCGGCATCCCGGGCCGACGATGCGGTCGGCGCGGACGGTCGAGACGGTCGAGACAGCGCGGCTGCCTCCGACGCAGCGCGCACCCCAGGTACTTCTACAAATGGATCCACTCACACCACGGATTCCCAGCCTTCCGGGGGCGAACGCGGCGCCCGGGCCGAGGGAGAGTCCCCGAAGGCCAACCGCGTGATCTTGTGGATAACTAAGCTCCCTGACCCACAGGGCCAAGCAAGCATTGGCGAATTGTCCCTGGTCGGACGCTATCCCGGCGCGGCAAAACACAGCACCCCCACCCCCACAGCACCCGCCAATTAGCGCCCGCGAAGCCCGTCCCCCTGTCCTTCCAGCCTCCAGTTATCCACAGGCTGAGAAAGACAGGGGGACTTTTATGTACGCCTCCACTAGGGTTAAAAGCACAGCGATCGGGGGATCGCCAGCAGCCGCCACACGAGGTGGTGGATACCAATACTGACAACCTTTGGGGGAGGGGAAAGACCCATGACCATCGCACTGCACAGGGCAATGATGGCGCCGATGAACCACGACGCTTGGCGTCGGGATGAAGAAAGATTGAGCATCGCACTCGACGACGTAGAACTACTGCGTCGGCACCTCGACGGCCATCCATGGGCGTTCACGGCGCTGGTGCGCAGGTATCACCGGCAACTGTGGTGGGCGATCCACAGCAGCTGTGTGCCGGCCGACCACCACATGGATGTCCTGCAAGAAGGCCTGCTGCGCATCCACCGCTTCGCGCGGAAGTTCCGGGGCCTGACGGCAGAGAGCACCTCCACGGTCGGCACGTGGATGGTCGCCATCATGCGCAACGCCTGCCACACCTTCCTGCGCACACAGACGCGCCACGCGCCCAACCTGCCTCTCGAAGACAGCATCCTGCGCGTGGAACATCGAAGCGGGGCTACGCCTCGGGCGACGATGCACCTCGCCGCGGATTCGGACAACGCATTGGAACGCGCAGTCATTCGGATGGACGTGCACCGCGCGCTCAAGCAAATGAGCCCGGAGCTGCGCGACGTGCTCATCAACACCAGCCTCAAGGGAATGAGCGTGGACGAGTACGCGCGGCGCGAAGGCATCCCCGTCGGGACGGTAAAATCGCGGCGCAGTCGAGCAAAAAAGCAGCTCGAGCGGCTGCTGAACCCTCAGGAATACTCTGTGGCCTCCGCTGGTTAGACTAAGGGAAGAATCAATACAGGAACAACACAAGAACCACCTGAGAGGACTGCCTTCCACATGTCGGACAACCCAACCATCCACGACGTCATCATCGTCGGTTCCGGACCAGCAGGCTACACCGCAGCCGTGTACGCAGCCCGCGCGGAACTGAAGCCACTCGTCTTCGAAGGCATCGAATACGGCGGACTGCTCATGCAGACCACCGAAGTAGAAAACTTCCCCGGATTCCGCGACGGCATCATGGGCCCCAACCTGATGGAAGAGATGCGCGCCCAGGCAGAGCGCTTCGGCGCAGACCTGCGCAGCGAAGACATCGAGAAGATGGACCTGTCCGGCGACATTAAGAAGGTGTGGGCCTACGGTGAGGAATACCAGGCACGCGCAGTGATCCTCGCCACCGGTGCGGAGCCTCGCTACCTCGGTGTTCCCGGTGAACAAGAGATGTTGGGCCGCGGTGTGTCCGCCTGCGCCACCTGCGACGGCTTCTTCTTTAAGGACAAGAAGATCGCCGTGATCGGTGGCGGGGACTCCGCCATGGAAGAGGCGGACTTCCTCACCAAGTTCGGCCAAAGCGTCACCATCATCCACCGTCGCGAGGAGTTCCGCGCCTCCAAGATCATGCTGGAGCGCGCGAAGGACAACCCGAAGATCTCCTTCATCACCAACGCCAAGGTAGTGGAGGTGCTTGGCGACGGTGCCGTGCAGCGCCTGAAGCTGGAGGACACCGTCACCGGCGAGCAGCGTGAGGTGGAGATGGATGCGATGTTCGTGGCCATCGGTCACGATCCACGCACCTCCGTCTTCGACGGCCAGGTAGACCTGCAGGACAACGGCTACGTGAAGGTTGACGAGCCGTCCACGCGCACCAACGTTCCCGGCGTGTTTGCCGCCGGCGACCTGGTGGACTCCCACTACCAGCAGGCCATCACCGCCGCGGGCTCCGGATGCCGCGCAGCCCTGGACGCTGAGCACTACCTGGCCTCGCTGGGCTAGGCGCCGAGCATCTCGTACTCAGCAAGAAAGCTAGTGAAGGAACTCACATGTCCAATATTGTGAAAGTCACCCAGGAAACCTTCCGCACAGAGGTTGTGGAATCCGATCAGCCCGTGCTGGTGGACTTCTGGGCCGAGTGGTGTGGACCGTGCAAGCGCATGGACCCTGTGTTGGAGGAGCTCGCCACGGATGTGGATGGCACCGCCAAGGTTGCGAAGGTGAACGTGGACGAGCAGCGCATGCTGGCCGCCATGTTCCAGGTGATGTCCATTCCGGCGTTGATGGTCTTCAAGGACGGCAAGAAGGTCGCCGAGTTCAAGGGCGTGAAGTCCAAGGAAGAGCTGAAGGAAAAGCTGGAGGAGCTGGCGTAGCCTCAGGCCTCTGTGAACGCGTTTGTGCAGCTCTCGGCGCGTTTATGAACATCTGTCCCGTCTATGGGTAAAGTGGTTAGAGCACGGTCCCTGTGAATGCAGTGTGACCTCTTTGTTCCTGTAGTCCTTGATACGAAAGTGGTGCCTAAGTGGATCGACTTGTTCTCCAAGTCGGCGACCGTAGCCCGCGTGTCGCGGAGGTTCGTGCAACCTTGGCCCGTCTTGGACTTCTGGACGGTTTTTCCGGTGAGGTCTCCGGATCCAACCAACGGTGGTCTCCCGAGGATGAATTTTTTGACGACGCCCTAGCGCACGCCCTTCGGGCCTTCCAACAACAACGCGGCATCATTGCCGACGGCATGATCACCAATGGAACGCTGCGCGCCCTGCGGGAAGCTTCCTATACCTTAGGCGCCCGCGTGCTGTCCTTGAACACCAACCAGCTGGTGGGCGACGATGTCACCCAGCTTCAAACCCAGCTTCATGATCTGGGTTTCTACACCTCCCGGGTGGATGGCCACTTCGGCACCAGCACCCACAATGCGGTGGTTGCGTATCAGACGGATTATGCCCTGAAGGCCGATGGGGTAGTGGGCCCGGACACTCTCCGAGCGCTGTCCTACTTGGGGCGTCGCATCACCGGCGGCTCCCCACAGTCCATTCGTGAGAAGGAACAGATCCGCTCTTCCGGCCCTCAGCTATCCGGTAAGCGCGTGGTGATTGACCCTGCGTTGGGTGGCGCGAACACGGGCTACACGGCCCAGGGCCCCTTCGGTCAGGTGACGGAGGAGGAGATCCTGTGGGATCTCGCCGGCCGTATCGAGGGCCGCATGATTGCCGCAGGCATGGAGACCATCATTTCCCGACCCCGCTCCGCGGATCCGTCCTCGCAGGACAGGGCGAATATCGCCAACGCGTTCGGTGCGGATTTGTTGATCTCCCTCAAGGCGGACATCTATCCGAACGAGAAGGCGCACGGCGTGGCGTCTTTCTACTTCGGTTCACTCAATGGTTATTCCTCCCTGGTGGGCGAGCGGCTCAGCGGTTTCATCCAGCGCGAGATCTGCGCCCGAACCCCGCTTCAAAACTGCTTCAACCATGGCCGCACCTGGGATATTTTGCGTTTGACGGGCATGCCTGCCGTGCAGGTGGTGCCTGGTTATATGACGAACCCGGAGGATTTAAGCGTCCTTACGGATCCCGCGATGCGCGATAAGATCGCCGAGGCCATCGTGGTCTCCGTGAAGCGCCTGTACCTCATGGACAAGGACGTCCACGCCACCGGCACGTTCAACTTCGCAGACATTCTGAAGGCCGAGGGCACCCACAAGTAGCGGCTAGTGCAGGCCCACGCCAGTGCGCACACTGCTTACCCCGCGCACTAACGGCCCCTGAGCGGGCAGCTAGCGCGTTGCCTCCAGCACAGTGAACGTAGCGTCCCGGCTCACTTGAGTCACCGTACCGAAACGCTGTTCCACCACGGGCCGGTAGCGCAGGTGCGCATTGTGCACGAACAGCAGCGTCCCGCCGGGCCTGAGCAGCCGCGCGCTCGCATCCAGCAGCGGCTGCACCAGAGTGGGGTCGATGCGGGTGCCTTCATGAAACGGCGGATTGAGCAGCACCAGGTCTTGAGTCCCGGCCTCCAGTGCCGACGCCGCGTCGTCCCACGTGACCGTCACCGCGCTGTTGCCCTTCATCGCCCTCGACGCCGACAGCACCGCATCCAGATCCACATCCGTCGCCGCGATCCTCACCCCCGTGTGACCCGACGCCAGCATCGCCGCCGTCACAGTCCCATTTCCACATCCAAGATCCACGATGTGCAGGTGGCTGCGCCCGCCATCGCCGGTAGTGTTGCCATCGTTGGTGCGGGCGCCACTCCCACTGTCCCTCCGTTCGAGCCACTGCACGGCAGCGGCCGCCAGAGCCTGGCCTCCACGGTCTGGCTTCGCCCCTGAGAACACTCCGCCGTGGCCATGCAGCCTTGCCCCGCAGTACTCCTGTGTGGCGGGCTCGTAGGCATGCACTCCTTCTTTCGGAACCGTTGCCTCCAGGCAACGGTTCTTACCTTTACCTCGCAAGCCATGCACCTCGGAGAAGGAGTGCTCGATCACCGCGTTCATGGACTTGGTCATGTGCTTGTTGGCACCTCCCAGAATGAGGCGGGGCACGCCGTGGCGTGCACAGCCGGTGGCCCATTCCTCCAGCGCGCTCAAAGCCTTCGGCAGGCGGCCGATCGCCAGGACTGGCTGTTGTTTCACGTGGGTGGCTAGGAACTCTTCCAGGCTCCCCGGGGCGCCGTCCAGGCCCGCAACAGTCACGAGCACGTCAGCGCTCTGCGCCTCATTGTTCAGCACCTCATCGCTCTGTGCCTCAGCGCTCTGTCCCTCTGAGAGCCGGGCCACGGCCCGAGCCTCCCTCAGATCGCGGCAGCGGACCAGCACGGCCCCGCTGCCCCAGGCTTTCACGCGCTCCATCGCCCAGGCCGTCAGGCTGCCCGTGTGATCGTCCAGCACGATGATGGTGCCGGCTGGGGGGTCGGAGGCTTCGGCGTCGTGGATAATAAGACGATCGAGGGCGTCACTGACAGGGGTAGCAGCGGAGGCGGCGGGGGAGGGGGACATGGCCTACAGTCTAGCGGCGGAACAGTCGATCATCGCCAAGGCGCAAGAAGGTGGGCTGCGGCGTGCGGTGCGCGCGGCCGCCCATGACGGTGCCGAGGGCCTCGCGACCGGTCAGATGCTCGTGGTCATCCGCCTCCACGCGACCAAACAGCCCGGCACCCGCATCGATCTCCTTGCGGTATCGGGGGAACCGCGGATGCGCCTTCACCACAGTGAAGCCCTGCTCCTCCAGGATGTCCTCGGACAGCATCGGCGCGTGCTCCAGCTGCGTGCTGGTCTTCTCATTCGCCGCGGACTCCTGCGGCGGCTCCCAACCCCCGTATGCCTCCGCGAAGAACGTCGGCGTTGCTGTCTCCTGCTGCGTACCCACATGCGTGTCGACGCCGCCTGCGGCGGGATCTGTGCCGGCCTTCTCCCCGAGATCGTCGGTGCCTTCCCCCTCAGCGCCTGTGCCTGCATTGCCCTCGGCGTTCATCAACTCTTCGACCAGGGAATGGTCTAGGGCCTCCACGCGCGCGAATGCCTCCACGGCCTTTACGCCGCGGCGTTTGGCTTCCTCCAGGACGGTATCGATCAGCCGATGCTCAAGGTACAGCCCCATGTACGGCAGGGCCACGTACACGTTGGTTATGAGGATTGCATCGGGGGACACCGGAGCGGTGGGCAAGGCTCTGCTGCCTGGGAGGTAGTTGGACGGAGCAAACACCACGGTCGCGGCCGGCAGGGGAGTGGAGCCTTCGTCTCCGGTGGAGACGAAGGCTGTGTAGGCACACGTGCCCCATTCCATGAGGACGCGTTGGATCCACAATTCTTTTTCAAATTGTGGATCCTCAATGCTGTCACAGGTGTTGGCGTCGCTATGGGGAATCTGCCAAAACATGCTCGACAGCGCCGTGGACTCAATGTCCCGCGCCGTGTCATAGCGGATACCGCGGATGCTGAGTTCCATCCCACCTCCCTTCCGGACTGAAGCGTCAGCCATGTGGCACCATCACGTGCGTGGTGGCGCCGTTGGTTGCCGCTGCGGTTCTCTTCTTGTGCTTGCGGGCTGCTGCCTATGCGTCTGCGCCCATAGTAGTCCTGCGGGACGCCCATGGGTGCAGGATTGAACTTTTTCGAATGTTTCACGTGAAACATTGGGCGCCGACAGGGCTAGCGTCCCTGCCACACTCAGCTAGCGCCTCAACGGCATCGCCCGCTAACTAGCCGCAGCCAAACGCCCGGACCCATACAGCAGGTGCCGAAGAGTGGGCGAACCCGCCGACCTAGTACCGGTCGTTCACTCGGCGATTTGCCGCGCGGCCCGGGTGTGCAGGCTCCTCAGCAGGGTAACCAGCAGCGATAACCAACGCGATCGAACGGTCGTCCCGGCCACCGATTCCGATGGCCTCCTTGACTCCCTGCTCATCCCAACCTGTGGTGGGGGAGGTCGCCACGCCTTCGTTCTGAGCGGCGATCATGAGGAACGCAGCCGCCAGAGACGCGTCCTTCAGGCCAGCCTCGCGCAGGAACTGTGGGGTCTTGTCCTTCAAGTAACCGGCAACAAATTCAGCTCTGTCGGCGCCGAGAATCTCGTTGGCGTCCTCTGGGA
The DNA here is from genome assembly GCF_014490575.1 of Corynebacterium zhongnanshanii. Lineage (NCBI taxonomy): Bacteria > Bacillati > Actinomycetota > Actinomycetes > Mycobacteriales > Corynebacteriaceae > Corynebacterium > Corynebacterium zhongnanshanii. Next base: position 2,201,519 of record NZ_CP061033.1, read on the forward strand.
GCTTCTCGGAGCGTCCGACGAAGACGAACACCACGGGAGCATCCAGGAACTGCTGCTGCTTGCCAGCGTCATAGATAGCCTGTTTCACTTCCTGATCGCGAACGACTACGATATCCCGAAGCTGGGAGTTGAAGGCGCTCGGCGCCTCCAGCGCAAGGTTCACAATACGGTCAAGAACTTCATCGGAGATAGACTCCGACGAGAACTTGCGGACCGCCCTGCGATCGTTGATGACCTGATCGACGGTGTTCGCCATAGATTATTCTCCTATAGTCTGGGGATTCATTAGTTATTCTTCGAATAATTGATAAGCTCAATTATCCTTTCGAAGTCCTCGGGGCCTCCGAACTCTACAACAATCTTGCCTTTTTTCTTGCCCATCTGCACGCTCACCTTGGTGTCCAGCGCATCGCCGAAGTCATCCGCCCACTGCCGAACATCAGCCGGAAGCTCCCTCGTGGAGGCCTTCCGCTTCGGCGTTGCCTGGTCTCCACCAGAGCGGTTCAGCGCCGTCACTGCCTCTTCGGTCGCACGTACAGAGAGACCCTCGGCCACGATCCGCAAGGCCAGCCGCTCTTGAGCATCCGCCCCGACCTTCACCCCCAGCAGCGCACGGGCGTGACCAGCAGAAAGAACGCCTGCAGCAACCCGACGCTGAACCGCCACCGGCAGCTGCAGCAATCGGATCATGTTGGTAATGAGGGGACGGGAGCGTCCGATGCGCTCGGCAAGCTGCGCTTGGGTCACGCCGAACTCTTCCAACAGCTGCTGGTAAGCAGCGGCCTCTTCCAGAGGGTTCAGCTGTGCACGGTGGATGTTCTCCAACAGGGCGTCGCGCAGCATCGCGGAGTCGTCGGTCTCACGCACGATAGCGGGGATAACATCCAGGCCGGCTTCCTTGGACGCACGGAAACGGCGCTCACCCATGATGAGCTCAAAGTCCGTGGAGCCATCGGGGGAGTAGCGCACCACAATCGGCTGCATCACACCAAACTCGCGAATGGAGTGTACCAGTTCGGCGAGCGCCTCCTCGTCGAAGTTGCTGCGAGGCTGCTTCGCGTTCGGACGAATCGAACTCAACGGTAGCTCTTGGTACGTGGCGCCGAACTCGTTGGTTGTCCCCACAGACTCGGATATACCGGACGTACCGGATGCTCCAGCTCCTCCAGGTGTCTCGGCAACTCCAGACGCCTTGGCACCACGCGCTCCATCGGACACTCGAGAACGAGAATTCTCACCCTTCTCAGCTCCGCGAGTCCCGCTGCCCGCAGCACCTGTTTTGTCACTGGTACGTTTCGAAGTGCCGCGGGCGGAATCAGATGATCCACCGCCAGAAGCCCCCGACGGCCCCAAAATAATGTCGGCCGCACCGTGACCCAACCGAGGCTTCTGATCGCCAGTAGGAATCAGAGACGCCAGTCCGCGCCCCAATCCACCCCGCTTGGCCTCGGACCCTAACGTGCCGCCCATGTTCGGCATGGCTGGTTTTTTGGACGTGGCCATGTGTTAGATCATCTCCTTGTGTAGTTCCGGTGCAATGCCGATCGGGGCAGTGGATTCTGTTGGCAGGTAGTCGCCGCGCTGAGCGAACTCCACGGCGGCGTCGAAGTAGGCGAGCGCTCCCGGCGATCCGCTATCGTATTGCAGCACGGTCTGACCGTAGCCTGGCGCCTCGGAGACTTTGACGGACCGCGGGATGTGGTTGTCCAACACCACAGAACCGAAATGGTTACGCACCTCGTCGGACACCTGCTCAGACAGCTTCGTGCGACCGTCGTACATCGTCAACAGCACGCCAGAGATGTGCAGTTCCGGGTTCAGATTCTGCCGAATCATCGTAATGTTGTTGAGCAGCTGACCCACACCCTCCAACGCGTAGTACTCACATTGGATCGGCAGCATCACTTCATTCACTGCGGTCATCGCGTTGATGGTCAGCAGCCCCAGCGATGGGGGACAGTCGATGAAGATGTAGTCGAACCCGTATTCGTCGATGAATTCCTCGTTCAAGGCCTCCACCAGCCGGTACTCACGGCGCTCCATGGCGACAAGCTCAATCTCAGCTCCCGCGAGATCGATCGTCGCCGGAATGCAGTACACATTCTGGTTGACCTCGTTCTGCTGCATCGCGTCGGCAGGCGTCATCTCACCGATGAGCACTTCGTAGCTGGACGGTGTGCCCATGCGGTGCTCTGCGCCCAGGGCAGTGGAGGCGTTGCCCTGCGGATCCAGGTCGATCACCAGCACCTTCTGGCCGTGCATCCCCAGCGCCCAGGCCAGATTCACCGTAGACGTGGTCTTACCCACGCCGCCCTTCTGATTGGCGATGGTGATTGTGCGGCATCGCTCCGGCCGCTCGAGCTTCAGCCGCGACGTATTCTGCAGCTTCGCCGCCTGCCGCGCCGCGCGCGCGATGGGCGTATCGTCCCACTCCATCTCAGCCATCTCCGTCCTTGTCGTGCTCGTCGTGCGTGTGTTCAACGCCGTATTTCGTCCTTTAATATCCGACGCCCAGCGTTCCGTTATCCCAGCCAATGTTTCACGTGAAACATCGCGGTGTGAAGAGAACTCTATTCTATGTTCTAGCCCCTACAACCGCGAGACTACGTGAAAAGACGTTCGAGTGGATTACTTGATTCGCGGCACCACGACCACGTGGGTGCTCTCCGCGAGAGTCTTCGCGCCTACTTCCAGTACCCTAGGCTGCCCGCCGCCGGCCTTTTTAATGATCGAGGCATCTCGTTCAATTTCGTCTGCAACACTCGAACCCTTCAGCGCCCTCATGTCGCCGTCGTTCTTCACCAGAGGCAAAGACCACTGAACAAGCTTGCCTAAAGGTGCGACAGCGCGCGAGGTGACGATGTCCGCACCACCCAGCTGAGCGATGACGTTCTTGTCTTCGGCGCGGCCGCGGATGACTTCCACATTATCCAAACCAAGCTCAGCGACGACTTCGTTCAGGAACGTCGTCCTGCGGAGCAAGGGCTCCAACAGTTGCAAGGTCAGGTCGGGACGCGCAATGGCCAGCGGGATACCCGGAAGACCGGCTCCCGATCCAACGTCGATGACACGGAGGCCGGCGTCGATCGCCTCGGACAGGACGGCGGAATTGAGGATGTGACGGTCCCAGATCCGCGGTACTTCCCGCGGGCCGATCAGGCCGCGTTCGGTAGCGACAGTCTCCAACAGTTCAGCGTATCGGACCGCAAGCGGGAGCCGATCCCCGAAAATCTGAGCGGCTGCATCTGGATGTTTCACGTGAAACATTCTAGTGCCGGTTGGCGCTCATTCCTAACGCGAAAAAGAAAACCGCCTCGATGCTCACGGTGAGCGTCGGGGCGGGGGAAGTAGGAGAGAGGCTACTTCTTCTTTTTCTTCTTCGGGTTGTTCGGTCGGACGCCAACCTGAGGAGCGGAGGTCCGCTTTGCAGCGGCCTTAGCCTCGCGCTCTTCGACTTCCTCGCGATCCATCTTATCGAACAGCAGCTTCTGCTGCACGAAGGTCCACGTGTTGTTAGCAAGCATGTAGGTTGCCAGACCCACCTGCCACATGAAGCCACCCAACAGATACAGGACGGGCATGACCCACAGCATCATCTTCTGCATCATGTCCATCTGCATCTGCATCTGGGCGGACTGAGGGGTCTTGTTGGGGTTCGCAGCCTGACGAGCCTTCTGGCGATCCAGAGACATGCGCGCGGAGAAGTGCATCAGCACAGCAGAGATCAGCATCATCGGAACGATCAGAAGGATGATGTTGGTGCGGGTGAAGTCCACGGACCCATCGGCCGCGAAGGCGCCGTAGTTTTCCTCGGCCATGGAGATGTACGCAGACAGTGGCGTCCCGAACAGACGGGCGTCCAGGAAGGACTGCACATCTTGAACGGAGAACACGTAGTTACCGGTGTTACGCGTCTCCTCGATGGTCATGCCCAGCTGGCCGGTACCGGTGCCGGTGCGGTTGAAGGAGCGCAGCACGTGGAACAGACCAATGAAGATAGGGAACTGAACCAGCATCGGGAGGCAGGAGGCCAGAGGGTTCACGCCCATGTCCTTCTGCAGCTTGCGCATCTCCAGAGCCAGAGTCTGGCGATCGTTCTTGTACTTAGCTTGGAGCGCCTGCATCTTCGGCTGGAACTCGGCCATCTTGCGGGCCGAGCGCATCTGGTTGGCCATAGGCTTCACCAAGAGGATACGGATGGTGAACACCAGGAAGATGATGGACAGCGCCCACGCTACGCCGGACGCTGGGTCAAGAACAAGGCTCCATACCTTGTGCCAGAACCACAGCACCGCGGAGATTGGGTAATAAACAAAATTCAGCACGGGTGACGGTGCCTCCTAGTTGTAATCAATAGTGAATTAATGCCGTTGTGTGCGGCGAGGAGGAACGGGGTCCCAACCGCCCGGATGCCACGGCCCACAACGAGCCAAGCGCTTGACCGTCAGCACAGTTCCTCTGAGAAACCCGTGACGGGTGAACGCCGTCAGGGCGTAGTTGCTGCACGTCGGATCAAAACGACACGTCGAACCCATCTTAAGGCCTGACAAGTGCTCTTGGTAAAAAAGGATCAACCGGCGCGCCGCAGGAGCGCCGTCGCCGTCGATGGCGGTGTGCTCAGCGTAGGCATCGCGCGGCTCACCGGAGCGGTCATAGGCTGCGCCGGATGCAGCTGTACACATCAGCTTTAATCTCCTGATAGGTTGCGCTCCCACTGGCGGGGAGGGCGCGAAGAACGATGTGGGCGCCCGTAGGAATATCCAAGGATTGGAGAGCTTCGGCGCTGGCGTGACGCAGAAGGCGGGACGTGTGGTGACGAGCCACGGCATTTCCTACAGCCTTAGACACAATCAGTCCCACGCGCGGGCCTCCCACGGACGCCACGGAAGACTTATCCACGAGAGTGTAAGCAACCACAGTAGCCGAGCCCTTTTTGCGACCCTTCTTCACGGTCCGGCCGAATGCCGCGGTGGAACGAAGCCGGTGTTGTGGAGGGAGCATGTTCAATCCTTAGAGTGACGGGCACAAAGTGACAGGCGCGGGATGAACACGCATCACATACGCCAAATCCCCCGCATCGCCCTCCAGTGCGGAGGGCGACAGCGGGGGAGTACCAACTACCTTAAGCAGTCAGGGACTTACGGCCCTTACGACGACGTGCAGAAACGATTGCACGGCCAGCGCGAGTGCGCATACGGGTACGGAAGCCGTGTACGCGAGCACGGCGACGGTTATTTGGCTGGAAAGTACGCTTGCCCTTAGCCACGGTACTTCACTCCTTTTTCCGACGATGATGGACAATTCAGCGGGCCGATCTCACAAACGCTGGATAGTGACTATCCGCGAGGCCCGCACGCAATCCGATGCAGGGTGTGCACA